>JADGEQ010000005.1 GCA_016744295.1 Desulfobacteraceae bacterium | reverse complement strand
ATTGGGGAATGGACACCCCGGATACGGCACCCAGTATGGAAAGGGTATCAAACCAGGTGCCCTGTTTTAAGGCTGAAATAAATCCCAGGGGGATGCCAAAGGCAAGGGCGATACCCATGGCGCAGACAGCAAGTTTCATGGTGGCATAAAACCTTTCCCCAATAATATCTTTGACCTCGTAGCGCCTTAAAAAAGATTTGCCCAGATCTCCTTTTGCAAGGTTTTTCATATAGGACAGATACCGCACGTGCAGGGGCTTGTCCAACCCCCAGTCTTTTTTCAATTGTTCCATGACTTCAGGTTCAAGTTCCAGTTTTCCCCCTGTCTTAAAGGCAGCATTGCCGGGAATAAAATTCAAGACAAGGAACATCAGCAGGGTAATGCCGATAATGGTTGGAACAAATTGAAGAATTCTTTTTACCGCATATTTAAGCATTGCAATTCCCCGTGGCGATTTTGATGTTCAGAAATTTGAAGAGCTGCCCTAGGGCAGCTCTTCAAAACTATTTATTTGGAAGACCGGGGAGATGATTTGTCCACCCAGACATCTTCAAATTGCTGATACATCATTTCAATGGCCACGGGTTTGATGCCATGGACCCAGTCTTGTTTTGCCACAACCGCCTTGTTGTAATTGGAAAACCAGATGGGGGCATCTGCCTGGAAAAGACGATCTGCTTGTTTGAGATAGGCCAGTTGCTGATCGATATCAGAAGTTGCTCGGCTTATATCCAGCAGTTTGTCATATTCAGGATTGTTGTAATGCACATAGTTTCCTGAATTGTTGGGATTGGCAGAATGCCATCTGCGGAGTGCCTGGTAGGGATCAGGACCTGAGTTAAATGACCAGATAATGGCCTGGTAATCGTCGGCAACCAGGCGGTCATAAAGGATGCCGCCTTCCAGTTGCTGCATGGTGATCGTTATATTGATTTTTTGTAAAAATGGCACAAGGGCTTCCACAACGGGGATTCCGTAGGACTTGTTGCCTGTTCCCAGAAATTCCAGGTTAAATCCTTTTTCATATCCCGCCTCTTTCATTAATGCCAAGGCTTTTTTGGGGTTATATGCATATCCCTTTGCATCGGAATCAAAGGCAGGGGAAGAAACGGGCAGCCATCCCACCGGATCATAGGCCTTTCCCTTCAAAAATTTTTCATTGATGAGTTTTGCATTGATGGCATGGTTGATCGCCTGCCTGACCCGTTTGTCCGACAGGGGTTTGTACTTGGGATTAAGGCATACCAGGCGGGTATTTGTTTCGCCAACCTCAATTAGGTTTGCGGATATGTTTGAATCTCGTTTGTATAGGGGATACTGGGATGCCCCCACCAGGGTTGCATCCAGTTCTTTTGACCTGAAGGCGATATCCCTGGAAGCACTTTCCATCATGATTTTAAATACAAGGGTATCAAGAAAGGGTTTGTTCGCCTTGTAAAAACCTTCAAATTTTTCCAGGACAACCTCACTGCCCTTGGTCCAGGTGCTGAATTTAAAGGGGCCGCACCCAATCGGAGAAACGCCGAATTCATCGCCTTTGGCCTCTATCACGTCCCCGGGCAGGATGGCGGTGCCTGGCTGGTACAGATCATAGGAGGGGTCAATTCGTTTGTTAAAGGTGATGGAAAATGTGGTATCGTCTATTCTTTTGATTCCTGAAAGGCGGGTGGTCTTACCTTCGGCGAAATCCTTTGACCCCTGAATAATATTGATGAACCTGCGGGCAGGAGAAGCGGGTTTCAGGCGCAATATCCTTTCGTAACTGTAAATGATATCGTCGGACACAAGCTTGCGCTGGTTGTGAAAAAAAATATTGTTCTTGAGGGTGTAGGTATACACAAGACCGTCCTGGGAAATGCTTACCTTGTCTGCCAATTCGGGCAGGGGTCTGTTCTTGTCTGAATTCCAGGCATAGAGGCTTTTATGGATGTTCATGGCCACCAGAAAATCCTGCTCCTTGCTTGTTTTGTGGGGGTCAAGGGTTAAGATACTTCCATCGTAGGGCGCTACGAAAACAAAGGTGCCTCCGGACCGTTGTGCATGTACCGGGTCGTTAAGAAGGGTCAGTCCGAAAAAAATGGTTAATAAGAATAGTCCAAACTTTTTAGCGTTCATATACATCTCCTTGGTGCTTTATTAGTGGAAAATAAAACCGAAACCAAACCGCTGTGGATGTTTGATATATGAACTTGAGAGTCAAGTCAATAATTTATTATTAAATTATAAATAAAATCTCAAATTAAATTAAATATAAAATCATATTTGAACTTCAAAAAATTACAAGAAAGTTCTGTGCAAATATCCTTATTTATGTTAGTACCTTGTGCTGAAATGTAGTTTTGATCAGGCCGGTTGGCCATGGGTTTTGGAATGTTTTTTGTAATTGTTATTGGGAGTAAATATGGTTAAAAAAAAGAATGCTACCAATAGAAATCAGGATGATCTGACCCAGAAAGCACTGGCTGGCATCCGGCAGATGCTGTTTCACAATGAGATTGTGGCAGGGCAGAAATTGCCGTTTCTGGATTTGGCAGAAAAGATGGAAATGAGTGCCACTCCGGTAATTCAGGCATTAAAATTTCTTGAATTTCAAGGAATAGTGCGGCGAAAACCCAACAAGGGGTATTATATCGAGTCCCTGTCCCTTCCAGAGGTTGAAGAAATCTATAAATTTAGAGAATTGCTTGAGGTTTCTCTGGTCCAGGAAACCATTGCCTGTCTGGATGACAATTCCATTCAAGCCCTGACCAAGGCGTACAATGCTTACCTGGAGTCATTAAAGGGCGTTTTTATCAATGAAAAATTATTGAAAAATATGGAATTTCATATTGTCCTTGCCTCCCAGTCCGGTCAGTATATACGGATACAATCCCTGAAAAGTACCTTTGATCTGCTTCATTTGAAATACCGCAATAGCCTGCAGTACGTGACATCTGAACAATCCGATGAAACCGAACACGGGAAAATCTTTGAGGCGGTTCTTAATAGGGATACAGCCCTTGCCAGCAAATATCTGGCTGCCCATATTTCCCACTCCAGAAAGCATGCGGTGATTAATCTGAGACGAATGATGGCGGAAAAAGAGGACTTTCTTTTTTAAATCCCCGATGATCCGTCTTCATTTGAACCCCCAGGTTGTCTTTGCTTGCCCAGGATCAATCCTGCCAATATTGCCAAAAAAATAAAGAAGAGAAGCCAGGAAAAATTTAATCCTGGCAGATGTTGGATATACAATCCTCCCCACACAGGCCCCACTAGACTGCCAACCCCAAAGCAGATGCTGCACAGCATATTTCCGGTGGGAAGCAGTGATTTTGGAATAGCGTCGGTAAGGTAGGTAACACCAAGGCTGTAAGTGGATCCCAGGGCCCCACCGGCAATGATATAAAAAAACAGGGTGGTGTGGAAGAAAGGCTCGGCCAGGGCCGCGCACAAAAAACCAATGGCCCCCGATGCGGTCAGGATCACCAGGGTTTTTTTTCGCCCCCAGTAATCACTGAGCCTGCCGATGGGCAATTGTGTCAAAAGGCCGGCAAGGAAAAAAAAGGTTAGAATTAAGGAAATTGAAGATCCTTCCAACCCATTTCGTGTCAAGAAAATGGGGAAACTACCACTGATACAGGTTTCAAGAATTCCATATCCCAATGGGGGGAGAAGGGCGAACCACCCCAGATGAAATATTTGCACAGCTCTTTTGCCAAGGGTGGAGTTGACCATGGTTTTGTTGGGATCCTCTATTTTTTCAGCTCCAAGCCAGCAAATCAAAAAGCAGCTTAGAAAACTGAATCCACTGGTCAAAAGAAAGGGGACAAAAATTGATATGGACCGCAGCTCAGCCATTAAAGGGCCCAGGGAAAATCCAAGGCCAAAGGCAAACCCATAAAAGGAAAGATATTGTCCCCGTTTTTTTTCAGGTGCGATTGTGGTTAGCCAGACAACGGTTGCATAGTGAAATACATGGTTAAATATGCCAATGGAAAACCGAAGCCCCAGCCAGACAAAATAGGACTGAACCATTGGAAATATTAACAAAAGGATTGCCACGCCCAGGGTGCCGGTAATCATTAAGGGCTTAAATCCAAACTTGTAAAGACACTGCTCCATAAAGGGGGCGGCAATTAAAATACCCAGATATAATGCAGACGCATTCATTCCGTTGGAGCTTGCAGATACGCCCTGGTTTTCTAACAGGATTGAGAGCAGAGGGAGTAAAAGACCCTGGCATAGCCCGGAAAGAAAAGTGATTGAGATTAGGGTGAATAATGTAAACTTATATTTTTTCATTTTATGCAGACTATTATCCCTTTTGGATAAAAATGTTGGGAGCTCGATAATCTATTATATAATTTGATAATAAATTATAAATTAAATTTTATTGGATTGTATAGAAGAATGAGTTCTTGTCAAGAAAGAATATACGCCGATTCACACCTAATTTTTAAAAAAAAGTAAAATTTTGATGTTCGGGTCACTGGAAGTCAGGCCAAGTGAAGTGCTATCGCCACTCAACCTCTTGGGAGCGGAACATGAGGATTAATTTTTTGCCGGGCAAAAGGCCCAGGCTCCTTGCCTGGGCCAGGGAGAAACCTATATCCATGGTAAAATCCTTGGCATGGATGGTGGCCATGATCTGGCCGGATCTTTTTTCCATGTGCATGGAGATGATTTTACCTGTGATCTGATTATCATATCCGTTGTCTGACTTGCGTTCAAGGCGAATGCATATTTTTTCTTTTTGTATCACGGCAAATTTTTGGGTATTTTTCCGAAGGGGAAGGCGGATCTGTTCACCCGTTTTATCACTGCCAAGCCATTTTACGGGCCAATCTTCATGTGACAGGTCATAGGGCGGGGGAATGATATTTTCCCTGCCTGTTGAAAATATTTGGCCATTGGTAATGGAGAGCCGTGTATCGCTGCATTCATTCAGCCAGGGCAGATCATGGCTGGCAATCACCAGGGTGCATCCCCAGTCTTTTCTGGCGGCCAGGGAGGCCTTTCGGATCAGTCCGGCACTCTTGGTATCCACGCTGGCCACGGGTTCGTCCAGAAGCAGTACATCGGGTTTCAGGATAAGACGGGCGGCCATGGCAACCCGTTGGGCTTCACCGCCGGAAAGTTCATGCCATTGGCGCCGGGCAAACCCATAGGCGAGTCCCACACTTTCAAGGGCTTGTTTTACCCTGTTATTAATGTTTTTTATGTCCTTTCGGATTTTCAACCCATAGGCAACATTGTCGAAAACCGAGCGTTTTAGAAGATAGGGCTTTTGGGTGAGCAGGGTGACCCGGGAACGGACCCGGGGGGAGAGGATAAATTCTTGGCGTCCATTGAGCCATACCTCGCCCTGGGTTGGCTTCAGGGCAAAGGCCATGATTTTCAGCAGGGTGCTTTTTCCGCTGCCGTTGGGGCCAGATAGACCGGTAATGGAGCCTTGGGGGATTTGTAGTGTCTCAATATCCAGTACTTTGTTTTCCCCGTAGTAGTGCCGGATATGGCTGAGTCGATAGGAATCCTGGGTCATTTTCATTGTTTTCTTAAAAAGGAGAGGGAAAGGTTTACGGCAAAGGCAATTCCGATGAGAACAATGCCCAGGGCAATGCCGTCGGCAAACATCCCTTTGTTGGTTTCCAGGGCAATGGCCGTGGTAATGGTTCTGGTATGATATTTAATATTGCCCCCCACCATCATGGAGATTCCCACTTCTGTGAGAACCCGTCCATAGGCGGTAACCCCGGCTGCAAGAATCCCGTATCTGACCTCCCACAAACAGGTGGCAATAATATTTTTTTTACCGGCCCCCAGAGAGATCAGTGTCAGCTTGAGCTCCGGGTCAATATTCTCCACGATGGAGGCGGTTATGGCCGTTACAATGGGAAAGGCAAGAATGGTCTGTCCAATGGCAATGCCGGTCAGGGTGAACAGCAGCTCGAATTGACCCAGGGGCCCCTGGCTGGAGATAAAGGCATAAACCAGCAGTCCCACGGAGACTGTGGGAAGCGCCAGGAGGGTATCCAAGATAGTTCTCAGGGGTCTTTTCCACCTGAAATCGAAATACCCCAGAAGGAACCCGCAGGGCAGACCTGCTCCAAGACTGATGAGCATGGAGCAGGTGGATGCCTGCAGGGTTGCGCAAATTGCTGTCCAGGTGGAATGGTCAAAGTTTATCAGCAGTTCAATGGCTCTGATAAAACCTGCAACAATAAAATCCATAAAATCCTAAAGCTATTTTGCGTTGGGTATAAATAATTTTTGACCCAAAAGCCTGAAATCTCCAATCAGTTGCTGGGCAGAGGGCGATCCCATCCAGTCGGAAAATTTTAAAGCAAGGTTATATTTTGCCTTGGGGCAGTTGGCTGGATCCAGGGTCAGCACACTATATTGATTCAAAAGGATCTTATCCCCTTCCACCAATATTTTCAAGGGGGCATTGCCGCCCTGCTGGTCCTGGTATTTGATATAGGTGCCCCGGTCTGTCATGGTATAGCCCTTTTTTTCCTGGGCCACAGTGATGGTGGCAAGCATTCCCTGGCCGGTCTGGAGATACCAGGACTCATTGTCCGGCAATTCCATCCCTGCATTTTTCCAGAGTAGTTTCTCTTTTTTATTGGTGCCGGAATCATCACCCCGGCTCATGAAAGGGGCGGCATGGCTTTTGACGGCCGCAAAGGCATCTGAAATGCTTTTCCCCTTAATTCCGGCAGGATCTGATTCGGGGCCTATGATCACAAAATCATTGTACATGACTTCGCGTCGGTCCTTTCCAAACCCTTTTTTGATATAGTTTTTTTCAGCCGGAGGCGCATGAACTAGGAGCACATCCACGTCACAGTTCTGGCCCAGTTTCAATGCTTTACCGGTTCCCGTGGCCGTCCATTTGAGGGGGATGCCGGTCTCTTTTTCAAAATGGGGGATCAGATATTCCAAAAGACCCGTGTTGTCGGTACTGGTGGTGGTGGCCATCATTAAGCTCTTTCCACTTGCCAGGGCATAGCTTGTAAATACCATCAGAACCGCTACCGCCAAAAGCATTGAACATAATTTTTTTTTGTACATTTGTAAATATCTCCTATGAATTATGGGGTTATTCCTATGAATCTGGAGATATGTTAATCTGCATCGGCTGTCAAGGGAAAGCTGGTAGATTGCCTTGAAAAGGGATTAACAATAACCTATAATACCTAATATTTACAATCTCTTTCTCATCTGTCCTTCAAGAAAAGTTCATGGTACTCATCTTCTGAAATATGTTTTTTCAGGTGGTCATTTATGAACAAATACACCCCTTCCAACTCCTTTTCCGTAAGCCTGGGAAGAAAGGCTTCCATAAACCCGTCTTCAGAAAATTTCTGCAAATAGAACATGATCGTTTCTTCATCGGTCTTTCGGTCCATGCCAAATGCACCCAGCCCCTTATATCCATGGATAAAATTATGTGTGTCTTTTTTCATTTTTGTTTTGTCCCCTTTAAACGACCTGACAAATGATTTGTTGTCAGATCAGCTGTCTGAGCGAGTGATGGTTTGAACCCCTGAACGCTTATATCATATTTTTTTAAGAGTGGGGGAGGATTAAAAATCCGGATCCCCCCCTTTTTCTGTTATAAAATGGATGGCGCAGGCCGGCCTGTGTTTACAATAAAGTTTGGGGTCCTTGCAGCGCAGACATTCCTTGCATTGGTAAATATCATATTTTGCACAGCGATAGCTGGTTTCCCGTAAAGGATGTTTTTTGCATTTCCCCATGTTCTCTCCCCTCTTTTGCATAGGGAATAAATATTGGGATGGTTTTTTGTTTGTCAATTTTAATGGGGGAAAAATAGAGCTAATTCATTGTTGTGGTATAGGTAACCATAACCATTGGATGAAATTGATTGGCGGCTCTTTTAAAAAAAGCATCAGCAATCATGCTCCTAGGAAAGCTCAATCAGGGTTCATATCGATATCCCACGCCATGGACAGTAATAATATAATCGGGATTGGCAGGGTTTTTTTCAATTTTTTTTCGAAGTTGTGCAATATGCTGATCCAGGGTTCGTGTCGTACCCAGATACTCAATTCCCCAAATCGTATTCAGAATATTATCCCGGCTTAACACTTCACCTTTATAGGCATAAAAATGTTGAATTAATTTTAGCTCTCGCTCTGACAGGTCAATGGTATCCTCTTTTTGGGATTTAGTTTCTTTTTTTGAAAGCTTGTATGTTTTAGGATCTACCTCAAACTTGCCAAAACGAAATCGTTCACTGCAAAGCCCTGTTTCTTTTGGCCCCGATCGTTTGCTTCTTCGCAACACAGCGGCAATCCGGGCCAATAGCTCATGAACACCAAAGGGTTTGGTAATATAATCATCTGCCCCAAGTTCAAGTCCAACAACTTTATCGATTTCCTCTCCTTTTGCTGTCAACATGATAACAGGGACATCCTGATCCATAGTTCGAATATCCCGACAGACATCATATCCACTTTTTTCAGGCATCATGATATCAAGAAGAACAAGATCACACATATTATTATCATATAGCTGCAAGGCTTGTTTGCCGTCTTTGGCTGCTAAAACGAGATATCCTTCGCTTTCTAATGTATCCACAAGACCCAGTCGAATATGGGTATCATCTTCTGCTACTAATATCTTAATCTGCATCATGATTTTTTATCCTTGCTATAAAACAACTGCCGTTTTCAGGCATGAACTCATATGTCAATTCTCCACCAAGATCTCTTAAAATTTGCCGTGCAATACTCAACCCCAAACCTGATCCTGGTTGTTTACTGGTCAATGAGCTATCCACCCTGTAAAATTTTTTGAAAATAAGTGTTTGTTGATCTACTGGAATTCCCGGCCCATCATCACAAATTTTTAACAAAATGAACGGATTGCTTTTATCCGGGATCGCCTTTTCCAGGATAAATTTTATAAACTCGCCTTGACCTGCATATTTCAATGCATTATCCAAAAGGTTCAAAATAACCTGTTCCAGAGCATCCTGATCAGATTTTATTGTAAAATCATTTCCCTTTATCTTGATATCCAACCGTAGTCCCTGTTTTTTAATGCGTATACCATGGGTTTCAACGATCTGGCTTAAAAATTGATCCAGTTTAAAGGTCGATTTCCTGTAGGTTTTTTTCCTTTGTTCAAGCTTGCCAAAATCAAGAACATTGTTGATCAATCTTGTTAATCGACCACTTTCGTTCACAATTACAGACAGATAGGTTTGCATCTTTTCTTCATCTTTTACGCGTTTGGATAATAACAGTTCTGCATACATTCTTATACTGGTCAATGGGGTTTTTAATTCATGGGAAACAGATGAGACAAAAGAGGTTTTTTGTTGTGCGTCCAGGATATTTTGAAGGGTAAACCGGGTTAAAAGATACCCGCCTGATAAAATAGCCACAATAAAAATGGCAAGGAGCAAAATTGATACCACCAAAAATCCATTGCCTTTTCCCAACCCTTTTTCATCCACAAACACGGCAATTCTCCAATGGGGCAAAAGGTCCGATACATTGACAATTGAAACCGGCTTATCTTCGGGTGCCACTTCAAGGGTTCCTGTCTGGTGCATAAATTTACCGTTTCCATCCATTAGCATGAGTGCTGCACGGGTTTCAAAAAGATCAGGGAAGCTGACAAGAAGTCTTGATAACAGGGTCATTAATTCAAGCTCTATACCATAAACAGGCCCGTTTTCAATTTTTTGAACCCAACCCAGGATATATAATCGATTTTCACTGAACCAGGGTGTCCACCCCGATCTTTCAATTGCTTTTGACAAAATAATTTTTTCATCAAATGTCACGCTTTCTTCCAGTGGTTCATTTTGGTAAGGTGCCTTTTGTGCGGCTACTAAACGCTCAGACTTTGAACGGTCAGGCACCGGAAGTTTCACCTTTGAAAGGGCCACCAATTCCTGTCGGGATGAGGATTTTTCTTTTTTGGGTACACGGCTGTATAAGGTGTTTTTTTGATACTCTCTTTTCAACAGTTTTTCTTCTTCGGTGGAAGGATTCTGGTTAAAATCAAATGATATACGCCCTGAAAATAATGAATTATACCGGGCCATAAATCGTTGTTCTTCCTCGGTTGAAGCCTTCCCCTGTAAAGGATATTCAAGTTTTTTATCCGCATTATAAATAAAAACATTCCGGATTAACGGATTTGTTTCTTCCCAGGAAATCAAACCTTCCAACAGGTTATCTTGTTCAAGTTTAAGCAATGAGGATGCAATATTCTCCTGTACCGTTTCCACGGTTAAGTGGATTGTTTCTGATATGGTTTGTGCACGATCTGTCAGGGAACCTATGCCGGTTTGATTAATTCTTTTCTGCTCATTGGAGAGAAGGTGCAATGCAAATGCTGATAAAATTAATGTGGGCACAAGGATCAGTGCCCAGAAGAATATGATGGATCGTTTACTTGTCATGTGTTAAGCCATAGCAGTTTTTTACTTATTGTGAAAGTTGTTGATTTTTCAATTGATAAGATTTGGTTCTCAAGAGTTTTCGGCTTTTTTTGCTCATGCCTTCATCCTCAATTATATCTGCCTGAACTTCTGCTTCTTGAGCTTGTTTCAACAATGCTTCATCCTTGTAAAGTGAGCCCATGGCCTTTAATTTGGCTGCAGACTGTTTAAGTTCTTCCACCGCTTCCTTTTTCAAACCCTTATCGGACAATTCAATGGCCTTTTCCTGGATCAGGGCATTCAAGTTTAGTTGGTATTCCCTGACCACATCGACATTGGTTGATTTTTTAACCGCTATTTTATCGCTGCTAAAAGATGCATAGGAGATACCGGTGGACCTCTCCCGGATCCGATTAAACGGATTCTCGTATTCAACATCAGCCTGGGCAATTTTAACCTTTGATCCGGATTTGGATTCAGGCAGATTCACCTCAACCAATGCATATTTTTCCTGGCCCCCATATAATTGATTCATATATAATTCTATCTTGTTATTTTTTATCCGGCCTTTTCTACCGATAATATTTACCGCACTTATCCCTTCCGGTAGCGTTATCGTAACCTTTACTTTTTTTGCCACAACATTTAATACATCACCCAATTCAGAACTAAAAATTCTGGACAGCTCATATCCAGATTCAACAAAATAAGTATTTCCATCACTCGTCTGGGCCAGCTGTGCCATTAAATCTTCATTATAATCGGTTCCAACCCCCACTGTTGTTACGGAGATATTCTCTTTGACCAGCGCTGTGCCAAGTCGACCTAAATCCTCTGGCATCCGGGGACCAACATTGGCCAATCCATCGGATAATAAAACAATCCTGTGCACAAAATCATTTTCAATATTTTTTCTTATTTCTGCTGCGCCCTGGCTGACGCCGCCAAAAAGAGCCGTGCTGCCCCCTGGATCGATCTGCCGTATGGTTTGAATTATATCTTGAATATTTCTGGCATTTTGAGCCGGAACAATGGTGTGAACAGTGGTATCATAAACCACAACAGAGAAAACATCTTCTAAACCGAGCCGGGTCAACGCCTCAATGGCTGCCGATTTTGCATGGGCGATTTTATTACCACCCATGGATCCTGACTGATCCAGCACAAGGGCCAAATTTACCTTTGGCCTTTTAATATTAGATGGTGCCGGGGGGGCATCCAGTGTTATTTTCAAAACCACATTTTGTGACCCGCCAGCCGGAAGAATAGCCCGGTCGGTTTCAACTTTACAAATGACTTTATCCATTTTAATCCGGGTTATTTCATTCTGTCCCATTGCCGGACTGGTGATTAAAGCAAAAATAATAATCCCTGCAATTACGATGACCTGTTTATGAAAATTGATAATTTTCTTTTCCACGATCTGTCTCCTTTCTGCCGGTTAAGTTAAACAATTTTTTTTTCAAACTGCAATATAAAGATCTTTTTTCCATCTGCTCGGATGATACAAAACTTAAATCTTTGATGTGTCATAGATCCGTAAAGAAGTTGTAAAAAAGTTGTAAAAAAAAGAGACACTTTGCTTTGGTGTGGCGCATAAAGCTGGGGCAGCGGTAACCCATGTTGATAAGGGAATAATGATTATTTTATTTTATTTGATTTGGATGGTGCATTGACAGACCCGTTTGATGGTATAACAAAATGCATTTCACACGCGTTAATCAGCCTGGGCAGGACATCGCCACCAAGAAAAAGTTTGCAGTGGTGTATTGGCCCACCCTTAAAAAGAAGTTTTTCTCTGCTTGCCGCTGATGATGATCAACTGGCGGAAAAGGCCCTAACAATTTATAGAGAGCGGTTCAGTTCTGGTCTCTTTGCCTAGGGAGCAACGTCGTACTTACCACTTCAAATCATTTGTTTTGACCGCTTTATATTTATATTGATACCTAGTTATACTTTGGGTGCCGTTTGTTTTTTTATCTGTGGATTGAATAAGATCTCCTTTATCATTGTATTTGAATGTTCTATCGTCCAGATCACTGTAATACATAGGGTTCAAATCCTGGTCCCATGAAATAAGGAAGCCACGGGTATCATATATTTTTGTGCTGTAATATGGAGAGCAGGTATCTTTTGAACCTTTGCATGAATATTTCACAGTTCTCCCATCCGCATTTTGCTGGTAGGTAAATTTCCTTTCCTTCCAATCCCCTTTGCCGCTATCTTCGTATTCACGCACTAAATTGTCTGTATCGTCATATTCAAAAGTTGTTTTTATCCATAGGTCTTTCCACCAGTATTTCACTTTGGATTGGATTTTTCGGTTATATTGGTCATATTTGTATTCATACTCATGGCATTTACTCGTATTCTTATTATCGCAAACAATCGATTTCACCTTATTACCTAACGCATCATAAGTATAAGCCTCTGTAATATAAAGTTTTTCATATTTGTTATAGGATCGTTTTCCAAGCAAACGACCCGTGGAATCATATGAACGTTTTTCAAGTTCCTTACCGTCATCGTTTTTTACGGATAGCAGGTTGCCGTTCTTATCATAGGCATAATACCGGTGCTGAACTTTTGACGATTCTCGGTCGTGATATGTGGCTTGGGTTTTATTCCCGGCCTCGTCGTAGGAGAAGGTCATTTTGGGTTCTTTCCTGCTGGAGGGTGTTTTGCTCAGTTTGAGGTAATAGGTAAAACCGGAAATTTCCTTTGCATATTTTTCGCCAGGATATTTTGTCATGTATATTCGGGCACTTGTTATATCGTTGGTTTTGGCACCTTCATATAAATCTTGCTGCTCTTTTTTGCGAGCGTTTCTGCGTTGCTCTTTTACTCTTGCCTCTTCAGCCTTAAAATGGCTGGAATTTATGATCTCTTTTATGTAATTGCCCCTGGGGTATTTGTCCAGGTAGGTATAGGCGCTGGCCAGATCGTTGTTCATTGCTTTTTTGTATAAATCTTTTTCAGCCTTTTCTTGCGCTTTCTTCAAGGCTGCCTTTTTCTTTCTTAGTGCTTCCTTTTTTGCTGCGTCTCTTTCCTTCTGCTCTGCAAGTTGTCTTGCCTGCTCTTCACGTTTTTTTGCCGCTTCCCGCTCAAGCTTTAAAGCATCTTGGATGCCTGTAAGGGTATAATCTCCAGTATGAAAAGTAAGGGTGTCTCCAGCCCACTCAAGAAAAAAAGGCCATTGTTCGTTGTCCTTGGAAAAATATCCCCACAAAAGGCTTTTACTTGCTTCAGCAGAGACTATATAGATGATTCCATCCATTTTCAGACCGCCAATGTATGTGTTGCCAGAAGATTTTTTCAGTTCTATCTGTAAAGCGTCTTTTTCATACCGGCTTTCAAAACTTCTGTTTTTGTGTGCCTTCAGTCTGGTTTCCCAATTACCCGATTTGACAAACAGTCCATTGCTGGTTTTGGCTATGCTGATGGGAAATGCTTCGGTCCCAAGCATCATCCTTCCCTGTAGCGATCCCTGAAAAAAAGAGGCCTCGATAATCAATAAATCTTTCCTACGCCTGATGGTTCCCTGCATGCCTCCTTTTTGGGAGGGGTAGAGTAACATTGATACTTTTTTATCTGGGCTCGTCCATTTACCAGAGAATATATCGTTGTTTTTCATGGCAAATGGATTTTCTGCTGCATACACGCTGTCGAGCAAAAACGTAGATATTGCAGTAAGAATCAAAATAATTTGTAATATTGATTTAATCTTTTTCATGTATTGCTCCATGGTCATTCGAAGTACAGTACAAGTACACCTTTCTCATATAAATTCAACCTCCATTCTTTTTGCTCTATGATAGTATCATTTTGGCTGAGTATGTAGTTTGCGGTATTTGGTTTTTTTCTACCGCAATCAATCGCTTTTATTTCTAAAATGTTCATGCCTTTGTCAAGTTTGAGGAGGATTGCTTGTTTTTGATTTTTTAGCCGGAGATTTGCGTTAATCAATTTATCGTTAAGTATAATTTTGACCTTGTCTCCGTCTTCCTCACCACCATCCCATATTGTTAAGGTTACTTCGCTGGTATTGGTGTTGATGGCACCAAGATCTTTGGCCTCTTGTCTGAGTCGCTTCAGCTTTGCTTTTTTACGTGCGCGTTGCTTTGCTTCTTCTTTAAGACGTCGTTGTTTTAATTCTTCTTGTTCTTGCTCTTCAAACGGGTTTTTTTTATTTTTTTTGATATCGCCGCATGTGTTAGTCGCTTTTGGAAAAACCTCCAATCGAGCGTTGAAACCAAGCGGTGTTAGACCGGCGTTTTTTTTCTGATCTGGATGGTGTTGGATACGGTCACCGAAAATTAGAAACTGACCCGGGGTTAACTGACCATCGGCTATGAATTTTTTTTCAAAGTACGTTTTTTGTAGATCAGCCACGTTGAGGTGCAGCTTAATCTTCAGGTCTACGGGAGACTCAATAATTGTAGCGCTGGACTTACAGCGATAAGAGTATAATGGGCCGATTTTGTAAAAAACATAGGTGTAATTATCAATATCGTATGATAGCTCGGCAACATGGGGAGAGTCCACATAGTCTGCACTCATCACAGAACAGGAAGAGGTCGCAGGAGAACAAGCGCTCCAACTGTATGTATTGCTCATCTGGTATACCGGATCTAACTTTGAGAGTAATTTGTCAAGTTCTGACCCAGCAAGCCTATTGTCGCTGGTATTATACGTGTTAATTTTCCTGAGAAGCCCGTTTGCACGATCATGGAGCCGCTGATGGGAATTGCTTTTATTGATGGTTGAATTTTTTTTTCCCGCTTCAGCAGTTTCGATCAGAGTTATGGTGAGATCCGAGAGGGTAAAACCATTTTTGAAAATTGCCTTTGCCGTCTGCTCATCAACAATTCCCCCATCTTTGGTGTTAAATATTTCATTCCACGACGGGCTCGCATTGACATCCATACTCCACTCTCCAGATTTCGGGATATGACTGGGAGTAAAATTAATATACACGCCTTTTGCTAGGGAGCTATTCACTGACGCCTGAAATTTGATGTCTTGAAGAACCGTGGATTCTTGCGGGCTTGTCCACATCAAGCAGTATCTTTCCAGGGGCTCTTGGAAAAGCGTAGTGAATTGATACTTAACCTTGATCTGGTTAAAAACACCCCCACTGTCCAGCTGGTGATTTGCAATACCTATCTCCCCTTGATACACCAACGCATTTGCCTGGTTAGCAGTCAGCAGGGGGAGAAAAGATAGCAACACGATAAAACTATTCAATAGCCTGATTTTCATCAACAAATACCCTGTTATGGATTTTAAAATTTCAGCTAAATAGCATTATTATATTGTGTATGCAATAGTATTAAAATGAAATGGGATGTATCTTGTGCTATCCGCACTGTAAGCTGTGGAGCAAGTATCTATTTAAGACAATTCAGGGACAGGCCACGCGTTTTCAAAGGATGGGGATTTCCTTTTTGTCAGGGAACGCATGAAAAATTATTAAGCTTTCCAAATAAGGTCCAACCGAGCAAGGACCGTGGTGGCAGAACGGTTGCGGAAATAGAAAAACGTGGACTTGCCAAAACAACAAAACCATTTTTTGCCCGTTTAATGGCATTCAGACGGGGATTGAATTTTTAGTATTGGTGTTCGTATGGAACGCGAGAAGAACTTGAGGCTTCCGGAGCTGACGCCTGTATCAAACAACCCCAAGAGTTAGTTTTAGTGGTGAATGAATATTAAATTACTGATTCCCCAGGCATCTGGTTGACAGGATAGAAAATATTAGTTAGATGAACGAATTATTATTTTATCTAAATATTATTTTATTTAAATATTAACGGGGGAAAATTCCATGCCAAAGGTAATAGCCCGAACCACCCTTGAACAGGCCAAGTATATCTCTTCCTCCATACGGCTCATTCAGGATACGCTTTTTGCCAGGAACCACGGCAAATCCATGTCAAAAAAAGAAAAATACCTGCTCAAGGACCTGTCCATTTCCCAGTTCCATGCCATCATGATGATCCGAAAAAAAAAGAAGGTTTCGTTAAAGGAGTTGGCTGCAATTCAGCAGATCTCTCCCCCTTCTGCTTCTGCCATGGTGAACCGGTTGGTTGCAAAAGGTATTTTAAAAAGAAGCCGATCCCGGTCAGACCGGCGGAAAGTTGAGATAAGCCTGACACATGATTCATTGGCCAGGCATGAAAAAGTTGAAAAGGCAATTTTTGCCTCTTTTGTTGAGTTGATTGAAAAACTGGGGGCTGAAACCACCCAAAAATGGTGTGATGTGCTGGAACAGGTGGAACACGTTTTTATACAAGCAGAAAATCAGGAGCCGGGTTCATGGAAAAAATCAGAAAAAAAATAACAATGACCAGGGTTATTCCCCGGATTGTTTTGAGTCTTTTAATTCTTGGGGCTGGAATTGCTGCCATGACCTATTTTAAATCCCTGAAAAAATCTCCCCACCGGGGTCGGATAAAAGAGCGGATACTCCAGGTGGAGGTGAAAAAAGCAATTTACCAATCTGTTAAAACCAGGTTAAAAGGGTTTGGAGTGGCCCGGCCCGTGACCCGTATCAAATTGTCTGCTGAGGTGGCCGGTCGTATAATATATACCCATCCGGGGTTTGAAAAGGGGAGGACCATCCCGAAAGGTGAAATTATTTTTAAGATTGATCCTGCGGATTACATTGCTGAATTAAAGGTTCTCAGGGCAGGCTTGGACCAGAAGAAAAGCCTCCTTGCGGTTATTGAACGACAATTTGAAGCAGACAAGCGCCGGGTGAAAACCATCCAACGCACCATGGATCTGTCCCGGGCAGAGTATGAGCGGGTGCGGGTTCTGCTCGAGGATAACAGCATTGGCAACCGATCGGAATTGGACAAGTCCGAACAATCTTTGAACAATGCCATTGACAACCATGATCAAATGAAGCGGTCCCTTTCCCTGTACCCGGTTCAGATCCGGGAAGCCGTGGCCGGAATCGCTTCTGTAGCGGCCAATATGGACAAGGCTGCCGTCAATCTTGACCGGTGCAGGGTAATCGCTCCATTTACCTGTCGGATTGTCGATATTGCCATGGAGGAGGGGGAGTATGCCACCAAGGGCAGTCAGATTGTCACCCTGGCAGATGATTCATTCCTTGAGATAGAGGTGTCCCTGGATGCCGTGGAAGCATCCCTTTGGTTGGATTTTGAGGACCGGGGGGCTGACAACATTTCCGCCTGGTTTCCCAAACCTCGGTCGGTTCCCTGTGAAATCGCCTGGATTGAAGCCAAGGAAGCGATTTTTCAGGGGGTGGTGGAACGGCTGGTGGAGTTTGATCAATCTTCCAGAACCATGACCCTGGCGGTAAAATTTGACCCCCTGGATAATTGTAAGGACTGCTCTCCCCTTGTGGCAGGCATGTTTTGCAGTGTGAGCATTCCGGGAAAAACCATTGAAGGCCTCTTTCGGGTACCCCGCTGGCTGGTCAGTGCGGATAACACGGTTTATATTTCCAGGGAAAATCGTTTGAAAACCGTTTTGGTAAATAAGATTTATGCCGACAAAGATGAGGTGTTTTTGTCCGGGGATATTACCCCCGGGGATTTATTGATCACCACTCGTCTGGTGGATCCCCTCGAAAATTCCGCCCTTAAGATCATAGGGGAATAAAAGAGAATGAAACAGATATTAGGGGCCTTCGCCAGAAATACAGTTTTTGCAAATATTTTCCTTGCCGCGGTGGTGGCGGTGGGTATCATGGCAGCCTATTTAATGGTTAAGGAATCTTTTCCCGCCATGGAAAAGGACCGGATTTCCATTTCAATGGCCTATCCCGGGGCAGATCCCGAAGAGGTTGAAGAGGGGATCTCCAGGAAAATTGAAGAAGCCGTGGATGGGATTGAAGGGATCAAAGAATATGCCACGGTAAGCTCTGAAAATTTTGCCAGGGCTTCGGTTGAAGTCAAAAAGGGGTATGACACCGGCGATGTACTTGAAGATGTAAAAACCAAGGTCAATGCAATCGCTACTTTTCCCAAGGATGCGGAAAAACCCGTGATCAAAGAAGTGACCCGGAAAAGTACGGTGCTCACCCTTTATCTGGCCTCGGACATGCAGGAGCGGCGACTAAAGGAATGGGGACAAAAAATTACCGACCGGATAAAAGCACTGGAAAATGTTTCACAGGTCACCATGTCCGGCACAAGGGCATATGAGATTGCCATTGAAGTTTCCGAAGAAAAGCTTTTGCAATACAATCTGACCTTCGATGATGTGGCAGACGCGGTTCGAAAATCCAGTGTCAACCGGTCCGGCGGTACCCTGAAAACAACGGGTGAAGAGATCCGTCTGCGAACCATGGGCCGAAAATATACAGGCCGGGAACTGGGGCGGGTAATTGTCCGGGCAGGCGTTTCCGGGCAGGTGGTGACCCTGGACCGCATTGCAACCATAGTGGACGGCTTTGAAGAAGATCCGGCCAGGGCCTATGTCAATGGAAAGCGCAGTGTACTGATAATGGTTTCCAAGACAGACGAAGAAGACGCCCTGAAGATTGCAAAGGAAGTCTATGGTCTGGTGGATCAAATCAAAGCTGAACTGCCCCAAAGCATCGAACTTCGCGTGCTCTATGACAGGACCACCTCCCTAAAAGCCCGTATCAGTCTGCTGACTCGAAATGGGAGCATCGGACTTGTCATTGTTTTTGTGCTGCTCTGGGCGTTTTTAAACACAAGGCTTTCCATCTGGGTTGGCATGGGAATCCCCATCTCCCTTGCCGGGGGGTTGGGGATTCTCTGGGCCATCGGCGGCACCATCAACATGCTTTCTCTGTTCGGCTTTATTCTGGTGCTGGGAATTGTGGTGGATGACGCCATCGTGGTGGGCGAGTCCATCTATGTCCACAGAAAACAGGGAAAACCTAGCTTGCAGGCTGCCATTGAAGGAACCCGGGAGGTGGCCATGCCGGTAACAGCGGCGGTTATTACCTCCATTGTGGCCTTTACCCCCCTGGGTTTTGTGGGGGGCACCATGGGCAAGTTTATCGCTATCTTGCCGCCGGTGGTGATCTCCTGTCTGTTTATTTCCCTGATTGACTGCTTTGTTCTGTTGCCGGCCCATTTGAATAATTTGCCCGATATGTCTGAGACGGGGAGGGGAAAAGGAGTGGTTGCCCGGGTTAACAAAGCGACAAGCGCTTCCATGGAATGGTTTGTGATGAGGGTGTATACCCCCTTTCTGGGCCGGGTTCTTCATTTCCGATATGTGGTTTTGTGTACTGCCATTGCCGTTTTGCTGGCAGTGGTGGGCATTGTAAAGGGAGGGCTGATAAAATATTCGGTATTTCCCCAGACCGACGGATATGTGGTTACGGCATCTGTAGCCTTTCCCGAAGGGACCCCTGCCACCATGACCGAACCTGCCATGGCAATAATTGAAACGAGTCTCAGGGACTATGCAAAAAATTTTAAAACCCTGACCGGAGAACCCCTGATCAAGCATATGCTCACCTTTGTGGGGGCATCCTCCGACGGGATGACCAGCAGCGGTCCCCATGCCGGTATGGTCCAGGCTATTTTGCTGGAATCGGAAAAACGAGGGGTCCATTCCAAGGATATTCTATTTGCCTGGGAAGAAAAAATAGGCAGTATTCCCGGGGCTGAATCCTTGACCTTCCAGGCTTTGGGGCCGGGGCACAGGCAGGCACCCCTCGCCTTTGAAATGCACAGCGACAGTGTGGAAACCCTTCTGACGGCCACTGCCATGCTTAAGGCTAAACTTTCGGAGTTCAAGGGCGTTTATCAGGTTAAATCGGATTTGAGCGAGGGAAAAAAAGAGTTGAGGTTTTTCCTTAAACCCGAGGCCCGGGCTCTGGGGATTACCGTGGCAGGCCTCGCCTCCCAGCTGAATTCCGGGTTTTACGGCAATGAGGCCCAACGTCTCCAGCGGGGGGAGCACGATGTTCGGGTAAAAATCAGGTATACAAAGGCGGAAAGAAGTTCTCTTGAGGATCTGGAATCCATCCGGATCAGGAGTCCAAAGGGGGTGGAGGTGCCCCTGGGATCTGTTGCCAATATTGAAATTGAACCAGGGTTTTCCACCATCCGCCGTACCAACGGCAAGCGCAGTGTTTTTGTGACCGGGTTTGTGAATACTAAAATTACCAATGCCAATGAAATATTCGAGGAGATGGGCCAGGGTTTTTTAATCACCCTAAAGGAAAAATTTCCAGATCTGATCATTATCCTCCAGGGGGATAAAAAAAGATCCAGGGAATCCATGTCAAGTTTGAAAGTAGGCTTTCCCATTGCACTCATGGGTATATTCACCATTGTGGCCACCATGTTTCGCTCCTATCTTCAGCCCTTTATTATCATGATTACCATTCCCTTTGGCATCATCGGAGCGGTTCTGGGGCATATGGCCATGGGATACAATTTGTCCATGATGAGCCTTTTTGGGATGGTGGCCCTGACCGGGGTGGTGGTCAATGATGCCATTGTGCTCATCGAAAGAATCAATGAAAATTTTGCCCGGCATATCCCCTTTTTCGAAGCCATTCTCAAAGGGGGCTCCCGGCGGTTTCGTGCCATATTTTTAACCACCTTGAGCACCGTGGGGGGGCTTGCTCCCATGCTGCTGGAAACCGATCTCCAGGCCCAGTTTCTTATCCCCATGGCCATATCTCTGGCAGCCGGGGTATTGTTTGCAACCGTTCTTACCCTGGTTTTGATTCCCTGCCTGCTGGTGATCCTAAATGATTTCAGGCTGCTTGCTCACCGGATGCTACAGGGAAGGTGGCCACAATCCAGAACCCTTATGGAACCGGCATCCAGGAGATATGACCATTTGGAAGGGTCTGAATACAGGCCAAAGGAGTTGAGTTGAAATATCGATATCAGATTATGATCTGCCTTTTATGTGTTTTTCTGTCCAGGCCTGCACAGGCAGGTCAGATGACCCTGGATCTGGCCTTTGAAAAGGCCAGGGCAGACAACCCCAGCGTCAAGGCAATGGTTCAGCGGATCAACCAGGCAAGCAAGCGGATTACCCGGGCCCGTGCCGATTATTATCCTTTTTTGTCACTTGGGGCCTCAATGAGCCGGAAACAGCTGTCTGACAATGAGATTGCATCAGGTCCGGCTACCAACAGCAGTCAGGAATATTATGACGGGTCCATGACCGCCAAATGGGTGCTTTTTTCCGGTTTTTCCACAAAATATGCTGTACAGGCCGCAGAACTTGAACAGAATCTGGCAGAAGCGGACAAGATTGATGTGGTTCGAAAACTTCTTGCTTCTGTGGCCGCAAGCTTTCACACGGGGCAGCTGGCCCTTGCCAATCGAGCGATTGCCGAATCGGATGAAATTTTTTACGCCAAGCAGCTGGCCGATGCCCGGATTAAAAAAAAAGCAGGCAAGGGATCCGTGAGCGATGTTTTAAATCTTAACACCCGTATGAACCAGGCCCGGATTGAAATGGAAAAATTTACCTCCCAGTTTGATGTGGCAAGGGCTGCCTTGGCTGCCCTTCTCGGAGAGGATGCTGCGGGGGAAGCGCTGCCCGAACCTGTTTTTCCAACGGTTGAAACAAAGGGTGAGATGGAACCTCCCCAGGTGAAACCCATGGTGACCTATGCCCTGGACAATCGTCCGGACCTGCACAAACTAAAGTTGGCAAGCCGGATCGCCCTTGCCAATATTGAGACGGCAAAAGCAAAATTTTTCCCGGAAATCAGCCTGAACGGATCTGTGGGCGCAGACAGAATCGGCAGCGGCCGTTTTGAAGGAGATGATATTGAAAACAGCCTGGGGTTGTTTCTTTCATATCCCCTTTTCAGGGGAGGCGGGGACAGGGCTGCTGTGCAGGAATCACGGTATGCTGACGCCCAGGCTCAAATGGATATAAAAAATCTTGAAAATACAGTGACCTCTGAAATTCGTCAGGATTGCTTTACTGTTGCCGGTGCCCAGAAACAGCTGCGGCTCTATCGCGAAAACGGCCGGTTGGTAAAAGAGAACCGGGATCTGGTTGAAATAGAGTATAAATATGGGAAGACCAGTCTGGTCACCCTGAATGAGGCTCAGAATAATCTGACCCAGACCCAGCAAAAAACAGCCCTGTCCCTGATCTCCCTTCGCCAGGCCTGGTATGAACTTAAGGCCTCCTCCGGCGCCATTTATGAACCGGTTAATGATGGTATAGCCCATTTTGATCCGGTTCATAATGAAATCAGGGAATAATGATCCGGCTGATTTAAGGTAAAAAATTAGGGTCTACTTCTGTGATAGACCCATCTGTTTAATGGCGTAAAAGGCAGTTGCAATGGAAAGACCCGTTCCGGAACGGTTTCGCATCCAGTCCTGACCCGCCAGGATGGATCCGGCTGCGTATAGATTTTCATGGGCCGGGCTATTGTTTTTATCCGTGGGTCGTAAATTTTCGTCGGTGGGAAGTCCGGCCAGGTTGACGGCATGGCCCTTGGGATCAAAATAATTTTCCCCATGCCAGTGTTCCCGGGTTTCCGGCTGGTCAACCCGAAGATTGAACACACTTTCTTGTATCCCCTTGGGGCCGGATATCAATCCATTTGATAAAAATCGGCCCGTGGCAAGCAGACAGTTTTTCGCCTGGATCCGGGTTGTGCCGATGCCAGGTTGACTATTGGTGTCCAGACAAAATTCCCGGAGGTTACTGGCGGCTGAAATAATCCGTTGATTGGGCAGCAGGGTGACGCAGGTACCTGTCAACGCTCGTTTAAAGGTTTCCTTGAGACGGATACCCGGCACGGATACCGGGGAGGTGGGAATTTCAAATATCTTTACCTCCAGAAGTTTCTGGAGCCGGTTCAAAATATCCTGGGAGCGGTGAATGCCCAGAATAGCGGGCAGACCTAAAAACAGTTCATCCTTGAGCAGGGGTTTGACCGCTGCTGCAAATTTGTCCTGGACCTGCTCTGTTTCCATGGCCTGGGCCATGAGGGGGGTAAAAAGTTCCGAGCGCTGGGACATTTGCGGAAAATCAATGGCCGCAACCCGGATTTGGGGCCAGGCAGATGCCAGAACCTGCTGGACAAATTTGGCCCGAAATTCCCTGAGCCCGTTGAAGTCCAGCAGCAGGGTGGCGGGTTTTTCCTTGAGGGCTGTTGCATTGTGTTCCATGGTCACGGGAAGTCTGTAGGTGGGTTTTGCCGTCCCAAATGCGGTTATAATCCGGCTGTTTTCCCGGGGCAGGCCTGTATAGTCCAGCCCATGATTTTTAAGCCCAGCAATAAGCTCTTCAAATGCCTGCGTAATATTGGGTTCAGGAATCTTTGAAAAAGGATGACTGGGCCAGATTTTGGCAATCTGGCCGATCCCCTGCCAGGGATTTTTGCAATAGCCCTGGTCGGGACGGGTCAATCCCCAAAGGTCCAGCAATCCGCTGGCATATTCAAATCCCCCGGCCCCTCCTGCAACAACGGCAGGTATTTTTCTGTTTGCAGCAAACAGGGCGGCTGCCATGCCAGCCATGCCGCTTCCGATAATGGCAAGCTCTGTTCGGATCACCGCTCTATTTTCCATTCGCTTGTCCTTTAATACCCGGGTTGGCCATGTCCTGATCCACCATATCATTATCCACCCTATTTTGATCCGCCATGTCCAGGCCAAAAAAAGAACAGAAAATACCTTCGTTCAGTTCTGCCTGGGCCAGTTGACTGCCCCATAGAACCGGCTTTTGGCCCTTGAAGCGTTCCTCAAGTAAAAATTTGATATTGTCCAGCCCCTGGCTGCCTTTGATATAGGTTTCATCATACATAAGGCCTGTGACCCTCAGACTGCAAAATGTTCCCTGGCAGGCACCCTTCCCCAGGCGGGAGTGGATTCGGAGGGAATTTAAATCAGCTGTTTCCCGGTTCTGCTTCAGCCAGGTAAGCAACTCCTTGAAATGGCTTTTGGGCACCATTTCACACTCACACATCATGCTGTCACCGGGGCTTGGGTCCTTTGCCCAGAGCTTGACCGACATGCCCGCTTCGATGAGCTTGCTGGGCGCACGGGATATCAGCGGGGTGTCGGCGGTGGAGCAGGGGGTTGATATCCCCAGCTTTTCAGCAACCAGGTCAGCTGTTTTTTCGGCCATCAGCCGATAGGTGGTAACCTTGCCGCCGGTGATGGTCACCAGGTTGTCAACTTGGTTTTCCGTTGGTTGGTTTTTTGTCTGGTCCTTTGCATGGTCAAACAGATAAAATCCTCTGGAAACGGCCCGATCATCACCCTTGGGCGCATCTTTTCTGCTGACAAGGGGTCTGACACCGGCATAGGCCCTTATATATCGGGCTGTTTCAAGTCCTGGAACCATCTGGGCTCCCTGGGCAACCAGAAAATCGGTTTCAGTGAACTCCGGGTGGATATCATCCAGGTTGTCGATTCGGGTGGATGTGGTGCCGAAAATGGAAACCGTGCGGCCCGGTACCAGAATATCCCCATCCGCTGCCGGTCTGAGGCGGTTGATTACATGGGTGGTGATCCGGTTGTGGGTGACCAGCAGGGTTCCCTTGGAATAAATCATGTCAAGGCTTATCCCCGCCAGGTTCGCCACGATCCCGGCCCAGGCACCTGCGGCATTGACAACCACCCCGGGGGTAATATTAAAACAATTGCCTGTCAGATTATTTCGAACCCTTACTTTGGTTATGGATTGTTTTCCCGGTCTTTTTTTGTCAAGAATAAACTCAATGGCCTGGCAATTGCTGTAATATTTAGCCCCATGTTCAATGGCCTGGTTCATATTTTCAAGGGAAAGATGAAAGGGATCCACAGAGGCATCATTTACTCGAAAGGCTGCAATGGTTCGCTTGGAAAGAGCGGGTTCAAGCGTCAGGGCTTCTTGGACGGAAAGGGACTGACAATTGATTCCTGCCTGTTTGCAAAGAGGTGGAAAGTTGGCAATATAAGTTGGGTCATCTCCCTGTACCGCTACATAGAGGCCGCCGGTATCTTCGATGCAGTGGGGCGCAATCTTTTTCAAAATTTGGGATTCTCTTGCACATTCTGCGGCAGAATCGGGATCCGATCCCACATAGCGGGCGCCACTGTGGAGCAGTCCATGATTCCTTCCAGATGCCCCGTCGTTAATATTTCCCTTTTCAATGACAAGGCAATGGATGCCCCTGAGGGCAAGGTCCCGGGCGATGCCTGTACCCGTGACACCCCCGCCGATGATCAGAACCGGAATTTTTAATAATTTTTTCATGGTTATGGTAACATTTTTTAATAATTTAAGAATTAAATCTTCGAAAAAGAAAATATCATGGAGAAAATGCTTTCGCAAGTGAAAAAAGGAATATATAAGGTATATATTACCCGCATGGTTTATAAAACAAGGAGAATATTGAAATGGAGTTTAATTTTTTTGCAAATTCCCATGTCCAGTTCGGACCTGGTAGACTGGCCCGACTTCCTGAACTGATAAGGGGGTTTGGAAATACACTTTTGCTGATCACCGGTGCAGAATCATTCCCAAAATCTTATCACTGGCCATTGCTTTTAAAGGGGTTGGGAAAAAAATCCATAAGGATTCACCACGCAATTGTAGAAACCGAACCCTCTCCTTTTGTTATTGATACGCTTGTCCGCCAATACCAGAATCAACAGATAGATGTTGTTGCTGCCATTGGCGGCGGGAGTGTTATTGATGCGGGAAAAGCTGTTTCAGCCATGATGACAAAAAAAGATTCCATCATCAATTACCTGGAAGGGGTTGGGAACAAAATTCATGATGGGAAGAAGCTCCCTTTTATTGCGATTCCCACAACCGCCGGAACCGGTAGTGAAGCCACAAAAAATGCAGTCATCAGCCAGGTGAGCCGGGTAGAAAAAAAAGGATTTAAAAAATCCCTTCGCCATGACAATTTTATGCCTGATATTGCCATTGTTGATCCAAAATTAACCCTGGACTGTCCCCCTCGAATAACGGCTGCCTGTGGCATGGACGCTTTGACCCAGCTTTTGGAATCTCTGGTGTCCCCCGGAGGATCAATGATGACAGATTCCCTGGCCCTGGGTGCCCTGGAAATTCTGGGTGATTCAATCATCCGTGCTAGCACCCAAGATCACCATGATCTGGCTGGGCGTACAAAAATTTGCTATGCATCCTATATTTCGGGTTTGACCCTGGCAAATGCAGGATTGGGATTGGTACACGGGTTTGCAGGGGTTATCGGCGGATTATTTAAAATCCCCCACGGGGTTGTCTGCGGTACGCTTTTGTGTGAAGTGACCCGTCAAAACATTGAACGATTAATTGCAACAAACCCCAAGGGGTCTGCCCTGGCTAAATATGCCAGGGCCGGGCATCTCTTGAGCCCTTCCCATGGGGGGGACGATCCCTTGGAAGGGTCAAGATATCTGGTGCAACTCCTGGCCCAGTGGACAGATCAGCTAAAAATGCCCGGCCTTGGTTCATTTGGGATAACCCCCGGGGATATTGATTTCATTGTCAGCGCAACCGGACAAAAAAACAACCCTGTTCAGCTTCCAAAGGAAACCTTGTGCCAAATATTGCAGGCAAGAGGTTGATGGCGGACCCGGAAAACTCTATAGCGGTTATTATTTAAACCACTCATTGGCCATCAAGGCCCTTGCTTCGGATGTCAGCGGAATAAGGTCACTTTTGTCCAGAAGGTTTATGTTAAATTTTCGATTCAGTGCAGCAAAATGCTTTAATCCAAATGCAATTTTATTGAGATAAGAAAAAACACCGATGGCACCGGTGGGAAATTGATTCGCCCTTGTGCCGTATATGGCACGTAAATCAGGAAGGTCGCAAAATATTTCTTCAATTGTTGAACCATATGGTGTAAATCTTTCCGGCACATTTCCAGCCTTTATTTGTTCACCGATTGTTTTTCCGGTCATGGCTGCAGCCATTGAAGCCCGGCACAACCCAATTCCCAGAACATGACCATCCCCATAGGCCAACCCCTTAAAAACCTGATCCTCACTTGCAAAGCCACCGGTCATCACCATGGCCGGGAGGGTCAATCCTTCGGATTTCAATTGTTCACAAATGCGGACCACAGCATCTTCTAAGCAGACCGTGGGCAGTGACCACTCGTTCATCATCTTTGAGGGGCTGTATCCTGAACCGCCGCCTGCGCCATCAAAGGTGACCATATCCACCTGGGCCTCACAACCCATCCGGAGCACGCGTTCAATGTCCATCCTGTCATACCCGGCCATTTTAAAATAGATGTTTTTGGCGCCCATATCTCTTAATGTTGAAATATGGGCCATAAGGGATTTTTCTGTCCACAAGGGCAATCTGCCATAGGTGTAAAAATTGGGGCAAACACCGTCGCTATAGGCTTTTTGTACGGAGGAATCACTGGGATCGGGATGAACCAGATTACCCTGCTGCTGCTTGACAATTGCGGTTTCAAGATCCTTTACCCGTATGACCGGCTGGGTTCCCTTTGCTGCTTGCCCAAATTTAATCTCAATGGCCTTTGCCCCATATTTTTTGATGGCAATTTTCGGAACCCCCATGAGGTCATCATCCACATTACATTGCACCACAATCTGGCCATACCCCCTGTCGTATCTATTAAAGCAGTCAAGGGCCTTTCCCAGCAAGGGAAAATCTTTAACCTTTCCATTGTCGATTTTCAGATTTGGCTCATTGTTTCTGGCATGTTCGCCAATCACACAGGTCACTCCGGACATGGCAGCTCCGGCAAAGTAGTCCTGCCAGTTAAGCTTAATCAATGCAGGCAGGATGACGGGTATTGCCATCTTAACCGGGTGGATGGTGCCGTAGGTCCGCTCCAGGTTAACATTGAAAATGGTGGCCTCGTCCTGGGTTTCAGTGACTCCTTGGGCACCGAACACACGGCCGTTGACATTAAAATGTGAAAAATCGATTGGATAGTCTTTTTCCGATGCGATTTGATTGTTCCCGGTTGTTGTGGGGTATACTGTTTGCGCCCCCAGCACGGCTGCCTGTGCCAGTTCACAGGTGCCGTTGCAATCTTGAGTGCAAAAGGAACACATTCCCGACTGGGGAGATATGAAAGCACTACGGTTTTTTCCAAATGTAAATCCAGAACTTAATTTTGGTGAATAAGACATATCAATCCTCTTTTCTGAAATCAGCTTTAATAATAATGTTCAGGTCAAATGTTCATTATCGATGCCTTGATGCCCAGGTTACTTAAGTTTTGGGTTCTTCCTTTTTTAATTCTGTTTTGCAATGGGGACAATACATCTGGGCCATGTTTTTTTCGTCCATCACATCATCCAGCTTAAGGGTTAATACATAGGGGGTTTCTTGGGCATTTTGGCATTGTTTGTTCTGGCAATAATATAAAATATCCATGGTTATTCCTCTTTTGTTGTTGGTTTACTCTTTTATGACCAATGGGTCTATTCCTCACACGAGTCTACAACAATTTTCCGGTTGCGGACAGCCGATTTTTGTTTATGCCAAGGGCCGTACCCAGAATCTGGGTGAAAAGAATAGTCTTAAGTTCCTTTGTTTGGGTCTTATTCATTTTATATTGCTTGGCCATTTCATATTGCATTTGGCAGTGGGTGCAACCGGTACAAATGTAGTCTGCTCCGGCATCTCTGGCAGTTTTTCTTTTGTTTTCAATGATTTTGAGCGACAGTTTCGGATTGGTGTCAGCAATGGGATTGCCGCAGCATTCTGTTTTTTTTGACCATTCAACAATTTTCACACCAGTGATACCCAAAAGTTCTTCAAAAAGTTTAGGGGCATAAGGGTTATCAAATCCTGTAATGGAAAAGGGCCTTAGGGCGTGGCATCCGTATTGAACCGCCACCTTTTTGTTCGGCAGTTTTTTTTGTATTCTTTTTTCTAATTCCGGGATACCAAAATCATTATGGAGAAAGGAAAGCAAATGTTTGATCTGGGTATTGCCATCCCAGAAAAGGTTTTCCCGGGCAAGGAGCTGGTTTATTCTTTTTTTTAATCGGTTGTTTTGCCCATACCAGTAAGATGCATGTTTGAACTGTCCGAAGCAGCACTTGCAGGGGGTGATAATATCAAGATCATATTTTTGGGCCAGGGCATAATTTTTTATGGAGGACAAGATCGAAACTTCAAAATTTTTACTCCGGGCAGGATATCCACAGCAATTAAACTCAAGTTTAACAAGCTGTACCCCTAAATTTTTCATCACCGCTTCAAAGGAGAGTTTGTAATCCTCTATAAAAGAAATTTTACACCCGGGGAAATACGCAAATTTCATCTGTTTGGCCTTATGGGGGTTGGTTTTTGGCTTTGTTTAATCATATCCGCACTGGCGCTGCCATGGTTGCGAAGCTCCATGAGAATATCTGCCACACAGATTTCCTGGGGACAATGCTCCTGGCAGGAATAACAGTTCAGGCAGGTCCATACCATACGGGTTCCCGTTGCCAGATGTTTTTTGCCCAACCGCAGAAGGTTCATCACCTGGTGGGGAGTCAGATCATTTTCATTTGAATCATAATCCACAATGGGGCAAACATTGGTGCAAATGGTACACTGAATACAGTTTTCAAATGCTTCCACCCTGTCCGCAAGATTTGATGTTATCTCACTTTTGGAGACATATCCGAAGGCGTTGTCTTCTGTTTTTGCCCATTCTTTAAGGGAAAACCTATCCAGAAAGGAGCTATTCTCAATATACCCCATGGTAACCAGCTGTTTATCCAGGAGGATCCATACACTTTGAAGATCTATGTTTGAGGGACAGATATCCGTACAATTGTGACACAGGGTACACTCAGCGTTGCCCTCTTTCAGTTGCCACCAATCTGACTGGGAAGGTGGCTGGGAAGTGTTATTGATCATCGCCTTAACCGATTCTATTTTTGAATGGGGCAGCATCTTTTGATTTTTGGTGATCTGGAAGTTGGGATAGACACTGCATACCCGGGAGCAAAATCCGCAATTTGTGCATCCGTATAAGGAGGACCAGTTTATAAAGGACCCGTTTATAAAGGACCCGTTTTTTGGGAGTTGATCCCGGGTCAGAGGTTGCATGGCACTTGCAACGGGGATTAATAACAGGTGAAAAAGTCTTGAAAAGGGAAGGCAAATCAGCATCAGCAGACACAGCAAATAATGGATTATATAAAAGGTTTTATCGATCCTGTAATGGTTTAGAATTTTCCCCGGGGTTGTCCCCAATCCCTTTGCCAGGGCGCTGGATAAAAATGCAGATCTTATGTTTGAATGACAGGAAATACAATATTCTTCATTTAAGCGTTTTCCATTTTTGAATTTGGCATTTTCAAGGTTGCTATTTTCAAGTTCGCTGGCCCTGGCCTCCTTTGGGGGGAAAGATAGCGGTTCATCAAAAACAAGATAAAATTCACTTTGCCAATAAAGTTTCAGGTCAAAAAGTTCTGCTTCTTCGCCAAGGTCTGAATACTCTTCAACCATTTCCATGAAAACATCTTCTGAGATGATCTTGGAGGCTTCCAGTAAAAAACCGGAACAAACCAGGAGCAAAATAAGAATAATGGAAAAAACGCCCTTTTTTTTAATGGGACTGTTCTGAAATATTTCCGGGTTAAACCGTCTGCGAATCAAAAAACCGACACAACCGGCTATAACCAGAACACCACTGAGGTTTCTTAAAAATTGATAGGGATCCAGGGTGGGGTCATAGCCCGGCAAAACAGAAAAGGTCACCCCATGGAGGGCATGAACAAAAACAAGATACAAAAAGCCCAGGAAAAGAACAAAGTGACCCCCCCATCTTATTTTTCCGGCCTTAAATAGTTTTGTTTGAAAAAAGGTATTTAAAATAAAACCATGGATGGAAAAAGCGGTAACACCCCGGGGTTTGTTTTTACCTGCTTTAAAAAATTGTCCCTCCTTTTTAAACCTGCGGAGTTGAAACAGTACGCCTATAATTGAAAGGATGAGAGAAATATACAGGGCAAACTCAAACTTAAACATTGGTATTACCCAGGAAAGATTTGTAAAAGTCATTAACCGCGGTAAATGCACTTAGGCATGAAACCCCTGAACCTGATTTGAGTCTTGCCCAGTCGTTATGGGCCAGGATAGTGCCTGCGGCATAAAGGCGGTCAAATACCGGCCGGCTGGTTTGATCCACTGGCCGAAAGGCGTTGTCGGTTTCAATCCCTGCCCGGTTGATGGGGTGGCCCTTTGGATTGAAAAAATTTTTATCATACCACAGGCTTCTTTTTTTTGGCTGGTAAACCCGAAGGTTGAATATGGTCTCGGTGATCTGTTCTCTTGTTGCATGGAGTCCGCCGCCCGGAAATCTGCCGCTTGCCAGGATAACGCCCCTGGACATGATTTTTGTTTCCATGTTCTGGGTTTCGGCATTTAAAATAAAGTGATGATCTTCAAACTCACTGGTATTGATTTTTGAGTTGCTTAAAAAGGTTACCTTATTTTCTGATAATTTTTTTTCAAAGGCGTTTTTTAATCGTAATCCAGGGATGGAGGGCGGCAACCCGGGTATTTCAAAACAATCAAGACCTGTCATTTCTTCCAGTTGTCTGATAACACCCAGGCTGTTGTTGATCCCGCACACCGCGGGAAGGCCCACAATATCAGCTTTGTCAGCAAAGGGGGCGATTTTTTTGGACAGGTATTTTAAAAATTGAATATCGTCAAATAAACCGGCCAGCCGGGTTGGGGTGAGGGTGGTTGAAACATCGGGTATTTCAATGGTCATTGTTGATATTGATTCCGAAGCTGCCAGGTCAGGACATCTTTTTTGGAGAACATTGGAGATCTGTTTTGCGGAAAATTCTCTTAACCGCTTGAAATCAATAAGCAAAAGCCTTTTGTTCGTTTGCTTGAGGGTACAGCCCTTTAAAAAGGTTTTTGGCACCATATAACTGGGTTTAAAGGTGCCGGCAGCGGTCAGAACAGAATAATTTTCAGCGGTATTTGACTGGTAGTCTAATTTTGCAGATGCCAAAAAATCTTGTAGAAAATCAAAGCTTTCCAGAACCTTCTCATATCCAGTTTTTGAATAGGGGTGAAGGGGGTTTGCAACCTTAAGCTTTTCAAATCCGGCTCCGGGGGAAGCCAGGGACTGACCCGATCCGATTGGATAAACACCCAAAAGATCAAACAATCCGCTGACCAAAAAAAGAGTGGCAGAGTTGCCAACCTGGACGGTCTTTAATCCAAGGCTTGAACCCCTGGCAGCCGCGACCATGCCCGCAAAGCCGGCACCGATGACCAATAGGTCGCAATTTATCCTTTGTCTATCTTTTTTTTGTCTGGCCTTCATTTGTTTAAACCATCCAACCCCTGACAGGTTTCAAGTCCGAACAAACCGCAATGTATCATCTCCTTTAATGAAGACTGGACAAGTGCCTGATCCCATAACAAAGACTGTTCTCCCTTCCATCTTTCGTTTAAAAAATTTTTAAGGTCATCAATTCCTTTGGCGCCGGTGATTTCATCTGTGTTGTACATGTGGGCTAATATTCTGACGCTGCAAAAAGAACCCTGGCAGGGACCCTTTCCAACCCGGCTCCTAAGGGCGATGGATGTCAGATCCGGTTTGCCCCTGTTGGCTTTAATGGAGTTTATGATCGTATCGATGGCACTTGCAGGCACCATTTCACACTCACACAAAACCCGATCCTTGGCTCGGGGTCCAAAGGATTCACTGATACCCGCCCCTGGTTCTGCCCATTCTCCACTTTTAGTTGAAGGCAGGGGGATTACCTTTGTCTTGCATTCCGAGAAAATCCCTTGTTTTTTGCAGATGAGATCAGATGTTTTTTCAGCCATTAATCGATAGGTGGAAAGCTTTCCGCCTGTGATGGTTATAAAGTTATCCACATCGTCCTGTTCATGGTCAATGAGGGTAAATCCCCGGCTCACGGCTCTGTCATCATCGCTGCCCATGCTCACTAGGGGGCGGACTCCGGAATAGGCTCTCACATAACGGCAACTTTTGAGAGAGGGAACCATTCTTTCTCCTTCACTGATAATATAATCCACCTCTTCCACTGTGGGAAAAATATGATCCGGAGAATCCACCCTGACTGAGGTTGTTCCAAGAATGGAGACCACTCCCCCGGGAACCAGGATATCACCATTTGTGGCTTTTCTTAACCGGTTGATGACGCGTTTTGTGATGCGTTTGCCTGTGACAAGAAGGCTTCCCTTGGAAAATACCATCCGAATGGGGATATCAGCCAGACAAGCCACATGACTGGCCCAGGCCCCCGAGGCATTGATATAGGTATCTGCCTTGATATAAAAGGTTTCATGGTTTATTTGGTTTTGGATTTTGGCACAGCAAATTTTTTTGTTTTTTATTTCAAAGCTTTGGAGCATGCAATAGCTGAAATACTGCCCCCCCATGGAGATGGCATCGTTCATATTCTCTATTGAAAGTTTAAAGGGGTTGATGGATGCATCATTGACTTCATAGACGGCAATTGTTTCATGGGAAAGGGCTGGTTCCATCTGGATTGCATCTTTTACATCAACAGGCGTAACGGGTATCCCCGAAGCCCTGCACATTTCCGGGAAATCCGCAATGTAGTGTTCCTCATCACCGGGAACCGCAACAAAAAAACCATTGGTTTCTTCAACACAATGCCCGGCCATTTTTTTGATAATATTCAGTTCATTATTGCATTCAACAGCAGCCTCAGGATCTGAACAAACGTATCTGGCCCCGCTGTGGAGCAATCCATGATTACCCCCCGAGGCACCTGCATTTAAATCTTGTTTTTCAATGAGTATAACATTCATCCCTCTGAGGGAGAGGTCCCGGGCAATACCTGTTCCTGTGGCACCGCCACCGATAATGAGAACTTGAGTTTCTATCATTTTCTTCATAAGTTAAGGGTGTGATTTATCCTATGTAAAAAAAATAAATGTTCGAAAAAGTAAATACCACGCTTTAATAATTTCCACAAGCGAAGAAAACGAAGATTCAGCGAAAATATGTTCCGTCACTATAAATGGGGTTTTTAATAAAATCCTATAAATTAAAGCTCTTATAAAAAAAAATTTGTTTCTAATATTTAATGTTTTAAATCTAACATTAAATTGATAATGTAACATTCAATTGTTAGATTTAGATGGAAATTATGATTATGGATCACTAAAATTTTAGATCTGGAGATGACGTCATGGCCAAGTATGTTGGAGCAATCGATCTCGGAACGACCAGCAATAGATTTATCCTCTTTGACAAAGATGGAAAGATTTTTGAATCCGCACAGAAAGAACATAAACAGATTTTCCCCCAGCCCGGCTGGGTTGAACATGATCCCATTGAAATTTGGGAAAATACCTGCTGGGTCATCAAAGAGGTCATGATCAAGACAGGGATCTCTCCTGATCAGATTGATTCCATTGGAATAACCAATCAAAGGGAAACAAGTGTTGTCTGGAACAAGAAGACGGGAAAGCCGTATTATAACGCCATTGTCTGGCAGTGCACCCGGACCGATGCCTTGTGCAAAAATCTTGTCAAAGCGTATGGGGAGGCGTTTTTTCATGAAAAAACCGGACTTCCCGTTGCAAGTTATTTTTCAGGGCCCAAGGTACGTTGGATTCTGGACCATGTTCCCGATGCAAAACAAGATAGTGGCACAGGGAATGCACTCTTTGGCACCATTGAAAGCTGGATTATTTGGTGGCTGACAGGCGGGCCGAATCGTGGATCCCACATAACCGATGTTACCAATGCAAGCAGAACCATGCTGCTGAATCTGGATACCTTGGAATGGGACAAGGAGCTGCTGGATGCCGTTGGAATCCCCGCCCCAATGCTTCCTGAAATCAGGCCGTCCATTGATTCCAAAAGTTGGGGATCAACCCTGGAACAGGGCCCTTTTGGGGGCCGCATCCCTGTGTGCGGGGCCCTTGGGGATCAGCAGTCTGCCCTTTTCGGTCAGACCTGCTTTTCGAAAGGGGAAGCCAAGAATACCTATGGCACAGGCTGTTTTCTGCTGTTGAATACCGGAAATACCATGATCCGATCAACCCACGGTCTGTTAACAACAATAGGGTATCAAATAAACACTGAAAAACCTGTTTATTGTCTGGAAGGTTCCATTGCCATGGCAGGATCGTTGGTTCAATGGATGAGGGATAACCTTGGTATCATTAAGACCGCCCCGGAAATCGAAGCGTTGGCAGCAACCGTTAAAGATAACGGGGATGTTTATTTTGTTCCCGCATTCTCCGGTCTGTTTGCCCCCTACTGGCGGTCCGACGCCCGGGGCGTGATTGCCGGATTGACAGGTTTTGCCAATAAGGGGCATATTGCAAGGGCAGTACTTGAGGCCTGTGCCTATCAAACCCGGGACATTGTTCTGGCAATGGAAAAAGATTCCAATGTTGCCTTAAAGCATCTTAAGGTTGATGGGGGAATGGTTCTCAATGAGTTGTTAATGCAGTTTCAGTCGGATATACTGGATGTTCCCATTATTAGACCGACGGTCATAGAAACAACAGCGCTGGGGGCGGCCTATGCAGCTGGCCTTGCCACTGGTTTCTGGTCCAGCACAAAACAGTTGAAGGTAAATTGGTCAGAGGGCAAAAGATGGACCCCTGACATGGGACCGGAACATCGGGAAGAGTTGTATTTGAAATGGAAAAAAGCGATTGAGAAATCATACAGCTGGATACAAGCGTCAAAGGACTGCCATTAATGCTTCTTTTGCAAAACCTAATCCTCACCCCAAAAAAAGGCAGTCAGATATAAGCTTATGATCAATAAACGAAAGACGATCAACAACCGACACGATGAAATTATTTCTTTGATTAAAAATAACGGATTTGTTTCCGTCGAAGAGATGGCAACTCTGTTCAATGTGACACCCCAGACCATCAGGAGGGATATTAATTTTCTTGACAAAGAAGGGGTTATTTCAAGATATCATGGAGGTGCCGGCTTATCTTTAAGCACGGAAAATGTGGCCTACCGGCATCGAAAAGAAATTCTTCTCAATGAAAAAAAGAAAATTGCCGGAGCCGTATCCGCCATGATACCGGACAGCGCTTCTCTTTTTATTAATATCGGAACAACAACGGAACTTGTTGCAAGCCAATTGATGAATCACAACAAATTAAGGGTGATCACCAATAATCTGAATGTTGCGGCAACCATGAGTAAAAAAGAGGACTTTGAGGTGATTGTCACCGGCGGTATTGTCCGGGGAAGGGATTGCGGGATTACCGGAGAGGCCGCTGTTAAATTTATCCGTCAGTTCAAGGTGGATATCGGTATCATTGGGATCAGCGGCATTGACCTTGACGGCACATTGCTTGATTTTGACTTCAGGGAGGTTTATGTGGCAAGGACCATCATCGAAAATTCAAGAAAAGTTTATCTTGTTACCGATCACACAAAGTTTGGCCGAAACGCCATGGTCAAGCTTGGCAGTATCACCGAAATAGATACATTAATCACAGATAAAAAACCGCCGAAGCAGCTTATGGAAGTTATCTCCAGCAACGGTATCAATCTTGTTGTCAGCTAATTTTTAGTAAAAAAAGCCCTTGATATTGCGATTGCTCAACCGTTCAAGGGCTTTCTGAGGTTCATGGATGGGGCTCCCTGCAGACAACCCTATTTTTTTTGCAACCGCTTGATTGCCAGCTGAATGCTGATACCCAGGCGCTCAATGGCCTTTGCCAGGGCGCCGATTTCATCTGTTCTTTCCGTCTCCAGGATCTCAAAATCCAGCTTGCCAAGACTGATTTCATCGGCGGTTGCAATCAGTTTATTTATGGGATTCAACAACAGACGGGTCATGGTAATATAGAGGACTAGAGAGGAGATAAGTCCACTGATCAGCATTCCTATAATCGCACTCACCTTAAGGGAATTTGCTTCGGCCATGGTCTTGTCTTTATCAAGAACAACACCGATCAGCCATTCTGTATTGGCAAGTCCCTTCATGGGAGAAAATTTGGTAAGCACAAGATTGTCTTCAATCTTCAACTCCTGAAGGCGATTGCTCAGGGTTGGAGACTCTGTAAAAAGAGAACTCAGCTGCTTGCCGTTCAGGTTGCTGTCCGGGTGGCTGATGATGGTTCCTTGGGAATTGACCAGGAAGGCATATCCGGTATTGTTAAAATTCAGGGTGTTGACAGCATCGGATACTGTCTTCATGCTCAGATCGCCACCAAAAGCGCCTTGAAATTCACCCTTATCTTTGAGACAACTAACTGCAGAAATAAGGACTTCTTTGGTTTTAGTATCGACGTAGGGTTCTGTCAGCACAGCACCTGTCGTGGACCGGGCAAGCTTATACCAGGGGCGTTTTCGCCCGTCCCAACCCGCAGGTGGTGACCAACTGGGCGTATTTGAGATTAGCTTGCCGTCTGTATCCAATACCCCGTATACCAATATAAATTCTTTTTTGAGCAACGGATTGTTCATGGTTGTTTGGATGGTTTGCCGTTCAAAATCAGCATCAATGGTTTCAGCCATCATATCAATGAGGGCGAGTTTACCATTTAGCCAGTTGGTAATCTGCTGGGACAGCACAACAGATGTTTCAGCAATATTGCTCTCTAATTTCTCAAGCATTGCGCTGCGAACCATGTTGTATTGAAACCGGGAAAAAATAGCAAATGAAGCAATCACAATAATTGATGTCACCAAAGGTACTTTCTGAGAAATTTTCACCGAATGGATTCCTTTTAAGATAGTGGTTGATAAATTCTGCCCTATGCATCCGTTACATTTAAAAAGCAAAAATGAGCAATTTTTATGCAATGCTATGTGAAGAAAGCAATCTTGTCAAGATAGCCTTTAAATCAGGTATTCCCCTTGGCTCTTTGACAAAAATTGTCATGGAATCATGACAATTTTTGTCATGGTTTATTTATTGTTCAGGCGCGTTCTTTGGGCAAAATATTTATTCAGATGAACTGACAAACATATAGGCAGCTTTCCATGGGAACTTATTGTAATTCTTACTAGGTTCTTTTGCCGGAAAAAGAACTTTATTTCCTCTGTTTTGGTATGTTTTTTGCTAAAAAATAAAATGTGTAAATTCAGACCCGGGTTAAATGACACATTTGCTAGTTCATTTGGCAGAAAAAGGATGTTGTGAAAAAAATACTGATTGTTGATGACAATGCTGAGACACGGAAAGCCTTATTTGCTCAATTAAATGTTCATAATAAATTCAGGGTTTTTTCCTTAGACAACGCAAAAATTGCAGCAAAATTTATTAGAACCCAGCGTATTGACTTGGTGATAACGGAACTGAATCTGCCTGAAATCAATGGGTTTAAACTGCTTTACTATATAAAAAAATATAGTCCTGACACACATAGAATTGCCATTACAGATGTTTTCTCCCCACAAATCATAAAAAAACTGAAATCCATGGGTGTTTTTACCCGTTTGAACAAGCCTGTAAAAATCAATTCCCTTATTGATATCATATCTGAGCAATTTGATCATCCTTCAGGCCGTATTCATGGTGTTACGCTTTCTTCTTTTCTTCAGCTTCTGAATCTTGAAAAAAAAACGTGCACACTCACCTTGTCTGTAAATAAGAATCAAGGTGTGATTCATTGTGTGGAGGGGGAAATCATTGGGGCGCAAACCGGTGAATATACAGGCAAGGCAGCATTTTACAAAATTATGGAATGGGATGATCCCGCTATCATGATTCGAGAAGGATGCCCGAATACCCAGCGTCAGATTGATGTTCCCCTGATGCATCTATTAATGGAAAGTCATCAGGCCATGGATGAACGTACGAGTGATGAGTCAGAACCGGATGATTTCGGGATAATTTCCTACGCTACAGATCCTGGGACACAATCCAATGACGCCAAAAAATGCAATGATCGCCCTTTAGATTTAAATTATATGAAACTTGCGTCAGAACTTTCTGAAAATCCGGAAATCCTAAGGTTTGAAATATTGAATGATAAGGGTCTTGTATTAAATGAAACTTCTTTATTTAACCACAATTTTAAGGTGTCTCCATTGGCATATTTTTTATTGGGAAATGCAATAGGCCCTCTTGTGGGCGGCAGTTTAAAGTATTCAACGATTACCCGATCCAACCATTCAAATTATTTGATAGGAAAATCAAATCAGTATTTTATCAGAGCAAAAATAAAGCCCGGTGGAAATGTAGGTGATATAATTCGTTAACAAACAATATGGCCTGACAGGTGAAGATAAATGAACAAGGTACTTAGTGAAATTAAAACTATTCCCGGGATTATCGGGGGATTCTTCTTTGACTCGCGACACGGCATTCAAGCGGGTAATTTGCCCACGGTATTCAAAAAAGAAAACCTTAATAGAATCGGAGCGGTTCTTGAAAAGATGTACATGATGAGCAACTCTGGTCTTGGGGATATCACGGACCTTGTCCTGTGCTACGATGAATCAACAATAAGTATGCGACGAATTGGTAAAACCCTTTCTTTTGTCATTATAAGTGATCCTTCCCTGAATCAAAATCTGCTTACAATGAGCATGAATATGCTGGCGGAGGATTTCAGAAAAATAGATGCCGGATTAAAAGAATTCGGTGAACGCAAAGAAGAAAACTCCGAGAATCTGGTAAGTTCCATTAAAGATTTGTCAGCGGAAGATGTTATTCACCACAGTCCATTGGCGACTCAGCTTCAGGGAATGCAAACAGCGCTTTATAAAATTTTAGGTCCCATGGCCGAAATTATTTTTAAAGAAGCTGTCCGGGATTGGATTCAATCGGAAGAACCATCAGAAACATCCATTCCTGGGCTGTTGGAAATACTTGCAGGTGAAATTGATGATTCTGTAAAGGAAAAAAAATATTTTGAATTAATTTCTCCATACATGAACAATATTAGGGACAATGACTGAATTATTTTCAAGGAGAATAAGGAATATAACATGGCTAAAATTAATGATTTAGTAAATTTGATTTTACAAATCCAAGGGGTTATGAACTATATTTTTGTGAGAGAAGACGGGCACACCATGTCTCATAATTTTGAGGATATCGGAACCTTACCCTCCATAATAACATTCAGCGGATTAAATTGTGAAATTATTAAACCTGCCATGGGGGTGAGCTCTTTGAAATATTTGAGTTATTCACGGGCGAATAATGAAAAGTTATTGATATTTCCTCTGGGAAAATATTTCCTTGGCATATCCCAGCAGCCAGAGGGCTATACACCTGATATTGTCGCACAGATCGAAGGAATCATTGACTCCATAACCTCAAAAAAGCAACGGAATAATTAGAAAAATATTATGAAATACGAGAGATCATATAACCCAATTCATCGCATTGGATTTTCATTGGGCCATGTATAATCAATATCAGCTGGATGCAATTGACAAGGTGATTTTGGAAAATCTTATTTCAGACGGGCTGGACCATGTCATCTTTATGGATATGGGGGGCAATGCCATTGCCAAACATGACAATGGTAAAAGTTACCTGGATTCAACTGCCTTTGCTGCCCTGGCCGCCGGCAATTTTGCAGCCGTTGATGCCATGGCAAAACTGGTTGGCGAATCTGAATTTTCCCTCTTGTTTCATAAGGGTAAAAAATTAAGCATTCATTTCAGCAAAGTTACAGATGATACATTGCTGATTTCCATGTTTAATAAAGATATCTCTCTGGGACTTGTGAGGCTGAAAGTGATTGAGGTGATTAAAAAAATTCATCGTATATTGGCCAGGAACTGATATTTTCTTTGCGCCTTGAAACGGTTCGTAAACAACAGGGTGTTTGTCCCGGACTGCTGAAACACCCTGTTGTTTTGTTAACAGGTTAAAATGAAATTACTATTTAACCTTTCCGTCTTTCCAGGCCTGGAGAAGTTTGTCATAATTCAGTGTTTCTCCCTGGGGTTTTTCATTGGCAAGCTTTGGTTTGGGTGATCCCGGCTTGTTCAGCCAATAGGATTCATCTTTTTTCGGATTCAATTTGGGGCCTTTGTCTCCCTGAACCCCTGCACGTTCAAGACGTGCAAGAATTTTATCCTGTTCTTTTGCAAGGTTGTTCATGGCAGTTGAAACCGTTACTTCCCCTGCGACTGCTTCACCAATATTCTGCCACCATAACTGGGCCAGTTTCGGATAATCAGGCACATTGGTTCCCGTGGGGGTCCAGGCAACTTTGGCCGGGCTTCTGTAAAACTCCACAAGACCGCCAAGTTGGGGAGCACGATCTGTAAAAGACTGATGGTTTATATCAGAATTTCGGATGGGGGTAAGGCCTACATGGGCCTTTTTAAGGGAGGTGGTTTTGGCAACGCAGAACTGGGCATAGAGCCATGCTGCTTTTCTTCTGTCCACGGGTGTGCTTTTCATGAGTGTCCAGGAGCCGCAGTCCTGGTAACCCAGTTTCATGCCTTCTTCCCAATAGGGACCGTGGGGAGAGGGCGCCATCCGCCATTTGGGCGTGCCATCATCATTTACAACCGGGGTGCCTATCTTTACCATGTCTGCGGTAAAGGCGGTATACCAGAAGATCTGCTGGGCAACATTCCCCTTGGCAAGACTGGGGAGGGATTGATAAAAATCCATTCCCAAAGCGCCGGGAGGGGCATATTTTCTTAGCCAGTCCATGTATTTTTGCAGGGCATATTTTGCTGCAGGTCCATTGGCAGCTCCGCCCCTTGAAACAGAGGAACCTACGGCACGATCGTTTTTATCAACACGAATCCCCCATTCATCAACGGGTTTTCCATTGGGCAATCCCTTGTCCCCTGCACCTGCCATGGAGAGCCATGCATCGGTGAAACGCCATCCAAGATCCGGCGCTTTCTTTCCATAATCCATGTGACCGTAAATGGCCTTGCCGTCAATTTCTCTTACATCTTCGCTGAAAAATTCTGCAATGTCTTCATAGGCAGACCAGTTGACAGGAACGCCTAATTCATATCCATAACGGGCTTTAAATTTTTCTTTGAAGTCAGCCCGGTTGAACCAGTCATAGCGGAACCAATAAAGGTTTGCAAATTGCTGATCAGGGAGTTGATAAAGCTTGCCGTCGGGACCGGTTGTAAATGATTTTCCCATGAAATCATCAATATCAAGGGTTGGCAGTGTTGCATCTTTTCCTTGGCCTGTCATCCAGTCGGTCAAATTTACAACATGTCCATACCGGGAGTGGGTGCCAATGAGATCCGAATCATTTACATAGGCATCAAAAACATTTTTTCCGGACTGCATCTGGATCTGCAGTTTTTCAATAACGTCACCTTCCTGGATCAGGTCGTGGGTGACCTCGATTCCGGTAATTTCCTGAAAGGCTTTTGTGAGTACGCGGGATTCATATTCATGGGTGGGAATTGTCTCGGAAACAACTTTGATTTTCATGCCTTTAAAAGGAGCGGCGGCTTTTATAAACCATTCCATCTCTTTGAGTTGTTCTGTTTTAGACAAAGTAGACGGTTGAAACTCATCATCGATCCATTTTTTCGCAGCTGATGTGTCCGCACTCACAGGAACCAGCGTGAGCAAGAACAAAACAGTCATAATCACTCCCAGAACTGCCATTCTGGGACCGTTTGTTAACAAGCTTTTTTTCATGTTCCCTCCATTTGCCCTCATTATTTTTGTCCCCAAAGGGAGTTATTACAGATGCGAAGGCGGTTTGATATCTGTAATATGTTTTGAAAAAACTTAACCCCAGCGCATCACGATTACCATCCAACAAAGGGCAATGGCAAATCCAACCCAGATGGTTATATCTGACAAACCAAGCCAGGCAAGGTGGATATAGGCGCTGCCCAAAAGTCCGATGAAAAGACGGTCCCCTCTGGTGGTGGAAAGGGGCAGAAAACCCCTTCGCTCAATGGTGGGTGACATGACTTCCCAGACCGTCATGCTGATTAAAATTAGTGCTATTGTGATGAAAAAGGTTGCAGTGGGAATTGTCCACGCCATCCATTCTAAATTCATGGTAACTCCTTTAATTATACGCGTCCCATGGCAAAACCCTTGGCCAGATTATTTCGAACGAACCAGATTACAAGGGCGCCGGGAACAATGGTCAAAATTCCTGCAGCCGCAAGAAGTCCCCAGTCGAGACCCGATGCGCTTACCGTCCGGGTCATGGTTGCGGCAATGGGTTTGGCAACCGTTGTGGTCAAGGTTCTTGCAAGCAAAAGTTCCACCCAGGAAAACATAAAGCAGAAAAATGCGGTTACGCCAATGCCGGATCGTATCAGGGGAATAAATATGGTTAAAAAGAACCTTGGAAATTTGTATCCGTCAATAAAGGCGGTTTCATCAATCTCCCGGGGTACACCGGACATGAACCCTTCCAAAATCCATACGGCCAGGGGAACATTAAACAGGCAGTGGGCAAGGGCTACGGCAAGATGAGTGTCTATCAGACCAAAGGTGGAATACAGCTGGAAAAAAGGCAACAGGAAAACGGCTGCAGGCGACATTCGGTTGGTCAGAAGCCAGAAGAAAATTTGTTTGTCACCGATAAATTTGTACCGCGAAAAGGCATAGGCCGCAGGCAGTGCTGTGGCAAGTGAAATCGCCATGTTCATGGTGACATAGATGATAGAGTTAATATACCCGTTGTACCATGAGGAGTCGGTGAAGATTTTCATGTAGTTGCCAAAGGTTATATTTTTCGGATAAAAGGCAAAGGAACCTAAAATATCGGCATTGGTCCGAAGGGACATGTTGAGCATCCAGTAAATGGGAAGCATGAGAAGGCACAGGTAAATAATAAAAAATATGGTTCTTTTTCTCATGGGGTTTCTCCTTTTCCAACATTTTGTAATACCTGATAAAAAAACCAGCAAACCAAGAGGATGATCAGATAGTAGATCAGGGAGAACGCCGCAGCCGGTCCCAGGTCAAATTGGCCAACGGCAACCTTTACAAGGTAGATGGATAAAAACGTGGTGGAATTTCCAGGTCCTCCCCCGGTGAGAACAAAGGGTTCAGCATAGATCAAAAAACTGTCCATGAAACGCAGCAGCAGGGCAATGGTTAAAACTCCTCTCATCTTTGGCAGCTGGATATACCAGAAGGTTGCCCAGGTGGATGCGCCATCTATTTTAGCTGCCTGAAAATAGGCATCGGGTATGGCTCTGAGGCCTGCATATGCCAGGAGGGCCACCAATGGCGTCCAGTGCCAGACTTCCATGAACATCAGGGTGATCCACGCATCCAAGGCGCTTGCCGTGTGGTCGAATCCAATTCCCAGGCTGTTTACGGCTGCACCGAAAAGACCAATATCGGGGCGTGTAAAAATAATCCAGATGGTTCCGATTACATTCCATGGGATCAGCAGGGGCAGGGCGATGAGTACCAGGCTGATGGAAGCTCCCCAGCCCTTTTTGGGCATCATAAGGGCGATGAAAATACCAAGGGGCATTTCAATCAGCAGCACAAGTGATGAAAAAAGAAATTGGCGCCAGAGCGCGTCATGCAATCTTGTATCGGAAAGCACCTCTTTAAACCATTCGGTTCCAACAAATACCCTTTGCCCCGGTCCAAATATATCCTGAATGGAATAATTGACAACGGTCATCAAGGGAATAATGGCACTGAAAGCAACGATTATAAAAACCGGTAAAACAAAAAACCAAGCTTTATTATCTTTCCATTTATCCATATTCGTGATGCTCCAATTTATTGTTCACGGATTAATAATTTATCGTCGGCAAATAATCTGATCCAGTTTTTTGGAAATCTCAGCCAGGCGTCTTCAGAAAGTGCCTCTGCTCCTTCGGGGAGTCTGGCACGGAGAATATTTCCTGATAAATCCACTGTGATGATTTTATAATTTCCCTGGTCTTCAATGGCTTTAACCTTTGCCGGGACACTGTTTTTAACCTTTTGGGGATGTACCTCCAGGTAAAGGGGGCGGATTCCTAACTCAAGGGTTCCATCGCTCGCCCGGCCCAGGGCAGCCGTTGAATCATCCAACTCAATCCCAATTCCGTTTACCATGGCTTTGTTGCCCTCCAATTTGCAGGAAAGAAAATTCATCCCCGGGCTGCCGATAAAATATCCCACAAATTTGTGGCTGGGGTATTCAAAAAGTTCCTGGGGGGTTCCTATTTGCACAATGGCCCCTTCATACATGACAATGACCTTGTCGGCAAAGGTAAGGGCTTCCACCTGGTCATGGGTGACATAGATAAAGGTGAGTTTTGATTGCTCGTGCACCTCTTTGAGTTTTCCCCTCAGCTGCCATTTTAAATGGGGATCAATGACGGTGAGGGGTTCGTCAAACAGGATGGCGGCCACATCTTTTCTGACAAGTCCCCGTCCAAGGGATATTTTTTGTTTGGCATCTGCACTGAGCCGGGCCGCTTTTTTATTCAGGCTGTTGGTTAAATCAAGGATATCTGCAACTTCCAGGACTCGCTTCTTGGTATCTTCCCTGTTAAACCCTCTGTTTTTCAATGGAAAGGCAAGATTTTCAAAAACCGTCATGGTGTCGTAGAGAACCGGAAATTGGAATACCTGGGCGATGTTACGTTTTTCCGGCGGCAGATCCGTTACATCTTTTCCGTCGAACAGAACGCGTCCTTGGCTGGGGGTGAGCAATCCGGAAATGATGTTCAGCAATGTTGTTTTCCCACAGCCCGAGGGGCCGAGCAGGGCATATGCCCCTCCATCATCCCAGATGTTGTCGATGAGTCTCAGGGCATAGTCGGATTCATTTTTTGGTTTTGCAAGATAACTGTGCGCAATCTTATCTAAGGTTATTTTTGCCATTTGTATTTCCTATAATTGTTTTTCAGGGGAACGATTATCCGGTGACAAGAGAAGTGAGCCCGCCTCTGAAAAAACGAATAAATTGGCCGGATCCAGATGGACCATGATTTTTGAATCAATTTTCTGGGAATAAACCCCCACCTCCTGAACAACCAGCTGGGTTGTTTCGTAGGTCACATGGATAAATGTTTCAGAACCATTTATTTCTGCCAATTTTACAATGGTCTCCAGCTGAACATTGCTATTGTTTTGAGAATTCAGATACAGATGATTGGAACGGATACCGGCAATATACCTGCCGGGAGTCAATGTGCTCAAGTGGGATTTCAAGGGAATCCTAAGATTTTCCCCCAGTTTTAATGCAGAATCATCAACCGTGCAGTGAAGCAGATTAATGGGCGGGTCACTGAAAACTTCCGCCACTTTTATGGTGGCAGGCTGATGAAATACCTGGGAGGTCACCCCGGTTTGAATCATCTTCCCTTGATCAAGGACAACAATGTTTCCCCCCAGTTTTAACGCTTCGGCAGGCTCAGTCGTGGTGTAAATAACGATGGCATCCCGCTCTTTAAAGATGTTCTGGAGATCAATCTGCAGTTCTTCTCTCAGTTTATAGTCAAGGTTAACCAGGGGTTCATCCAGCAGGAGAAGATTGGAATCCTTAACAAGAGCTCTTGCGATGGCGCACCGCTGTTGCTGGCCGCCGGAAAGCTCAGTTGGAATTCTATCCAGCATTGATTCCAGATGGAGCATTTCAGCCACCTCCCTGACCCGGCGGTCAATCTCACGTTTATCCATTTTGGAAATTTTTAAGGGGGATGCTATGTTTTCATAAATGGTAAAGGAGGGGTAGTTGATGAATTGCTGATAAACCATGGAAATATTTCGTTTTCGAACGGACAACCCGGTTACATCCTCACCGTTTACAAATATTTTACCCTGATCCGGCCGGTCCAGGCCGGCCATGATTCGCAAAAGAGAAGTCTTCCCGGCCAGTGTCCTGCCGAGGAATATATTGGTGGACCCGGATTCAAAATCAAGAGAGATGTCCTTTAAATATACGTCTTCATTAACAGTTAAATTAATATTTTTGATAGAAATACTCATTTTGATCTCCGAGTTAACGTGATAACAAATGGTCTATATGTTCGAAAAATGACGTAACATGTATTAAAATGATCCGCAAGTGAAAAAAACGAATATCTAACGAAAAGCTTTCGAGATTTGCGGTCCATGATCCGGTGCGGTCCAAATTTGGTGGTTTACAAGACAGGATTAATTCTTTATAATTTTGAGTATCACGATATGTACTCTTAGTAACCCTATCACACAAACAGAACTGCAAACAGGAGTTTCCATGGATTTTAAACACCTTGCATCCAATATTGGCATTGATGAAGAAGATTATATGGAGCTTGTTGAACTTTTTATCACCACCACCCTGTCAGACCTGGAAAAAATCAAACAGGGTTTTTTAGAAAATTGCCCGGAAGATGCTGCCGCAGCTGCCCATTCCATAAAAGGAGCTGCCGGTAACATGGGATTTGAATATATGTTTACCCTGGCCCAAACCATGGAAGTTGCGGCAAAGTCAGGCAGCCTTGAAAAATTTGACACCTATATTCGTGATCTTGAAACCCATCTCAAGGCGTTTTCAACCACCTGATCTTCAATTTGCCGAGGTATTTACCATGGGAAATACACATCCTTATACAGTATTGGTCGTGGATGATAATCTGCTGAACCTGAAACTTATTGAAAAATCTTTGTCCAAGGAGGGGTATCAAATATTCAGTGCAGACAATGGGCCTGATGCCAGATCCATTGCCCTGGAAAAGCGTCCTGATCTGATATTGCTGGATATAGAAATGCCCGGGGAAAACGGGTTTGATGTGATTCAAAAACTCAAGGAAGATGCTGCCACCAATCCTATTCCCGTGATTTTCTTGACAGGTGTCAGCGAGGTGGATTCAAAATTAAAAGGGTTTGAGCTAGGGGCGGTTGATTATATTATAAAGCCCTTTCATCCCCTGGAAGTACTGGCCCGGGTGAGAATTCATCTGAAGCTTTCCATTGCCACCAACTCTTTGATCCAGGAACAGGCAGCAAAATTACGACAGGTGACCCGTGCCCAGGTGGCAATGATGCCTTTGTCGGAGGAATATCCCAATGCCAAGTTCGGGGTTTATTATAAGGCCTTGCAGGAGGCAGGGGGTGATTTTTACGATATCTTAAATATTTCAGAGCATATTACCGGTTATTTTGTGGCAGACTCTTCCGGCCACGATATCGAAACAAGTTATATGACAGCATCGGTCAAGGCCCTTCTGGCACAGAACTGCACCCCTGTGTATTCCCCTGCCGACAGCATGAAATTGATCAATGATGTGCTGGTGGAGATTCTGCCCCAGGGCAAATATCTGACCGCCTGCTATATACACATTAACCGGACCACCATGAAATTAACCATTATCAATGCCGGCCATCCGCCTGTGGTATGTCTGCCTGCCAAGGGTGATCCTTTTCTCATTAAATCCGACGGGGATGTTTGCGGGATGTTTTCCGATGCCCATTTCGGCATCGAGAAGCTCTCCGTGGAAAAGGGAGACCGTTTTTTTGTCTATTCAGACGGGCTTGTGGAGTCCGCAGAGCATAAAATCACCTGGGCCAGCGGTGCCGATAGTCTTTTGCCTGTCTATAAAACACTGACAAATGTCCCCTATGACAGGGCCCCGGGGGAAATGATCAGTCAATTGTTCGGTAATGATGCCTGTCCCGAGGATGACATCGTTCTTCTGTGCATAGAGGTATAGTTTATGGAAAAAGAAAATGAAATATTTGAGGTGACCACATCCAGGGGCAAGCTTCAGATTCGATTTTCTTCTTTTCTAAAATATATTGATGAGACATGTGCAGTTGTGGGTCGATTCTTGGCGTCTAAACAGGAGGGGATTGATTCCCACATGTTTGCCATTAACCTGGTTTTGAGGGAAGGATTGACCAATGCGGTTCGCCACGGCAATCAAAATGATCCGGAGAAACTGGTGGATGTTCAATTGGAACTTGACAGGGGAAATTGCATTCTTATTAAAATTGCAGACCAGGGTGACGGGTTTGACTGGAAAAAACAGCAGTGTTCCGAGGTGCCGGAAGATGCAGACCATGGCAGGGGAATATGCATCATGGAAACCTATTCTACCCGGTATTCCTATAACTCCAAAGGCAATCTTCTATATCTGGAAAAGACAATCTCACCAACAATTTAACCTTCCTTTAATATAGCCCTAACATGGTTCTAATAAAAAAAGGGTAAAACCGCTTCTGAAATCATAGTTGATTAAAAATAAATACAATCTGCAGGGGTAAAAATGACAACCCATCTTGACAGAGCCATGCTCCGGATAAAAAAAGAGATCCTCGCCCTGGGAGCCATGGTGGAGGATCGGTTTAAAAAATCGGTGAATGCGATTCAAACAGATGATCTGGTTAAGGCTCAGTCGATCATCGATACAGATTTTGAAGTGGATGAGCGGGAAATTGAGATTGAAGAGGAATGTCTCAAGGTGTTGGCCTTGTATCAGCCTGTTGCAACGGATCTGCGTCTGATTGTGGCGGTGATCAAAATCAACAATGATCTGGAACGGATTGCCGACTACGCTGTTAATATTGCCAAGCGGTATAAAACCTCTTATAAAAATTACAATAAGTTTAAATATGATTATACCCCCATGGGGGATCTTGCCGCAAAAATGCTGAAAATGAGCCTGGATTCATTGGTCTTACGGGATATTGACATGGCCTATCTGGTTCGAGAAATGGACACAAGGGTCAATAAAATGAGAAATGATGCCTATGGGATTATGAAGGCGGATATTCAAAAACATCCGGAAATGGTGGCGGAAATCATTAATATGTACCTGATTTCACGGCATATTGAACGGGTGGGAGACCATACCACCAATATTGCAGAAGAGGTGATTTATCTGATTGAGGGAGAAATCATCCGTCATACTTGATATTATTGTACCAAATAAAACGTTGATACAATCGGGTAAAATCGGGTAAAATTGAGAAAACTTGGGAAGAGATGTATAAAACGGCTTGGCCGGGGATAAAAACCAAATAAAACAGGATGGAAAATGTCTAAGGAAACCATACTCATTGTAGATGATGAAGAAGATATCATTGAACTGATCAAATACAATCTGAAAAATGAAGGATATGCCATTCTCACGGCCATGACAGGAGAGGAGGCCATTAAGGCCGCCAAAAATTTTCGGCCGGACCTTGTGGTTCTGGATCTCATGCTGCCCGGTATTGACGGGCTTGAGGTGACAAGGCATCTAAAAAAAAATGATGACACAATGGATATACCCATTGTCATGGTCACGGCCAAGGGGGAGGAATCCGATATTGTGGCAGGCCTTGAACTCGGGGCCAATGATTATATTTCCAAACCCTTTAGCCCCAGGGAACTCACCGCAAGAATCCGTGCCATTTTAAGGCGCCGGCAGAAAACAATTTACGGCGAACCTCCCCGGATCAAACAGGAGGGGGATATGGTGATTGACCGGGCCAAGCACATCGTAACCATAGAAGATCAGATGATTGATCTGACCCTGTCGGAGTTTGATCTGCTCTCTTTCCTGGCGGACAAAAAAGGATGGGTCTTCACCCGGGGGCAGATTGTGGATGCCGTCCATGGTGAGAATTATGCGGTAACCGAAAGAAGTGTTGATGTGATCATTGTGGGCCTGCGAAAAAAACTCAAACACTATGCCTCCCGGATTGAAACCGTCAGGGGAGTTGGATATCGGTTTAAAGAATCCTGATGCAATCCTTTCGCAATATGCTAAAAAAACAAAAGCTTATCTGGCAGATATTTCCCTCCTTTTTGGTGATTATCCTTTTGTCCCTTACGGTAGTGACCTGGTATTCCACCTGGTATTTTAAGGATTTTTTTCTTGAACATTCGGAAAAAGAACTGACCATCCAGGCAAAATTGCTGCAAAATAAATTTGACCACGTGCTCAGGGAAGACAGGGAATCTATTTCCCAAATTGACAGCCTGTGCAAAAAAGTTGGAAAAAGTATCCAGACAAGGGTTACCATTGTCCTGCCCACAGGGGAGGTGGTGGGGGATTCCTTTGGCAGGGTTGAGACCATGGAAAATCATTTGATCCGCCCTGAAATACAGGCGGCACTGAAAGGCGACAAGGGGATTTCCATCCGCTACAGCTCAACCCTGGATCAGAATATGATGTACATTGCCCTTCCTGTGAGTGATGACCAAAGAAAAGATGAGAATCAAAATAATCAGGTGATTGCCGTGGTCCGGGCGGCGGTGTCCATATCTGATATTGACAAAAGAATTACAGCTGTGGGTCATAATATTTTGATGACCCTCATCCTGACCCTTATTGCCGCCGCCATTGCCAGTTTTTATACTGCCAGGCGGATTACAAAGCCGGTGGAGCGAATGAAAAAAGGGGCCATTGAGTTTGCCAAGGGAAACCTGGACAACCGACTGACAGTTCCTGACACGGAAGAGTTGTCGCAACTTGCCCTGGCAATGAATAAAATGGCGGCAAAATTAGACAAAAAAATTTTGGATTTCAAGAACCGGAGTCACGAACTTGAGGCGGTTCACGAAAGTATGCAAGAGGGGGTGATCGCCATTGACAATCATGAGCAGATTATTACCATCAACAAGGCTGCAGCCGGGATATTTGATTTTCCCGCCCCGGCACTCAAGAAAAAAAATATTCTGGAAGTGGCCAGAAATTATGAACTTCAAACCTTTATCCAAAAAGCATTGTCCACCCATGAACCAGTGGAGGAGGATATTTTAATTCAACGGGATGAGACCATCATCTTGAATATCCATTCAACCGCCCTCTACGACACCCGGGAAAGGCGAATGGGAACCCTGATCATTTTTCATGACATTACCCGTATCCGGCGTCTTGAAATGATGCACAAGGAGTTTGCTGCCAATGTTTCCCATGAATTGAAAACTCCTTTAACCACCATCAAAGGGTTTATTGAAACCCTCCAGCAGATGTTGGCAGACGGGCAGAGCCAAAAATCGGAAACCTTTTTAAAGATCATTGAAAAGAACGTCAACCGCATGGTGGCCCTGATCAATGACCTTCTGGCCCTGTCCCGGTTGGAGCGGCTTGAGGGAACCGTCATTGCCTTTGACCCCCATCCCTTGTCCTCTCTTTTGGAGGGAGCCGTTCATCTTTGTCAGCCCAGGGCAGCACAAAAAAATATTCATATCACCATCAATTGTCCTGAATCAGTAGTTGCCAGGATAGATCCCATCCTCATGGAACAGGCCATTATCAACCTGGTGGACAATGCTGTTAAATATAACCCTGAGACAACCAGGGTCACCCTGAATGCCATCTGTCAAAAAGGGCTGGCAATCATAGAGGTTCAGGATTTTGGAACCGGTATCGGCAATGAACACCTGCCCAGGATTTTTAACCGGTTTTACCGGGTGGACAAGGGAAGAAGCCGGAATGAAGGCGGTACGGGGCTTGGCCTTGCCATTGTGAAGCATATTGTCCAATATCACAACGGCAAAATTGAGGTGGAAAGCCAAAAGGGGAGGGGTACCCTTTTCAGGATCAGTATTCCCTTATAGGAACCCCTGGTCAACCATTCGGTTGATCTGCTTATTATTGTATTTCCCCGGGATTTAAGGAAAATATTTTTAGATCCCGGGGAAGAGAAATCAGATCAGATCAGGCCGGATCGGGCCATGGCAGAAGTGACAATATGGTTAATGAGTTTGCGGTAATCTTCCATGGGGCCTTGTTCCGACGGATGCTGCATGGTAAACATCTGGGGGCTCCAGCTTTTCAGGGGCTTGAGTCCCGGGATCCCGTTGACTTCGATTATTTTAAGATTTCCAAAGGCATCCAGACGCATGTCTGCCCGGACATGATCCAGACAGTTCAACGCTTCCATGGCCTGGCGGCAAAGGTCATTGGCCTGGTGGGTCATTTGGGTGGTGGGTTTGATCTTGGTAACGCCCACGCCTCTCATGGTGCTCTTTAAAATCGGATATTTGCCGAATAGCTCGGGGTCAACTTCCACCCTGCCGGGTATGTACTCTTGATGCTCGCCATTGCCCAGCATGAGCACTGTGTACTCCTGTCCGGGCAGGTATTCTTCCACAAGAGCCGGTTGATCAAAGGTGTTGTGGATGTATTGAATCTGCCGTGCAAGTTCTTCGGCTGTATTTACAACACTATCATCATTGATGCCCACAGAACGAGATTCATAACTGGGTTTGACAAAGGCTGGAAACGCAACATCCGGCAGATCATCACCAGAAGCAATCTGAAAATGATAGGGAACGGCCACGCCTTTGGTGTCCAGAATGTCATGGGTGGCGGTCTTGTGGATCAATGCCTTCATGCACTTGGCATCGGGGCCGATATAGGGAATCTTTTTTTTATCAAAAATATCAGCCAGCCATTCTCCATTGCTCATTCCAATGGTTTCAGATTTATCTGAAATATAATACAGAGCGCTCCAGACAATGTCATAGGATAAATTTTCAATGGCATCATTGAATTCTTCCATGGTATTGACAAATGCAATCTGGGCTTCATATTCACTCTCCTTGATGGCCTGGCAGATACTTTCGGTGACGGAAAGATCTCCCCATCCCTGGGCATCTCCTGCGGGTCCTGTAATCAATAATACCTTTTTCACGTGTATTCCTTTCTTAAACAAGGTTAATAAGTTTTGGGCCTGGATTTTCTGCCCAGGCCAAAATTTTTGTTAATTTAGGGTAGGGGGTAGACCCTATACCTCAAATAGCTCAGGGTTCAGTTCATATTGCTTGAGTGCCAAAACCACGGGCTGGGATTTGGATTGAAGCAGCTGTTCATAGGCGTCAATACGGGGTGCCTCCCATTTTACCTTCGAGACAATCTTGATATCTATATCCGCCTTAAATGGCTTTTTCTGTTCAGGGGCCAGTATTCTTTGGGCCATTTGTTCATTGGGGTTGAGAATTTCAATTTGTCCGGTTTTATGTTTGTTTGCCAGATGTCCGGCCGTTATCTGCTGTTCAAGGTATTTTTTAAACAGATCTTTGCAATAGCCAAAATGGGTGCAGCACAGGGCAACAAAGACGGTTTTAAAATTTTTGTCGCCCTGTTGAACCTGTTGAGCTGCCTGGGCAACATTTTCTCGGATACTTTGTTCAACCTCATGACCAAAGGGGTTGCGCTCAATTTTCCCGGCCAGATTCACGCATCCCTGGCTGATGATTCTTTGTTTTGCAATGCCTTTTTTTATCAGTTCGGTGGCATGGGATCCGGCATCTGCCGTGGTGGGGGTGCCAAAGATGATCACGCAGCTTTCAGGCTCATTTTTCATGGCCCGGGCTACCATCTCTATCCCGTGGTCCACAATCCCGATCACGGGTATGGGGGTGGTACGGGAAAATGCTGTGAAAGGATAGATCACGGACAGGGTGTTGCATGCAATGAGAATCATGTCCGGTTCATAGGGTTGCATGGCTTCCAGGGCATTGTCAAAAACATTGGCTTTGGCAGCCATGTTTGGCTGATGATTGTAGCCCCGGGTCTGCTCCGGCCAGGCATTAAAATAGATCATGGAGACCCTGGGCCATAAAGAGGCTTTGGCAAGCCCTGCTGCAATATCGGTAAATACAGACAGCCCGCCCAGGCCCGAGTCAGTGACTAAAATTGTTTTTTTCATAGAATCAATATTTTTTAATAATTATCGTGTTTGAGTCAGCCATTGGTCAATTATGCTTGTCCACTTCCGGGGCACCTTTTTTTCTATTTTTCCCTCCACCATCATGGTCATGAGATCTTTTAAATGGGTATGATGCTGGAGAGTGGTTAACCGGTTGCGGAACATGGCAGCCCCTTTTTGGGGATCTGTCTTTATTTTATCCATGATCATGGCCATTTCATTGAAAAATCCCTTGGTGCCATAGTGGCTAAGAAAGGCATGCCAGGTCTGTTCCAGGGTTTCCGGCCTGTCCAGGGGAAGGGAGATTTCCTTGAATTTGCGGAAAAATATTTGTTTTGATTTGTCTTTCAACAATTCCAACCCATGGTCATAAATTTCATAGGGCAATATCTCAAAGGAAAAAATTCCCGATGGATTAACCCCCACATCGACCATGAGTCCCAGTTTCCTGAATTTCAGATCTGTGGGCTGGTAAAATACAAAATTGCCAAGGCTGTAAAAAATCGGAACATTTTTATAAAACTGAACCCCCTGGGGTACATGGGGATGGTGGCCGATGACAATGTTGGCTCCGGCATCGACCATACGCTCGAAGGCCCTTGCCACATAGGGAGGGGGAAAGGGAATATATTCAATACCGCAATGGGCAATGACCATTATGCAGTCTGCCGCTTGCCTGAGGGACGCCACAAGCGCTTCCATCCGGGGTAAATCCCAGCCCATGACCCCCGGGTTTTCAGTGGTCGCTGCGGTCAGGTCTTCCCCTTCGCTGAAATTGACAATAGCTATTGTTAATCCATTTTTTTCCAGGAACAAGGGAGATGACGCCTGGTCAAGGCTTTTCCCCGCCCCTGTCCATTTGATATTCATGCTGTCCAGAGCCTGGAGGGTCTCATCAAATGCACCAACCCCAAAATCAAACACATGGTTGTTGGCAAGGGTTACCGCATCAAAGGGAGCCAGCCCCTGTACATGTTTTTTTTCCCCCTTGAACACCGCCCCGCTTTTATATACAGGGAGCCCTGTGTCACTCAGTGGCGCTTCCAGGTTGACAATACGAAGATCTGCCGCCTCCAGGGGTGCCAGAAGATCTCCGTAAACAGATTCAGGCCTTTGCTCGATAATGGGGGCAAAGGCACGAATGGGGGCCCAGTCTCCGGCAATACAAACATGGGCTGTCCTGGCATTGTCCGGGTTTTTCCCTGGGTCCTGCCATGATCCTTGTTCCCAGTTAAACTCAATTGGAGATACCAATTGTCTACTCCTTTATATGAAACTCCGGCCAAGATATTGCCATTATAGGAGCTTCATCTTTTGTTGTGGTCAGGCGCAAATGCCATCCCTGGCCATGCCGGTTATAAAATGCGATGGACATGCCCGGACCGCGACAAAAAGGGTTCGGGACATATCCACTATATAAAAATCAATCCCCGGGCATTATATAAAAGGACATTATATAATAAGGCCCGGGTTCGATTTTAATCAACCAATCTTGCCCTGGCCAAAATCCTTGGTATATGATTTGAACAAGGCCATGATTTGCTTTGTTCGGTCTCCTGGCTTTCCGGATCCAACGATCATGTCATTGATCTTGACCACGGGCACGATTTCCTTGTTGGATGCAGTGATGAAGATTTCATCCATCTGATCGAGTTCTGCAAAATCAATATGGCGCATCTCAAGCTTAAGATCCTCTGGGATCAGTTTAAGAACAACACTTCTTGTGATCCCCGGTAAAATGCAGTCGGGGGGGGTGATAATGCTGCTGCCTTTGATGGCAAAAATATTGGTGGTGGTGCCCTCCAATACCCGCTGGTTCCGATCAACATATACCGCTTCCGCAGCTCCGGTCTTATGGGCCTGCTCCAGGGCAAACACGGCGGACAGATAATTTGTGCTTTTGGAGGTGGGAATAAAGCGTTCCATGTCAACGGTGATAATGGAAGCACCATCCTTATACCAGAAATCAGGCAGCATCAGTTTTGGGGTGACCATGACCATGAGTATCCCGTTGCCCGCGGGAGTCACCCCGTCGGGGCTTACACCACCGGTATAAACTATCCGGATATTGGACTCATCATGGTGGGTATTTTTTTTAACGGTTTCCTCTACGATTTTACAGATCTCTTCATTGGTGTGGGCAAGTTTCATCCCAATGTTCTTTGCAGAAGTTTCAAGACGTTCCACATGTTCTTTAAGGTAAAAAGGGCGTTTGTTGTAGGTAATCAAAAAATCAAAAACCCCGAATCCCCTTAAAACCGTGAGATCTTTTGCAGGAACCCTGGCAGCCTCATCATCAACAAATTCTCCGTTAACATAATATGTATCCATTGTGTTCTCCTCGTTTTTTATTTTATTCTTTTGGGTTGTTTTTAAATCAGGGATTAAAAAATTCTATCAGCAGGGGCAATACCTGTTCCGGATCTTCATAATGGGGAAGATGGCCTGCTCGTTCAATGAAATGACATTCCATATCCGGGATAAGACCCATTAACCGCATGCAGTTTTCATGGGGTATAACCCTGTCTTCTTTTCCCCAGACCAGCATCATTTCCAGATTGGATTTACCCAATGATCGATAAATTGGTTCCATCTCATGGAGAATACCGCTGCGAAGGGTTGACAGCAGTGCTCGCCTGAAACCGGCATAGCCCATCTGCTGTACCATTTTTTTTTCATACCCTTTGGGGCGAAGCTGTGTGTAAAAATCATCGTAGAGCCCTGCAAGAATACGCTGTCTGCCAAACAAGCCCATGTGGCACTCACCAAGCCCGGGTAAAAGTTTCAAGCGTTCGGGCAAGCTGGGTCGGGGCATCATGCCTGCCGGATTAATCAGGCAGAGCCGGTCTACCCGCTCCGGGTGACAGACTGCAAAACGGGCACAGATGGCCCCACCCATGGATACGCCGGCAAGATGGACCGGCCCGGTTATATTTAATGCACTGAGCAGCTGCACTAGCTGTGTGCCAAACAGCGCTGCATCATACCGAACCCTTGGTCTGTCGGAAAACCCTCTTCCGTACAGGTCAAACCGAATTACCCGAAAACCTGCTCTGGCAAGGGGGGTAAAAACCGGATCCCAGATATATCCCGGCACGGACAATCCATGGACAAGTACCAGGGGAATACCTTTCTCAGGGCCGGCTGTCGCATAATGGACCCTCCCCTTTGGAAGGGCAATAAAACTTCCCGGTGCCTCTCTGCGAGCCCGATCATCCAAAGGTTGTCCCGCCAACCCTGAAAGATCCAGGAACCGTGACAAAATCCGGGATAATTTTATATGATAATCCTGGTTCATCTGTTAATTTGCAAATCCAAACAGACGGGGCAGAAACAGGGAAAGATCTGCCCAATAGGTTGTGGCTATCACCACTGGCAGCAGGCCGCCAAACATTAGAATCAGACTGGGCCTTATATAGGTTTCAATGGGCGTCTTGCCGATGCGACCGGCCAAGAACAGAATGGGAGCCGTTGGCGGGGTCACATTTCCAAGCCCCAGGTTAACCCCCAGGATGGCAGCAAAATGAAGCGGATGCACCCCTATTGATTCCATGATGGGGAATAAAAGGGAGGCTGCCAGGATGGTGCCGCTGATATCATCCATGATCATGCCAATGACCAGCAGGAAGATATTGATCATCAGCAAAATGACATATTTATTGGATGATATCTCCAGTATCCATGAGGACATTTCCTGGGGAATCTGTTCCATGGTCATGATTCGGGTGTTGATCATGACAAAAAAGAGCATGATGATCAGAACCCCGGTTGTGGTGGCTGCCGATACCAACGATTTGCCAAGTCCCCTTAAACTCAGGGCCTTGTAGATGAACATGCTCACGGGAATCACATAGAGCACGGACACAACTGCCGATTCTGTCGGGGTGGCAATGCCGCCGTAAATTCCACCCAGGATAATGACGGGCAACAGCAGGGCAAAGGTGGCCTTTATCGTGGAAGTTCCAATTTGTTTGAACTGGGTTCCAAGGTCTGCCTGGGGCAGAAGTTTTAACGGCATTTTCCGGGTCATGAAAAAATTAAAAATGGTGAAAATAAGTATGGTTAAAATGGCCGGACCCACTGTTGCCAGCCAGCATCCCGGGATGGACTGATAGGTGATCAAGGCAAACAGAATCATGGACACGCTGGGGGGGATGAGTTGTCCCAAGATTGAAGAACAGGCCACAAGAGCGGTTGCATATCCCCTTGAATACCCATTTTCTTCCATTCGGGGAATCATGATCGTACCGATGGCTGCAACCGCCGATGAACAGGAGCCCCCAATGGAACCGAACATGGCGCAGGCCACGATGGTAACTGCTCCCAGGCCTCCCCGAAGGCGGCCCACAAGGGAATTCACAAAATCGATGAGCCGGACGGCAAGTCCGCCGGAGCTCATGAGACTGCCGATGAGAATAAAAAATGGAATGGTCAGTAATACCACTGACTTGAGTTGATAAAATGCCGTTGGAATCAGCATACCGGAATCAGCACCAAATGAATATGCCATGAAGATTGCCATGGCGCCGAAGGCCATGGCCACAGGTACGCCAAATACCATGAGAGCGACTAGAATTGCCAAACCTATTGCTAAAGTACCCAAAATTTAACTCCTTATTGTGCGATTGAACCGGATTGAGGACTCTGGCCTGCCCGGGGCAAGGATATCTGTTTTATTTCATCCACAAGCTCCACTATAAAATAGATCACCATTAATATTGCACCAATGAGAATGGATATCTGGAAAATAACGGTTGGAAGCTGAAGGCTCGGGGTTACTTCATGTTTCAGGATGCTCCAGTGAACGTACCCATAGCTCCAGACGGTCATAAAACATGCCACTATAACTGAAACCAGGGCTGCCATTGCTCTGATCACCGCCAGAACTGTCTTATTTTTAATAAAAAGGTGTACCATGTCCGCCTTGATCTGGCTTCGGTCATATGTTCCAAAGGCAGCACCCATGAGGTATAGCCATACCGCAGTATGTCCGGTCAACTCATCCAGGCCTGAAATGGAAATCTCAAAAATATATCTGGCAACAACCTGGAGAAACATGGTTCCTGTGGCCATAATCGTTACAAGAATGATGATAATTTTCATTGCAGCAACCAGGAATCTGTCAGCCGGTTTAAATACATGGTGAATCAACCCCATGGGATTTGCCTCCTCTTTTTTCTGTTGATCTTGTTTGGTTAGAACTCTATATGAAACTCCGGTCAAGGTATTGCAATGATAGGAGTTTCATTTTTGTTGTGGCCAGGAGCAAATACGTATGCTCCGGTCATGCCGGTTATTTGATTTCAACACCCACCGCTGTTCTGATTTTATCCATCCATACCTTGCCCACAATACCGTCCAGTTTGGTCCAGCAGGTTCTGCCGGCATCCCTGGCAGCGTTCAACAGTTTGGGGTGATCTGCCAGATCCACAACCTCAAGGCCGTGATCCCTTAATTTCTGCATATAATCCATGTCTTCTTTTTCAGCGCCGTCGACTCTTACAGCAGCTTCTTTGGTGACGATGGCCTGAATTATTTTCTGGTCAGCTTTGTCCAGCTTATTCCAGGTTTTCTTGTTGATGGTGTATCCCCAGAGCTCTACACTGTCCCGGTAAAATACGAAATATTTATTCAGGTCTCTGCAGCAATTATAGGTCTGGAAAGGTCCGCCGCCGGCCTGTCCGTCCACGACTCCGGTGCTGATGGCAGTGGGTACCTCACTATAGGGAATCAGGCTGGGGGTAAAACCCAATGCATTCCAATAGCATTCAAAGGCGGCAATGGGTGGGGTTCTGATTTTAATTCCCTTGGCCTGTTCCGGATCAAGGGCTGCCTGCTGGCTCAAAGAGACCCCGGTAAATCCCTGGAGCCAGGTTCCCAGCCAAACCATGTTCACATCATTGGCCCAGGAGTGGAACATTTCATCCATGAATCCGCCGGCGCCAAAGGCCTCTTTTGCCTTGTCATAGGTGGTTACGATATAAGGCGTATAGGTGGCATTCCAACGGGGGTCAAAACTTGGAGACATGGGACTTAACATCATATCTATGAAACCACGGTTAACCATTTCATTCAGCTCTGACCAGTCTGCCAGTTCCGGGCCATAAATTTTAAAGGTAATCCTGCCGTCGGTTTGATCTGTAATCTCTTTGGCAATTCTCTCAATGGAATCCATGTGGGCGCTTCCCTTGGGAAAAACGGTCTGGGCAATTTTTAATTTATGCTTGCTTTTTCCCGCCATGGCCTGGGGAATGATGCTGAGAAAAAAAGCCACAAGAATCAGACTGATGATCGATAATTTTGATATCCGCATTTTGCTTCCTTTTTTTTAAATAATTAATGGGTAATCCTAACCTTTGTGCATAAAAATCTATTGGGCAGATCCATTAACAGGAAATGCCTGGCACAGCTTTGACACCTCGCCTCTGACTTCCTCCAATACCTCCTTTTTTGTCTGGTTCATCATTGTCATGTCCATGAGTTCAACAATCTTCAATATTTGGGGTTTTCCCAACCCCCTGGCTGACACAGCACCGCTTCCCAGCCTTATACCACTGACCTTTCCGGGGTTTTTCTCATCTTCGGGAACCACATTCCGATTCAATACAATTCCCACCGACTCCAGGCAATCCTCAGCTGATTTGCCCGAAATACCCTTTGATGTCAAGTCAATCACCACCTGGTGATTATCTGTCCCCCCGGAAATAATGCGATACCCTTTTTCCTCAAATGCCTGGGCCATGATTTTTGCATTTTCAATGGTTTTCTTTTGGATCAAAATAAATTTTTCTTCCTGGGCAAGCTTGAAAATCAATGCCTTTGCCGCCAGAAGGTTTACTGCTGTTGTTCCCTGGCATCCGGGGAACACGGCGCTGTCAATCTTTTTCCCATAGATCTTTTTGCACAAAATTGCACCACCCCGGCCCCCCATCAGGGTTTTATAGCAGGTAAAGGTGACAAAATCGCAATGGGGCACAGGATTTGGTATCACCTTTGCCGCCACAAGACCTGCCAGGTGGGCCATATCGGCCAGAAGAAGGGCTGACACTTCTTTGGCTATCTGGGCCATTTTCTCATAATCGATGAGTCTGGGATATGAGCTGGCACCGGCAACAATCATCTTGGGTTTCACGCGAAGGGCGATTTCCCGGAGCTTTTCATAATCAATCAGCCCTGTTTCCGGATTTACCCTGTAATGGGAAAAATCAAAGCATTTACTGGTAATGGATGCCTTGTGTCCATGGGAAAGATGACCGCCGTGGGGCAGGCTCATGGACAATATCTTGTCTCCTATATTTAACACACTGAAATAGACTGCCAGGTTGGCTGAGGTGCCGCTATGGGGCTGGACATTTATATATTCAGCTCCAAAAAGTGACTTCCCCCTTTCAATCGCCAGGGTTTCAACCTCATCCACATTAACACAACCGGCATGGAAACGTTTTTTTGGGTATCCTTCAATGGTTTTTGTGTTAAATCCTGAACCCATCACCTCAAGAATGGATTGGGGAGAGTGGTTTTCAGCGGCAATAAGGTTTAAGGTGTTTCCAAGCCGGTCTTCTTCCTGGCGGATAAGTTTTGCCATTTGGGGGTCGTCAATTGGTAGGTGGAACATATGGGGAACTCTCCTTCTCAAAGTTAAGAACTATAAAAAAAACAAGTACTAATTCTGTATGGTTTAAGCAATTTAAGGGCCAGATCTCTTTGGAAAGAGGAAAAAGTTTACTTATTATCGTTTGATGTATGAGTAATTAAATAATTTCAGATGGTTATAATATGGATACAATGTGCCGGATCGATGAGTGAAGGGCCCCTTGTGTGCGGGCTGAATTATCAATATTAAGAATTAACCTTGTATGGTCTGGTTTTGCTTCAACCCAAGACCAAAGGCTTGCAAGCATTTCTCATAAATAATAAAGAGATGCGATGGTTTTTATCAAAATTGATAAAGCTATGTCTGCCTTCCAAAAAAAACATTGCTTTTTGATAATAACAAGGATAGCAATTCAGGATGATTTCATGGAATTATTATTTTTAATAAGCAGAGGGGCTTGATGACTAAACTAGGACAAATTAAAAAAACCGCCCAATATGTGGTAAGCGCGATTGCTTCAGCCATGGAAATGGATGTGGCCTTTATTGATGAAAATTTCAATCTGGTGGCCACCAGTAAAACCTTTCTCAAAAAACGGGGAACCAATATCAACAAAGAGTTTGTCCGGGGTGTGATTAAAAACAAGGTGATGATCTTGTCTAACCCGGGGTTTAATGAATTATGCAAAGGCTGCGTCTATGAAGGAAATTGCCCGGAAACTGCCGAATTGATCCGCACCATAGAATATGACAATAAAATTATAGGTGTTATCCTGATGATTGCTTACACCCAGAAGCAAAAGGACAAATTATTAGGAAACACGGATGGTCTTTTGGATTTCATCGGTGAAATGGCCAGCCTTGTCTGCAATGAAATCAAACTAAACCAACTTCTTAAAAAAGAAAAAATCATCCAGAATCAGTTGAATGCCCTAATCAATTTCATGGACACCGGCATTATTACAATTGATGCCAAGGGGGTGATCACCCAGGTAAATGCCCATGCAAATGAATTGTTAAGATTAAAGGAAGAGGCAACAACACAATTGCTTGAAAATTATCTGTCCAAAAATGATTTTTTGCCCCTTCTTGACGGAAAAATAATTGTCCGTCAGGAAACAGACCCGATTTTGAACATGTCTAACCAATGTCTTTTGTCTGGCCGGCCTGTGGAGGTGGAACAACAAATTGTAGGGGCAATTATCTCCCTTGAAAACATAAAAAAAATGCGTTCGGTTGTGTATGATTATTCTGAAAAGCAGATGGAAACTACTCTGGATGATATCCATGGCAGCAGCAGTGATATTATCAAGATAAAGGAATATGCAAATTTGCTTGCAACAAATGATTCCACGGTATTGATCCAGGGAGAAAGCGGTACCGGCAAGGAATTGTTTGCCAGATCCATACACTATGGCAGTCAAAGGGTGATATCTCCCTTTATCCCAATTAATTGTGCTGCAATTCCTGAAGCCCTGCTTGAAAGTGAATTATTCGGGTATGATGAGGGTGCTTTTTCAGGCGCTAAAAAAGGGGGTAAGCCGGGAAAATTTGAAATTGCCAGCGGGGGTACCATCTTTCTGGATGAAATAGGGGACATGCCGTTGCACATGCAGGCAAAATTATTGCGGGTGCTCCAGGACAAAAGGGTGGAGCGGGTAGGGGGCGTCAAGTCCATGGGTGTGGATGTCAGGGTGATCGCAGCAACCAACCAGGATCTGCTCAAAATGCAGAAAAAAGGTGAATTTCGTGAAGATCTTTATTTTCGGCTGAATGTCATGCCACTTTCCATCCCGCCTCTTCGGGCAAGAAGAGAAGATATAATGGTTTTGTCCAATTATTTTTTAAAAAAATATTCCAAAAATTTTAATTTGAAAATTAAAGGGTATTCCAAAGAGGCTGAACAAGTATTGATGGCATACCACTGGCCGGGCAATGCCCGGGAGCTTCAAAATGCCATTGAATATGCCACAAATGTCGAAAAAACAGAGTGTATCACACTGGAGAGCCTGCCGGATTCGATCTCAGCGGGCAATCCTCTGAAAAAATATAAAACCCTGGCGGATAAAATAAAATATTTTGAGATCTCAATGATCCAAAACACTATAAAATATCACGGTACTAGTGTTGAAGCAAAGGAAAAGGCAGCAAAAGAGCTGGGTATAAGTTTGCCAACACTATACCGGAAATTGCAGACTGCCAGGTAAAGGCAGACCTTTGCTCACTCACCCTGAATCAAGGGGCGCACTATACGGGTGTTCCTTTCTTTAAAAAAACGCTTTATCCAAAAAGGGCAAGGGCGTTTTTCCCAAGTACTTGTGCTTTTTGGAGGTCATTCATGGCCGATTTATCCATGTCTGCGTAATAGCGGTCCGGTGTGAGCAGGGGAAAATCCGTGCCGAAAAGAACCTTGTCAATGACCCCGGCCCAGACTGCCATGTCATAAATTTCAGGATCATAAAGATAAACCGAGGCCGCTGTATCATACCAGATGTTTTTCAGGTTTTCTTTTACCTGCTTTTTCATGACATGGTAGAAAAAAATGCCTCCCCCCCAATGGGCCAGGATGATTCTGTTGTCGGGAAATCTTTTTGCCAGGGTATCAATTTGTTCCAGGGTCACCGGGGTTTTGCCGGGATAGGGATGGCCCACGGGTTCATTGGTGTGGATCATGCAGGGGCGGTTTCCATGGGACCTCAGGGCCGCCATGACAGGCTCCAGGAGTGTGAGGGCTGTTTCATCAATACCGGAAAGATAAAAGGCCAGTTCTCCCACGCCTGACAATCCTGCATCCATGCACCGGACAGCCTCATCGGCCGCACCAGCCCAGCTCAGGTCAAAGCAGGCAAGACCTTTGATCCTTTTTGGATGGGCCTGGACAGCTTCAAGGATATAATCATTGTTTTTTCTGGCATGGTCCGGGTTTCTCCAGGGAAATCCGCTGACCACGGAAATGTCTACCCCATGGATATCCATGGTGTCAACTAATTCGGAAATGGTGGATATTTTTGCCCTGGGAGAGTTGTAGAGCAGCTTGAATTCAGGCTCTTTGTCAAAGAACCGGGAACGATCATTTTTTACCGGTTCCGGAAAAAGATGGGTGTGAGAATCAATTATCATGCAGGCTACCTCAAGTATCAGGTGAATAGATATTGAAAAATTATAGACGGCAATATATACTAAAATTTTTGTTTAAACAAGATAAGTGAACCAAGGATCAGGTTAAGAATGAAGTATTATCCCATTTTTCTGGATTTAAAGGACCGCGACTGTCTGGTGGTGGGTGGCGGTGGGGTGGCCACCCGGAAAACCATGGGGTTGTGCCGGGCAGGGGCCAGGGTTCGGGTGGTCAGCAAGGCTTTTTCCCAAAAGCTTGAAGCCCAAAAAAACGATCACATCTGCCTGGAGTGCAAGCCCTATGAAACATCTGATCTGGGTGGCGTTTTTATGGTGTTTGCCGCCACCAGCAGCAGGGAACTGAATTTACGAATCCAGGAAGAGGCAAGGGATCGGGGGATTTTGTGTAACATTGCCGATGCCCCGGATATGTCTGATTTTATTCTTCCTTCTGTTGTGGAGAGGGGGGATCTTGTGTGTGCTGTTTCCACATCCGGGGCAAGTCCCGCCCTGGCCAAAAAAATCAGGAAAGATCTTGAACAAATGTTTGGTCCGGAATATACCGGTTTTCTTCTGCTCATGGGCAATATCCGGAAAAAATTGTTGGAGGAGGGCCATGATCCCGTCTCCCATAAAAAAATATTTACCGCCCTTGTTGAAAAAAATTTACCTGCCATGATCGCAGCCAATGATGAAACCCGGATAAACTTGGTTCTTGTTGAACTGCTCGGGCCCGGGGTTGATTATCAAAGCCTTGTACCACAGGAGCAATAAATGGAATTAGCCAATATCAGTACGTTTACCCTGCAATTATCTACCCTGCTGTATTTTTTCAGCATGGCAGGGTATGTATTTTTTTTGTTTGATCAAAAGGACAGAATTCAGAAAATTTCTTTCTGGCTGGTGTCCACGGCCGTGGGGGTTCATTTTGTAAGCATTTTGTTTATGGGAATTTCAGCCCGGGAACTGCCGGTCCAAAATATGGTGCAAAGCCTTTCTCTGGCAGCCTTTGCCTTTGGTTGCATGTTTTTATATTTTCAATATAAATTTAACCTGAAAATTTTGGGTGTGTTTGCCTCTGTTCTGTTGTCCATCCTCATGCTGGCGGTGATGCTCATCCCGGATGCACCGGTGGTTTCCAATGAGATTTTAAGGGGATTCTGGTTTGTTGCCCACATTGTGCTGGTATTTACCGGTGATGCTGCCCTGGGGCTTGCCTGCGGAGCCGGAATCCTTTATCTGCTCCAGGAAAAGGGAATCAAGGCCAAAAGCCCGGGGTTCTTTTTTAAACGGCTGCCCTCCCTGGATTTTCTGGACAATGTCAGTTATACCTGTATCACCACCGGGTTTACCCTTCTGACCTTTGGGCTGATTACCGGATTTATCTATGCAAAATCCATCTGGGGCCAGTTTTGGAGCTGGGATTTTAAAGAGGTGTTCTCCGTCGGCACCTGGCTGGTTTATGCGGCTCTGTTGCATTTTCGTTTTCATTCTGGGTGGCGGGGACGGAAATCCGCCATCATGACAATTGTTGGATTTGTGATCATTATTTTTACCTTTCTGGGAGTTAATATTTTTCTGGGCGGGCATCACCAGGACTTTACCAAATAGCGAAAGAACCATGTCAAATATTTTTTTAATCGGTGCAAATCATAAAACTGCCCCAGTGGAACTTAGGGAAAAATTGTCCTTTACAGCCGAGGAGACCCTTGGGGCTCTGGAGTATCTGAAAGAGGCCATCCATATCAAAGAGGGGCTTGTCTTTTCAACCTGCAACCGGATGGAAATTTTGTACATACCCGAAGAAGGGGATCAGATTGAAACCATTATCCAGTTTATTTCCCATCATAAAAAATTAACTGTTTCCGAGTTTCGGTCTGCCTTGTACATCCTTGAAGGGGATGAAGCCATCCGGCATATGTTCCAGGTGTCTTCCAGCCTTGATTCAATGATGGTGGGGGAACCCCAGATCTTGGGTCAGATCAAAAAGGCCTATAAGATTGCCGTGGAAGAGGGGGCTTCCGGTGTCCTGCTCAATCGGATGATGCATAAATCTTTCAGCGTTGCCAAGCGGGTTCGAAAGGAAACCGGTATCGGAGATAATGCGGTTTCCATTTCCTATGCAGCCATAGAGCTTGCCAGCAAGATTTTTGGTGATCTTTCCAGCAAAAGCGTTATGCTGCTGGGGGCGGGAGAGATGGCGGAACTTGCTGTTGAGCATTTAATGTCCCACAATGTTAAACGTATTGTTGTGGCCAACCGAACCTTTAAAAATGCCCTGGCTCTTGCCCAGAAATTCAAGGGTCAGGCTGTTCAATTTGAAGAGAGGGAAGAAGCCCTCAATGATGTGGATATTATCATCAGTTCCACCGGGTCCACGGAATATGTTCTTACCCAGAAGCAGGTAAAACGGGCCATGAAAAAAAGGCATCACAACACCCTGTTTTTCATTGATATTGCCGTGCCAAGGGATATTGATCCGAAAATCAATAATGTGTCCAATGCCTATGTTTATGATATTGATGATTTAAAGGGCATTGTTGAAACCAATATCCACCAAAGGGAACAGGAAACCATCAAAGCCGAACGGTTTGTCGAAGAAGCCGTGCTGACCTTTAGGAAATGGATGGACAGCCTTTCCATCGTCCCCACCATCAAAGCCATTAATGATAAAATGACCGCCATCGTGGAGATTGAATTTAACAAAACCATCTCCTCTTTGGGGCATTTGTCCCAGGGGGATATCGATTCTCTTCGGCGAATGACCCAGGCCATTGCAACCCGGACCATCCATGATCCCATCCGATTTCTGCGAAATACCGGGGATCACAGGGATGATTCTTTGTATTTGAATGTGGCCCGGCAATTGTTTGATCTGGATATTCCAGAGAAGGAATAATCGGGTCTCTGAAAGCCTGTTTTTTCAAGGATATATTATATCTGTAATTGGTTTTCATCCAATTTAGTATCAATTGTCTTGCAAATGTCTAATAAACCAGTGTATTAAACTCTTTACTTTGTCAATTGAATTGGTATAATAATTGTTTTGTGATGTTCTGAGAACATTTAAAAAATGAAGGACGATGACCATGGAAAAACAAGATTTGGAATTTTTTAAAAAGCTATTGACCCATAGGCTGGCTGAACTGGTTTCCCATGCAGACGGCACGGTAACCGGTATGACAAAGCCCATAGAAAACTTTGCAGATCCCACGGACCGTGCCTCCCATGAGGCAGAGAGAAGTTTTGAACTTCGTATTCGGGACAGGGAACACAAATTAATTAAAAAAATTAAAAAAACCCTGGTTCGAATCGAAAACGGGACCTTTGGCCGGTGTGATTCCTGTGAGGAAGATATCTCCATAGAAAGGCTTAAGGCCAGGCCGGTTACCACCCAGTGCATTGACTGCAAAACCCGCGAAGAGGATATGGAGAAGGCACTTGGGATCTAATAGGTGCTGTTGAACCCGTTTTGATTGATCTTCATATACACTCAACTGCTTCGGACGGATCTTTTTCTCCAAAGCAGATACTAACTCTGGCCAAAGACGCCGGCGTCAGGGCAATCTCCCTGACCGATCATGATTCCATTGCCGGAATCAAAGAAATCCTTGATAACATTTCCGGTTATCCCATCGAATTTATTAGTGGTGTTGAAATTTCCTGTGAGCCGCCGGCAGCTTTTAAAGGCATTGGCAGTGTTCATTTGCTGGGGTATGGATTTTCCATTTATGATAAACGGCTGAACCATCTTTTGAAACAGGCGGTCAGGTCAAGGGATGAACGAAATCCCAGGATCATTGAACTTTTAAACGATTTGGGGATCGATATCAGTCTGGCCGAGGTGGCCGCCCGGTTTGGTGCGGACCAGACCGGGCGGCCCCATATTGCGGAACTGATGAAGGAAAAAGGGATTGTTAACAGTTTTCGGGAGGCCTTTGATAAATATCTCGGAAAAGGTAAACCTGCCTATGTTGATAAATTTAAGGTATCCTGTGAAGAGGGGATTAAAACAATCCTTGATGCAGGCGGTCTGCCCGTGCTGGCCCATCCCGGCCTGTTTGAATTCAAACGCTCCAGGGGACTGGAATATTTTGTTGATGAGCTGACAGGCTTTGGTCTCCAGGGCATTGAGGTGTTTTACTCTGATCATGACCCCCAAAAGACAACCTATCTTGAACAACTTGCCCATGATCGAAAACTTTTGGCAACGGGTGGCTCAGATTTCCACGGCAGTTTTAATCTTGGGGTGCGTTTGGGCCGGGGCAGGGATACGCTTAAGGTGGATTATTCTGTTTTCAGGGCCTTGAACAAAAGACTTGCCAGTCTGAATCTGCAACCTCGCCTGGATATTCTGGAAAAAAATATTGACTACCCGTTTAAAGACAAATCCCTCCTGACCAATGCGCTGTGCCACAGGTCCTATGTAAATGAGAATCAGGAGAGCTGCCATTCCGATAATGAACGTCTTGAATTTCTTGGAGATGCGGTGTTGGGACTTTGTGTGGGGCATATTCTCATGGCGGAAAGTCCGTTAAAAAAAGAGGGGGAATTGTCAAAACTCAGATCAAATCTTGTTAGTGAGCCGGGCCTGGCTGAGATGGCACGCAGTATTGATCTGGGGCGATTTATCATGCTGGGCCGTGGAGAGTTTCTTTCCGGGGGAGGAGACAAAAATTCCATTCTTTCCGATGCATTTGAAGCTCTGGTTGCCGCGGTCTATCTCGACGCCGGGTTTGATAAAGCCCATCAAATGGTCAAGGCGGTTTTCAAGGATGCTATCCAGGGGGCATTGCTTGATTTCAATACCATGGATTATAAAAGTTGTCTCCAGGAGTATGCCCAGGAAACATTTGCCACAACCCCGCAATATACCGTGGTCAAAGAGAGCGGGCCTGACCATGATAAAAGATTTGAGATTTGTCTGGAATTGTCTGATATACGGTCTATTGGTTTTGGAAAAACCAAAAAGGCTGCTGAACAGGATTCTGCCAAAAATGCCCTTAAGCTAGTGCACGGCCAAGGGGTCTAGGACGGGGTATGGAATCCCCCCTGGTTATTCCTGTTTTTATTCCCCACTCTGGCTGTCCCCACCAGTGTGCCTTTTGTAATCAATCCATCATCACCAGCCGGAAAAGGTGTCTGCCGGACCCAGAAGAAATTGATGAAATTATTGGTCAGTATCTAAGGTTTAAGGGTAATCGTTCCAGGGTGGAGCTGGCTTTTTTCGGTGGTAATTTTCTGGGCCTTCCTGAGAGTGATATCCTTTGGCTGTTGGAAAAGGTACGCCCCTATATTGAGAACCAATCCATTCAGGGTATTCGCTGTTCCACCCGTCCGGATACCGTTACAGAACAAACCCTTGACCTGATTCGACCCCATGGGGTTACCCTGGTCGAACTGGGGGTTCAATCCATGGCCGACTCTGTGCTCAATCAATCCAACCGGGGCCATAAAAGTTTTCATACCCGCCAAGCCATCGGCCTGTTGCAGGCATATGGAATTCAGGTGGGGGTTCAAATGATGGTGGGACTTCCCGGGGATACAACCGCTCAATTAATGGACAGCACAAAACAGATATCGGCCCTGGGGCCGGATGTGGCCAGAATTTACCCCCTGATGGTTCTGGAAGGCAGTCTTTTGGCCCGATGGTATCGGGAGGGCAGCTACCTCCCTTTGGGTCTGGATCAAAGTGTTTACCTTGTAAAAGAGATGTGCAAGATATTTAACCAGGCAGATGTGGCTGTCATTCGAATGGGGCTCCAGGCATCAGAGATGATGGAGGATGCGACCCGGGTATTGGCAGGGCCGTGGCACCCGGCATTCGGTCACCTGGTGCTGTCTGCGCTTGTTTATGACCAGGTGTGTGAAAAGCTTGACGCTTTTCTTGTGCTTGATATGGGAAATCCCATGATTGAGGGAGCTCGGGTGATCCATATCCTCTTGAGGGTTCATCCCCGGTTTGTGTCTCGTTTACGGGGGGATAAAAACAGCAATTTGGAAAAATTAGAAAACGCCTATCCTGATCTTCGCTTTTCTATTCAGACCGATGAAACCCTTATGCCCGGAGAGATGGCCATACAAAAAGACCCCGCCTGGGGCTGATTTGCCAGGGTTGTTTTTTGGGCAACTGATTTTATAGGGGATTAGATCCCTTCTTTGAAAAGATCTTCAGACCCTGATGCTGCATTGGGTTTTTGGGTATACTCGGTGGGGAGGGTGCCCTCCTTGAAACATTCAAATAAGGTGTTTTCAGATTCTTCTATGGGCAACAGTCCTGTTTTTGCGTCAATTTTAGCAAAAACGATTCCCTCGGGTACGTTAAAGGTGCGGGCAGGCCTGCCCTTTAAGGCGTTCTGCATATAGTTTAGCCAAATGGGACTGGCCGCTCTGGAGCCGGTTTCTCCCTTGCCCAGGGGGGCTTCCTGGTCAAGACCCACCCATACGCCTGTGGTGTATCTTGGGGTATATCCTAGAAACCAGGCATCAAATAAATTGTTGGTGGTACCTGTCTTGCCGGCCACCGGGCGTTTTAATGCCTTCACCCGCCTTCCGGTCCCCGATTTGACAACACTCTCCATTATGCTGGTCATGATATAGGCGGTGCTCATATCAATTACTTTTTTCCGGACAAGTTTGGAGGATTCCACCAGGGTTCCGTCCCGGTCATAGATTTTGGTTATAAATACCGGCTCAATCAAGTATCCCAGGTTTGAAAAAACAGAATAGGCATTCACAAGCTCCAGAAGGGATAATCCTGAAGAACCCAGGGCAATGGATAGATCGTGGCTGATATCCGAGGTGATGCCAAGTTTCCGGGCATAATCAATGGTATATTCAATGCCGATATCCTGGAGAATTTTGATGGTGACCACATTCCGTGATTTTACAAGGGCGTCCCTGAAAAGGGTGTCTCCGAAAAATTTTTCCTTGTAGTTACGGGGTTTCCACACAAAATCTCTTTTTGTATCCTCAAAAACAACCGGAGAATCAACAATCACACTGGCTGCAGTATACCCCTTGTCCAGGGCAGCTGCATAGATGATGGGTTTGAATGCGGATCCAGGCTGCCGCCGTGACTGGTATGCCCGGTTAAACTGGCTGTTTCTATAGTCTCTTCCACCGATCATGGCTTTCACATGGCCGGTTTCCGCTTCAATGCTCAATAGCGCAGATTGGGCAACGGGTTCCTGGTACAGGGCAAATTCATATTCATTATCCTCCACCACTTCATCAACCACTTTTACAAGGATGACATCTCCCCATTTAAACACCTGGGACGGGTTTTTAACGCCAGACTCGTAATAGGCTACCGCTGTGTCAGGTTTTCTGGCCCAGGTCATGGTTTTTAACGGGATAAGGCCGTAAAAGTTTCCGACCCTGATCCGGGTTACTTTATTTTCGTCGTCCACTGAAAGAACGACCCCCTGGTAGATAGTCTCTTTTTCAAGAAGATTGCCGGTCATCTGTTGTGCCACCCCCCGGGAAAAACTTTCCACCTGGAGTGCGGAAATGTTTTTAACAGGGCCCCTGTATCCGGTTCGCTGATCAAGGGCTATCAATCCTTTTACAACAGCATTTCGTCCAATTTTCTGCAGTTCTAAGTTGACAGCTGTATGGATGTTGAGGCCCTGGTTGTACAGGACGTCCTTTCCATATTTTTTTTCAACATACCGGCGTACATGTTCTGTATAGCAGGGGACCCGTTCGATGAACCAGTTTTTTCTGGGTTTGATATCCAACTTCATATCGATGGCTTCTGTCACCAATAGATTGGAGATCATTCCCTCTTCTTTCATCCGGTTGAGGGTGTAAATCTGACGCTGTTTTGCCCGGTCGGGGAATCTAAAGGGGGAATACCGGCTCGGGGCCTGGGGAAGCCCGGCCAGCATAGCGCATTCTGCAAGGCTTAGGTCTTTTGTGTGTTTGCCAAAATAATTTTCAGAGGCCGCCTCAACCCCATGGGCACCATGACCCAGATAAATCTGATTCAAATACAGATAGAGAATTTCATCTTTGGTAAACTTTTTTTCAATCTGGTAGGCCAGCAGGGCTTCTTTGATTTTTCGCTTGTAGGTTCTTTCCGGGGTCAGCAAAAAAGATTTGGTCACCTGCTGGGTGATGGTGCTGCCTCCCTGGACAATGGTGCCGGCCTGGAAATTTTTAATAAATGCCCTGATTATGGACTTGATGTCAATTCCAGGATGTGTCCGGAATCTTGAGTCTTCCGCCGCAACAAAGGCGTTGATGAGATTTTCTGGCATTTCAGAAAGGGGAATGACAATCCGCCGTTCCTTGTAAAATTCTCCAATCTTTCGTCCGTCATCTGAAAAAACATTGGTAACCGTTGCCGGACGGTAATCATTTAAAGTGTTGATCTTGGGCAGGTCCTGTTTCAGGTAGAAGAAGAGCCCGGTAACTCCTGCGCTCCCTAAAAGGGTCAGTATAACAACACTTATAAGGCTCCATTTAAAAAAAGTGAAAATCAGGTTTTTTTTTTTCTTTTTTTCTCTTTTCTTCAGAACTTCGGATTTGCTTTTTGTATTTGCCATAACACCCTGGAATTTTAGTGGAAGCGATTATTTTCAACTGTTTATTATCAGATAACTTATCATATGGCAATAAGAATGGCGGTCCAGTGCAAGATGGATTGAATATCTGAAAATGGTTGGGTAATATTTTCCCCCCGACTTATTTCTGATACGGAAATATATTCCAAATATCTGGATAAATCTATGCTGTAAAAAAGAATAATTTTGTTCAACTATCTGATTTTAAAAATAAATTTTCTTTGTCAGTTTTGTGGCATGAACATTGCTAATTTGTATATAAAAGTATCGAAAAGTATCAAGAAGAAAATTAATTAAAGGTGGCCCATGAATTTGACCTTTGCCGACATAAACAATGCGTTTTCAAACCTGCTCCAGGCAGATGCATTCCCAGAGGGGAGTGCCCAATTGGATAGCTCAAAATCCCGGCCTTCTATGTTTGCAGATAATCTTAAGCAGGTAATTAAGGATGCCAGAAGTGCACAAGATGCAGTTTCCGCCAAATCAACAGCCTCTGGAATGAATGTTGCCGGCAAACAAGGAACCCTGGATAAGGCAAAAAAGTTTTTTTCAGATGAAATGGATCAGGCGCAAGGGCTGCCCTTGCTTTCAAAATTACAGGATCTGTTTTTAGAATTGTCCGGAGGTGATTTGGGCAATGCCTCCCTTGATGCTGACGGGTTGGATACCTTGAAAAAAATACTGTTAAAAGCTGGGTTTGAACCAGGGGAGGTTGAGGAGTTGATGTCCGGGTTGTCCGAAAAGGCCAAGGACAAAACGTTAAATCTTAAGGATGTGATGGACAGCCTTTTTAAACTTTCCACAGATATTGAAGAGGAAGTCCTGGATGATGAAGCCCTTGTGGGCGCATCAAGTCTGCCTTTTCTAACTTCTCTCCTTAATTCATTGGGCCTTCCCAAGGATAGGGTTAACCAGATTGTGTCCGGAGCAGACAGGGGAGAAAAGGGAATCAGCCTTGATGTTATCATTGAACATCTCAAGTCCATTGAAACCCAATCAGTTCATACCGGTCAATCGTTTCAAACCCAGGAGGGGGATACCTCTTTTTCAATGCTTCTTGAGCAATTGGGGCTTGGTCTGCCTGAAACTACAACATCCCAGCTGGGCCTTGGGGATTTGCTCGTTTCCCTGGAAAATCGGAAAGAAAAAATTCTTAACGCCAAAAAGCAGGCAGATGATCTTGCCGGGCTCGGCAAACAGGCGGATGGCGGGGTTAAGGAATCTTCTAATAGTTTGATCGATTCGCTTTTCAAACAGATTGAAATTCAATCTAAAAAAACAGGGTTGCCTGAATTTTCCCAGGAACAAATAAAAGATCAGTTTAAAAATGAGCTATTGATTCCAGATAAGCATACCCCGATTAAAAACGGTTTGTTTTCCCAGGAACCGCTGGAAACCGCTATAAAATCAGAGGAGTTTTTCAAAGAATTTGAATCTGCTTTAACTGGTAAATCCGTGGCTTCCATTGATTCCGGCTCCCGGGTCAAGGATTTGGAAGAGATAATAAAGGGTTCCAAGTTGGATTCTGCCAAGACAGGAGAATCGCTTCAGGTTGGCCCATCGGATGGCAAAACCGATTCCCTTGGGAGCCCTTTAAAAGCAAAGGCAACCTTTAGAAATATGCCTACCCATGTGATACACCAGGTGGAAAAAAGTATTATCAGGGCCGTAAACCAGGGGGAAAGTACCCTGAAAATTCAGTTGAAACCGGCAGAACTCGGGCGGCTTACCATCACCATAGACAATGTGGGAAACAGTATGAAGGTGAGTATTACAACTGAAAACCACGTTGCCAAAGATATTTTAGCTTCCCACGTGAACGAGCTCAAGACCGTGCTGGCAACAGCCGGCATCAGCCTTGATAAATTTGATGTGGACATGAACTCTGATTTTAGACAATCCTATACCGATGCAAAAAATCAATCCGGCGATTCCAATGGGAAAAATCGGAATAAAGAAAAGAATTTATTTGATTCCATTAACATGGAAGGACTGAATGCGGGCAATTTGGATAGCACAATCCAGGATGGATCATACCATTTTGTTGCATAAAGGAGAAAAACCATGGCAATAACATCAACGGGAAATGCATCACTTGATGCCCTTACCAATTCATACCAGACCACTGACAATGAAAAAGCGGAAAGAGCTGATGCCCTGGGCACGGACGCCTTCTTGACCATGCTGGTTGCCCAGCTTCAGAACCAGGATCCCTTAAATCCCATGGATGGTACTGACTTTTCTTCACAGCTGGCCCAGTTTTCACAATTGGAACAGCTCATGAATCTGAATACCTCCATGGAGAGCCTGGCAAAAGCCTCTTCCTCTGACTCGGAAAAAGATCTGATGTCATATCTGGGCAAGCAGGTATCTGGCAACGTTGATTCCATGCAGGTGGAAAACGGAGCGGTGTCCGGCGGGTTTTTCAATTTATCTCAAAATGCAGATGTTATTATTAACATTACCGATGCTTCCGGTGAAACAATCAAAACCCTTTATGAGGGAACAAAGGCTTCCGGTGTCCAGCTTGTCAAATGGGATGGTACGGATAAAGAGGGGAAGGCTGTGGGTGACGGAACCTATAAATATCAGGTTCTGGCCAATGCGGGCAGCGGATACGAGGAATTGCCCACCAATGTCACCGGCACGGTTGACGGTATCGCCTACAGCAATGGGAATCCATACCTGGTGGTTCAGGGGGTTCTGATTGATCCCAATTCCTTGACGTCTGTGGCAAATGTTGACGACAATAGCCAGAATCCAGAGTCAATATTAAGTTATCTTGGCCGGACCGTCAGTACGGATAAACCGATTCTTTCTGTTGAAGACGGAGTGCTGTCCGGAGAAGCCATCGGTTTTATGCTTCAGCAGCCAGAAGCCGCTACCATAAAAATATATGATCCCTGGGATCAACTGGTCCAGACCCTTACCCTTGACGAGGCATTTTCTAAGGCGGGTGAAAATACGGTTCTTTGGAATGCCACCGGTGAAGACGGACATGCGGTGGCTGACGGATTGTATTATTATACGGTTCAAACAGAATCGGGAACAGCCAAAACACCTGTTTCCGAAGAGGTGTCCGGGATTAAATATGCCAATGGAAGCCAGTACCTTGAACTCAAGGATACCGGGCGACTGGTCGCTATTTCTTCCATCACAGCAGTTAATTAGACATGAGAACCAGCAGGGTTATGTTGCGTTTTATATAAGCACAGGAGAGAGACTATGTCATTATCCAGTTCATTATTTACAGGTACCAGCGGTTTGAAAAATATGGGCAACGCATTACAGGTTACCGGTAATAATATTGCCAATTTAAATACGGTTGGTTATAAAAAGGGTAGAGCAACATTTGCGGACACCTTGTACGAGAATGTTGCCACCCAGGGCGGTACCGATCAGGTAGGACGGGGTATGTCAGTGGGGGATGTTTCCCAGAACTTTGCCCAGGGGTCTTTTGAATCCACCGGGAATACCACCGATCTCTCCATTGGCGGTGACGGCTTTTTTGTCATGCGTCAGTCAGGTACTCAAAATACCTTTTACACCCGGGCGGGAAATTTTTTCTTTAATAAAGAGGGAGAACTGGTAAACCCGGAAGGGTATGTTGTCCAGGGCTGGGGACTTGATGAAGAGACAGGGGATGATGTGGGGTCAATTAATGATATTGTTTTAAAGGCATTTACAAACCCCCCCAAAACCAGCACAGAAATTACCGCCATAACCAATCTTGATGCTGATTCCCAAAGTAAATCACGGGTTCTTTCCAATAATTGGGACAGCGGTGAAGATACCTATATGGCATCTAATAATTATGAGTACCAGACAGTGGTTAAGGTGTATGATGCCCTTGGAAGCACCCACGATGTCTCCATCTATTATGATAAAAAATCAGGCACAGAGTGGGAATATATTATCACCTGTAATCCAGAAGAGGATCAGCGAGATTTGGTCCAGGGAACAGACAGCGAGGGGTTGCTGGCAAAGGGAACTATTCTGTTCAGCCAGAGCAGCGGTGATATCCTTGATTTGACCATGAGTAAATTTACCGGTCGTCTGGGAAATTTCGAGGCCAATGGTGTAAATACAACAGACAGTATTCATTATGATATTATTAATTATGATGAACTGGCATCCGATGGCTATGGGTTTGATTTTGAGTTTGACGGGTCTTCATGGGATTTTGTGGATATCGATAATACCCTCCCCATTGGACCACAAGACAAACCGCCTAACTATCCTTTTGCCACAGTTGTTTATTCTGATGACCAGGAAATCCGCCTGGTCCTGAATTCTACGACAGAGACTGATCCGGATCTTATCATAAAACTTGATCAGGCTGCCGTGGCAGGGGACACCTTCGGGTTTGACATAAATGATCCAAATTCGCTCCATCTCCAGAAAGTTGACGGAACTAGTTATTTTGGGGACACTGCCACCAATAATACAGAATTTGAAATCAATGATCCCAGTGTTATGACAACCGATTCCTCAGGTTTGGGCCTTATCTGGAATCCCAATGCCGGGGCCAATAATGCAGGAAAATGGTTTTGGAGCAATCCGGCTGTTGCCGAAGCATCCGGGACGCTGTTATCAGCGTCAATGACCGATTCAGCAGGTGCTGCCGTAGCCATGACAACAGCAGCCACCTGGGTTATTGATAATGTGGGCGAGCTGTCCATGGTTGCCGAGGATATAAATGTGAGGTATGACGGCGGGAGCGGGACCTGGGATTGGAATGATGATGTAAAAGCGGCTGATTTTACCAATGTCTACTCATTTGCCTCCTCAAACACCCCCTCCATGGCGGTTGTAGCTCCAGGAACAGAAGGGGCCTATGCAACCGTGGGAACTCCGAAATTGTTTTGGCTGGGAACTGAATGGTCTTTATCATCAGCTGCTGTGGCAGTGACATCTTCAGGAGTGGCCAATGAAAAAATTGTCATCAATACAACCGCAAGCACCGAAACAAATGTTGTTTTTGATATCTGGTACGGCACGGCTGCTGGCGCATCGACAGGCGCAGCAACCATTGAATATACCTTTGGAAGCGAATTGACAGCCGCATCTGCAGGACAATCCATTGCCTTTACCATGGACCCCACACCCAACGAAGAGTATTCAGAGGCAACAATAGTGGCAGGGGCGGCCACTTCAGGCGCCAATGCCTTTGGTATTGATTTTAACGGGGACAATATAAGAGATATCACCATTAATCCCACTGCCGGTATGCTCGCCTTTGCTGCTGGCAATGATTATAATTATACCTTTGATACAGATCCTGATGTCCCGCCGGCTGAATACGCAAATGCTACCTTAAAGGGAGATCAGACCGAAGCCATTATTGACCTTGATGGCTCGGGAAATGAATCTGATAATGATGATATCAGATTTGTGTTTGCTAATTCCCTATCCTCTGCGGTAAATACAAGCCCTTATCTAGGCAGATCTGAAATTGATTTTAATATACTTGGCTCAACCGCATGGACTCAAATCGATAAAAATGACATAGAACAAACCGGGTATTATAGTTTTACAACCGATTTTTTAGGGGGGGATTACGGCACCACTGAAACGGATATAAAGCTTGACCTGGGAACCATGTTTAACGGGATTAATTTTGAAAATGATTCCCTGTCCACCACCCAATATGCAAAATCTTCGTCAACGGTATTTCAGGATGCCAACGGTTATTCGGCAGGTGACCTCCAGGGTGTTGATGTGGCCTCGGACGGTATTATCACCGGGATCTATTCCAACGGACAATTGATTCCGCTTTTCAGGGTTGGCCTGGCAAAATTTTTGAATAATTACGGGTTGAACAGTGAGGGCGGAAATTTGTATAGTGAAACCCGGGATAGTGGTAGCGCCATCACAAATAAGCCGGGAGAAAACGGTCTGGGTACCATTGCTCCCAACTCTCTTGAGATGTCCAATGTGGACATCTCCGAAGAATTTGTTGCCCTGATTACCAACCAGAGAGGATTCCAGGCAAATTCCAAAACAATCACCACAGTTGATGATATGATGTCCACGGTTATTCAGATGAAACGATAATCTGTATCGGTTCTGAAGTGAACCGCCAATATGATGACGATTATTACTTTTTTCCGACACTCTTTTTTTAAAAAAAACCGAAACAGATGGCCCCGGTCATCTGTTCTTGGTTTTTTTCTTTTCATAAAATATTTTGCAAATTTCTCCAACTCCTCCTATAATCCTTATTGAACGGGGGCATTCATCCCGAGCGCTGGCAGGAGCCTTATAAAAAAAACATGGACTTGGCATAGGGGTTGCATTCTACAGATCAAGCACAGATAAAGCTTAAAGAACCAAGAGCAAAGTGTTGGGAGATATTTTGACGAAAGATCTGCTGGAAGAAATGGAAGATGATATGGAAGACGAGACACCGGAAATTGTCCGGGAGCCTCGGGGATCATCGGAAAGAAAATCATTTGTTAAAAGACTGCTGGGCAGCAAAAAAAGGCTTCTTTTAATTCTGGTGGTTGGCCTTGTTTTGGTGGGTACACTCGGGGGCATTTGGTTTTTTTTGCTTCGGGGGACCTCGGAAGAAGCCTCTCTTGCCGGTGAAAATAGCGCTGCTGAGCAAGGGGTCCGGGGGGAAGATGGCGCGGACAGATCCGATATTGTGGATGAGATTGTTTTTGAGGATATCGTTGTGCTTGAGCCCTTTGAGCGTATCAGTTTGAAAACCGATTCTGCCATGGGGCTTATCAGTGTTAACATCTCTCTGGAATTAATCGACCACCGTTATCGAAAGCAGGTATATTCAGTCCAGGACAGAATCAGAACAATTATCATGGGGCAGATTCGGGAAATGAAATGGCTTGAATTAAGAAATCCGGCAGGCAAGATTCAATTGAAATACGAGCTGCTCAAGGGAATAAATTCTATTTTCCCCAAGGCAATGGTCAGAAATGTTTATTTTACCAATTTAATAATGCAGTGATGATGCCATGAGTGAAATTCTATCCCAGGACGAAGTTGACAGTCTGTTAGACGGTCTTGATTCAGGTGAGGTTGAAACCGAGAAGGAAGTTGAAGTTCCCGAGTCGGTTGACGGGATTGTTGCCTATGATTTCACCAGTCAGGATAAGGTGGTCAGGGCAAGAATGCCCACTTTTGATGTGATCAATGAACGGCTTTCAAGGGAGGTTCGCGCCACCTTGTCATCCCTGCTGCAAACCAATGTGGATGTCAGTGCCAATCCCTTTGATACCTTGAAATTCTCAGAGTTTGTACGTAGTCTTCCCGTGCCCACAAGCCTTCATGTTTTCAGGATGGAACCCCTAAGGGGCCATGGGCTGGTGGTCTTTGAAAGTCAGCTGGTTTACAATTTGATAGATACGTTTTTTGGCGGAGAAGCCCTTGGAAAAGCCCGGGTGGAAGGACGGGAATTTACCCGAATAGAAGAGGTGATGATTAAAAAGGCTGTTTTGGCAGTGTTGAAGAATATTGAGGCCTCCTGGGTGCCCATTGAGCCGGTAAGGGCTTCTTTGATCAGATCTGAAATGAATCCCCAGTTTACCGCTATCGTACTGCCCACGGATCTGGTCATCGTCACCCGTTTTGAAATAGAGCTGGAACAGGCTGCGGGAAATCTGGTGGTTTGCTATCCCTATTCAATGATTGAGCCCATGCGGAATAAATTGTCCTCCGGGGTCCAGGCAGAAATTGAGGAGATTGATACCAACTGGCGCAGGATGATCAGGGAAGTCATCCTGAATTCATCCGTGGATCTTAGAATTCAGTTGGGAAAGACCGAAGTCACCGGTGAAAAAGTGCTTTATATGCAAAAAGGGGATGTGATTCAATTGGACAATGCGGCTGCTGATCCATTGTCCTGTTATGTGGACGGGTTGGAAAAATTAACCGGATTTATTGGCGTCCAAAGAGGATTCCAGGCATTTAAAATTGAAGAAAAAATAACAACAGATTGCGAGAATTAAACATGGTTGATGAAAACGGCACCACAGAAGAGGCAGAGGGTATTGTTGAAAAAAGAGAGGAGCAGGAAGCAAGGGAATTGGATTTTATCCTTGATATTCCCCTGGAGCTTTCCGTCGAATTAGGTAAAACCAGGATGCTTGTGAATGATCTTCTTCAGCTGGGGCAGGGGTCCATTATTGAGCTGAATAAGCTGGCGGGTGAACCTTTGGAGGTCTACATAAACCGGAAACTCATTGCCCGGGGCGAGGTGGTGGTGGTCAATGAAAAATTTGGCGTCAGGCTGACCGATGTGATTACTCCCATAGACCGGGTTAAGTCCCTGGCGGCGGAAGACATTGAACACTGATTCGGACATATGGTTTTCCTTTGCACGGACATTTGGCATGCTGTTTATGGTTTTGGCCTTGCTCCTGCTTGTCTTCTACCTGCTCCGGCGGTTTCTATCGGCAAGGGGTGGGGGCGGTACCAGGGATTTAATCAAGGTGCTGACAGTCCATCATCTTTCACCAAAAGAAAAATTGATCCTGGTAAATGTTCTGGATGAAACCATTCTCATTGGTGTGACCCCCAATCAGATTTCAAAAATAAAGGTGATGGAAAAATCTGTTGATCTTGCCCATGCGTCCAAAGAGTCGGTATCCCAAAAAACAGATTCCGTCTTTTCAGATCTTTTAAGCCGGACCCTGAACCGGTCATTTTCCAACCCCCAAAAAAACGGTCCCAAGAAAAATGAACCTCTAAAAAATATTTTAGACGGGGACAAGGTTAAGGATGCCTAAACAACTCTCCATGAATCGCCTTTGTATGCGACCTGCTCGTGTCCTTTTGCTAGTGGCCCTTTTTTTATTGATTATTGCCCATGGGTCTGCCCTGGCAGTTACCTTTCCCATTCCCTCCCTTGAGTTAAATGTAACAACTGCCACTGAACCTGAAGAGGTTGCCGTCGTACTTGAAATTATTGCGCTTTTAACCGTGATTACCCTGGCACCGGCCATCCTGATTCTGATGACACCCTTTACCCGGTTGATTGTTGTGTTTCATTTTTTGCGCCAGGCCATCGGTATTCAGTCCAGTCCTCCCAACCAGGTGATTGTGGGGCTTGCGCTTTTTATGACATTTTTTATCATTAAACCCGTTGCCCTGGACGTGTATAATAACGCTCTCAATCCTTATCTTGAGCGCAATATTTCCTATGAAACTGCCTTTGAAGAGGCCCAAAAACCCATCCGAAAATTTTTGCTTCTCAACACAAGGGAAAAAGATATTGCCCTGTTTGTAAAAGAAGCAGATATGAAAAAACCTGAAACACGGGCTGATATCTCTTTGCTGGTACTTATCCCAGCCTATGTGATTTCTGAGCTTAAAACCGCTTTTATCATCGGCTTTGTATTGTATATTCCCTTTCTGGTGATCGACATGGTTGTGGCATCTGTGCTGTTGGCCATGGGCATGATGATGCTGCCACCGGTTATGATATCTTTACCCTTTAAACTCATGCTATTTGTCCTTGTGGATGGATGGCATTTGATTTGCGGCTCTTTAATAAAAAGCTTTGGAGTGTAGCCATGACCCCTGAATTTGTCGTAGAATTTGCAAAGGAAGCCATTCTTTTGACCATTTATCTTTCCATGCCCATGCTGGGTCTGGGGCTTATCGCGGGTTTGATTATCAGTGTTTTCCAGGCAGTCACCCAGATCCAGGAGATGACACTGACCTTTGTCCCCAAAATCATTGCCGTTTTTATGGGGCTTTTGTTTGCAGCCCCCTGGATGCTGGAAAAAATGACCAGTTTCACCGCCCGTGTGTTTGAAAATATCCCCATGTACATTCGATAGGCGCTGTTATGGAAATTCTCAATATCATCGACCCGGTTCAGTTCAGGACCTATCTGCTGGTGTTGTTGAGGGTGAGTATCTTTCTTTTCATGTTTCCTGTTTTTTCATCGGCTGTATTTCCCCCCACCCTGAAAATGGGGTTGGCCATGGTGATCTCCCTGGTTTTTTATTCTGTTGTACCGGTTGACCTGACCCGGTTTCCTCTGGATGTTATATCCACAGGCCTTTTGATCCTGGCTGAAGTTATGGTTGGCCTGACCCTTGGCATGTGTCTGAGAGTTTTTTTTGGTTCGGTTCAACTGGCCGGCCAGGTGATCGGCTTTCAAATGGGATTTGCCATGATTAACGTGGTGGATCCCCAGACCGGGGCCAATGTTTCCATCATGGATCAATTGGGCTATTGGGTCTGTGTGGTGGTTTTTTTGATATTAAACGGACATCACATTATTCTTTCGGCAATGATCAATAGTTTTGAACTGGTGCCCTTGGGTGGGTTTGTGATGCAAAAAATTCTCTTGGTGAAACTGTTGGATCTGGCCGGGGGCCTTTTCCTGGTTGCCATAAAAATCGGCGCTCCGGTGATTGCGGCCCTGTTTTTTGTCAGTGTGGGCTTTGGCCTGGTTTCAAAGTTTGCTCCCCAGATGAATGTGATGATTGTGGCCTTTCCCCTGAAGATTGTCGTGGGTCTTTTCCTTTTTGGGCTGACCCTTGAAATTATCGTCATTGTAACCAAGGAATATGTGGACGGATTTAAAAAATTGTTAATGTACCTGCTGTTTTATGCAGGGGGTGGATGATAAATGGCTGAAGATCCGGAAAGTGGCGGAGAGAAAACCGAAGATGCATCGGGACGAAAGCTGGGCAAGGCCCGTGAGGAAGGAAATGTTGCCAAAAGTACCGAAATTCCTTCTGTTTTTGTCCTTCTGGGGGGTGTGATTGCCCTGTGGGCTTCGGCTGCTTATATCTACGGCAACATCGTCCAGATCTTTCACTATAATTTTAATTTTGAGAAAATTCCTGATTTTACCCGATCTGAAGTGGTGGAGCTTTTGGCCGTGCATGGCCAGAAAATGTTCATGATTTGTCTCCCGCTTTTTGCGGGTGTCTATGTGGTAGCCCTTCTTTCAAATATTGCCCAGGTGGGTTTCGCTATTTCCTGGAAGGCCATTGAACCCAAATTTTCAAAACTCAATCCCATCAGCGGTTTTAAGCAGAAATTTTCCTCCCGGTCGGTGGTGGAAATGGTTAAAAACCTGGTCAAGATTGGCGTGATCTCCATGGTTGCCTATTATGCCATCAAGGGGGAACTGGCAAATATCACCCGATTGTATGATAATTCCCTCGGCCAGATCCTTTTGTTTATTCTGGATATCTCTTTTTGGATTTTTATTAAGGTCTGCCTGATAATGATGGTGGTGGCCCTGTTGGATTATGCCTATCAGAAATGGAAGTTTCTGGAAGACCAGAAAATGACCAAAAAAGAGGTCAAGGATGAGACAAAACAGACAGAAGGGGATCCCATGGTCAAGTCACGGATCCGTCAACTCCAGCACGAAGCGGCACGTAAACGAATGATGGCGGATGTGCCCAAGGCAGACGTGGTGGTGACCAATCCGACCCGGCTGGCCGTGGCCCTGAAATATGACGGAACAACCATGGAGGCCCCCCAGGTGATTGCAAAGGGTGCAGGTCCCGTGGCCAACAATATTCGCAAAATTGCAAGGGAAAATGAGATTCCCCTGGTGGAGGATAAACAATTGGCCCGGAATTTGTATAGTCAAGTAGATATTGGTGGGGATGTCCCCATTGAATATTACCAAGCAGTCGCGGAATTACTGGCCTATGTGTACAAACTTAAAAAGAGCCGGTGATTCAATAGGGCGCAATACTGACAAATTTTTGACGGCCGGTGTCAAATAAACCATTGGCGTTAAAACGGATAAATTACGAGGTGTGAATGGCAGCAGAAGGAACCGGTATTCTTGCAGGGTTTAAAAGTGAATCATCTGATATTTTGATGATTGTTGCCTTTATCGGCATCCTCATGGCAATGATCCTACCCCTCCATCCCATGATTCTGGATTTTTTTCTGGCACTGAATATTTCCTTTGGCATCATGGTGCTCATTACCACCATGTATACGACCAAGCCCCTGGAATTTAGTATTTTCCCTTCCCTATTGCTGGTGCTGACCCTGTTTCGTCTGTCCCTTAATGTTGCCTCCACACGACTCATCCTTTTGCACGGCAGTGAAGGGCCTTCGGCCGCCGGGGGCGTTATCATGTCCTTTGGCAGCTTTGTGGTGGGGGGGAACTATGTGGTGGGGCTGATCATTTTTATCATTCTGGTTTTGATTAATTTTATGGTCATTACCAAGGGTGCCGGCAGGATCGCAGAGGTGGCCGCCCGGTTTACCCTGGATGCCATGCCCGGAAAACAGATGGCCATTGATGCGGATCTCAATGCTGGGATGATAGATGAGGTTGAGGCAGGGGATCGGCGGAAAGCCATTGCCCGGGAATCTGAATTCCATGGTGCCATGGATGGTGCTTCTAAATTTGTCCGGGGGGATGCTGTTGCAGGGATCGTGATCACCATGATCAATATTGTGGGCGGCTTTGTTATCGGGGTACTCCAGCAGGGTATGGAAATGGGGGATGCATTGACCACCTATACGCTATTAACCGTTGGGGACGGCCTGGTATCCCAGATTCCGGCCTTGCTCATATCGGCGGCGTCAGGGCTTCTTGTGTCCCGGTCCGGTGCCGAGACCAAGATGGGGGCTGAATTTGCCAAACATCTGCTTGCCAGTCCCACCCCGGTTTTTATTGGGGCTGTCATCGTTTTTTGCATGGGATTGATCCCGGGGCTTCCCTCCCTTCCTTTTATGACCCTGGGGATTGTAATGGGAACCGTTGCCTGGTACTTTTTGAGGGCAGATGAAAAAGAGGGGGATGCTGCCATGGTTGAAGGCCAGCCCGAAGAGGCAGCAACGGGACAGCCCGAGGATGTGGACCATTTGTTAACCCTGGACACCATTGAGCTGGAAGTGGGATACGGGCTTATTCCCTTGGTGGACAAACAGCAGGATGGAACGCTTTTGGGACGGATCAGGGCCATCCGGCGACAGTTTGCCACGGAAATGGGGATCATTATTCCGCCGATTCATATTCGGGATAATCTGAATTTAAGTCCGGCTCAGTACCGGCTGATGATCAAGGGTGTTGAGGCTGCCGGGACTGAATTAATGGTGAATCATTTTCTGGCCATGGATCCGGGAGGGGCTGCCCAGGAGATAGACGGGATTAAAACCAAGGAACCTGCCTTTAATCTGCCAGCATTGTGGATCCCCTTTGACAGAGAGGAAGAGGCAAAATTTGCCGGCTATACCGTGGTGGATAATTCAACCGTGATTGCCACCCATTTGACTGAGATCATCCGGGCAAACGCCCATGACCTTTTAGGGCGACAGGAGGTGCAGCATTTGCTGGACAATCTTGCCAAAAATAGTCCTAAGGCGGTTGAAGAGCTGGTCCCAAATCTGCTGACCATTGGCGTGGTTCAGAAGGTTCTTCAGAATTTATTGCGGGAACGGATTTCCATCCGAGATTTTCTGACCATTGTGGAAACCCTGGCTGATTTTGCCCCCATGGGCAAGGATCCAGACCTGCTGACGGAATATGTCAGACAGAGGCTTGCAAAGGGGATGCTGTCACCTTATCTGCAGGACGGAAAGGTACTTCAGGTGCTCACTCTTGACCGAAATCTTGAGGAAATTTTGTCCAAAAATATCAAACGGACTGAACATGGTTCCTATCTGGCATTGGATCCTGTGCTGGTTGATACCGTTGTTGGTGCCGTTTCAAAACAGGTGGAAAGACTTCTTGTCATTAATACCCAGCCGATCGTTATGACGGTTCCCACCCTTAGACGTCATTTCAGAAAATTGATTGAACCTTCTCTCCCCACTGTTTTTGTTGTATCCCATGCTGAAATAGTGGATGATATAAATTTACAGGCCATTGGAAAAGTGAGTTTAAAAGATGAATAAAAAAATCTTCCGGGCAGCCAATATTCAGGAAGCCCTGGCGAATATCAAGGAAGAAATGGGGGGGGACGCCATGATTTTGTCCACCCGGAAAATTCCGAGAAAACCTCTGGATCCCTATGCAAAAGATATGTTTGAGGTGGAGGCCGGTGTTGCCGTAGCTCCTGCCACAGGAGGGGATAACACTAGCAAAGGGGATGTTGCCTATAAAAAAAAGGGGGATGAGGATTTGATTGCCTCCTTGAAGGGGGATATCTCTGAAATTCGTGACATGATTTCCATTGCCGGGTTTGGCAGCGGTATTCAAAATATCTTATGCAGTCATTTTGAATCGGTGGGGGTGCTGGCATCTTTTTTGAGAGCTGGGGTTAGCGAAAGACTTGCCATATCACTGATTGAACGCTCCATGGAGAGACTGGACCCTGACCTTGAACAGAGTCAGCGGATTAGAATTTTAAAAAAAAATGTCATGGCCCATTGTCTGGACAGGCTTGAAGTGAAGGACTTTTTTGTTCGGAACAATTATTCAGGAGTTCCTCATGTGGCAGCTTTTGTGGGGCCGACAGGGGTGGGTAAGACCACCACCATTGCAAAACTGGCTGCGCTGTTAAGTCTTAAACGGAAAATGAAGGTGGGGCTGATCTCCATAGATAATTATAGAATTGGTGCCTTTGAACAACTCAAGGCCTATGCATCCATTATGGGGCTCTTGTGTGTTCCGGCCTTTAGTGCCCAGGATCTTGCCTGCGCACTGGAACGGATGAAAACCATGGATGTGGTCTTGATTGATACGGCCGGTCACAGCCATTATGACAAGAAAAAATTGGATGAAATTCTCCAATTAATCAAAAGTGATTTTGGGATTTCCGTTCATTTAACCTTGAGTGTTACGGCTGAATCTATTAATATGAAAGAAGCGGCATCTGCATTCTCTGTATTCAATCCTGATACCTATGTATTTACTAAAATAGATGAGACCAAAAGATGCGGTAAAATTTTGGACCAGGTAAATGAACTTAATCTGCCTGTTTCGATGGTTACAAACGGTCAGAAGGTTCCTGAAGATTTAATCGTTCCGGATAAACAGGCATTGTTGAGAATTATTCTGGGAAAAGGTTCCAAAGGAGAAGCATAAGGGTGGATCAGGCAAAAGGACTTCGTCAAATTGCAAAAACAGATGCGCTGGCAAGGCGAAAAGCGCAGGCATCCCCAACCAAGAAGTTCCCAAGGGTCATTGCCGTTACCAGCGGTAAGGGCGGAGTAGGGAAAACCAATATTGTGGGAAATCTGGCAGTGGCCATGGCAGCAAAGGGAAAACGGGTGATTATCATTGATGCCGATGTCGGCCTGGCCAACATTGATATTGTTTTTAATCTGCGGCCGGAATACAATATCCGCCATGTGGTCAGCTCGGAAAAAAGTCTTGACCAGGTTATGATTAAAACCCGCCATGGAATTGGAATTATACCGGGTGGCTCAGGATTTGCAGATTTGACCCAATTGGATGAAGGGGAAAAACTCACCCTGCTGAGTGAGTTTGAAACCCTTGCAGACCAGGCCGATATAATTTTTGTGGATACCGGGGCCGGGATCTCTTCCAATGTATTGTATTTTAATGCGGCATCGGATGAATGTATGGTGGTTGCCACCACAGAACCCACTTCAATAACAGATGCCTATGCGCTGATGAAGGTGATGTCACAAAAATATGGATCCCGGTATTTCAAACTTATCGTAAATATGGCAGATTCTGAAAAGGATGCCAAACGGGTATATGCTTCTTTAAGTAACGCCCTGGATAAATTTTTAAAAAATGTTGTGCTGGAATATACGGGGTATATCCCCTTTGACAGACAACTTCAACGGGCGGTTCAAAAACGGGGACTGCTACTGGATGAATTTCCAAATTCAATGGCAGCCAATGCACTGGAAACAATTGCCTCGAAAATTCTTAACAGTGGGGACCAAAAACGGTCCGACGGGAATTTAACCTTTTTTATGAACAGGGTTTTCCAGGCTGCAATGTGAAAGGGTATACAATAAATTATATGAACAAGCCGGCAACAAAAAAGCATCTTGAATGGCGACAAAAAAGCATTGTTGAATATGCCTACCTTGTCAAGAATATTGCCTGCCGGTTCGCCGCAAGACTTCCCGCAAGCGTGCTGTTTGACGAATTGATTTCGGCTGGATCCCTGGGGCTTATTGATGCCGTTGATAAATTTGATCATTCAAAGCATGTCAGCCTGAAAACCTATGCCCAGTACAGAATCAAGGGCGCTATTTTAGATGAGCTGCGAAGTATGGATACCTATTCCCGGTCCATGCGCAAAAAGATCCAGGAAATTGCCAAGGCTACAAAACAGATAGAAGATACAAAGGGCTCTCCGGCTACGGAAATGGAAATATGCGAATCATTGGGAATAGATCTGGAAACCTTTCAGGACATGCTTACAAGTATTCATGGGGCTGCGGTGCTCAGTCTTGATGATTTTATCAAAACCAAAAAAAATGATACCTTTTCCCAAACCAGCTTTCAATCCGGAATCAAGGGAGAAGACAACCCTGCCGATCAGTTTGACAGGGAAGAGCTAAAAGCTGTTCTGGTGAAAACCATTCAGACGCTGACCCAAAAAGAACAGATGGTGGTTTCACTTTATTATTATGAAGAGCTAACCCTAAGGGAAATCGGAGAGGTGCTTTCTTTGACAGAATCCCGTATCTGTCAGATCCATACGGCGGTCCTGATTAAAATGAAAGCCAGGCTTGGCGATGTTGAAATTTAAAAAATAGAGGTCACACATGTCTGATCCAAGTTTAGAAGAGGAAAGTCTAATATCCCAGGAAGATATCGATCGGCTCTTGGATTCATCCTCCATTGACAAGGCGGAAGAAACGCTTGAAACCGGGAATGATAACATCCCTGAATTGGATGAATTGGGGGAATTATCCCAGGATGACATAGACAATCTTTTGACCGACAGTCCCCTTGATGCCATCCCTGATGAATCTGTGGAAACTTCATCCGATTCTGTGGAGGAAGCAGACGAAATGGGAGAGCTTTCCCAGGATGACATTGACGGTCTCATGGGCGGCAATGATCCTGTGGAAGAAGCAGACGAAATGGGAGAGCTTTCCCAGGATGACATTGACGGTCTCATGGGCGGCAATGATCCTGTGGAAGAAGCAGACGAAATGGGAGAGCTTTCCCAGGATGACATAGATGGTCTCATGGGCGGCAATGATCCTGTGGAAGAAGCAGACGAAATGGGAGAGTTATCCCAGGATGACATTGACGGTCTCATGGGCGGCAATGATCCTGTGGAAGAAGCAGACGAAATGGGAGAGTTATCCCAGGATGACATTGACAGTCTCATGGGCGGGAATGATCCTGTGGAAGAAGCAGACGAAATGGGAGAGTTTTCCCAGGACAACATTGATACTGCCATGGACGGTGATGACCAGGATATGGAGCTGATATCCCCGGATGATATCGATCAGCTGATGAATCCTTCGGCGGATGATATTTCCCTTGAAAATGAAGAGAGTGTTCCGGGTGATCTGCCTGAAGGTGAAGCTGAAATAGCTCCCGATGATTATGTGATTGATGATGCCGATGCCCTTGACGTGTCCCAGTGTCTGATTGCCCAGGAAACCCTTGATGCGCTAATTCAAAATGCATCGTTATCTGAAAATATGCCGGACCCTGTTGTGCTGGATTCGGAGGATATGGATTCAGACGATCTTGCCCAGGATACGCTGGATAAAGGGTTTACAGAGCCCCCCTCTTCTGAACAGGGCGAGGATGAACTTGAAAATCTGTTAAATACTGATGTAGACGATGCTGAATTTGATCTGGGAAGCACGGACAGTGATGATGTGAGCCAGGAGGATATTGATGCCTTGTTGCAAGATTCAGATGAGGACGAGGATCTCCAGGAAGATGAGGATGATATTCTCATTTCCCAGAATGATATTGATACCCTGTTGATGGCGGCTGACCAGGAAGATGAGGATCTGCTTGGCGATTTAATGGGTGATGACATTGACACCAGCATGGATGATGATTTTAATGATGAAGATATCCTGGAGAATTATGAGGAAGATTCCGAGGGGGCTGGGGGGGATCAGGTTGTGCTGGAGGGGGGAGACGACATGGGGGCAGATGAAGAGGGTCCCAGGTCTCCTGGAAGTCGCTGGAAAAATTGGTATAAATCCAAGCTTGTGATTGCCACGGCCTCAGCCATTCTTGTGTTGGGTATTTCAGTTCCATCGGTTTATTTTTTGTTTTTTTCCTCGCCTGCCCAGATTCCAGACAGAATGCCAGTACCTTTGGCCATGGAAGAGACAGGGAGGAATATTGAAGTTGCCAGTGTGGATATAGATACCAATGTGCCCCTGGAGATTAAAAAATCTGGTAATATTATACTGTCTGATTTTGTCGTACTGGCTGCTGATTTATCCAAGGAAATGGCATATGTTACCGCTGATATCTCTATTGATTATTCCGATCAAAGGGCATATCATGAAATAAATGAGAATCTTTCTTTTTACAGGGATTTGATATATGAGTCCATTCAAAAGAATCTTGTATGGGAAAAAAGAAATGAGGTAACTGAAGCCGATTTGATATGGGGTATTGAAACCACATTGAAAAAAGTGCTGCCCTCCAATTATATAGAGAGGGTCAGTTTTAAATCATTTAAGGCAAGTTAGAGGAGGCTTCCATGACAACCATTCCCGGGCATAATCAGATACTTCAGCAGTCAAGTGTTGCCCAGGAATTGAGCAACCAGGGGAATGCCCTCAAACCCTCTCCGGACCAGGCTGCTGTCCTGCAGCAGGCCCAGGAAGTGGTTCAAGGATCTACGGTTCAGGGTGCGGAAGAATCTGAACGCCTCAAGCAAGAGGCGGATAAACAAAAAAAGAACGCACTGGCCCGAAGACAAGAGGCAGACAGGAAGAAAAAAAAGAAAATAAATCAGGATAAAGAAATGGCTTTGGATCCCAATACCACGGGCCGATTGCTGGATACTACTGTATGACACATATCGTTTCCCTTGAATTTTTGATTGCGGTTTTGTTTATTATTGATTTTTCTCTTGTGATTCTGTTGCTTTTGTTTGCTAAAAGAGTCAACCAAAGGGTCAGCCAAATGAACCCGACTTCAAAGAACAACCCAATGGAACCCAGTTCCGTCCCTTCAAAGGAAAATGATGCCTTTGATGCAGCCCGGGAAATCCTTGATATGCTGGAGCCTTTGGTTGAGGAATCCAGAAAGGCGGCTTTAAGTTTTGATCAACAGATTCGGGAAAAAAGAAAATTATCCAAAGACCTGAACGATGCCCTTGACACAAGGATTATTAGTATTAATCTGCTCCTTTCCAGAGCAGATTCCCTCCAGAAAAAACTGGAAGACCGTCAGCAGATGATTCAGCAGATGGCCCCTGCATTAAATACGGTCCTTCCTCCCAAGGAAATCAATATTATTGACCAGCAGAATCTTATCATTGATCTCTATCATCAAAATGCAGATGTTGATACCATTGCAGAAAAACTTTCAATCCCCAAGGGGGAAGTTCAACTTGTGATTGATCTTAAAGAAAAGTTTATTGCAATGGAGAAGGGGTAGTGATTTCCAAGATCCATATTTCTCCCCCTGAAATGATGATCCAAAAAGAGGTTGGAAAGGCCGTTGGAACCTCTATTCTCATAAAAGATCAAATTGTCACAGCCAAGGTGTTAAAGCTTCTTTCGCCTGGCAAAGCCCAGATATCGATTAACGGGCAAACAATGATTGCAAAAACAGGTCTGTTGCTTCACCCGGGGGAAGAACTTAAGTTGGCGGTGGTTCAAGAAAAGGATGCTGTCCTGCTGAAGTTGCTGGGGCCCTCCCGGTCCGCGGAAACTGGGGGAACAAAACAATTGGTTTCTCTGATCCACTTTCTTTCGAAAAATAATGCATTGCCGGATATCGTCCGGACAAAAAATATAGTTTTACAAACTATTCTCCAGGAGTCCGCATTGAAATCGGGCACAAGAGATGATCTTTTTTTGCCCCGGCTCATTGAAAATAGCGGCATGATGTGGGAAAAAAAGATAGCGTCTCTTGTGAAAACGCAAGGACAGGGTACTGACAATTTAAACTTGGTTCAACTTCAACAGCAGGATCTGAAAGGAGCGCTTTTAAATTTGCTGGCCCTGGCAGCACAAAAGGGAGAGATGCCGGAAAAAACGGTCCCAGGCGTTTTGGACACCCTTGAAAATTTTCAACTGCTTAATACCCAAACATCTGAATCAGGGCGCTATCTCATTCCATTTCCGGTATTTGTCGGTTCCGATCTAAGTTTTGGGCAATTGCTCATTGATACCGGAGATAAAAAGGACGATGGCAATAGTGACGGACAAAAAATGATCCGGGTCTCATTTCTTTTGAATATGACGAATCTGGGTGCTGTCCGGGCCGATTTTTCCATATTAAAGAAAGCCATAACCGGTAGATTCCTTTTGGAAAATGATGGGGTTTGCGCGTATATGAAATCCATTCTTCCGGAATTGAAAACCAGGTTTGAGCAGATAGAATATAAAGTTGGTAATATTGATTGTCTCACTGCTGCCAATGCCCAAATTCATCCAGATGCGCTAATGGAGTCTCTGTTTGAAAATACGGATGCTTCTGTATTGAACATTGTTATATGAGGAGAGGCGGATAAAATTCCATGCCCCAAAAAAAAATCAAACAAGCGGTTGCACTAAAATATGATAAGCAAAATGATGATGCCCCCAGGGTCGCAGCCAAGGGGAAGGGACAGGTTGCAGAAAAAATCATTGAGCTGGCCAAAAAACATGATATTCCCATAAAGGATGATCCAGACCTTATAGCGCTATTGTCATCCCTTGAAATCAATGAAGAAATTCCATCGGAAATATATGTGGCAGTGGCTGAACTGCTGGCGTTTGTCTATTCCGCGAATACCGGGAAGGCGTCCCGGTGAGACTGATTTTGTCTTTCGGTTGCTAGGGGGGATTATCTGAATTCAATTTGCATTTGAACACAATAGGCATTTTTTGACCTTACTATTTATGATTCCGGATTTGTCTCCAGATCTTTGTCTGGAGCTGAAGTCATGCTACTTCTCACCAGTTTGTTGCACTGGGAGCAGACCATATTAAATTTTGCCACATTTCCCCGGAATAATTTAAAATTACAGAAGGGACAAAAATAATCTTTCAGTTCAACCGCTGTCCTTTGCGGGACAATGGGGGGTACATGGTCGTATTCTTCAAAATTATTTTCCATTGAATCTCACTTTAATTTGCAGGGTTTAAAAAGGCTTTCTCCTATACTACCCTATTCCAGTATAGAAAGAAAACTGTGTTTAGCCCTAAATCCATAAATATGCAAGTTTATTTTCTGGGCCCAACAGGGCTTTTTGTTTTTTAGGGGAGGATGATGGCGAGTGTCCGGACAGGCCCAAAAAAGTGGAAAGATCGGAAAAATTTTCTGGTTGCGTCAATTTTCAACCCCTATTTCCGTCGGGTTTTTGGCGTCTAAAAATATGGAAAAAGAAAAACTCAACACCCCAGGGTTGTTTTCTTTGGGCAGCAATTTGTGGAAAATTAATTGAAATTATAAAAGGTTATGGCAAATTCCCTGTGGAACAGATACCAGATGATATCCCTGGTAAGGTTCTTGAGAAGTTCATTTGAAATGAAGCAGAGTACATGGCACTCATATTGCAAACATCTTTGGTGACCAGGAATAATAGTATTAGGAGAACCCATGATTCTTGAAATGACCCGCCCGGTTCAAGGGGGATTGAGGCAGGAACGAAAGCTGGATGCTGTATCCAATCATATTGCCAATGTAGATACCACTGGTTTTAAAAAGGATGTGATCAGTTTTGACAGCAAATTTAAAGCCCAGTTGAACAAAGACTATTCCCAGGGGGATATTAAAACAACGGGAAACCCCTTTGATATTGCTTTAGCAGGGGATGGATTTTTTAAAATCGAGACGGTCGAGGGCATTCAATACACCCGTAATGGTAGCCTTTCCCTTAACGGTGAGGGTCTGTTGGTGGATATGAATGGAAACCCTATCCTGGGCCAGGGAGGTGCCATCTTCATTGATGTGGCAAATATAAAAGGCCAGGGGGTTGAAATTAACAGTGTCGGGGAAATTCGTGTGGACACTGAGGTTGTGGATACCCTGGATGTGGTTAGTTTTGCAGATTTGAACAAACTTGAAAAAAAAGGACAGAATATCTTTGCATATACTGGGAACACCGAAGATGAAATTCTTCCTGAAAACATTGTGATCAAGCAAATGGCATTGGAAGGGTCCAATGTCCAGGTGGTGGATGAAATGGTTAAAATGATTGATTACCATAGAATGTTTGAAACATTCACCAAATCAATGATGACCTTTGACGAAGTGGACAATAAGGCAATATCCGAGGTTGGAACACCCCGGTAACCAGAGGAGATAATATATGATTCGATCACTTTATTCCGGGGCAACCGGCATGGGGGCCCAGCAGCTGAGCACAGATGTTGTGGCAAATAACCTGGCAAATGCAAGTACCACAGGCTTTAAAAAATCAAGGGCCAGTTTTGAAGATCTCATGTACCGAACACTCTTGATCGCAGGTCAGACCACTCCGGGCGGCGGACAGGTGCCCACCGGTATCCAGATCGGTATGGGGGTTAAGCCAGCGGGGGTAAAGAAGGTATTTACCCAGGGCGATTATGTCCAAACCGGGAATCAATTGGATTTTGCCATCCAGGGTCAGGGGTTTTTCAGGGTGGTCCACGGGGCTGAAGATATGTATACCCGGGCCGGGGATTTTACTTTGGACAGTGACGGATTCATCACAACCCCTGGCGGTGACCGGTTGCAGCCAGAGGTTTCCGTTCCCATAGAGGCTACCACCATTACCCTTCAGGGAGACGGAACCCTGACAATTTTTGGTGATGACGAGGACATCATTGCCACTGAAAACCTTTTGGTTTCAACCTTTGTCAATTCAGGCGGTTTATTTGCCGTGGGGCAGAATCTTTTTCGACCCACGGAAGGGTCGGGGGCTGCTGTGGAGGGAACACCCGGGGAAAACGGCGCCGGTACAACCATTAACAATTATCTCGAAATGTCCAATGTCAGTGTTGTTGAGGAGATGGTCAACATGATCGTTGGTCAGCGTGCCTATGAAGCCAATTCTAAATCGGTCCAAACGGCGGACTCCATGTTGAGCACTGCCAACGGGTTAAAGCGATAGGATGACATGACTAGGTTTTTTATGATTTATCAAAGATTTCTGAGCATTGTTGTCGGTTTGGCAATATCCCTTTGGATCTTTGTTTGCCCCCTGGCTGCGGATACCGGTATATCCGATGCCCGTGAAGTGAAAATTCTGGTGGCAGAAACAAACCTGGTCCAGGGTTCTGTTGTTTTTCTCGGTGAGGTTGCCCAGATCCAGGCCACCTCTTTTTTAAAAGAGGTGTTAAAAAGAATAGAGCTTGGGAAGTCGCCCAAACCAGGGAAAATTAAGCAATTGAACAAAAAACGTCTTATTTCTCTGATCCAGTCACAACCGGGTGTACCCGAGGGGGTGTTGATTGAAACACCCAATAAAATTTATGTAAAACGGACAAGTCAGCAGGTCAAAGAACAGGCGGTTAAAGATCAGGTTGGTCTGTTTTTGTCGGACAAGTTCAGGGACAGGGAATATGAGCTTGTGCAACTGGATGTGGAGAATACGGGTAATTTTCCCCAGGGAAAACTTGATTTGCTGGTCGGATCAAATTCCAGCGTTGATAAGAAGGGGAATCTTTCCCTTTCTATGGATATACTGATAGATGGAAACCGGGAAGACAGAATCAGAATTTCAGGAAAGGTGGCCGTCTACGAGGATATTCTTTGTGCGGTAAGGAATTTGGTAAAAGGAGAACAGCTTCTTGGGACAGATGTTTATTCTGTCCGGAAAAATATATTTAGTTTGCGAGGGGATATTGTCAGGGCAACTCAGAAGATTGAGGGAAAAAGCCTTAAAACAAATATTCGAAGGGGCGATTATATCAAATTTTCCTGCCTCCAGCAAATTCCCTTGATACACAAAGGGGATATTATCACCCTTGTTGCCAGAAGCAACACGCTTTTAATTGTGACATCCGCCATCTCAAAAGAAGATGGGTATGCCGACCAATTGATTCGGGTTGAAAATATCGGATCCGGGAAAATAGTCCGGGGACTGGTCAAGGAAAAATCAATAGTTGAAGTGATTTATTGAAAGGGGGATACATGAAGATCGATTATACGAATTTAACCCAGTTTGCCTTACTCCTTCTGGTCCTTTTTACGGCAGGATGTGTCACGGGGGGAAATCACCAGGATACCTCCAACCTTGCACTTCCGCCGGGGGGAAGCATTGAGCCTGCACTGGCCCTTGATTATGGAACGGGTCGGGTGTCCGAGGGCTCGTTGTGGACCAATAGCCGGGGGTCTTTGTTTGAGGATAACACGGCCAATTATGTGGGGGATACGGTTATCATTGATATCATAGAAAATTCCACCTCAAAAATGGATGTCAACACCGAGTCCGCCCGGAAAAGCGGTATGGATATAGGGGTTCCCACGATTAGTATGTTTGGGGTTGAATCCAGCCTGGGAGCTGCAAACGGTGCCACAAGTCTTTTGAAAACAGATTTATCAAGTTCCTTTAGCGGTGAGGGGACAAGTGACAGAAGCGGGCAGGTGACGGCTTCCATTGCTGCCAGGGTAACCGAGGTTCTTCCCAATGGTAATCTCAGCCTTTTTGGCCGGCGTGCAATGAAGGTGGACAACGAGGTCCAGTACATTGTGGTTTCAGGGATTATCCGGCCCAAGGATATTTCCGCCACCAACCGGGTTCAGTCCACCTATCTTGCGGATTCCCGCATCGAATATTACGGCAAGGGCAACCTTGCGGATAAAAATATCCCCGGATGGGGAACCCGGTTGATTGAGAATATCTGGCCGTGGTAAAAGGAGAAATCCAATGCATTCCAGCGCCCAGAGCCTGAAAAAAAAATTAATCGTTCTTTTCCTATTTGTTCTTTTCCTGTCGGTCGGCTTGCTTTTCCCCGCCATGGCCGGGGCTGCCAGAATAAAGGACCTTGCCGCCATTAAAGGAATTAGATCAAACCAATTGACCGGGTACGGGCTTGTGGTGGGTTTGAATGGTACAGGAGACAAGGATAATGTTCTTTTTACCCGGCAGTCATTGATCAATTTATTAGACAAGATGAATATTGATAATTCAGTGAGTGATATTAAGGTTAAAAATGTGGCCTCTGTCATGGTGACGGCTGATATCCCGCCTTTTGCCAGGATCGGGGATAAAATGGATGTGACCGTCTCTTCCATGGGGGATGCCAAGAGCCTAAAGGGCGGCACTCTTTTGATGACGCCCTTAAAAGGGGTTGATGCCAAAATTTATGGTTTGGCCCAAGGGTCCTTGAGCCTTGCTATTCCCGACGGTGCAGGTGATCGAGCCAGCCATCTGCTGGTGGGACGGGTGGTGAACGGGGCTTCGGTGGAGAAAGAGATTCCCTTTAAATTGAATGGGAAAAAATCATTGATACTCTCTTTGTTTCGACCGGATTTTACAACGGCCAAACGGATGGCAGAAACAATCAATGCATCCGTTGGTGAAGGCAGTGCCAAAATAATTGATGCCAGTGCTTTGGGGTTGACGGTTCCGGATAATATGTGGGAGAAAAATGTTGCTGAATTTGTGGCTGATATCGAAACGTTGTCGGTGATTCCCGATACCATGGCCCGTGTGGTAATCAATGAGAAGACCGGTACCATAATCATTGGCAGTGACGTGACCATTTCCAGTGTTGCAATTGCCCATGGGAACTTGTCCGTTAACATTGATACTGCTCCTGGGAATCAAACCCAGGAGAGTGTGATGCCCTTTGGGGGAAGTTCCACCATAGGAGAGCTTGTTCGGGGGTTGAATTCCCTGGGGGTGCGCCCCCGGGATCTGATCAGTATTCTCCAGGGAATAAAGGCGGCCGGCGCACTCCAGGCTGAACTTGAAATTCTTTAACCATCTAATTTGTCAGCAGATAAGGGGGACTCTATGACCGGTAACATTGATTTGGCCCATCAAAACCTGTCCTTTGCAAAACTTGAAAGCATTAAAAAACAAGGGGCGCATCCTGAAAAGGACAAGGAACTCAAAAGTGCCTGTGAAGGATTTGAAGCCATTTTTATGAAGGAAATGATTCAATCCATGCGCAATACCCTGCCCGGTGATGCCCTGTTTAAAGAATCCAATGCCAGCGATATTTATCAATCCATGCAGGATCAGAATCTGGCCGAGAATTTATCTGAAAGTCAGAATTCCACTGGCCTCAAGGAATTTTTGTATCAACAGTTGAAAGGTTCCCTATAACTCCCCTTATTCAAGTTTCCCGCCCTTCCGATTCTTCTGGTTTTCTACTCATATGGTCTATGGCATATATGTTGCTTTAGTATAAATTTAGCACAATAACAGTGCATTAATCGGGAATAGGGGAAAAAAATTCCCCCCTATTCAGATGGTACATTTTTTTAAAAGTCAAAAAATGTCTGCAGATACCGATAGTATTTAAAGGAGAACCAACATGGAAAAATTTGCCTGTGAAATAGAAAATATGCTTCAAGAAAAGCTTTTAATATATAAAGAGCTGAAAAAGATTGTTGAACAGGAAAAAAATTATATTGTTGATATGAATGTCGATTCTCTGTGGGAAATGGCAGGCCAAAAAAAACAGCTGGCTTCGGAAATAGTTCAGATAAGAGGGAGAATTATCTCTCTTTTCCAAGAGAACAAAATTGATTTGAATATGGCGGAAAACGCTTTTAGTTTATCCCAAATTGTAAATTGTCTGCCGGTTCCGGCAAACATTAAATCAGACGTTAAAAACATCAAAGTAAAGTTAGAGATTGTTAAGGAAGAACTAACCGGTCTGGTATCGGAGAACAAACGATATACCAACGAATATCTGTCCGTCATTCATGGTATCTTTGCAACGATTACAGGCGATGAAAAAAAGGAAGCCTATAACAATGCCGGCAAGGTTTTAACCGAAGGGTTTCGTAAAACCCTTTTAAGAGTAGAGGTCTAAACATGTCAGGCTTAGGTTCCGTTCTCAGCATATCCAAGAGTGCAATCGCGTCACAGCAGTATGGACTGGCCGTGACAGGCAATAATATTGCAAATGTAAACAATCCAAATTATAGTTTGCAGAACGCTGATCAAGCCACTCGGAATTCTATCCTTTATGCGGGGTTCCTATTTGGTACCGGCGTTGACACCTCCCAGATTGAGCAGAATGTTAACAGCCTGCTTGAAAACAGGCTTACCGATGAAATATCGACCCAGTCAGCTTTTCAAGAGGCTGAGGCCTATATGAATATCCTTGAAGGTTACTTTGATGTTAATTCTGATTCAAGTGTTGCAAATATTCTGATAGATTTCTGGAATTCCTGGGACGATCTTTCCAACAATCCCCTGGGATCATCGGAAAGGGTGACGGTATATGAGCAGGGGGTAAATCTATCAAAACGGTTGAATAAGGCCAATTCCGACATTGGTAATATGGAGACGGATATAACCCAGGAAATAGGTGCCGCACTGAATTTGATTAACTCCTATTCCAGCCAGATAGCAGACCTCAATGTCCAGATAACCGGTCTTGAAGCCAACAAGACGGCAAATGATTTAAGGGATCAGAGAAATGCGCTGATGGATAATTTGGGCAAGCTGATTGATATTGACACCTTTGAGCAGCCCAACGGAGCCGTTATTGTAAATGCCGCCAATGGCTCTCCCCTTGTAAACGGGGTCGATCATTACACCCTTTCCGAGAAGGAGGGGCGGATCATGTGGGAGGGGTCCTATGGAGCGGACCTGGACATAACCGAAAATATTTCCGGGGGAAAGCTTGCCGGTTGGCTTGAGGTGCGGGATGAAATTCTTCCCAAGGTTGTAAGTGAACTAAATGTTCTGGCAAAGGAGCTGATCTGGGCTATGAACTACCAGCACACCCAGGGAAGCGGGCTGGAATATTTTACAGGATCCATGACCGGCGATTATGCCACAGATCAAAGCGGCAATTTTTCCAGCTATGATTTTGGCGATAAGATTGATTATACCCAGGCCTTTGTCATGTGGATGGCGGACCATACCACAGTGGACACTCAGTATACCCAGACCCAGATTGACATGAATATATCAGAGGCAAAAATTTCCGGCTGGGAGGGGTCTGCCCCGGGCAATGACCAGTACAGTTATAAACTGACGGTTGTTGACGGTGCAAATCTTGGGAATAAAAATGTTATCCAGACAGACGGGAGCGCCCTTGCAAAGGTTGCACCTTCCAACACGGATGCGGCTGCTGCCCTGAATGCAGTCATTGCAGACCAGACCCTTACAATTGATAACGGCCCTTCGGGAACAGAAGTTATTAAAATTAAAGACACAGGCGGAGATGCCCAAAGATCCGCAGCCTCCATTGCAGCGGAACTTTCAGCCATTGATGGGGTGGAGGCATATGGGTCGGAGGTTTTTGCAAAATTTGATGTGGCTGGTATTTCAGATGCCGAGGAGGGGGATGAGATACAATTTTCCCTTTATGTGGATGGGCTGATTTATGAACAACGCTTTACCGTGGATTCAGACCAGGGAAGTCTGGCAGAACAATTTGAAAATGCCCTGCGGGGGGCAGCCGAAAGCATCAACACGATTCATGCGGATCAGGATTTATACACAAACGGACTAAGCATTTCCAGCAGTTCCGGCCGCACCCTGGGAGTTCAGGATTTTGAAGTGGTTGACAATGCCGGTGTGAGGATTGACACGTTTTCACTTTTTGATGCCGGGGACACCGTCACTTTTAAAGTAGAATCAGGTGCAACAACAACCGATATATCAATTTCATTGCCTTCAGACATTGACCCAACCGATGAAGCTCAAATGGCCACGGCTTTTTATGATGCCTTGCTGTTGGCCCTTGAAGACGAGCCCTTTACGGTGGAACAGGACCTTTCAACCAACGCCCTCATATTGAGAACCACCGACGGGTCAGATCTCACCGTAAAGGAAGGGTCCAATAACACAGGGCTTGCAAGTTTTAATATCACCGCTCTTGATAGCACAACCCAGTCCGCAGGAGGTGCTACGTTTTCGTTTGATGGAGTAGACACAGTGACCTTTGACGCAGATACCCTAGACACCGATACAATTGGTTTTATCGGGCCAGGTCCTGGTATCACAATTGAGGAAAAAAGTGCTGGTGGCGTTTCTGCCGGGGTGATTGCCGGCACGGTCACGATTCTCACGGATCCGGGTATGTCAATCTATTCAACCGTTCCCGGAGCAGGCGGGCTGTTTAACGGCAACTGGGCAAAATCCGGCAGTTCCATCATGACCCTGGGGGGGGAAGGCGGGTTCTCCAACTTTACAGCAGGTGATACCATCTCCTTTAAAGTGGATGGAAAGCCGATTTCTTATACGATTCCTGTTGGGGCAGCCACCGATCTTGATTTTGCCGACAGCCTTTTTGGCGCTTTGACCCTGCCGGCACCGGGTCCATTGGGGCCGGATTATGAGGTCATCCAGACCGGCTCATCGGTTTCCATCCTGAAAAATGGATCCCTTGATGAACCCATTGAGATTCGTGATTTTGAGGCAGACTTACTCGGGGTTGTGAATAATACGACAAGTCTTGCGGTCACCACCGGAACCGGCAGTGGCACAAGTGATCCTGAAAATGACCGGCTGGACTCGGGAAATACCCTTCGAAATTTTGCAACGGCCTCCCTCTATGCAGACGAGGGGATCATCAAATGGGAAAAATATGATGCCAATGGGCTTTTTACCGGTCAGGACGGACTGATAACGGTTGAAGATGATGGAAACGTTTCCATTATTGAATCCGGTGTTCCAAGTCTTTCATTTGATATTGCCAAGGGAAGTCTGGTAGCAGGAAATACCCTAATCATCAATACCGATGAAACCGGGACTCCTGATCCACTTGATTTTACGATAAGCGGTTCTGCCAATACCCAGAATGAAACCTACCAGTTTACGGTTAAAACCGGCGGGAAGGTGGCCGGGCTCACCAGTAAAGACGACCCCATTATCATTGAATGGAAGACAGACACGGGGTCTGGTATCATTGAACTTGAAGGATCTGATCCTCCCCTTCCCATTGGCGCTCCCTTTGAAGTGGAAGTGGACGGAATGACCCTAAACTTTTTTGACGGAACTCTTTTTGAAAATGATGTGTTTACCATCACCACAGATGGATCTGGGATGCCTGTCTCCACCAATGAAAATGGGATTGCCACCGGCGAACTTTCTTCGGACTGGCATTGGACCACTGATTCCTTTGCCGATCAGTTCAATCGGCAATCAGAGGGAATGAGTGCATCAACCACCATTGATCATCAGCTTAAGTTTGAGGCGTCGGAGGATTACCATGCCGTTGCCAATGTTGAGTATTCCGGCAGCAACGGGTTTAATCAAGACAATGTGAGTCTCACCGTAGCCGACTGGGGGGCCATTGATTTTGGTGTGGATGATCTCCGATTTGTCCGTTCTTCCAGTGGTGGCTGGGGCATGGTGAATGATCCCACAGGCGGTGTTGCTGTCTTTATTCCGGAAGGGGGGGATGATGACGGTTTCGGCATTGATTTTAATGGGGACGGGTTGGTTGATCTGGAAATTAGCTTTGCCCAAAAAGTATCCGGTGAAGGTTCTGTACAGATTGATCTTGAAAAACGGAATCAAGATGACATTAAATTTGCTTTTTCAGATGATTCAGGCGCCTCTTCAGGCCTACTTGCAGCCGCAGGTATGAATAATTTTTTTGAAGGATATGATGCCGGAACAATAGAGATAAATGATTTGCTTGCTGACACCAAGTATATTGCAGGCACAAAAATTGATAATGAAACCGGAGAGATAAGCCAGGGTGATAATACAAATGCCTTTGCCCTGTGGAATGTGCAGTTTCAGGATATTACCATGAAGCGATGGACCTTTGACCGGGAAGCCGATGCAACCTCCAGCCTGACCACCACCACCCTGAATGGTTATTTCAATACCATGACCGGATCCATCGGAATTATTTCCGGTGGAATCAAGACTTCAAGGGAATTTGCCGATATTATGGTGAATAATCTGACCGAGCAGAGAAATTCCATATCAGCGGTTTCCCTTGACGAGGAAATGATCAAACTCATGGAATATCAGAATGCATATTCAGCCGCTTCAAAGCTTCTTACGGTTGTGGATGAAATGATGCAAGCTCTGATTAATACCATATAATAGGAGAAAACAATGCGGGTCCCCAATCTTTCATTGTATAATGATGCCAGATACAGACTTGGCGGGATTACCAGTAATCTGCAAGAGGCCAACGAGGTGATGGCCACCCAGAAGCGGATCAACAGCATATCGGACGATCCCATCGGTCTTAGCCAGGTGCTTGATCTGAATACCTCTCTTGGAAATCTTGAGCAGATTGAAAAGAATGTAAACATGGGCATCTCCTGGCTGGATGGAACTGAAAATGCCCTGACCAGTGTGAACAAACTTATTTTGGATGCAAAGAAAGAGGCAAGCCAGCTGATCAACGCCTCCATGACGGCCAGTGAAAGAGAGGATGCCATAGGCAGCATCAACGGTATCATTGATCAGATCATTGGTCTTGGGAATACCCAGATCAACGGTAATTATATTTTTAGTGGCACCAAGACGGATATAAAGCCCCTGGAATATCATGGAGAGGATGATCCGCCATGGGTCTCCTATAACGGCAACACCACTCCCTTTGAAATTAAAACAGACGAAAATACAAATGTTCAGGTGGGGGGGGTCGGGTCAAAAAGTTTTTGGGACGATGAGGTCGAGATCAATTTAACCAATAATACCATTATCTTCAAAGAAGACAATGGCCATGGATCGGCCTCCCAAATTGTTCTGGAAGCAAGTATTGATGACGGAACCTATACAACGGACAAACTTGAAACCGCTTTGAGAAATGCATTGAATGAGGCATCATCAAAGGATGGGTATGGGGTTCGTTATGAAGTGGCCTATGATAGTGCTGAAAAAAGTTTTTCAATCCGGGAGGACGGCTCCTATGACGGGTTCATAAGAACAGAGTTCATGTGGGATACGGGTGGGGATGCCTACGTTAATAATATATCTGCCAGCAGCTCCATCAATCCTGATGATATTAATGTAACGGTTAATCATGCGGATGCACTGACCGTTGACACCCCCGATCCCAAAGGCACGGAACCTTTCCGGCTCACCTGGCAGGGAGATGGTACCTGGGCTATTGATAATAATCCAGGATATGTCATCATCCCTCCTTCAGCCATATCCGGGTCTGATGACAGTATCGGTATTGATCTTAACGAGTCGGGTACGGCAGATATCACCATCACCCTGGATACCCCGGTGACCACACAGGGTCAGTATATTGAGTTTGAGATTATCTCTGCAAAGGGGGATCACAGTGTTGGCAATGAAATCGGGTTTAACGGGGACAATTCAATCTATGCGCCTCCCACCTCTGATGCAAATGCTGTTTTTGTCACTGACCTTACCATTACTGGAACAACGAATACGATTAGTTTCCAGGAAGACGGAGCGCCTGCCCTTACTGCTATATTGCCAGCCATTAACTATACGGATATGGATGATCTTGCTAGGGCCATTAAGGCAAGCATGGAAGCGGTAAGTACCATAACCTATGCGGTTTCCTATGATGCGTTAGAGAGCAAGTTTAATATAAGGGAGGATGGCAGTACCCTTGATACACTTCAAATAGATTGGAATGCTTCTACAGCGGCTTCCACCCTTGGCTACTATCCCCAGACAGATACCATTTCCTACCCCTCAAGTAATAACACGGCCCAATTATATATTACCCTGGACAGCACCAACAACAAACTTGCATTTCAAGAGACGGACGGAGGCGGGACACCCAGCACTATCCTATGGGCAACTGTTGCCGAGGGAACCTATAAAACTAGGGCAGATCTTGAGTTGGCTGTGGAAACCGCCATGAACGATACCTCTGCTGCGTCGGGTAATTCAGTGACCTATGATGCCTCCTATGATGCTGTAACCAATAAGTTTTCAATCCAGCGCCTGGGCGGCGGAGTATTAACCGGACTTGATTTATTGTGGACCACTGCCAATGATCAGGGGGATTCCATTGGTGACACCCTTGGGTTTGATGTATCAAATGATATCGGGGGCGGTATTGGGACCCCCTATGTGGGGGACAGCGATATGGTGTTGATGCGTTTTGATGATACCAACAATGTGATTGACTTTGAAGAGACCTCAATCGACGGTACTATTTCCAATGCAGTCAGTATCAGAATTCCCGAAGGGGATTATACGGAGCTTGATGATGTGGCAGCAGAGATACAAAAAGCGCTTAGATTAGAGTCTCCCCATGGGCTTGATTATGTGGTGACCTATGATCCTGCAGGTGAGTTTATGATCAAGGGAAGTGATGCAAAAATAAAGGGGTTCTCCCTTTTATGGCAGACCGGTGAGAACAGGGGCCAAAGTGCTGCTGGTTTACTGGGTTTTTATGGTGATGATAAGGTCACATTCTCTGAAAGTGATGAACCAATTGTGAATATTACCATTACTGCGGCAAATAACAAGATTGATTTTAAAGAGATCCCTAAGGGGAATGAAGGCAAGGATGTTGATACGCTGACAGCTTTTATTAAGATTGAGCCGCCGGCGCTGTCAAAAGTATATACCAGTCATTCCCAGCTTGCTCTGGACGTGGAAAAAGCCCTGGAGGAGGAATCCTATCAAAATGGCAACCGGATTGATTATTCGGTTACCTGGGACGATCAGACCAAGAAGTTTACAATTAAAGAGAAGGGGACGCAACTGGCTGAATTTGACTTGTTGTGGCAGACAGGAGAAAATGCTCCCCTTGCAGCAGGGGGGACAGGGGAGAGCATCGGAGGCATTCTCGGGTTTGATACCGAAGACGAGATTGCAGCCCCTGTTAAAAGTGATCGGGAGGTTGAATGGGGAATATTTAATACGCTTCTTGACCTGAATCAATATTTTGCAGATAATGATGTTGATGGTATTGAAAGGACGTTGGGAAGGCTTGAAGCTCAGTATAATAGCATGACATCGGAAATAGTGGATGTGGGTATTCGGGATAACCGCCTTAAGGTCAGAAACCAAATAACCACGGAAGTTCATTTGAGCCTGAAAGAGAGAAAATCCACCATTGAAGATTTCGACATCATTGAAGCTACGCTGAACCTGCAGTCAATTACAACCGCCTATGAGGCCGCCTTGAGTTCAACGGCAAAAATCACCAAGTTAAGCCTTGTGGATTATTTATAAAAGGATAGATATATAATGCTTGTTCTGACCCGAAGGGCAGAGGAAAAAATTAAGATAGGAGACAATATTATTGTCAATGTCCTGAGCGTTGACGGTGGTGTCGTAAAAATCGGTATAGAAGCCCCCAGAGAAATCACCATCCTGCGTATGGAAGTGCTGGAACAAATAAAAAATGAAAATATAGAAGCCGCAGCAAAAGGGGTGCAGGATATTGCCGAGGCAGTTGATCTTTTTAAAAAAAAAACCTCCAAGGAGACAAAGAGTGAAATTACAGACCCGAAAATTCGGTGAAATAGAAATTGAGGAAAGCAAAACCCTTTCCATGCCCGAAGGACTTCCAGGCTTTCCCGGTTTTGAACGGTTTGTCCTGATCGAGGATCCAAAAACTGCTCCTTTCTGCTGGCTTCAGTCTTTGGAAGACCCTAGTCTTGCCCTCGCCATGATGGATCCCTTCCTTTTTAAGCCGGATTACAAAATGGATCTTGAGGGGTTTATTGCGTCAAAGGGGTGGGAAGGTGTTGACACAAAAGATTTGCTGGTTTACGTGGTCATCAATATCTCCAAGGGGGAGAAAGGCAATACAATAACCGCCAACTTAATCGGTCCTATCATCATAAATTTAAAAAATAATGAAACCATCCAGGTTGTTTTGTCCAATACAAGCTATTCTCATCAGCACATTGTTCTGGAACCTTAAAATTATACTTTTTGATCAAAAAGAAGACCTGAGAGCGCTTCCATTTTTTCTTTAATGGTCAGCATTTCTTCCGTGGGTATCTGCTTGATAACCTCGTTGGTTTTTCTGTCGGTTATTTCAACAACCACCTGGTGATTGAGTTCTTCTTTTATGGAAAAACCCAGGCTTGTCTGGAGATCGTCCATGATTTCATTCATGTCTTCTGCCAGTTGTTTTGTCTCGTTCACCGAAATATCAAGCTTCTGTTCTTCTTCTTCTTCTTTTATCCTGGCTGTCTTTTGGTTGGGATCGGACAACTGGCTGTCCATTTTTCCTGGTTCATTAATTTTATTGGGTGCAGATATCGGCATTGGCTGATCCAATGGAATGGTTTCCATTGATGCGGGTGCCGTTACAGAGTTTATATTCATGAGATCCTCCTTAATAATGTGTAATACTTATCACCCGTGGGGTGTTTGAAACAGCCTCCGAAGATCGGTATGAACTGATGGCCTTCTTTCCCTTTGAAACCTGGCTCATACCTTTTTTTAACTGATCCCGCAATGCAGACACTTTTGTCCTGAGCACCTTGTTTTGTTCAAGGAGATTTGTCACACGGTCATTTAACCCAAGTATCATTGATTCCGTATTCCCTCCCTCCCCGGTCTGGTTTGCTGCCAGTTTAACCAGTTTGCTGACGCTTTTTATCAGTATGCCAACCTCAATTTCACGGTTTTTAGATTGTTTTTCAAGGTCAGGCAATATTTTCTGGTCAAATGACTCTATATGACTTTTATGCAGATCCTGCAACCGGTTTAATGTCTCTTCAACCTTTAAAAATTCTTTTTCCATAGGGACCATCCTGTTGTTTTAGTCAAACAGATATTGCATGAAATGCACTATTCGGAGGGGTCTTTTCAAAGGCTGAGGGAAGAGATGTGCGGGCAGGTTCCTTTACAATCCTCGGCATTGATTGCCTTTCCTTTGCCATGACATCCTTTTCCCATATGTCTTTTAACTCGGATATATATTTTTCAGTCTGTTTAAGGATTGCTAAATCATCGTTTAAGGTCACCTTTGGAAGCTCATTTAAAATGGCCGAGTAAAGACCCCTTAAAAACTGTGTAGAGTCATCCTCCATCTTTGAATCAACCGAAGCGTTTAGTTCTGAAATAATGGCGATTGCTTTTGAAAGGTTTTCTCCCTTTTTTTTAACATCCCTCTCATTAATCCCTTCCCGGGCCAGTTTCAGACGACTTAAAGCACCCTTATAAAGTAATAGGATCAATTGTTCAGGGTCCATTCCGTCATAGTGATTGTTTAAATAGGTGTTTATCTGCTGGTAGCCTGCCATTTAAATCTCCTGGGTAGAGTTAGTATTTGTTATAAAGATCGTCAGTTCAGGCGTTTTCCTTGAGAACATTTCGGCTGAATCTGTTAATTGGTTACTTGCTTTCATTGCTGAAGGCATTTATCATGGAGGTCAGAATGCCGGCTTGGGAATTCAATTGATTGATATAGGTGTCAAGCTGTGCAAATTCTCTGGCCATGGTTTCATATTTTTTTGTGAGACGCTCGGTTTCTGATTCAATGTCCTTGTCAAGCCGTGTGATTTTTGTTTCTGATTCATCAATTTCAGTTGAAGCGATTCCGGTTGTACTCACCATATTTGTCAACGCATCATTAATAATGTCCGCTAATCCTGTGATTTCCTTCTCGGAATCTCCCAGGAACAAGGATTTTATGGCATCAGGATCATTTGCTATGGCTGTGTCAAGGGTGTCTTCGTCAATGGTGATGATGCCGGTGCTGGAGATTTCAAGGCCCAGGTCCGTCATGCTTGTATAGTCAGTATCCAAACCAAGAACAGAGGTTAAAAGAGACTTGAGCTGGTTAACAATCCGATTGGCACTGGTTGATCCGTCAAAGGGGTTGGTGGTCTCTTCTTCGTCTGTTGTTTTGTCATCATCTGTGGCTGTTGATTCTGTATCTGCCTGGGTGCCCCGAATATAAGAAATAAGGTCGTTAAACCCCTCGACCATGGACAGGATATCGTCTTTTACCGTGTCATGGTTCACTTCAATGTTAAGGGTTGACTCGCCAACCTTCTTCATGTCAAAGGTGACACCGTCAATGACATCTTTAATGGCGGTATTTGACTGTCTTGAGTAGGAAATACCATTTACCGTAAACTCAGCATTTAGGGATGCGGCACCGGCACCGGTAACTTCCGTCAAATCGGTCAAATTTTTAAGACTTATCCTCGAGTCTTCTCCTGTGTCATTGGAGGTCAATGTGAGCTGGTAGGGATTAACAGAGTCCCCATTGTCAATCATTTTTGCTGTGACACCGGGGTTATCTTCGGAACCATTTATGAGATTTGTCATTTCTGTATAGGTTGTCCCGGGGGGTACACTCAGATACATGGTGTCATCACCCTGGGCAATGGCAACGGTTGCATCTGCTGCAACCCAGTCAAATCCTGAAACGCTTATTTCTGAATCAGCGGTGTTCCCACCGGATGTTGCTGATAATCTTATATAATAACTGCCATCGTCGCCCAGGGTAAAAGCTGCCGTTACAAGCTGGTTCCCGTCCTTATCCATGTTGCTGGAGGAGGTGTTGACTTCATCCACAATTTCAGCAAGGGTCATTCCAGAGGTCAGGTCGACATCAATTTGTGTTTGGCCGGTGTTGGACATATTGCCTGTCCCACCAAAGACAGCCTGGGTACCAGCATCCATGGTTACGTCAATCTCACTTTGATCCGCAGATACCAGGGTAAGAATGCCGTCTTCATCCACGGAGGCTGTCACGCCGTGTTCATCGGTTTTTAAATTAATGGCATCTGCCAGGGAACCATCTGAATCCTCTGCAACGACATTTACAATGCCAATATTAACTCCGTTAATGGCAAAACTGCTGTCTGTAGCACCTGCAGCAATACTGTTGTCTGTACTGATGATGCCGGGGATGCCGTAATGCATGGTAAGGGTTTCATTGGCGCTGATTGCAGCGGTTGTATCATGGTCTGCAATCCCGGATACGGCTTCGGCAAACATAAAAGCGCTTTTGCTGCCAACAGCGGTTGAGCCCCATGAGTTTCTTTCTGCTTTTTGGGTCACTTCCACGCTATAGGAAGATTTGTCATAGCCGTCACCAATTGTGGCGGAAATAACATCCTCATCTGTCACCGAAACAGAATTGGACAGATAATTTGATTCAAGGGATAAATTAAGCGCATCCGATTTGATGGAAAACAGTTTTGCATTCACCTTATTATAGGCATCAACCTGATTCTGGAGCTCTGTTTTCTTGTTTTCTTTGGCCGTTATTCTGGTTTCATCAACGCCCTTAAGCTGGTCAAGAATGTCTTGAAGATCAAGTCCTGACCCGATTCCTAAAGATGTAATTGATCCTGTTGCCATGATGTTTCTCCATTTAAGTTCATATACCGACCCGCCAATGTGAACAGCCGTTCTAAATATCTTTACCTCGTATATATAAGGTATCGGATATTGACATAAAAAACATTAAAAAAAAGAATGCGGGTTAAAATTATAATATGCAATCATGCTTGATCACCAAGGTACAAAGATTTGCAATATTTTTTATTTGTATCCGGTGAAAAATAAACAAAAAATTCATCTTTTGTTTAAGTTCTCTATTGGGTCGTCGATACTTAGTCTTAGGTTTAGATATTTGGCTCCTTAAAAAAACGGCTTTTTAACATATAATTTTTTTAAGGAGGGCGCTGGAAGGCTAAGAGCTGAATATCGATATAAAAAAGAAAGGGAAAGGAATCCCTTATTAACAATCTCAAGGAGGAACAACATGGCTTTAAGAATTAATACCAACATCGCAGCAATGAACGCCCACAAGAACTTGATCAAAAACGACAACAGTCTTTCAGAATCCCTTGGCAGACTGTCCAGTGGTCTGAGGATCAACAAGGCGGCTGATGATGCTTCCGGCATGGCCATTGCCGATTCGCTTCGCTCCCAGGCCCTTGGTCTTGGTCAGGCGATCCGGAATGGTAATGACGGTATTGCCATTGTGCAGACAGCGGATGCGGCATTGGAAGAGTCTATTAATATTGTTAACACCATCAAACAAAAATCCATCCAGTCGGCCCAGGACGGGCAGACCACAGATTCCCGAAAAGCCATCCAGGCAGATATTTCAAAACTTCGGGAAGAGCTTGACACCATTGCCAAAACAACGGCATTCAACAACCAAAAACTTCTTTCCGGTAACTTTACCGATAAGAAATTTCAGATTGGTGCCTATGCCGGTGAAACCATTGATATTTCCATTCAGTCCACGGAAGCCACAAAGATTGGTCATGTCAATACTTCCAATCTGACCTTTGCCGGTGCCGGTACTGCTGAACTTCAGGTTTATAGTAATCTGAAGAGTGAAACCTATTCAATGAACAGTATTGAGCTTGAATATAATAACAGCCGGGAAAACAGTGTGGGTGCTGTGGCCGATGCCATTAACAAGCTCAGTGATGTTCTGGGTATCAGTGCAACTGCTTCAGTTGAAAGCACCACAGACAGTAATATTGCTGCCGGTGCAACCGATTCCAGTTTTGCCATCAACGGTGTTGCAATCGGTGCATTGACTGTCAGTGAAAATGATTCCGACGGTGCTCTTGTTAGTGCCATTAATAATAAAACAAGCGAGCATGGGGTTTCCGCATCTGTTGATCAGAACGGTTTTATGACCCTTACCTCCACCGATGACAGAGCCATTGAAGTGACCATGGGAGAAACAACCAAGGCAGTCATGGGCGGAACCCAGGATATGTCCACTTTTGGTACGATTGAAGTTCGTCAGGAAGGAACCTCTGAGATCATTATCACCGATGCCAATGTCAAAGATGGTATCGCCATATCCACAGTGGATGGAAGCCTTTTGGTAAAGACAACGACAACCGCAACTACCCAGGACTCTGTTGTTGCAGCCGGTTCAAAGCTGGTTGACTCAACAGTTGGTTCCGGTACAGTGCTTGCCGGTTCTTTTACTATTGACAACGCCCAGGTCGCAAGTGGAATGAAAGGCGATACCATCGCCGCAGGTTCTGTGATTGCATCCGGTTCAAGAATTGGATCCGGAACGGTTATACAGGCTTCTATTACGGTTTCAGGCACGACAATGACCGGTGCCGCAGGCGAACGAAGCACATTAACAGCCGGTTCAGAGCTTACTTCCGGAAGTACCATCGGCATAGGCAGTATCTTTGTCGGCGATGTTTCCGCTTCCATTTCCGGGACTGCAGCCAGTGATGTCAAGGTCAGTGGTACTGGGGCGGACATGCGTACGATTACCACAACGGCCAATGTAACTGTTAACGATGGAACGACTTTGGTCCTTGCTGATGATGCTATATTTTCTGGCGTTACAACCCTTGCCGGGGATTCAATTGTGGCAGCAGGAAGTGTCTATGAAGGAACTATTGGCACCAAGGGGGACAACACTCTTCTCGCTGATATGGTCCTTGACACGGACGGAACAACTGTGCTGGCGGCAAATAGTGTTTTGGAAACTGGCACTAGCATAAGTTCTCAGTACCAAGTTGATGGGGATGTCACCGGAACGATGACCATGACTAAGGGTTCAACCATTGGTAAGGATTCAACACTCAATGATGGTTCCGCCATTGGCCAGAGTGTCACAATTGCCAATGACATTACGGTCGATTCGGATACGGATATGCTTCTGGCATCAGGGTCAAGTGTTGCTAAGGGTTCTACTATTACTGCCGGAACCACTTTGAGCACCAAGATGGTTGATGAGACTGGTGTTGAATATTCAAGCGGCACCACCTTGGTTAATGATATTGTTCTTAGCGCTACCGTTGTGCTTGCTGGTGGCGCTATGACGCTTAACGAAGGTTCTGTTCTTAAAGCTGATTCAATTCTTGCAAAAAATGATGCTGCCCAGGCGGATGGTGCGGTTTCTTCGGTCAGTGAGGGGGTTTCCTACCGGTTGTCCGACGTGGATGTGACCACCCAGGAAGGTGCCCAGATCGGTATCGCAGTTGCCGATGCTGCCCTGAAAAACCTTGACAAGGTAAGGTCTGATCTGGGTTCTGTTCAGAATCAGCTGACCTCCACCATTGCCAATATTTCAACCACCAAGGTAAATGTGAGTGCTGCAGAATCAACCATTCGTGACGTTGACTTTGCAGAAGAATCAGCAAACTTTACAAAAATGCAGATTTTGAGCCAGGCAGGTACATTTGCCATGTCCCAGGCCAATGCAAGTTCTCAGAATGTATTGAGTCTGCTCCAGTAAGTTTTTTAACCCAACTCACTGGTAACCATATGAATCGGGCAGTAGCCGCAAGGGCTGCTGCCCGGTTTTTTTTGCCGTGGGCAGTGGAAAGTTTTTCCTGAATCACAAAATCCACGGCAATATTTTCCATTGTCATCCAGAATACCCCTCCATAAAATAATTCTTCCTAGATGAAAATATTAAAAAACATGAGTGTTATCCATGGGAAGAAATAAAAGTTGAAAAATCCCTCAAATCCCCCAAACATAATATTATTGCTTTCCTAAAGATAGGGTGCAAGTCTGTCTTTTTTGTGGTTTGAAGCCCCATGAATTGGTTCATTTTTTATGTGTGGTATGCCAATTGCTATGTTAGTCACTAAAAAACATGGGTCGGCAGGCTGTTATTTTAGGTTTCACAAATGTTTATCGGCGATCTGCTGAAGACTGAAAGGAATGACGGTTTCCTTTTTAACACTTTCATGGAGGAATAAACATGGCTTTAAGAATAAATACCAACATCGCAGCAATGAACGCCCACAAGAACATGATCAAAACCGACAACAGTCTTACAGAATCCCTTGGCAGACTGTCCAGTGGTCTGAGGATCAACAAGGCGGCTGATGATGCTTCCGGCATGGCCATTGCCGATTCTCTGCGTTCCCAGGCCCTTGGCCTTGGCCAGGCGATTCGGAATGGTAATGATGGTATTTCCATTGTTCAGACTGCAGATGCTGCCTTAGAAGAGTCCATCAATATCGTGAATACCATCAAGCAAAAATCAATTCAGTCTGCCCAGGACGGCCAGACAACGGAATCCCGTAAAGCCATCCAGGCGGATATCTCTAAACTGAGAGAAGAGCTTGATACCATTGCCAAAACAACTGCATTCAACAACCAGAAACTTCTTTCCGGTAACTTTACCGACAAGAAATTTCAGATTGGCGCCTATGCCGGTGAAACCGTGGATATTTCCATCCAGTCCACGGAAGCCACAAAAATAGGTCATGTCAATACGTCGGACCTTAATTTTGCCGGTCCAGGCACGGCTGAACTCGATATTTACAGTAATCTGAAGAATGAAACCTATTCACTGAACAGCATTGAGCTTGCGTATAATAACAGCCGGGATAACAGTGTGGGGGCTGTTGCAGATGCCATTAACAAACTTAGTGATGTGCTGGGTATCAGTGCGACGGCTTCTGTTGCAATCAGTACGGACGGCAATATTATTGCCGGTGCAACGGATGAAAGTTTTGCCATCAATGGTGTTGCCATTGGCGCTTTGACTGTCAGTAAAAATGATGCTGACGGTGCGCTTGTCTCTTCCATTAACAATAAAACCGCCCAGCACGGTGTGAGAGCATCTGTTGATCAGGCTGGTATTCTAACACTTTCATCCACGGATGACAGAGCCATTAAAGTGACCATGGGTGCAGAGACCCAGGATGTAATGGGCGGAACCCAGGATATGTCCACTTTGGGTAAGGTTGAAGTTCGTCAGGAAGGAACATCTGAGATCATTATCTCCGATGCCAATGTCAAAGAGGGGATTGCCATATCCACTGTTAAAGGAAGTATTACGGTTAATGCTAATACTGCAGCTACAAACCAGGATTCAACTATCGCTGCCGGCTCTAAGCTTGTTGGTTCGACGGTTGGTTCCGGTACTACCCTTGTCGGTTCCTTTGAAACTTCATCGGTTGCCAGTGGAATAAAGGGCGACACCATTGCCGCAGGCTCTGTGATCGCATCCGGATCAATGATTAGTTCGGGAACTGTCATCGGGGGATCAATTACGGTTTCAGGTTCTGCTATAACTGCTGCCGCCACAACCAGTACATTGACCGCCGGTTCGAGCCTTACCTCCGGAACTGCCATAGGCGCCGGAAGTATTTTTAAGAGCAGTGATGTTGTGGGTAAACTGTCCGGAACTGGTACTGTTACGGTGAGTGGTGATGTTGCTTACACCGCCGGGGTAATACATGTGATGGCAGGGGAAACGGTGGATATCACATCCAATGCTGATCTTCTTGTTGGTACACAACTTGCCGGGGACTCTGTTTTGGCCGAAGGAAGTAGCTTTGCGGCGCTCATTGGTACCAAAGGTGACAACACCCTTACCAGTGATATGACCATAGCAGGCGATGGCTCTGCTCTATCCGCCAACAGCACCCTGGAGACCGGAACAACCCTTAAAGGTCAATATACTCTTTCTGATGGTAGTGTTACAGGCACTATGATCCTGGAAACCGGATCAATTGTTGGTGCAAATTCATCTCTTACCGATGGTTCGGCTGTTGGTGCGCAAGTGACCATTAAAAACGATATCACGGTGGGTGCTGATACAGACATGCTTTTGGCATCAGGCTCAACCATTGCAGTCGGCTCCGTGCTCACTGCCGGAACCTATTTGACCAACGATGTTACAGATGAAGCGGGTGTTGTTTTCAAAAAAGACACCCTTTTGGAAAATGATATTATTGTGGGTGTTGCTGTTGGCCCCACGAGTAAAGACATGGTGATTAATGACGGTTCCATCCTCAAAGCCGGTTCGATTCTTGGAATAAATGATGCTGCCCAGGCATATGGCGCAGTCTCTTCGGTTGGTGAAGGTGTGTCCTACCGTTTGTCCGATGTGGATGTGACCACCCAGGAAGGTGCCCAGATCGGTATTGCCGTTGCCGATGCTGCACTGAAAAGCCTTGACAAGGTAAGGTCTGACCTTGGTTCTGTACAGAATCAGCTGACCTCAACCATTGCCAATATTTCAACCACCAAGGTTAATGTGAGTGCTGCAGAATCCACCATCCGTGACGTTGACTTTGCAGAAGAGTCAGCAAACTTTACAAAAATGCAGATCTTGAGCCAGGCAGGTACATTTGCCATGTCCCAGGCCAATGCAAGCTCTCAGAACGTATTGAGTCTGCTCCAATAGCATTTGCTGGATAAATAATTAACCCTATGATAGGGGCAGCAGCCATAAAAGCTGCTGCCTTTATTGTTTGTGCTATACATGGCGGGTTCATTTTCAATACCCCCACGAAATGTTTGATAAATGTATAATAATCTTGAAAACATTTTTTGATAAATGTATACCTAGCTAACGTTTAACAGGAGAAGAAAATTGAGAATCCTATTGGTTGTCTATGATAATGATTCCTATATCCATTGGTTCCCCCAGGGATTGGCATATATTGCAGCGGTTCTCAGGAAAGACGGCTATGATGTTGAAATTTATAACCAGGATGTCCACCATTACCCGGATGAACATCTGACATCCTATCTTGATCAGAATAAATTTGATATTATTGGCGTCAGCATCATTGCGGGATATTACCAGTATAAGAAATTACTGGATATCTCGGCTGCCATTGAAAATTCAAAACAAAGACCGGAACATTTTATCATCGGCGGGCATGGGCCATCTCCGGAACCGGAATATTTTTTGAGGAAAACCAATGCGGATGCTGCCGTCATCGGAGAAGGGGAAGAAACCGTACTGGAACTTTTTGAAGCATTCGCAAATCATCAGTCTTTGGAAGATATTAAGGGAATTGCATATCGAAATGGCCAGGATGTTTTGACGAACCCCAGAAGAGAATTGATAAAAGATATCGACAGTATTCCGTTGCCGGCATACGATCTTTTCCCAATGGAACATTACAGGCTTTTAAGAATGCCCAATTGCAGTCACTCTGATTTTATAATGCCCTTGCTTTCCGGTCGGGGGTGTACCTTTACCTGCAATTTTTGCTATCGGCTGGATAAAGGGTTTCGCCCGAGAAGTTCCCAGGCAATTGTTGAAGAAATAAAATATCTGAAAAAAGAGTTTAATATAACCTATATTGCATTTTCCGATGAGCTTCTCATGTCATCCAAGCAACGCACCATTGAAATATGTGAAGCGTTTCTCAAAGCAGATTTGAATATCAAATGGGACTGCAATGGTCGGCTCAACTATGCAACCCCTGATGTTTTGTCCATGATGAAAAGGGCGGGCTGCGTCTTTATTAATTACGGCATAGAAGCCTATGATAATGATGTGCTGAAAAAAATGAAAAAAGCGCTTACAATCCGGCAAATCGACAAGGGTATTGATGAAACACTTGCGTCTGGGATAAGTCCCGGTTTAAATATGCTTTTTGGTCATATTGGTGATAACAAGGACACATTAACAGCAGCAGTGGATTTTTTGATCAAGCATGATGATGGTGCCCAGATGAGAACCATACGGCCGGTGACCCCATATCCGGGTTCTCCCTTATATGATCATGCCATTGAAAAGGGACTGATAAAGGATATAGAAGATTTTTATGAAAACAAGCATTTGAATTCAGATCTGTTTGCTGCCAATTTTACCCAATTGTCTGAAGACGAATTGTATTTGGAACTGACCCGTGCCAATATCAGGTTGATTGAAAATTATTTTGAAAATAAAAAGCAATCAATGGCTAAACAGACCCGGGAATTATATTCGACCCGGGATGCTTCTTTCCGGGGATTCCGGCAATCATAAAAGCAGGTTTGATGAATCCGATCAAATCTTTAGGGCAAAATAAATGATTTTTAAAAATAAGCGAGTATTGGTTACAGGGGCCGACGGTTTTATCGGGTCGCATTTGGTTGAAATGCTGATTGAATCAGGTGCCAGGGTAAAAGCGTTAAGCCAGTATAATTCTTTTAATTATTGGGGGTGGCTCGAGAGCTTAAACTGCCTGGATGATATTGAAGTTATATCCGGTGATGTGCGGGACCCTCATTTTTGTAAAAAAATAACCAAAGAGGTGGATATTGTTTTCCATCTTGCCGCTTTGATTGCCATACCCTATTCATATGTTGCGCCGGACAGTTATGTGGACACCAATATTAAAGGAACTCTGAATATCTGCCAGGCAGCAAAAGAAAACGGGTGTAGGGTTATTCATACCTCCACCTCCGAAGTTTATGGTACGGCACAATATGTTCCCATAGATGAAAATCATCCATTACAGCCCCAATCCCCCTATTCCGCCAGTAAAATCGGTGCCGATCAAATGGCCATGAGTTTTTATCTGAGCTTCCAGTTGCCAGTTACCATTGCAAGACCTTTTAATACCTATGGCCCCCGGCAAAGTGCCAGGGCCGTTATCCCCACCATCATAGGACAGATTGCCACGGGTAAAAAGCAGATTAAACTAGGCGATCTTACCCCCACCCGTGATTTTAATTATGTTCTGGATACCTGCAAAGGATTTATGGGGTTGGCCCAATCGGACAAAACCATTGGCGAGGTGGTCAATATCGGATCAGGGGTTGAAGTTTCCGTGGCAGATACCCTTGATTTAATAAAGAAAATAATGAAGTCTGATGTTGAATTTATTACCGAAGAACAACGATTACGCCCTAAGGATTCCGAAGTATTCCGGCTTTGCTGTGACAATACCAAAATAAATCAACTCACCGGCTTTAAACCGGATTATTCTCTTGAACAGGGATTAGAGAAAACCATTGACTGGTTTGTCAATCCTGAAAACCTTTCACGCTATAAAACTGACATGTACAATGTATAGCAAACTGATTCAATTTATAAGGGAGTGGTATCAGACCAAAGGGTTTATCCCGCTTCATGAACCCCATTTCAAAGAAATTGACCGCAAATATGTATTAGATGCCATTGATTCAACCTTTGTCTCCAGTGTGGGTGAGTATGTTGACCGTTTTGAACAGGGGCTTGCACAATATTTGGGTGCAAAATATGCAGTGGCAATGGTGAATGGAACAACTGCCCTCCAGGTGGCATTAAGGGTGGCAGGTGTTGAGCAAAATGATGAGGTCATCACCCAGGGGCTTACCTTTGTGGCAACGGCCAATGCCATTGTTCATAATAATGCTGTGCCCGTATTTGTTGATGTAAATAGAGAAACCCTTGGATTGTGTCCCCGTGCCCTGGAAACCTTTCTGGATCATAATGGCAAAAAAAATGCCCGGGGAACTATTAATAAAAATACCGGAAACCGTATTGCTGCAATTGTTCCCATGCACACCTTTGGGCATCCGTGCAAAATGAAACAAATACTGGAAATTGCAGATCACTGGAACCTTTCTGTGGTGGAAGACAGTGCAGAAGCCCTTGGTTCAAAAATTTTAAAAAAACAGTGTGCAACATTTGGCAAACTGGGGGTTTTAAGTTTTAACGGGAATAAAACCATTACCTGCGGCGGTGGTGGCGCTATTATTACAAACAATCAGGCGATTGCAAAAAAAGCCAGGCACTTGACCACCACGGCAAAAATACCCCATAAATGGGCCTTTGTTCATGATGAAATCGGGTATAATTACCGGCTGCCCAATTTAAATGCCGCCCTTGCCTGTGCCCAGCTTGAGCAATTGGATGGTATCCTGGCGGATAAACGACACCTTGCCAATGCCTATGAGGCCTTATTTAAAGAAGCCAAATGGGGGCATTTTGTTACAGAGCCTTCGGGGTGTACCAGCAATTACTGGCTCAATACGATCATTACCCAAGATAAAAACCACCGGGATGATTTTTTAGAACGAACAAATGAATTTGGGATTATGACCCGGCCTGCCTGGGAACTGATACCGGATCTTCAAATTTATAAAAAGTGTCAAACGGACACCCTGGGAAATGCAAGATGGCTGGCACAGAGGATTGTAAACCTGCCCAGCAGTGCGAGGGCCAATGTCTGAGAAAAAAATAATTCTTATTGGCGGCGGCGGTCATTGCCGCTCCTGCATTGATGTTATTGAGAGTGGTAATGAGTTCACCATTGCCGGAATTGTGGAACAATCGGGGAAAAAAAAATCGGGATTAATATTGGGGTATCCGGTTATCGGGTGTGATAATGAGCTGGATGCCTTGAAAAAACAATATGATTATGCCCTGATAACCCTTGGGCAGGTTGGACTGTCAACTACCCGGCAACAACTTTTTAGCCGGTTGAAACAAACAGGTTTTATTCTTCCTGTTGTTATTTCTTCTCGGGCATATGTATCAAAACATGCTCAAATAGAAGAAGGTAGTATCATCATGCACCAGGTGATCGTAAATGCCGGTGCCCGTATTGGGAAAAATTGTATTTTAAATACCAGGTGTCTTATTGAACATGACGCAGGGGTTGGGGACCATACCCATGTCTCCACCGGTGCGGTGTTAAACGGGGAAACCCAAATTGGTTCCGGCAGTTTTGTGGGATCCAATGCAACCCTTGTTCAGGGAATCAAACTTCCGGACAATTGGTTTTTAAAGGCGGGGCATCTTATTGTCAGTGAAAAGGACGGCAAACCAATAAGGGATAATCTTTAGTCATGCACCCCAGGGTATTTATAATTGCAGAAGCCGGGGTTAACCACAATGGCTCCATGGAACGTGCCAATGAAATGGTAAAAGTTGCTGCAAGAGCTGGTGCGGATGCAATAAAATTTCAGACCTTTAAGGCCAAAACCCTGGTTACAAAAAATGCAATCAAGGCTGAGTATCAAACAAAAACAACCGATCGGCAAGAGTCCCAGTTTGATATGCTGAAAAAACTTGAATTGTCCCGGGCATCCCATCTGGCGCTGATGAACACCTGCAAGGAAAATAGTATTGAATTTCTATCCTCCCCCTTTGATCTTGAATCCATTGATTTGCTGAAAGGACTGGGAATTGCCAAATGGAAGATCCCTTCCGGGGAGATCACCAATCTGCCCTATTTAAGAAAGATTGCCGCCTTGGGTCAGGATGACCCTATTATCCTGTCAACGGGAATGGCTGATCTTGGTGAGATCAAGGCGGCCCTTTTTGTTTTTACAACTGCCGGTATCCATTTAGAACAGATAACCGTGCTGCATTGCAATACGGAGTATCCCACCCCCATGCAGGATGTAAATCTCAGGGCAATTCAGACCATAAAAGAGACCTTCCCGGGAATTAAAACCGGCTATTCCGACCATACCCAAGGCATTGAGATTGTCATTGCAGCGGTTGCCATGGGCGTATCCATGATTGAAAAACATTTTACCCTGGACAAAACCCTGCCCGGTCCGGATCACAATGCCTCTCTTTCACCCGGAGAGTTGATTCAAATGGTAAGGGCGGTCAGAAATATTGAAAAAGCCTTTGGCAACGGTTTAAAAACACCCAGCCCGTCGGAGAAAAAAAATATTGCTGTTGCCCGAAAAAGTATTGTGGCCGCCTGCAATATTGTTGAAGGGGAACCCTTCACCCATCACAACCTGGCTGCAAAACGACCGGGAATGGGAATAAGCCCAATGAAATGGGATGATATCCTGGGCAAGAGGGCAAGAAAAAATTATAAAAAAGATGATATGATCGATGCGTAAAATCTGCGTATATACCTCCACCAGGGCGGAATATGGCCTTTTAAGAAATCTTATTCACCAGATTCATAAAAGTCCGGAACTGCAATTACAATTATTGGTCAGCGGAACCCATCTTGTTGCTGATCACGGCATGACCATCAAGGAAATTTTCAAAGACGGTTTTAAACCGGAATGTGTGGATATAGAGATTATCGATGATTCTTCAAAAGGGATATGTCATTCCATGGGAATTGCGGTTTCTAAATATGGAAATTTTTTTACTGAACACAAACCCGATATATTGGTTCTCCTGGGTGACCGGTTTGAAGCCTTTTGCTGTGCAACGGCTGCCCGGGTCTGTTGTATTCCCATTGCCCATATCCACGGGGGAGAAACAACACAAGGGGCCATTGACGAAGCATTCCGGCACAGCATCACTAAAATGGCCCATTTTCATTTTCCCTGTTGCGAGGAATACAGGCGCAGAATTATTCAGATGGGCGAGCAGCCCGGGCATGTTTATAATGTGGGTGCCCTGGGGGTGGAAAATATCAGGCGCTTAAAATTCATGGCACGAAAAGATCTTGAAAAATCTTTGGGTTTTAAACTGGATACTCCCTTTTTCCTTATCACCTTCCATTCGGTGACCCTGGAAAAAAATGCTTTTAAAGAGCAGTTTGCACAATTGTTAGCCGCATTGGATCAGTGTCCGGATCATAAATTTATTTTTACCGGGGCAAATGCAGATACCGGAGGCAGAATGATCAATCAAATGCAAGCTGATTACCAAAAAATGCATCCAGATCAATGCCTTGTGGTGCAATCTCTTGGATATCTACGATATCTTTCTGCAATGAAATTTTGTGATGCAGTTATCGGAAACAGTTCCAGTGGTCTCCTTGAAGCACCCGTCCTTAATGTTCCAACCATTAATATTGGAAATAGGCAAAAGGGCAGGGTCAGGGCAAACAGTATTTTGGATTGTGATCCTTTAAAAAAAGCAATATTGGCTGGGTTGAAAATGATATCGAATCCTTCCTTTCAATTAAAGATGGTGAACATGACAACGCCTTTTGAGAAACCAGACACCGCCAACGTGATCAAGAAACTGCTGGAAACGGCCGATCTAAAAGATATCCTGAAAAAAGAGTTTTATGATATTGAATATAACTAAATCCTCAATTAAGATATGCAGGTAGAAAAATGAAAGATTGGACAAAAACATCAGTAGGGCCTGAAACCAGTATAAAAGAAACCATAGCCGTCATTGATAAGAGCGCACTTCAGATTGCCCTTGTGGTCGATTCCGAGAATAAGCTGCTTGGAACGGTTACCGACGGTGATATCCGCAGGGGGATCTTAAAAGGAATCAGCCTGGATGAACCTGTAAAGCGCATCTTTTATGTTTCTCCTCTCACAGCCTCCATTGATGATGATCCGAAAACCATGCATCGGATAATGAAGGAACAACTGATTAATCAGCTTCCCATTGTGGATCATGGGGGCAGGGTTGTTGAACTCATGTTTTTGAGGGATATCCTGAAAGAAAAGAAAATTAAAAATCCTGTGATTCTCATGGCCGGTGGCCTTGGCACAAGGCTTCGCCCTTTAACTGAATCATGTCCCAAACCGCTTTTAAAGGTTGGGGGAACCCCGTTGCTGGAAACGATTCTCGAAGGGTTTATAAATAAAGGATTTGATACCTTTTATATCTCCGTAAATTATAAAGCAGAGATGATCGAGGAATACTTTGGGGATGGCTCTAAATGGGGTGTCAGCATTGAATATCTAAGGGAAACGCAACGGCTTGGCACCGCCGGAAGTATCAAACTGCTTCCTGAAAAACCCTTTCTGCCCTTTATTGTGATGAATGGTGACCTCCTCACCAAGGTTGATTTTAAGCAGCTTTTAGAGTTTCATATCAACAATAACAAGCTTGGCAATGCCAGGGCAACCATGTGTGTCCGAGAATACAACATGCAGATACCCTATGGGGTGATCAAGCAGGAAGGAAACCGGCTTGTGCAGCTGGATGAAAAACCGGTTCAGCGGTTTTTTGTCAACGGGGGAATCTATGTGTTTGAACCGGATATAATCGATCTGATACCCGATGACGAATATTTTGATATGACCCATCTGTTTGACAAGATGATGGAAAAAGAGGACAAAACAGTGGTATTCCAAATCCGGGAATACTGGATGGACATCGGTCATAAAAGGGATTTTGAGACTGCTGACGGTGAATACGGCGAAATATTCTGGGGTTAAACATATATGAATAAAAACAATTGTAATCCATATAATTGGTTGGAAAAATTAAATAGAAGTATCATGGCTACCCGATGCAGAAAGGGGCACGAAGAGATCGGTCTGGAGGAGGGGTGCCATGCTGCCGGCCATGTGATCAAACAGACGATTGAATCCGGGGCGTCTGTCTGGTGGGTGGGAAACGGCGGGAGTGCTGCCATCTGTTCTCATCTGTCCCAGGATATGCTCAATAAATTGGATGTGAGATCCTTCAGTCTAGGGGATTCTTCTTTGATAACCTGCATGGCCAATGATTTCGGATATGAGAATGTATATGTAAAGCCTTTGGAAAAATTGGTAAGGCCAAATGATTTGCTATTTGCAATTTCCAGCTCCGGTAATTCGGAAAATATCATCAAATGTGCAGAACTTTCCCATCAAAGAGGAATGAGGCTTATCTCTTTGAGCGGTTTTGAGGACACCAATAAACTTTGGAATATCAAAACAGATGTCTCATTTTTTATGGCGGCAGATCTCTATGGAATCGTTGAAATGGGCCATGAGGCGATTCTTCACGGGATCATAGAATCGTTGTGGCTTGAGAAAAAAGCATTAATGAATAATGTTTGAGACAAAAAAAATACTTGCCGTCATTCCGGCCAGAGGCGGATCAAAGGGAGTGCCCCGGAAGAATATTAAACAGGCAGGGGGAAAGCCTCTCATCGCCTGGATGATTGAGGCTGCAAAAAAATCCATATATATTGATCGTTTAATTCTTTCTTCCGATGATGATCAGATCATCGGTGTCGCAAAAAAATATGGCTGCGAGGTGCCCTTTGTCCGTCCGGCAGAGCTTGCCGGGGATAACAGCACGGCATCAGATGTTATTTTACATGCACTTGAGCAAATTGCCGGCTATGATTATGTGATGCTTTTACAGCCGACCTCTCCTCTGACGGCAACAAAAGATATAGATGGCTGTATTAAATTCTGCATAGAGTCCAATGCAAAATCCACAGTTTCTGTAACCGAACCGGATAAAAGTCCTTACTGGATGTTCAGGATGGGGGATAAAAATAAATTAGAGCCTATTCTTGGGGAAAAATATTTGAACAGGCCGAGGCAGGGACTGCCCCATGTATATTTGCCTACAGGGGCTGTATATATTGCAGAAACAGACTGGTTTATACAGAAAAGGTCTTTTTATTCTGATTTAACTTCAGGTTATATCATTCCGAACAAGCGTTCTTTGGACATTGATTCTGAACTGGATTTCACTCTTTTAGAGTTGATTCTGGGCCGGAACTGATTTTCATATCCCGGTGAATTGGCGATTGTGAGTCTTACTGCAACTCATCTGAGGACAGAAGAACATCCAAAATTCGCTGGGCACTTTTGTCAATGGTTCGTGTGGTGATAAACTTGTTGTATGCGGCCTTGGCTATCTGATTTCTTTTCTCAGAATTTGTCAGGAAGAAAATTACTTTTTCCAAAAGTTCCTTTTCGTTTTTAAAAAGAGCAATCTCTCGATCAATATCAAAAAAAATATCAATTGGCATTGTATCATATGCTTTTGGAATATGACGGGTCAGCAAAAAATTATTGCCGGCCATTACCTCCGGTGCTTTCATATGGTAAGTGGTTTCAGGGCTGATATTTAAGTTGATACATGATTCATTGAATACTTTGTTAAGTTCAGCACCATTCTCGATTTTGCCCATGGCAATATTTTTAAAAATCGGAATTTTTTCCCAGTGATTGCCAAAAACCCTTATCTGAACATTGTTTTCAATCAAGGTTTTTGACCGGCTTGGTTTTCAGTAGATAAAAAATATGAAACAAAAATCGTGATTTTTGATTGTTTTGATCATGGGTTTCCATTAATTGAGACCTTTGATTAATACTTAAATCCTTCAGCTCCCGGCCGTTCGATTTCAAATCAAACAGATTTCTTTAAATTTTGCCTTGTTTTTCAAAAAATTGCGGCGTATTTTCATATTTTTTAGGCAATATTTGGGAATAACTCAGCCATTAACGCCCATTCCCTATATTTGGACGCACCTATGTTGTTGCTTCCCGCTTTTTGAATATATTAAATCCCCTCTGTATATTGAATGCAACCTGTCTGAGCCAGATATCAATATGATTTTTATCAATGGTTGTAAATCTTGCCCTTTGCCCATTGTCGTGGAAATGGCTTAAACCAAAATATTGTTCTACGATGTATCGTGTTTTGGATATTTTTTTATTTCGATTTATCTCAAGTTCTGTCAATTTTGCGTTTTTCTCATCCTTTCTCATGAGACCGTATTGTAACTCATTCATCGCTAAAAATGACCTGTTTGGTTCTCCGTGATATCCTTTATCCGCATATACAATCGATAGTTTATGTTTTATATGACGACTGTATAAAGTGCAGTAGGCCAGATAATTGGTATCATTCACTGAAGCCCGACTTAAAACTGTTGTAAGAACAAAACCATATTTTGCATCCACCGCTGCATGCTCTTTTAAGCCGAAGTAAGGCTTGTCATTTTTCACTGTCCAGTTGGATTCAATATCTCTCGCAAATTTTAAGGGGTTGCCATTCTTGTCGAGTTTGCCTTCTGTCGTATTCCGCCGGGCTTTTATCTCTTCTAATTTTTAATTACTTTTTGGGCGACTTGCTGATTTGACAATACGGGCGTCAATGGCAATTCCTTCATTGATGCTCAATCCCCTCTCTGCAAATTGATTGAGGATATCTCCAACGATGACGTCGAATTTACCTTTGGTCAGCCTTTTTCTGAATTTAGAAAAAGTTGAATGATCCGGTGATGCCATATTAGCTGATAATCCCAAAAACGTCTGGAATGAATTACGATCATTGATTTGACTCTCCAGTTCGGGATCTGAATTGATCCGAAACCATTTCTGGATCAGCAGGCATTTGAATAAAAGCAGAGGAGAATAAGCCTTATTCCCTTCTTTTTTATCTCCAACGGGATAATCTTTTAATAGAATGGATTCTATTTTATCCCAAGCAATTGTGTTGTCCAAATTCATCAATGTTTTAAGACTTCGGTTCTTCTTATCTCTCAAGGAATTTTCAAAATCCGAAAAAGTTAAATTTTTCTGTTTTAGTTTGAATCCCATAAGATAGCCTCCATCTATGCTGTTTGATTGTAAAATCTATAGCATGGATGAATGAAATTGTCAATAATTTAAAGTGCTTATCGCAAGCTTACTATTTTTTTTGTTGGATTTGTTACTGTTTTGTGATAATCGAACTCTTTCTGTCCTGAGTTAATCAAAGGTCTCTGAAGTTGATTTTTTAAATTTTGATTTCAAAATGCTATAATCCAAAAAAGATGCTGTCTTGCAAACCTCTCGAATTATTCTTTTTGCCGTCTTACTCACCGGAGTTGAATCCTGACGAGTATCTGAATTGTGATTTAAAAAGTGGAGTTCATTCAGGCACACCTGTTAGGACGAAGGAACAATCGAACAAGAAAGCACTATCACATTTGCGAAAGCTGCAGAAACTCCCAGGCCGGGTTAGAAATTACTTCAAGCATCCAAAAATTTCCTTTGCGGGGTGATCTATGTATTTTATTGCCGGCTCAATATTGCCCTGTTAGAATCATTACTAAAAATTCGAATATTAGCCAGATTCTCAGTATCCGATAATGGAATTAATAAAGGTCAATAGTTTTTCCGTATTATTTTCAGCACAATATTTTTTTTGCGCTTTGGCCATGTTGTTGATGAGTGCAATATAATCACACGTATTTAATATGCTTTTAAGAGAAGGAATGTCTTGACATTCTATGACCAATCCGATTCCATGTATTTTGACAAAATCTGACATATATTTTAATTCAGGGCTTATGAGTATGGGAAGTCCGGCCGCGATGTAGGTGAACAATTTTGATGCCATGCTACAAGCAAGATGGTTTTTTCCGACAGATAGATCTGGGATAAAATAATATAGCATTAATCCAAAATCGAAATGTCCGTTTAAGTGGTCTACAATTTTATCAATTGGTGTGCCTTGCTCCAATTGGAAAAATTCATTATTTCGGCTTTCTTGGCAATAATCAAAGAAATTTATTTCCAATTGGGCGTTGTTAAAAATGGGTGAATTCCATATGGTTGTTTTTAATGACTGGTGGGTCAATTCTCGTACTAGCGGGAGGAGTTTAATATCATTAAAAAAGTGGTCTGATGAATCTGTTGGTGCCACTCTTCCTGCAAAGACCAAACGCCAGAATTCTTTTCTCCTACGAGAAACAGGAGGCCGCATCATTCTCTTTGGCGGGCATGGTAAAAGATGGAGACTGTGAATAGGGGAGGCGTCAATTTTATTGTGCATCCATTCACCCCCATTTTTATATATGAACCCATTCATATGATTTAAAATATAATTCTCACATTCCACTATCTCCTTAATCTCATTTTTGGACCATAGGCCTGTTTTTTCCGAGAGAGCGGCAGTTTCAGAGTTGTCAATAAATGCCTCCATCCAATCATTTATTTCGTGGACAACACTGCATTCTGGTTTGATGTTTTGAACAAACTGGCTCAGAAAAATCCACTTAAAATGTGATTGTACATAAATAAGGTGTGATGGAATGGCTTTCAATAGATTCGTTAGTAGATGGAATGAACCATTACAGTGTATAGAGACGTCAAATATTTTTTCTGGTGGATCCGTAAAAAAGTAAACTGCACATAATATAAATTGGCTGTTTTCCGACAGACTATTTGCAAAAAACTCAACCGAAGGAAAACTACCTCGCTGCATCACAACGAAAAATATCACTTTCTTATTTAAACTTTTTTCTGACACCGTCCGTATGAATTTTTGAGTTGTTTTTTCAATTTTTTTTCCCAATTGAGACTTATAGGATTCATTTTGGAACGGGAGTATTATTTTGTCTGGTATGATACCGTTACGTAATAATTTTTGTATTAACGGTTTCGCTTTATGGATGTCAGCCAGAATTATCATATCAAAATCAAGGTCAGGCAATTGTTCCAGTGTAATAATTTGAGTGGATATATCTTGCATTGCATGGGGTAGCGTTCTTTTTGAACCAATGTACCCGATGGTGATTAGGTTTGGGATTTTTCGATGCAGTGCCTCCATAAGTTTTTTTTCAATAGGGCCAAAACCATCCCAAATGATTTTGATAATTTTTTGGGATGGTTTTTTGAACATAATGTCTTGGGCGAGTTTCTCTGCTGCCAACTCTGCATCTTGCCCAATCCAGTATCGTTGAATTAAGGATTTAAAAAAAGGTGTCAAATCAGCTTTCTCCAGAAAGGGAATCGAAAGATCAGATGGGTTAACATATCGAAAACGATGATTCTTGCCACAGAGGGCCGCTCAAAAGGGTTATCCTTTTCTGATCTGTTATTGGTTGAAACGATGAAGGTTTTCATTCAAGGATTTCCATAACCGACTCATAATGAATTGATGTTTTAATGGTTTTTTTTCGGCACGATACCGATAGGCGGGAGTCAATATTGACATCCGTTGACGTCCGCCGCTGGTATGAAGTCGATCCCAGCCTGGATGGGATTGCTTCCCAAAAATAAGTATCCGATCGAGATATTAAACAGTTAGGATTTGATTTTTCTTTATTTCATGCAGTCCGATCTTGATTTTTTCATCAAAATAGGAACCGCTGTCGATTCTGATATTTCCTAACATTTTTTTTATATATATTTTTTCTGTATCAGCCAGAACCCCAGCATTTAAAGATAGTAATAGGAATTGTGCCAACTCCAATGTTTGCTCTGGAGGCAGAAGGTTTAAACAGTTCTTATCTAAGGAAATTGTTGGTTCCTTAGTTCCGGCCAGCCGTTCAAGGACAAAGACCAAGGCATTTATTTGGGGAAAAAATTGAATGGAAGCCTTCCAAATATCCAGCCACTCCGCAAGAAGACAGATTCCCTTGTTCTTGTCATTCCGATGCATGGAAATTGCGGCACCGTATAATTTGATCAGATACCCAGTATTATGGTTCTCCCAGAGCGTTTCTTCTTCTTCGTGCAATTCCGGGAAAGTCATCCGTTCACCGCAAACCAGTGAAGAAACTATTGATAGGATGTCTTTCCGCCATTCTTGGGGTAATGAATTGCGGCTGTATCCGATTATTTCCATCTCGTCTTGGAAGAGATCTGCCATGGGGGATTTTTTAACATATATGTTAAATCGGGCCGATGGCCATCCCATATCGCTTAAAGACGGAAGCACTGTGGTTGGTGGAATCAATTGATAGAAAACAAGGTTTTTTTTCCTATCGACAGGGGCATATACGAGTCCTGTTGCAGCAAAAAAACCAAGTGAATTGAAATGCCCGTATCTTTTATTCCATGCGTTGAAGTCGTATATCCATTCAGGTGTCGTTTTTATGACATCCTTAAGCATAATTTTTTTCCATGGTTCATAGAGAAATGCCATCCAGTGATGAAAAAAAGTATAACTGGTCACTGGTCTCTGATTTACCAGGTAATACATCTGGGGTATGATTCCCCAGGCAATGAAATCGGCTTGTTTTCGGGTATTATGGTTTGTAACCAGTTCCATACGGGTATCCCAGTAATAGACATAGTTTGGGACGCCCCTGGCCATTTTTTCCTCCATTGATGCGGATCCATAGAAAAAAAAGAAATCTTTTAATGACCTGCGTCCCAAAAACAGGAACAGCAAAAGCACCATCATCATTAAACCCTCGTTTTCTTGTGCGAATGTGCTGATTCCCCGGGTGGCAAGGATAGATGCAGGTGGGAATAAGGGGAAAAAATGATACCGCTCAAATCGTCCTTGGACAAACAAGGACAGGAGACTGGCGATCATCCACGCGCAAAGAATGAACTGGTAATTGTCCCAAGGACCGAAGATTATTCCGGCCAGTGTCAAGACCATCAGTCCCAGTAGCGGACTGGAGGATAGATCTTTTTTGTATTTTACCAGAAATAGGGAAAAAATATTTGAAAAGGTAGAGGAGAATTGTTTTCTATAAAGGAGCAGCCATTTTAAGGAGTCTGCGTACATATGCCCCCTTAGCATAAAAAAATAAAACCCAGCTCCAACCAAGCCCCCGATAAGCATTGCAGACATATAAGACCATGACCACCCGAGCAGAGCAAGGGAGGTTATGCCGATCAAAAACGGATCTATCAGATAGCAGGGTTTGGCGTGTAACCCGGCAAAAACAAACAGGGCTGTGAAAAATATGCCAGCCGGAAAATTCAGTTCCAAGTTAAATCCACCCCAAAATAAAACCATCACGGCAAGGGATGCAAAAAAAAAGTAAAATATTTCTGCATTAAGATATGCAAAAAGAAATTGAGGCCTTGAGGATACATAGAAAAAAATGATTGTCCCGATCATTGCTATCGTTGGATTTATCAATAAATATTTCACACTGATTGAATAAAGCACTATCCCTGTTAGTATAAGGAACCCCGCTTGTACCCAACGGACCTTGATGTGCAATGCGTTTTTACCCAATAGTTTACGGGTCCATTCAACCAGATAATGTAGAAATATTCGGCTGAGGCCCATATTGCCTAGAACAACTTCAGCGGGGATCTTTTCCCCTGGTCGGCGAAATAGGGCCCATATACTAAAAGACCCAAAATGAGGGTCCGGAGGCCAGGAAACAAAGGGTGAAAAAAAAACAACTCCGACCAGTATCAGGATTATCATCATGGCAATAGGTTCCATTCAATAAATTAAGTTTTAAGGGTGTAGGAGGTTCCCACAAAATCAGGACAAACCATGTCGGACCAAGCGCCACTTTCGATAAATTTTTTCCTTGCATCTGCGGAAAGTGTTAAGTAGGGGTACAGAGAATAAGCAGATGCAGGGCATAGAATTTTTTTGCTTCGCAGGTTGAATTTAAATTCTTCTTTTTCGAGATGGATACAATGATGACTGGCCACGGTGCTAATTGTAAATGCAAGGGAATAGAGTAGGGGATCAACAGGATGAAGCAAGCTGCCAATAAGGGTTGCCAGTCGGTCAAGCAATTCATGGCATGGAGCTGGGAATATCTGTTTCGTTTTTACACAGATTCCAGTGCTGCCTTTTGGTCCATTCGGGCAGAAGATTGAGCTTTCTTTTTGGGGCCTCGCTCCATAATAGGCCCCAAGTGCTCTTGGATATGCTACCTGGAAAGCAGCAGGGCAAAGTCCGCCTGCAAAGGCCGTTCTTCCGGAAAAGATTGTTTTTTGCCGATGGTACCGGCAGGGGGTATGAATTTGTTTTGTTGTGATACTGGCTTCTTTTTGATCCTTTGCAGGATGGCAGGGACGCATTTCATATTTCCCCCCAAATGCATTTCCCATCAATTCGGGAAAATTCCTGACAAATATTTCATCTTTGTCGAGATCTTTTTTTCCCCAGTTTAAGACATCTCCGGTGTGGTATCCCATCCGGCAATGGCCTTCTACATGGAGCAGTCGTATTTTTAAGTTGGATTCCGAGTCAGGTCCAATCCCTATAATTATTCCTGCGTTCTGGTTGGGGCACCGGACCAATACTTCATTGACAAATGCACTGTTGGGTCTTTGTCCCCATAGACGGGAAAATGTATTTTCCCGGGTGGAGGTTTCCCCCCCCCTTGGGACCCATTCAAACCATCCGCCTTCGATCAATGTCAAACAATAGGGAAAAATCTGGTAAAGCAAATACGGGCAAATATTTCTGGAATATAGGTCTGTCCGGACGTCTGGTGAAATGTATTTCCTAAGTTGATCAAGGTAATTTGTTTTCATTTTTGTATTTTTTTTAGCGATGAAGGAGCATGCGGGTCATCAAGGCTCCTGCATTCAGATATCGTTTTAGATCAAGCAAGGACCTGATGGTTTTCAGATTTCGGTATATGGTGCCAGGGGACAGATAAAATTGCCGGTATGCCTTGTCAAAGAGTTCCATGAGTTCTTGTTTGGTCATCCCCTGGGGGATAAATACGGGCTCTCCCGTAAGATAATTGAATTTGTAAAATGAGTCAGGGTCAAAGGTTCCCCATTTGGAAGCGTTGTCCCAGAGAACCGTACCCGGGAGAGGGACGAGTAAATTGATTGATGCATAATGGATGGGGAGTTTGCGCATGAGGCGGAAGGTTTTCATAATAGATTCTTTTGTTTCTCCGGGAGAACCGATTATAAAGTAGCCTTTAATTATAAATCCCAGCTCATAGGCATAACGGGAGACTGATTCCACCTGGTCCAAGTTGATGCCCTTGCCCAGATTTTCAAGAATTTGTTCACTACCCGATTCTATACCGATTTGAATTTGCCAGCATCCAGCCTGGCGCATGGCTGCAAGTGTTTCATAATCCAGATAGTCTACACGGGACTGGGCACTCCAGGAAAGTGTTGGAAAATATTGCTGGATACCATTACAAATTTCCAAAACTCTTTTTTTCGAAGCCGAAAACGTATCATCTAAAAAGACGATTTCCCGGATTCCGAATTTTTTCCAGAGCTGTGAGATTTCGTTGAGCACGTATTCGGTCGAATGAAAGCGTAGGGGATACTTTCCCTTGCCGCTGGTGCAAAAAATGCATTTTCCGAAACAGCCTCTGCTGGTAAACATCCCGGTGGCGGGCAGTTGCTTGTGTGTTAAAATGCTGGGACGGTATTGTTCCAAAGGTGCCACAAGATGTCTTGCAGGAAGGGGAAGGGTATCCACTGACCGAACCAGTGCCCGTTCGTTCATATGAATGCTTCCTGCCTTGTCTTTCATGAGAATGCCTGGAATTTTTTTTGCATCCACAGGATCGAATCCAGAATCAACCAGATCGGCAAAAACCCATTCTCCCTCTCCCAGAACTCCAAAATCCACAGATTCGGGTGCCATGGCTTCTTTGGGCAATCCATTCACATGGGCCCCGCCGATGATGGTTATCAAATCGGGTTGTTTGAGCTTTAATGCGTCCAGGAGAGCAATACCGTCAAAATAGTTTTCGCTCATCATGGAAATTCCAAGGGCATCGGGGCCTTTGCTCAGAATTTCATCTGCAAGTATCTCGGTCATCCCAGGTGGAAGACTTTTGTCTATGATTTCCACCTGGTGTCCTTTTGATAATAGCACCGAAGCAATATAGGTCAATCCCAAGGGGGGGAGGTGATGGGTATATCCTGAAAATTTGTGATGTCGGTCTACCCTGTATGATACGAGAATAATTTTCATATGGTTTTAATATCTATTTAATTGTTTTTAATGTCCGCTTGTTACGGCGGCTCACGAAGTCAGTTTTAACTTCTCGAAACGCATTGGACAGGAGGACTCTGGGTTTTAGGTTGAAAACATGATTGTATTCGAGAAAACAAAGGCAATAGCAGGAGACGCAGCTTTTATTCTTAACCAAATGTTCCCAGGCTTTCTTAAATCCAACTTCAAAAAGATTCAAGGCTGGAAAACGTCCAATGACCTGACCACATGGGAATACTGCTCCGTCACCGTCAACAAAGCACTGGGTTTTGCCCATGAAACAGGTTAGGGGAGTGAATCCTTGTGGCACTTCATCTTCGTACATTATTTTATGGGAATATTGCAGTGGCCAATTGAGGGCATATTGATGGGTTTCTTCACTGTAAAAAACAGGATTCCCTTCCCTTCGGAGTCGAATCAGTTCACTGAGAATCTGTCGGATTTCCTGGTCGTTGAATTGTAAGTCGGATCTTTCGTCACTTCCTGTACTTACTTCATAGGGCAGGCTGAATTCTACCCATACACCTAATTCCTTGGCCAATTGTAATAAGTGCTCCACACTTTTAAAGCTGTTTTTGGTTATGACAGCACTGATGTGTGTGGAAATACCAGCGTCGACTGCACAGCGTATCCCTGCCACAATTTTTTCAAATGTCCCCTTTCCTCTGTTGATGTCGTTGGCTTGCCCCACGCCATCTAAACTGATGCAAATGGAGTCAAGCCCCTTGATCTTTTCAATCATTTTGGGGACAAGAGTGCCGTTGCTGTTCATCCGGCAGAGGAGTCCGTGGGACTTTACACGAGCGATGATCTGATCCACATCGGATCTCATCAGCGGTTCCCCACCGCCTAGATGAACACATCGCGTTCCCATAGCTGCCAGTTCATCAATTGTGTCCAACCAGGTATTGAGGGGGCGATCTTCCAATTTGCGTTCAAAATATGCTCCGTAACAATAAATACAGCGCATGTTGCAACGGTTGGTTATTGTCAGGCTGACATGAAGTGGTATGGCCTTATTTTGTACCCTTGCTTTTAGAACGCCTCCTACAAACGAACAATTCCTTAAAATACTCATCGGCGTATAACCTCCTTGCTATTTTGTGATAACATTTCTCACGCCCTCGAATATTGATGACATATCCCTGGCAAAAAAATAACTTTTCAAATCCATTACGCTCTGGCGGCACAATCGGCAGGGACGTTCCTTTCCCAGTTTTTCCCAGGCGGTCTGAATACCTCCCTCATGAATGTTGATACCAAATTTACCAAAAAGCGGCGCACAGGGATACATCATTCCATCGGTGTCGATAAAGCAGTACCCATTGCTAAGATGACATTCCGTATATCCCTTCAATGATTCCGGCAGTGGGACATCGCCCATGAAAATCTTATCGGGTGAAAATTCAACTGGGAAATCAATTATTTTGTCAAGAAGGGTATAACTTTTGGCAATGTTATGCCCTTCCCGTTTGTAATGTCGAACTTGTTTCCAAAATTCTCGAAGTGCTTGGCTTTCAAGAATGGTGTCCATATCTGATTGCTTCACAACGGCTTGCTCTGCGAGGGCAAGGCTGGTTCCCATTTTTTTACCGAGATCAAGCAGATATTCAAGGGAATTTGTATTGTACTTGGTGAATACGGATCGTATTTGAACGGGAATATTATTCTCGTGGCAGAGTTCAAGGCTTTTATATACTTTTTTAAAGGAGCCTTTTCCTCTGTTCTTATCATGATCTTGTTCATTCCCATCTATGGAGTGACAGACCAGGTGCAATTTTTTATAGGAGGAGATCCACCGCTCCGTAAAATATCCATTGGTTCCAACTTCGGTAAGGATTCCTTTTCCTGTAATATAATCCACAATTTGGTCAAAATCATTTCGAATGGTTGGTTCACCTCCCAAAATGGTTATATATCGGGTGCCGATGCGATATAGTTCATCTACAATGTCAAATATTTCTTTAAGGGTTGGATCCTTTTCCTTGCGATGGGGTGAGTCAGGAAAACAATAGGCACACTTGAGATTGCATCGTTGAGTGACAAACAATCCTACATATATCGGTGTTCTTGTTCCGGAGACCCACTGCTTTAGTAATTTGGTTCCTATTGCTCCGAGTTTATATGTCTTTTTTGAAAATATCATATCTCTCCATTTGTTTGGCGGGTTGTTGTTCCATATCTCTTTTCTTTGGTTTTTCTTCGCCCTATGGTTTGTCTTTCCTTCAAAGAATCCTTTTTCCCGCACTGTTTGTTTTATCTTTTGGAGGCCTCCTGTTTGGAGAACCAAGCGGTCCTTCTTGCCTCCTGATGTGGATATCAAAAATGAGACAGAGATAGGCCCGGCATACGTCTGCCAGGTTTTTTAGTGTGAGCGCTCTTGAAATTCCGCCATGGCGAGTATCAAGAGCTACAGGCATCTCACAGTATAAATAACCCTGCCGTATCGCTCTGATCAAAAGTTCTGTCTGATAGAAAAATCCCCGGGTTTTACAGCTAATATCATTGAGCACATATCGTTTGTAGAGAACTGTGCCGTTGGTGTAGTTGAGAGAAGTCCCAAAACTCATGTTGACAATGAATCGAAAAAAAGAGGAAACGACCCTTCGCGCTTTGGATCGAACTTCCATATTAGATACGAATGGGACAATGATATCGACCATATCCATAACCTTGGCATAGCGCAGGATCTGTTCGGGATCATTTTCAGCATCACCGGGGATCATGACAACCGATTCCTTGGTGGCCATTTTCGCACCGTTGAGAAAACTTCCACCGATTCCCATGTTGAAAGGATTGTGGATGACGTGCACCCAGTCCATTTCTATCGAAAGGCGGTCAGCAATTTGAAGCGTGCGATCCGTGGAACAATCATTAACAATGATTATTTCCATATCGAATTCATATTTCCTCCCCACTTTAAGAACTTCATTCACGGCCTTTTCCAGGCTGTGCTCTTCATTTAATGCCGGAATCACAACTGAAACAGAAAACGGCTTAAAATCTTTTTTAGTCCCTTCCTTCATATTTTTTTCTCGAATGTTGGTTTTTAAAGATTTACCATCAGGTGTTTTATCAAAAATTTTGCCTGGGTATGTTGGCCAATAAAGATGGTGACATTTTATCACACCATAGTGCCGGACTTTTTCTTTGTTGAAAGGATACTCAATTGATACCTATTGCCTGCGCTTTGCAGATCGTTTCAAAATACCGAACCAATTGATCAGGACACTGACATCAAAGGAGAACATCAGATTTTGTTCCATCTGACAACCGCTCAGGCACTGGGAGCACCCATAGGAGTAATCAAGATTATTCCACGCCTGTAAAAATCCTCCCGGATCCATTACATTCACTGGAATCCCCTTGTGGATCTGGGTACCACAAGGGTACATACGGCCATCGGGTTCTATATATGCATAGAGTTTTCCTGCCCAACACTTACCTTTGGTGTCTGTTTTGATCAAACGGTCGTAATTTCCCCACCCTCGAAGGGTGGAAAGAAATTTAGCTGAGTGGCCGATGGGAGCTCCTCTCTTTTTCTCTTTAATCAGAAAGTCCAGGGCATTCCTGTTTTCTTCATCCTCGAGAAGGGTATCCTGGGCGGCTTTTTTTTCTTCAAAATAGCTTTCGGGATCCAATTTTCGGGCATGTAATAACTGAAAATTGGCTATCCATCCATTTTTTTTAGCTAATTCAATGGGATATTCTAAATGGTCTATATTTTTTCGATGAATCACCGAAGTTGTCCACACCGTAATTCCATTGTTTTTTAAGCAGTGACAGGCCGCAATCGCCCTTTGGTGGCTTCCTATGCCTCTGAAGGTGTCGTGAATTTTTTCCGGGCCATCCAGGGAGATGAAAACCACATCTGCAGCCTTTAGGGCATCAATTTTTTTAGGTACCAGGTCTCCGTTACTGGAGATACCCACAAACATGCCGTTTCTTTTCGCTTGTAAAATGAGTTCTCCAATATCGTCTCTCATAAGCGGCTCTCCACCGGTAAATTGAATTTTTCGTACTCCGGCTCGAGCCATATCATCTATCAGTCGGACAATGCTTTTGGTATCCATTTCATTGGGACGGTCTCCTCCGTTGCGAACATTGCAGTATGTGCAATTTAATGTGCATCTGTAAGTGAGAAATAGATATGCACTAAGAGGAACCCGGTGGTTTTTGTCTATATTTGCTCGGGCGATATGATACGCATAATAGGGGTAATCCAGTATTCTGGGCTTACCATCCGGCTCAATTGTTTTTGTTGAAACAGGGTGTTTGCTGATGCGATTTACCACCAGGGGGGTAATGATTTTTCGGGCGAGAGGTGCCCGGCTTTTGATTGCGCCTTCGGGACAAACCTCTACGCAGCAGAAACAACGAATGCATGTGTCCCTGTCTATTTGAATCTGACCATCCTTTTCCTGGATACATTTGGCGGGGCACAGGTTTTGGCATGACAGACAGAGGGTGCAACTCTGGTGTTCCACCCCGGGGTATAGGGTGAAATATTTCCGGATGAGGGGCCTTAAGGGTTTCGGGCCGATCATCATGGGTGTCATTTCAGGAAATTTCCAATCTTTTTTTCTTATCTTGGGGAGTACATTCGGGTTATGGATGTGAATGCCGAAAATCCCTTCAGGCTCTGGAAACCTTTCTCGGGATGCTTTTTGTGTAAAGGAGAAGTCGGGATTGGCGCCAATGACCTCGGTAACCACCGTGTCGATTGCCTGACAGTTTTTTCCAGCAAAAATGGCCCCCAGAGGCCTGGGGGTTCCCCCAGGTCCTGGCCCATCCCCCTCCATTGCCATGATGCCATCAACAATGGTGAGAGAGGGGGCTACAAGATCACAGATTTCCACCAATAATCTGGCAAAGGCCATGTAATCGGTTCCAACCTTAAAGTGCCACTCCTGTTTTCTCTCTCCGGGAATCAGACCGAAATAGTGCTTCACAGCACATGTGTAGTGCATTTGGGTATGGGTTTTCAGTTTGACAAGACCGATGAGATGATCGACTTCACCAAGAAGTGACGAGATCTCAAGGCTGGGGAACCTTTTGCTCTTGAGTGGTACGGCAGGTAGCCTGTCCATGTTGATCAAGGGGACACCGATTCGGTTTGCCATTTCGGCGATGCCGGTTCTGTGGATAAGTTTTTCCCAGTTCCGAACAGCCCCGCTGTCAGAAAAAATGGGGTGTCCTCCGCAATCAAGGATCATGCGTGCCATGGTTTCAGCCATTTGGGGATGGGTTGTAACACATTGGTCCGGGGTGGCTGGCATGAGCAGGTTTAATTTAATGAGAACTTTGTCTCCGGGACGGATTATCGAGGTTAGCCCGCCAAAGGGATCCAAAACTTCTTCCATGGCCCGCTCCATGTCGCTGTTGGTATAGCTAAGGCACTCTGAAAGACTGACCTGCGGTTTTTCGGCTATCTCAAACTCTGTCTGTGTCATGCTGCTTCCTTTTAGATATTATTCGTAATATGAGAAAAACCGATTCAAAAAGGTTTCTGGAACGGCCTTTTAAAGGTGTTTAAACGAAAATCAAATTCCAGCACAATATATCCTTAACACCTTCTGATTCAAGCAATTCCCTGGCCTGGTTAAATTCAACCCAGGGAAGGATAACAAAAGTCTTATCAATATGGGGGATAATATTTTCAGCACTTAGTTGTTTGACCGTTGAGTTTAAAAAATTCGTATTGATCCGATGAGGCCTTGAGTCTAAAACAGCACTCACTTTCAAATGGCTTAAATTGATATCTTCAAAAAAGACCGTTTTAAACCTATCCAAGGCCGGCAAGATTACAATTTGGCGCTTTTCTTTTACAAGTAGATCAATCCTTTCTTGGAATTGATTATAATGCCTATTTATATGCGGAATCTCCTTGGCTTTTAAGTGCATTTTCCGGGCGCATTGACTGCATAAAATATTCATTCCCCGAACGCCAATCACTGATTTGAGATTTGCTTCTCCGCCTGTTCTGCATTCTGGGGGATATGTTATGGTGGTTGTTTTTTTAAATCCACAGGAAGGACACTCTATTGTCATTTTGGAATTATACTGATCCAGTGTTTCAGATTCATTGACAATGACTTCTTGTCTGCGATGCATGGAATCATTTAATTCTCTAAGATTAAGATATTTAAGCTCAAATATTTCATCAGGCATTGTTGTCATATTGATTTTTTTTTGCCAGAGATAGGTTGATAAATTGCATAGGCTTTCTATAAATTCAATTTTATCCTGTATAAGATTTTGTTTTAAACAAAACTCATATAATTTACTTCCCGGATAGGGAATAACCGTACTCCAATCTGTGAAATAAAGTTCATTATCTTCTTGAAATTTTATTGACTCATCCAGCGTTTCAATCGATTCAGAAGGGTCTCCATAAAGAAAATTTGCCTGGAAACCGATTTGTGCCTTTCTTGTCATTGCAACACAGTTTTTGATTTGCGTTGAAATGATTTTTTTATTCATACTTTTCAATATGGTATCACTGCCGCTTTCAAAACCATAACTGAGAAAATTACACCCGGCTTTTTTCATCGTGTAGAGTAACTCTTGATCAAGTTGATCCACTCTTAGTTGACAACTCCATGTGATCTCCAGATTCCTTTCATGCAAGAGCGCACAAAATTCCAAGACTCGTTCTCTTCTCGCTGCAAATAATTCATCATAAATAGCAAATGAATATACCTTATAGGCCGCTGTTAATGCTTCAATTTCGTCAATAACGTTTTTAATTGATCTTATCCTGTATCTACCCAAGCCGGCATGGGAACAGAATGTGCAGTCAAACGGACAAGAGCGACTTGCAATAATAGGAATTGTTTTGCCACAATCAAAATGGATCAGATGATAATCATATTGATCTTCCAATTGACGTTCCAAAAATTCAAACATACCAAATTTATCAACAGCAGGAAATGGTAGAGGATCGAGATCTTTTATCTCAGGGCCGACACCTGTAAAAACAGGGATATTTTTATCCCAATGCCATATCCCGCGTACGGATTGGATGGGGAGTCGTTTTTCAAGAGTATTCAAAATATCGGCAAAAATAAGTTCACCTTCACCGATGACTGCATAGTCAGGTCGTAATGCCTGCATGATCAGTTCTGTCTCAGACGATGTTATCCCGCCACCCAGAACAATTGGTAATTTCGGGCTCCATTCCCGAATCAAGCGGATGATGGAACCAATTTCAGTATAGGATGCTGTAAGACCGCCCAAGCCAACAAGGTCTATTTGTTCTTGATCAACAAGGGTGTGAAGTATTTCATATCCTTGTTGGCAATTGTAATTGTTAAGATTGACCGAAATTATTTCATGACCTAATTTTTCTATATACGAAGCAAGATAGGCCAGCCCGAGGGGGAAAAAATCGCTATTTGCTCTTCCATTATAATTTGGTGCTAAAAGTAATACTTTCATATACGTTTTTATCTATTTTAATTGTTATATAAGTGGATCCCAATGGTTAAATAATACCCAATACATAACACCAATTGAGATCAAAATTGTTAAGGCTATGCTCACAGTTTCTCTTGTCTTTAAAGGTTTTCTCTTCAATGAAGATAGAACGTTCCTTTAAAAGGAATTTGCTTAAGTAGAACCCTGGGAAGTCCCCAAATTTAATAACTTCTTTAAAAATATAAAACCAAATTTTACATGAATCTTGATTTCATCAAAACGCAAACCTATGAGTCGTTTAAATATATATCTTGGTTTCATGTAATACCCTAAAACAATTTTATCTCTCCATTTAAATAGATCATCAGCATTTTTTATGCCTCTTGTGGTGATCGTCGGAGCAACTTTAACTTTTATGGGATCGACAACATATTCATGCCAGACATCATGACTCAATGTACCATCCCTCAGCATTTCATAATACCATTTCATAGGAGGAAAGATAACGAACACCTGCACGGAAATATATGTTGGTCTGATGCTGTGAATGAGTTTCTCTGTTTGCAATGTCTCTTCATCCTTTTCCGTCGGACAAAACAGCATGATATTGGCCACTGATTCTATACGCGCGGCATTTAAATTATCAAAACAAGCCACAGTTTCCTTGACGGTTCTGTTCTTATTTAGTACTTCAAGAATTTTATCAGAACCTGATTCAACACCAAATTGCATTCTTCTAAGTCCTGCTTTCTTCAGGAGCTTTAAAAATGGAACGCTCATTTCACGAACCACTGCCCCACGGACAGACCAGTGAAAAGAAAGTTTCTCTTCAATGATCTGTTGAGCAAATTTTTCCATTTTTTTTAGGTTCGCATTAAAGGTATCATCGTAAAAGTTGATTTCCTGAAAACCTAATGAAATATAATACCTTACCGCTTCTACCAATTTGTTTACCGACATGGAACGATAGGGAATAGAGGGTGCTATACAATAGTTACAATGATAAGGGCAGCCACGACTGCTAACAAATGTCATCGTCGCTTTGTTATTCATAAAATTTTTGTATATATTAATAAAATTATCCATTAGCTGAGGATTAAATAGGGGCAAAGCGTTAAGATCCTTTTCGGTATTCCTTTCAAACTTAGTATAAGAATCAAAATGGGAAGCGAAATAAAGACCTTGCACTTCTGCTAATGCGTCGTCGTTCTTTAAAGATTCACAAAGATGAAGAAATGGAGTCTCTCCATCACCAATTACGATTGAATCTACTCCTTTAAGCTGAAGCGTTTCTATCGGATAAATAAGTGTATGTGCCCCCCCGACACTTATATGCACATCTGGGTTCCATTTTTTTACTTCTTCAATAAAGGTATGCGCATTATACATTCTGTATGTATACAAAGTCACTCCGATAATATCCGGTCGAAAATCATTTAATATCTGCTTAAGGTTATCCGGTCCAACTTTTTCTTTCTCCGCGTCAATGATACGAATATTCTTGAAACCTTTTTCAAATAAAAATGATGCTATTGCCAAAATACCCATCGGCGGATTGGATTGTATCTGTGAGTCCAAATCCACATATTTTGTCAGAAACCCGTCTCTTTCATGCTGGGGGAAAAAACCAGGATCAACTAATAGTATTCTTACCTCTTTATCCATCTCATATTTCCTTTAACCATTCGTTAGGTCGAGCCTCAAAGTAAATATCCTGGCCCAGGGGGCCAGGGTTTCTACATTAGACTAAAATCGTTCAGAACTGAAGTGTGTTTCATCAGTTTCAGTGAGCATATATGAACATCTTGTGATTTACATGGACGATTTAATTATGCCCTCCCCTATATCACCAGTAAAAACGAAAAAATCTAAGTAATACACCAATCCTTTGTGTAATTCCTACCTTAGTCGGAGGTAAATAATTTTTAACAATTATAATTTTTGTAACGAATGACAGAAAATAAAGGAACCACGATGGCAATATAAATATTGCATTTAAATGCTTTTTCAAATTCGGATACTTGATGATCAGTGGAAAAATTTTCTGGATTTTTTCCATATGGTTCTTTGTCTTTTTATCAAAAATCAAAGGGGTTGTTTTCCATGTATTTGTTGGTATTTTGCTTAAAAGACCTTCATTAAAATATCCTTTTTCAATGGCTATCTTTGATAGTTCCATTTTCGGATAAGGCATGAAAAGCTGGATCGTCGGATGATCTGGATTACAGCGGATATTTAAATCAACTGTTTCATTCACATCATCAATTGTCTCTGTCGGCAAACCTGTCATATTAGAAACACTTAACTTCATCCCGTATTTGTGGATTAGTTCAGAAGCATTTATAATAGTCTCATTCTTCATATTTCGTTTTAGAATAACGTTTCTGAGTTTTTCGTTTCCTGTTTCAATTGCCATTCTGACAATATGACATCCACTTTCTTTCATTATTTTCATGATGTCTTCATTAACATAGTTGGGCCTGACGTAACAAATATACGGTATTCCGATTTCTTTTTTAAACTTAAACGCAAACTCTTCAAACCATTGCTTGTTAATAACAAAAATATCGTCTTCAAAAAGAGCAAACTGGCAACCATACTTTATTTGAGTTTCTCTTATCTCTTCAATGAAATAGTCAACTGACTTTCTTCTAATGACCTTTCCCTTCCCCTTAAACATCTCATTAAACTTATGATTAAAACAATATGTGCATGGATAGGGGCATCCTCTTCCTGAAACAAAGGATTTGAATTCCTGATTTTTTAGCAACGGATCTTGGTCATAAAACAATTCCCTATCCGGAAAAGGCAGATGATCAAGATTATCCAAAAGGTCTTCCAACTCATTCTTTATGACCTTACCATCGGACTTAAAATGAAACCCACGTAGATCTTGAAAACTTTTTCCAGCGGAAATCCTTTCTAATAGGTTCGGAAGAGAGATATCTCCTTCTCCAATACATACCGCATCTAAATGAAGCTGATTAATTATCTCCGGGAAAAACGTCGTTAAAGGCCCTCCTGCAATTTTATAAATATTTGGGAATAGCGCATCTATTTTTTTACTTAAACCGATATATTTCCAATGAGAACCGTACATCAAAGAATAACCGATTACATCCGGTTTAAGTGACTCTATCTTTCGCAGAATGTCTTTTTCTTTATTCGAATATATTAACAATGAATCAACATTGTTTGACTTTAAATTTGACGAAAGTGCCATTATCGACAACTGCTCCGTCAACATCTTTCCGTATACAATCCAAGCGAACTTAATTGGTTTTTTCATGGCTCTCATTTTTAGATAGTTTGCCTTTTATCCTAACGCGTTATAATTTGCTTGAGCTGGATTTTAATCTGCTCCCAGTACATTTTAGGTGAAAGTCCTAAAAGCAGCGACCAGTCAGCACTTGTTAAAAAATAACATCGATCGCAAGGCCTGTTTTCTATAACATGTTGGTAGGCTTTTTTGAATCCAACATCCCGAATGTTTTTTGCCGGGAAGGAGTTGTTGAGGACCGCACAGGGAATTACGTTTCCGCTGGTGTCTACCGTGACCTTTAGTTTTCCGTAATAACAGGGGATCAATTCCGGATGGGCTGCGGATTCTGCTTTCCCAAGAATGGCTTTTTCATAGGGGAATGGCCATTTCAATGCATTCTTCAGGTTGCCCTCGGAGGTAAAAATCGGATATCCCTCTTTTTTCAGTTTCAGGATACGTTCCAAGACTTTCCGTATGTCTGAGTCTGAAAGGGCCACCATCTGATTGCATTCACTGAAAGGCTTGAGAAGAAGGCTGAACTGCTGGGAATATCCATATTTTTTTGCCCGCTGGGCCAGCCATTCAATCTCACCATAATTATTTGATGTAAGGGTGGAGTGGACACTCAGGTTGAATCCTTCCTGAAGCGCCGTATCAATGGCCGCCAGAATCTTTTTATGGCTTCCTTTCCCCCGGTTGGCATCATTGGCAGTTTCCCGGCCATCAAGGCTTATGCAGAGGCTGTCCACATTTTTAATTTCTTTGTGTTTTTCTGGGAAAAGAATGCCGTTGGTTACCAAATTGACATACAATCCCTTGAATTTCATGTAGTCAATAATCTCTCCCACATCTTCACGTAGAAGGATCTCCCCACCATGAACTGTTATATGACAGGTGCCCATTTTAACAAATTGGTCTATCCATGATTTTACGTCGACAAGGGTCGGATCAGGTATTTTCCTTCCAGACCAGTGTCCAACACAATATTGGCATTTCAGGTTACACCGGTCTGTAAGATAGAGCAACACCACCAGGGGTTTTTCCTTTTGTAACAGGTGAGTCTGTAATATCCGAAATGGCAATCGCATGCGGGACAGTATTTGGCCTGTCATGCCCTGGGAATTATTTATCATTTTATTTTCAATCCAGTATGAGTGATATTATCATGGCTTCACCTGTAAAAAAAACGTCGGAAAATTCCCGAAGGACAATGGTGAAGTAGCTTTGTTAAAATGGTCTGTAAGAATGGATAGGAAAGGGTTTTTGGGGGAGGATCGGAAAGTAGGGCTCTGCAAATGCGTTCAGCTGCAGATTCATAGGAGATTCCCATGCCATATGCATTTTTTTTCCCCATGCGCCCTGGGAAGATCGTTACAAAATGAACCCCACGTCCTTCATATTGGAGTCGAAAATTGTCCAGTATCCGGGCGAGTGCTTGCTTGGAAGCAGAATATCCCATCCGTCCAGCATGATTTTCCCTGAATACGGCAAGGGATGAAATTACAGCAATAGTGCCTTTCCCTCTTTTCAGCATTCCTGGCAGATACTGTTCTATTATCCGTAACCCTGAAAAGAGGTTCACGGCAAACTGCTCTTCTACCAACCCTGCATTTATTCCGTCACAGACATCTTCCACGGCATATCCAGCGTTGAGGATAATCAGGTCAGGGTTGCTTTTGTTTTTGTCCAGTGTTTTTAAAAGCGTTTGGAGTTGGGTTGGATTTTTTAGATCGCATGGATAGTAGGAGAGTTCTTTTTTGTAGCAAGCGAGCCAATCCAGACTTTTTTCACGGGATCGCGAAATTCCGGTGACATGAGAGTCTTTTTTTATGAAGACTTCGGCAATAGCCTTCCCCAATCCTTGGGAAACACCGGAAATGAGGATCTCTCTTTTGGGCCCTGCTTTCTTCATTTCTGCTTCCCCTGATCACGGAGGGTATATATACGGTTGATCGGCCTTTTGAAAAACATCCAGATATAATAGCCAAGCTTCTGAAAGGACATGGGATATCGCAGGATGGTGTTTTTAATCTTCAGGCCATGAAGCATCATTCCATACCATTTAAATAAGCTGGTTGGTAATTCGAGCAATAAATAGATCAATGTCATCAGCCAGGGATGATTTACAACAATGGGAAAGAGGATCCTGAGCTTTTCGATTTTATCTTTTTCATGAATTTTCATGGGACTGGCATAATAAAATGATTTTTCGAAGTGGAGTGACTTGTTTGTGTCGATAAATCCGCCATTTCTGGCAATCTCCTCAATCCGGGTTCCCGGATAGGGTTGGGTAAGGTAGGCTCCGGCATAGTCCGCCCTAAGGATGATGTTTAGCCTGAGGGTCTCCAGGTCCAGTTCTAGGGAGCCATAGGGTAGTCCGATAAGGTTCTGGGTGTAAATTTTTATTCCGTATTGATGGATTCGTTTTGCTGCAGAAATCATATCCCTATTTTTCATTTTCCGTAAAAGAATGTGTTCACGGAAATATTCGTTGCCGGTTTCCACTCCGATGAGCAGGGTTTTACAACCCGATTTTGCCAGGTTGGATATATAGGTATCACTGCAAACATTGAAACTGGTGTTTGTTATAAAGGGGAGGCCAACCTCGAGGGGGTATCTTCTTGAAAATTCTTTTATCCAACTTGATTCAAAGGGAAAAATATCATCAAAAAAATGAATCATTTTGGCATCATATCGATCCCTCAGTTCCCGGCATTCATGTATGACATTGTCCACAGATCTTATGCGAACTCTTTTTCCCAATCCTTTGTACAATTCATGATACTTGTTATTGTAACAATAACTGCAATGATTTGGGCAGCCACGGCTGGCCATGACGGACCGTACATCTGATTTGTAAAATGCATTGTGGGTATATAGAATTTCGCGATCGGGAAACGGGAGAGTATCCAGATCCTGAACCAACGGGCGCACAGGATTGATTTTTGTTTCTCCTGAAGGGTTTTGATATCCCAGATTGGAAATATGGTATGGTGACCTTCCCTTTTCCAAAGCATCAAGGAGTTCCACAAAAGCAATTTCCCCTTCTCCGCGAATTATATAGTCTATTTCCAGGTGTTGAACAATATCCGGGAAAAAAGTTGCATGGGGCCCACCGAACACGCTGATAATATGTGCGTGTTTTCGTTTTGCTTTACAACAGACGGCCAGGAGCTGGGCGAAGTTGGGGGTCAACGCGGAAAATGCCAATACATCCGGTGCAACTTCTTCAATACGTGCCAGTAGTCTTGTTTCAATCGCAGAGGAGATAAAGCTGCAATGGCCATGCAGAGCGAGATATCCTGCTAAATATTCTATCCCCAAGGGCTCTTCAAATCCAAGATCCTCAAGTACTGTAATAAAAAGTACCTTCATCATCCCGATACCTTTTGAATAGAAGCTTGATTTTGCCCTTCCGGCTTGACTGCTATCGTCACTTTTTGATTCATTTGTGTCCTTGTTTCTTTTAATTCATTCTTCTCAAATACAAGTTTCTTCAAGGGTGATAAGTTGCCTAATGATTTCATGGTTGTGTAAATAGTCTTTTTCCTTTAATTCTTCTAAAAGATCGATAAAGGATTGTGCTGAAAAAATGTTATTAAAAATAATTATTTCTTTGGCAGCAAGACAGATGTTTTTAAGCCATAGCAGGACATACGTTAAATATTGTTCATGGGTGGCTTTTGGGAGCGCAAGCACTCCCATTCCGATAAGGCAAAGACTTGGCAATAAAGGGTGTTTTGTCGTAAAAAGGTAGGCAGAAAGGGTTCGAATATGATAAAGATAGCTAACCAGGTCTTGCCCTTTACCGTTGAAAAAAGATTGACCGATAATATATTTTTTTAAATTTAAGTGGCCTTCGATATTTTGTGTTGAAAGAACATATTCAACATATTGAGACAATTTTCTTGAATCTTGGAAAAGGAATTCTAAGTGATTATCCTTGATTTTATTTTTTTTGTTGTGGTTTGTAAGAAATTCATCAGCCCGATGTCTATAGTCGTATGGTAAGGATTCTTTTGCTTGGATGTACTTTCCACTTTTGGGTAAAGAATAACCAAGTTCCGTAAGAAAATTATAAAAAGAGAAGGCAAAATCCTGACGTAATGTTGGAGAAGCATGTTTACAATCACGTGCGACTTCTATGGGCTGAAGATCTGGTTGATGCCGGATATAAAGAAGTGGGAATTCGGTTTCAAAAAACCCCCGGTGCTTTTTTGATAATTCCAAAAGGTTGTCGTTAATATCAAGCAAAGTGATGTCTTCAAAAAATTGCAGCCCACGATTTTTGACTTTATCCATAATCTTATGCAGAAGAGGGGAGCTTAATTGTTTTCCTGCCTGATCATATAATAATTCTCCATTTAAGAGAACAATTGAAATGGACTTGTTTCTTTCTTTGATTGATTTAATAAGATTAGCAAGGTTTCTAATATAGACTTCTGGATCAAGATGATTGGCATGCTCTGGATAGTTATGGGTTACTGGGGTAAAACCATTTTTTTGTAATTCTTTTGTAAAGGATTCAAAACATGCAAAAATTTTGTATGCTTTGTGGAGATAAAGTTTTGAGGGAGGAAAAATTTCAATGGCACAAACTTGGTACTCCTCAATTCGATCAAGGCAATGAAGCTGATCTGGCAAGGTTGGGGTGCATTGGTTGTGTGCCAATGCTTGCTTTGCCACATCAGAGATATTAGACTGAATACAGGAAAAAGGGTTTAGAATATAGTGATGATCAAATTGTATCTTTTGATTTGGCGTGAAATTGGATTCCCGAATATTAAGGGTTCTTTTTCTCAAAAGCCCAACTGCACACCGGCCTAACCCAAGTATTTTTAATGTGGAATTCATAATTGTTCGGTTTTAAAGTGTGATGCCTTTTGAGAGCCTTTTTTGGAGATTTTGGAGTGACGCGTTTGGAACTGAAAAGTCTGATGTTAATTGAATACAGTCATCAAGATACTCCAGAGTTCTTTCAGGACGAATTGTGTCATAATCAAAAATGTTTTCTTCAGGGTATGACCCAATAATGGGTTGGAAATAAATTTTTGTATTGAGTTCTGTTGCTATTCTAATGGCTGTATCAATTTGATGAAAATTGCTTTTCATTACCACAAAGTTCCACTGTACAATATCATTTCTTCCTATATCCTTTTGGATATGAGCCAAGACATCCAACGATTTCCAAGCTTTATGAAACAAGGGTGAACGACGAATTTTTTTATAAATCTTAGCTTCCACTGCATCAATCGATACAATGAAATGTATGGGGTTGGGGGGGGCTGTCAGTTTCCTAATACTTTTTTCGTCAATTAGACTACCATTGGTAATGATGTGAATTTTTTGAAATGGTTGTAATTTATTTTTTAACTTGTGAAGAAAAGTTGAAAAATTGGGATCAACAAAAATTTCACCTCCCTGAAACCGCAGGGTATGGATGACGTCACTCCAGTTGAGAAATCGGGCTATAGCGTCAGATGTGATATTTGTTTTATTTCCATGTTTTTGGTGGCACATGATGCAGGCCATATTACATGCTTCAGTCGGTTGGATGTCAACATACAATGGGAGATTATTTGCGTCTATAAGTCTATGTTCCAAATTGTCGATAAGCCGCTTAAAATTCATTTCAAATTGCTTATCGACAACTGATGTGCTCCCCCAGTCTTGAGGGAAACTGCATATGTTGCTTTCTTGTTCCAATTGATATCGGATGGGACATCCGGTTTTGCATCCAGCGGAGGCATAGTCTCTTGCAAGAATCGATTTTCTGATTTGTTTTATTTTTTCACCATTCCAGATATCATTTATATCATGCTTAAGTATATTTCCTATTGAAGTTGAGTTCATACAGCAAGGTTGGATTCTGCCTGAATTATGCAGGAACAGATTGAACCATGGCTGGGTGCAGAAGTTAAAGTGTTTATTACAGTCAGAATATTTCATGTTGTTTGGATTTTTCTGTTGAGTTTATTTTTTCTAAAATAAATGAAGCCGCTTTTTTAACGGTATAATGGCTCAATAATTTGTTATATGCAGCCTGCTCGACTTTTTCACGTTCCTCTCTATTGGAAAGATAAAACTCAATTATTTTTATGAGATCATTTTCATTTTTAAATAAAATGATCTCTTTGTCTGTTTCGAATAATTTATCAATGGGCATGGTGTCTTCTTCTATTTTCCTGGTCAGCATAAAGCTTTTTGTTGCAATTACTTCGGGAACTTTCATATGGTAAGACGTGCCAGGGCTTATATTCAGATTAATTCGTGTTTCATTTATTAAAATATTCAGGTCTTTCCCATTTTTAACAGATCCTAAACTATTTTCTTTGAAGTTTGGGTATTTGTCCCAATTCATTCCAAAAAGTTTTAAATCGATACCATTTTGTAAAAGCGCTATTATTGGCTTTGCTTTCATTGAAAACAAAAAATGTCGATGGAATCGGCTAGGGTTGCCCTCATCATCTATACTTTTAATTAATTTAAATAAATTATCATTAAAGGGAATGTCGACATCATCACAAATCTTTTTTGCAAAAGAAAGGTGATTCTTATGGGATGAGTACATGTCCGATAAGGCATCCATCGGCATTCCTTCAATTGCCTTAACAACTTTTTGAAGAAATATATGAGAGTTTTTATCCGTCCATTCCGGTAATCCATTTTTACAATCTTCTATTCCTATTAAAGTCGTATCAGGATGATGGATATGGGAGATATAAGTTACGTCATATTTTTTTTTTATCTTAAGTGGAAAATATATGTTTGGGTTTGCAGGTATCGGAAGCAGATGAATTTTTTTCCCGGATAAAGCCGCATGATTTCCAAAAAAATTTAAGATCCAGGCTTTTGAAAATGAAAAAATATGATCACAATTAGTAATTAAGTGGGGATCGTCAAGATTTATTAGGTGGGGCATTAGATCCTGAATCCAGGTAACAAACGGAATACTCTTCGGGAACCATGGAAAGGTGGAACAACGTAGATGATTAATGGCAAAAATGATATCTGGTTTAAAGTTAATTAAATTTTCAATGGTTACATCTTTTCTATTGCCCATACCGGCATCTTCATCTTCAACTTGGATAAGGGTATTATGGCCTAATTGTTCAAATCCTGTAGCAATGTCACGGGTAGAGTGTTGGAGATAGGTAGTATATCTGGATGTACACAAAAGAATATTTAATTTTTGACCGGTTCTTATTTTTTCGATGACCTTGCTTTGATAATCTTTTGGAAATAATTGGGAGTAATATTTTTCAAGTTGATCAATTTTATCCAATACTATTTTTTCGCAATCTATTAGTATCGGATTTACAAACTGTGAAAAAAAATCAGGATCATCTTTTGAAAAATATATAACCCGATCTGCGACAGGTAACTTTCTTTCAAGTAACAGGTGTGTTAATTGTGATTTAAGGTGTTTTTTTTCAATAAATCGGATAACAAAATCACAATTAATTAGTGGCGATAGATTGATTACCGTTATTGCCTGCCAAAGTATTTTAAAGTCAATAATTACACGGCATTCTTTTTTAATGAATTCAGGCTTGTTTGTTTTAATGAGATTAATAAAATCAGAAAAGGATTCAAAAGAGTTACAATGGAGGATTATATCGCTACCATTTTGTTCTATCCTCTTTTCTTGAATATCCTCTATGGAGAATGATTTTGACCAGATGTCGTCTTGTTTCGTATAGAAATGGTCTGAAATTTTAATGATCTTAGTTTGTGCGATTTGGGATGGATCGAAAGAAAACAGATCATTGTAATTACTAATATCTTGAGAGAACGGGTAAATTCCTTTTAGACATGCAATATTGTCTTTACACAAATTAACATGAGAATTTAATATTGGGGGGGCGGCATATATTTTTAATACTGCTTCGTTTGTTAAAGAATGTATCTTTTCTCGGTCTGTTTCCTTGACTCGGTTGAGAATTGTGTCTCGCAAAGATAGCAGCCCCTCAATATCGATCGTATGAGTATATATTTCTAAACAAAGCTTGATATTATCCAGAGTCAGGGGCAGTTTTCCATAATATTCTCTTGCTTTGTCAAATGCTGAAATCAGGATATAAATATCCCCAATTTTTTTTAACAGCCGAGGGGCTTCAGACTGATCTTCAAGGGCTTGTACAAGAAAATTTAGTATGGCAATCGCTGCAGTAAATTGTTTTTCTTCAATGGCCTGATCCGATATCTTGAATAGTGCATCCCCCAGATCATTTTCAGGAATGCCTGTTTCCAACAAATGGTCAATGATAATTTGAAAATTATTTTCATTTGCCAAAGACCAGATTTTACTCCTTCCCAAGGAGTCTTTATCACTGATTTTGAAGGTTTTCATACTTTGTGCGCATTTTTACTTGGATGTTGATATATATAGCTCCGCCCTGTTAATTACATGCAAATCGGCTAATCCATATCATTACTTAAATGCAAAAGGCAATATATATATAAATATGAAAACTCTTAATTTAAGGTGCATATCATTGCAAAGGGAAAATGAATATGGTAGCGTCATTTCGACAAATTGAATTCAATATTAACAGGAGAGATTGTGAAAAAAACACTTGTAACCGGTGGGGCTGGATTTATCGGTAGCCATTTGGTTGACAGGCTTCTTGGTGAGGGACATTCTGTAACTGTCATAGATAATTTTTCAACAGGCCACTTTCAAAATCTGGAACATCATAAAGGTAATCCGGCGCTGGAATTAATTGAAGCCGATATTGCAGAGTATGATCAAATTGCAGGGTGTTTTAAAAATATGGATTGGGTGTTTCATCTGGCAGCTTTGGCCGATATTGTCCCTTCCATAAAAAATCCCTTTGAATATCATCGATCAAATGTGGACGGGACAATCAACGTACTTGAAGCATCAAGGGCAGGTGGGGTGAAAAGATTTGTCTATGCAGCTTCTTCATCCTGTTATGGGATCCCTGATGAATTTCCAACGCCTGAAACAGCAGAGACCCGGGTAGAGTATCCATATGCATTAACTAAAAATGTAGCAGAACAATATGTTATGCATTGGGGGAAGGTTTATGGCCTGCCAACGGTTTCCTTACGAATGTTTAATGTTTACGGCCCCCGTTCCCGTACATCTGGAACCTATGGCGCTGTATTTGGTGTTTTTCTTGCCCAAAAATTAGCTGGAAAGCCATTCACGGTTGTTGGAGACGGGAATCAAACCCGTGATTTTGCATTTGTGACTGATATTGTTGATGCCTATATTAAAGCGGCTCAATCAGATGTGTGTAATGAAATTTTTAATCTGGGTTGCGGTTTTACTTACAGTATCAACAGGCTTGTCGAGTTACTGGGCGGGGAGGTAACATATATCCCCAAAAGACCGGGTGAGCCGGATTGTACCTTTGCCCAGGTTTCCAAGGTTCGGGAAATGTTGGGATGGGAAGCCCATATTTCTTTTGAGGAAGGGGTAAAAATTATGCTGAATAATATTGATTCCTGGAAAGAAGCTCCTGTCTGGACGCCCGGACAAATAAAGGATGCAACTAAGGAATGGTTTCAGTATTTGGGTAAATAGGCCGATAGAGAGCATTATTGGTTTTTACATTTGAGATAATATTAGGAATAATCTTTAAGATATGGATAAATATAATCTGGACAGCCACAAGTTGATATTCCATGTTCCGCGTGTTAAAAAGTGGCTGGACAATGAATTGATCTACCCGATATATATGGAAGTCAGTCCTATTGGTGCATGTAATCATCGGTGCACTTTTTGCGGTTTGGATTTTATGCAATATGCCTCCCGAAAAATAGATTTTTCCATTTTTAAAAAGCGATTGCCGGAATTTGCGTCGCTTGGCTTAAAATCAATCATGTATGCAGGTGAGGGAGAACCCTTCCTGCATAAAGATATTGCTGATATTATCAGGCTTACAAAAGAGAACGGGATTGATGTGGCCATTACTTCAAATGGTGTATTGTTTAAAAAAAAAATGGTGGAGCAGGTGCTTCCATTTTGTTCATGGATTAAATTCAGTATCAATGCAGGTACGCCTGATACCTATGCTAAGGTACACGGAACAAAATCAGGGGATTTTAACAGGGTAATTGACAATCTTCGGTTTGCAGTAAAATATCGTCAGCAACATGGATTGAAATGTACATTGGGTGCCCAAATTCTTCTTTTGCCGGAGGTTGAAGAAGAAATTGAAGAATTGGTGAAAATTGTAAAAGATATCGGTATGGACTATCTTGTCGTAAAGCCTTATTCACAACACCCCCAAAGTATTACTGAAAAATATAAAGGAATCGTATATTCTCGATATGGAGATTTGTCGGAAAAGTTGGGAAAATATAATTCTGATAGTTTCTCAGTTATTGTGAGGCTCAATACCATGAAAAATTGGGACCAGGGCTGTAAAGTTTATAAAAGGTGCCTGGGGTTGCCGTTCTGGTCATATGTTGATGCCGGGGGAAATGTATGGGGATGTAGCATGTACCTTAATGACGAGCGGTTTTTTTATGGCAATATTGGGGATAATTCATTTCAAGAAATTTGGGAGGGGGAAAAACGGAAAAACTCTCTTGTCTTTGTTGAAAAAAACTTGTCGGTTTCCGGGTGCCGGATCAACTGCAGGATGGACAATATTAACAGCTATCTTTGGGGATTAACACATCCCAATGATCATGTGAATTTTATTTAGCAGCCTGTCAATAATGGAAGGTTTTTAATGAAAAAGATTAAAGAAAATACAGAACTTGAAAAAAAAGCGGATTTCATCCGGAAAAGACTGGTTGAGGTTGCTGTTGAGAATGGTGCCGGGCATATTGCGCCATCCTTGTCCTGTGTTGATATATTAATCCTGCTTTATTATCATATTTTAAATATTGGTGATGATCCTGAATGGGAGGGGAGGGACCGATTGGTATTCTCAAAGGCCCACGGTGCATACGGGCTTTATGCAATCCTGGCAGATATCGGTTATATTAGGCAAAAGGATTGGGATACTTTTTATCAAACCAGCTTCTTAAAAGGGTGTGCTGAGCAAAGTTTGCAGCATGGTATTGAAGCCGGTTGCGGCTCCCTTGGTCATGGGTTGCCCATGGCTGTGGGTATTGCTTTTGGTGCAAAGCTTCGGAGAAAAGAGTATAACAGCTATTGTATTGTCGGTGATGGTGAAATGCAGGAAGGCAGCAATTGGGAGGCGGTTCAGTTTGCTGTAAAACAACAATTAAATCATTTGATTATTATTATAGATTGTAACGGGTTACAGGCCATGGACTCCCTTGAGGAAGTTCTTTCTCCAATGGATTCCTATAAAGATCTGTCCTGCAAGTTTAATGCATTCGGTTGTAAGGTGATCAGGTGTGCCGGGCATGATATGGCTGAGCTGAAACGTTCTTTTGAAGAAATAAGGACCTATAAAGGGAATCAACCCATTGCCATCCTCGCAAAAACTACAAAAGGGTATGGAATTTGCGCAATAGAAAATGTTGTAAAGTTTCATTTCAGGGTCCCGACAGCAGAAGAATTGGCCATGGGGGTTCGTTATGGAAAATAAAAATTATCGAAAAGACATCATTGATTCCATTCTTGATCATGCGCGAGAGGATGATCGGATTATGTTGCTTGTGGGCGACATGGGATTTGGCGTGACAGATAATTTCAGCCGGGAGTTTCCCGGCAGAATTTTTAATTGCGGTATGATGGAGCAGGGGATGGTAGGGATCGCAGCCGGAATGGCAATGGCGGGTCTCAAGCCCGTTGTCTATTGTATTGTGAATTTTTTAGCATTCCGGGCCATTGAGCAAATACGAAATGATGTGATCTTACAGAATTTAAATGTAAAGTTCATTGCCACAGGGGTAAATGATTATTTTAAGTTTCTTGGAGAATCCCATTGTTGCGGACAGGATGATAAGGTGATCATGGAATTGGTCGGAATGCCCGTGTTCGATCCCTATGGCGAAGACAGTATTGGGTTTCCACAAATGGTAAAAGAGTGGATTACCAGTGAAAAAGCGGGATATATCCGAGTATAACAAGATAATGGGTGAATGAACTCAATGCATAAAAAAAAAAATGGCAGTCAGCAATATCTTCTGGATGATCATAAACTTGCTTGGCATAAAGATCGTGTGGACGCGTGGTTAAGGGGGGAGCGAATCGCACCCATCACCATCGATTGTGCTCTGACAAGACGATGTTCTTACAATTGCGTATATTGTTACAGCAAATTGCAGCAAAATGACGAAAAAAAGATGACCCGGGAAGTGATTTTCAGGTTTCTGGATGACGTGGCAGAAATAGGTGTTAAAGCGGTCAGTTTTGTCAGTGACGGGGAAAGCACATGCAGTCCCTATCTTAGAGATTCCATAGTCAGAGGCAGGGAAAACGGTCTGGATATGGCTCTGGGCACCAATGGTTATTTGCTGGATCCTAAAGAATTAAAAGATATAATGACAGCATTGACTTATCTTCGGTTTAATATTTCTGCCGGGGAAGCTCATCGATACAGTGAAATCCATGGTGTCGGTGAAAAATGCTATCATCGGGTGGTGGAAACAATAAAAAAAGCGGTCCAAATAAAAAAAGAGAATTCATTGAAGGTAACCATCGGTATTCAGATGGTCCTTATGCCTGAATTTGAAGACCAAATATTGCCGCTTTCACAGTTGGGAAGAGATCTTGGGGTTGATTATCTTGTCATCAAACATTGCAGTGATGATGAAGACGGTTCCCTTGGTGTGGATTATTCACGTTATGATGGAATGATCAATACCTTAAAAAAAGCAGAACAATATTCAACAGAAACCTATCAGGTTTCCGCCAAGTGGTCTAAGATTTTTAGCCATGGGAAACGCAGTTATTCCCAATGCTTTGGTCCTCCTTTTATCTTGCAGATGTCCGGTTCCGGCCTAGTTGCACCCTGCGGCATGCTTTTCAATGATAAGTATAAAAAATATCATATCGGTAATATTGTGGATCAATCATTTAAAGAAATATGGGAAAGTGATCGGTATTGGGAAGTGATGGATTTGATTGCATCAAATAAATTTGACGCAAAAACGATGTGTGGTACGCTTTGTTTGCAGCATAAAGTGAATGAATGTCTGGATGCTATTAAAAATCAAGGCGGGTCATTACCAGTTGAAATTGGAAATCCACCCATGCACCGTAATTTTATATAAAATTGAAAGAGTATTTGATGCACCCAGAAACCCAAAAATCATTGGCCTTGATCAAGAGGCGCACTCAAAACAAAAAAACGGTTTTTGTGTCCGGTAATTTCAATATTGTTCATCCAGGGCATTTACGGGTGCTTCGTTTCGCAGCAGAATGTGGAGACGCTCTTATTGTCGGTGTTCATGGGAATAAAACAGATGGGCATACCCTGCTGGATGAACAATTTCGCCTGGAAGGAATTAAGTCCATAACCTGGGTTGACTTTGCTTTTATTATGAGGGATTCCCCCGAAGAGTTGATTAAAGAATTAAGGCCTTCCATTGTTGTTAAAGGCAAGGAGCATGAAGAGGTTTATAACCCGGAATCGGAAGCCGTGAAATCCTATGGCGGCAAATTGCTTTTCTGTTCGGGTGACGTGAATTTTTCCCTTGCGGAACTGCTTCAGGATGAATCAAAAAGAATTATTTCATCATCAATTGTAAGACATGATGCGTTTATGAAGCGGCATGGGTTTGACTGGGATGACCTGTGCCGCACGCTGAAGCGTTTCGAACGGTTAAAGGTTGTGGTGATCGGGGATACAATTGTGGATGAATATATTAATTGTGATCCCCTTGGCATGAGCCAGGAAGATCCCACAATTGTCGTCACGCCCGTGGCAAAAAATAAATATATTGGAGGGGCGGGAATCGTTGCGGCCCATGCCCGAAAAATGGGAGCAGATGTTTATTTTTTTTCAGTGGCAGGCTCTGATAAAACTGCTCAGTTTGCAAAAGCAAAACTTGATGAGTATGCAGTGAAATCATTTATATTGGAGGATGAAAGTCGTCCTACTATCTTAAAACAGAGATTCAGAAGTTCAGGGAAGACGCTGTTAAGGGTAAATCATTTGCGCAGCCACCCCATCAGCAAAGAATTGCAAAAGCAGCAGCGAAAAAATCTTTTTGAAATTCTTGATGAAACAGATTTGTTGATATTTTCCGATTTTAATTATGGGATTTTGCCACAGCCTTTTGTCGATAGCATTGTTAAAAGATGCAGGCAGAAGAATATTATGATGGTTGCGGACAGCCAATCTTCATCCCAGGTCGGGGATGTTTCCCGGTTTCAGAATATGTTTTTTTTAACACCTACGGAAAGGGAAGCAAGGCTTGCAGTCCGGGATTTTGAATCCGGGCTGGTGGTGCTGGCTGAAAAGTTGAGAAAAAAAGCATTGGCCCAAAATATTTTGATTACCCTTGATAAGGAAGGCATGCTGATCCATGAGGGGATTCTTGATCGTGAACAATGGGAGACAGACAAACTCAATGCAATGAATCCTGTTGCTGTTGATCCCGCAGGGGCCGGCGATTCTTTGTTAACCTGTTCCGCCCTGGCTGCGGCTTGTGGAGCTGATATCTGGCAATGCGCATACTTAGGGTCTCTGGCTGCTGCATGCCAGGTGGAACGAACGGGTAATATCCCTATCTCCATTGAAGATCTGATGGCAAAAATGTCAAAATGAGGGCATTATTACTAGCTGCTGGTTTGGGAACCCGTTTAAGACCTTTGACCCAAACCATACCCAAATGCCTGGTTCCCATAAACGGCAAACCCTTGATGGCATATTGGCTTGATATGTTTTGCATGGAAGAGATCTCTCGTGTAATGGTTAATCTGCATTATCTTTCCGAGCAAGTTAGCGAATATATAGCCAATAGCCCCTACCGGGAATGGGTTACCACCGTTTATGAAGAAACCTTACTTGGCACAGGCGGGACGCTTTTAAAAAACAGGGATTTTTTTGATAAGGAACCGGTATTCATGGCCCATGGGGATAACCTGTCCATATTTGATATAAAAGATTTTGTCAAAGCCCATGGTTCAAGGCCTGAACACTGTGAAATGACCATGATGACCTTTGAAACCGATACGCCGGAAAGCTGCGGCATTGTTGAGCTTGATCGGGAGGATGTGGTGTGCGGATTCCATGAAAAAACAGCCAATCCGCCGGGAAATCTTGCCAATGGGGCTGTTTATATTATAGAACCTTCTGTATTTGATTTTCTGGAAGGCCTAAAAAAAGAAACAATAGATTTCAGCACAGAGGTCTTGCCCCATTATATCGGCAGGATCAATACCTTCCATAATCATCAATACCATCGGGATATTGGTACCATGGAAAGCTATTTAACCGCACAAAGAGATTTTTCATGATTCCGGTGTTTCCAGTCTTATTTTCAATTGTTCATAGGCGGCTTTGGCGGCTTCCAACTGGTTGGTTTCTATATAACAATCTCCAATTTTTTTAAGCAGCTTGATGTTGCCCGGCAGGTGGGTGAAACAATTTTCATAGGCAAGGATTGCATCTTCATGCTGCCCACTGCTTTCCAGGCTGTCGCCTATTGTTTCCCAATAAACTGCAAATTGATTGTCTATTTCAATGGCTTTATTAAGGGCTGCAATGGCAGCATTAAAATCACCTGTAAGAAAGAGGGTATCAATTAGTGCTGAATGAATATCATGGTCTTCTGGGGCATGTTCCATTGCGATTTTAAGATTTTCAAGGGCATCGGGAAACTTTTTTTGAGATAAAAACAGCTTGGCCTGGTAAAGAAAAATATTGCTCACAAGATCTGTGGGCAGACTGCTGAACAATTTTTTCTGATCCATGGCCGCTTGCTGCCATTCACCTACCAATCGGCCAGATTTTTTGTAATCATTTTTGTCAAAGTCTGTTTTGATTTTTTTGAGTTCTTCTTCCAGGATGATTTCCAGTTCTTTTTGCAGATCTGTATGGGTTGGATTATAGCGAAGGCCTTTTTGAACCATATATTTTACACTTAAATCACGCCCCGGCTGGGTCTTGAAATATTGTGCAAATCCCAGGAAGGTATCTCCAAATTCCTGTATAAATAAATCAATCTGTTGGGTAAGTTTTGGGTCCAATTCTTTGGCCGTATCGAAATACTGCACTGCTTTTTGGATCTCATTGAATTGGGTTGCCATACAGCCAAGATAAAAATAAACCTCTCCTGATTCCGGCATTGCCTTGCAAAGTTTTTCCAGCAGGGGGCTGGCCAGGTTATAATTTTTTGATCGCATGTACAGCCTTGCAAGCTTGAGCATGTTTTGTTCTTTGTGGGAACCTTTATTGATTTGGTCCAGATATTTATTCTCTTCTTGATGGAAAGATACTGTCATGCTCATATTGTCGAACAGGCAGGTCAGGGTTTCTTTTCGGGTTTTATTAATATCAGTCAGCCGGTTTAGGTTTTTTGTCAGCCAATCCGTATATTTTGTCGGATCATTTTGAAGGGTTGAGATCTCCTGTTTTTGGCGCTCGCTTTCCTTTAATCCTGTCATGGTGATTTCTTCCAATAGCTTCCAGATTTCAAGTTCCTTGTCCAGGCTGCTATGAAATTTATCTATTTTATTTATCTGTTTTTGTTGTGGCTGGGAAAGCATGTTAAAGGATTTTATCGGCTTTTTGTTTGTTTTTAGTTTTAAAATTTCTTTCAACAGCGGCTTTGTGATGGTATCGGCTTTTTTTATTGTTTTTAACAACTGCTTAATTCTACGGAGTATGTTGTCGAATTCGGTGAGCATTTTGGTCGGGTTTATTGGCTCGGAAATTGAACAAAATGCTTTGATTTGGCTGGTGACATTAATTTGGGTATTGCAGTGGGTGTCCATGGTTTTCTGTAGGGTCAGGATTTGGGTTCCTTCAATGTTTGCACCCCCTTCGGTTGCATTGATATGGGTTATAGGGGATGAGGCAATGGCAGACTCAAAAAATTTTTTCATCATTAAAAATGAACGGTTGGTCCGTAAAATTTCTCCGTTTATGCCGGTGACAGTTTCTCCCTCAACGTGGGTTGACAGGATATCAGAAGGGGCCGAGCCCTGGAGGACGGTTCCTTGTGCATGTGAAGATGAATCAGGGCCTGGGTAGGCAAGGTCCTGACCCAAAAAGATTACAGGATCACACCCCAGTATGTGTGCGGCAATCAGGTTTAAGTGGGCCACCGTGCTGGCACCGCCGGTAAAGAGGTTGCCCCCCAATATTGAATTGAGCCAGGCTTCCATGGGGTTGCCCGTGAATGTCCAGAATACCTGGTCAGCCGGAAATGTTTTGGGCGTTTTCGGGTTGATCCAGGAGGAACAGATCAGGGCCGTATCCTTGACCGTTGATATGATGTCTGCAAATTTTTCAAATGTCAGATTGTTAGGGTCAATGCAGGTTAGAAAGTGCGGGTGCACATCATTTTTTAAAAGTGTCGGCAGCACCGTATCGACGGCAATAATGACAGCTTTGTCCTGGACCTGTTGTAACAGATGGATATTTTTATCCAACGATGGCCCGCCTGCAACCAGAATCGCTGGAATTCCATCAAATTTATTTTGGAGTTGTTCCAGCAACAGATGATGGTGGATGGTGGTAATGTGTTTGAACCGATTGTTCAAAAAATCTTTACCAAGCGCTCTGGTTGTAGCGCCCCCAACGTTAAGATCGTTCAGGTGTGCAAAGAGGTCGTCTTTAAGCTTTTTATATCCTTCAGGGTTAAAAATAAATGACTGCTGGTGATGAAAAACAGATGCATCTTCAAGCTGAAGGGTCCGGGCGGCGCCTGCCAATACTTCTGGAATTATGATGTTCGTTCCAATGCTTAAAATGAGTCTGGAATCTTTTAGTATGGGTGAAAGGTCCATGTGGCGAAGCGTTTGAACAAAAATGCCCGGCTCCAGTTCAAAGATTGCCAACCGTTGAAGCTCGGGCCTTTCTTTTAAGATACGGAAAATTGAGTACCCAAGTCCCATGCCAAGAATCGCGACAAACCCTTTATGGTCTTCGGGAACTCTTTCCAGAAAATCCAGGGCTTCTTTTTCAGGATTTATTTCATTGTGCAGCTTTACAATATTTTTCTGGCTGTCTGTTACAAGAAGGTTTGGATTGCCATTGGGAGCATGGGAAATTTCACCCAATGGTTCGGGTGGGTTTTCAGTGATATTTTTCCAGGTTGTAAAATGGTGTTTTTTGAGAAGCTCAAGGTTTGCCTCATAATAGTCTGTATGTCTCGGGTTCATTGCTATCTCTCCATAACCTTATATTTGTTTGATAAGTTTTTTATTCTAACGGGTTGGTACACAGGGCGTCAACTTTAATTTTCAGGGCCATGGGTGAGATATGTTTTAAATATATATTACAGAAAAACCTTTTTTCTCTCCTGTGGAATGGAGCGGGAAAGTCCCCAGTCTTCATAAATCCGGGCATGTATCTGTTTTAGCTTTTCAGTATTTGTACCTAGGGAGAGTAGAACTTCAGGAATTGTTCGGCAGTTTCCAAGGGCCAGGCAGTTTGGATCCTCAAAAATTTGCAGTTCATCATCAAAGAACCAGAACGGATAAATCCGGCAGAAATGCGGTCGGGCTTCGTTGGGGAGAAGACATCCGTTTCTCTCTTTAAATATGCAGGTATTTTCCTGGGTTTTGAGGTCAAAATGGGTTTTATTTACAGGGAAAATTTTATGAACTGAATCCGCCATGTCCGGAAAAAGAATCGACATTTGACGGATAAATTGAGGGGAATTGTTTCTGCTGTCCAGAAGCAATTCCCTTTTTTTGTCTTTTAAAAAAATTAAAATTCTTTTAATTTCAGGTTCGGATACAGGGGCCGGAAGGCCCTCATTATTTTCAGCCCTTAATGTACAGCATGACCTGTTCATTGAATCACATTGCCCGCAAATGTTTGGATTTGTCAAAATGACCTCTTTTCAATAATTAGGTTAGCATAAATGTTTCATGGTTGGAAATCAGCAATTTGTGTGCCATTTAGAAAAGATAGAAGGGGGTATAGGGTATTCAATCTGAGGTTTCACTTGTTTACCAATCGTTTTGAATGTTTCAAAATCTTTGCTGTTGTGAGATCTTCCCCTGTGGCCTGGTATTTTGTTGGCAAAGAGGATGGTATGATTTTCGATGAGCATACAGCGGAATCAAGGTTTTAACCGTAATGGGGGATTGTGGAAAATATTGCCGTTGGTTTGCAATAGAGGAAGAATTGTCCATATCGTTTATAAAACTATCATTACTTTTGGGTAAAGTTTTGCTATTTAATCCAGGAGAATCCTTGTAATAGAGAAGGGATTCAAAAGGGTGTATGAAATTTCGAAATAAAGGGAATAATTATTGCAAAATATAAAAATAGTTCAATTGTGTACTCACGCTATAATTTTTGAAGGGACGCCATGGATTCAATGCTGAAAGATAAGGTTATTTTAATTACCGGCGGTACCGGTTCGTTTGGGAAAAAGTGTGTTGAAATTATTTTAAAAGATCATCGCCCCAAAAAAATAATTATTTTCAGCCGGGATGAACTCAAGCAGTTTGATATGGCACAAGTATTTCCCACGGAAAAATATCCGGTCCGGTTTTTTCTTGGGGACGTAAGGGATAAAGACCGTTTGAAATGGGCGTTCCAGGATGTTGACTTTGTGATTCATGCTGCTGCCATGAAGCAGGTGCCTGCCAGTGAATACAATCCCACAGAATCCATAAAAACAAATATCATCGGATCTGAGAATGTGGTGAGCATGGCTGCCGAGTGCGGGGTAAAAAAGGTGATTGCCCTGAGCACGGATAAGGCGGTAAATCCCATAAATCTTTACGGGGCAACCAAACTATGTGCTGAAAAACTTTTTATTGCGGCCAATGCCTTTGTGGGGCGCAAAAAATGTATGTTCTCTGTGGTGCGATATGGGAATGTAGCGGGTAGCCGGGGAAGTGTGATTCCGTTTTTTTTAAAGAAAAAGAAAGAAGGTCTTTTGCCGGTGACCCATCCTGAAATGACCCGGTTTTGGATCACCCTTTCCCATGGGGTGGATTTTGTCCTCAAAAGCCTTGAAATGATGACAGGGGGCGAAACCTTTGTGCCCAAAATACCCTCCATGAGCATTATGGACCTGGCCGGATTCATTGCTCCTGGTTGTCCCACTAAAATTGTGGGTATCCGACAGGGTGAAAAAATACATGAAACATTGATCAGCCGTGATGAGGCTCGCAATACCCTTGAAAGTGAAGATTATTATTTAATAAAATCGGATAATCAGTTTTTTAAAAGCAGCATTGATGAAAATAATTTTAAATTTGTTGTCCCTGATTTTGAATACACTTCCAACACCAACCATGAATGGGTCACAAAAGAGCAGGTTGAGAAGATGATAGCGCCGTTTATGGAGGAAGCCTAATGGTCAGTTTTGGCAAACGAAGATTGGGGGATGGACATCCCTGTTTCATCGTCTTTGAGGCAGGGGCTACCCATGAGGGTGTAGAGTCTGCCACGGCACTTATCCGGATTGCCGCAGAAGCCGGTGCCGATGCCGTCAAATTTCAGATTTTTGATCCGGATAAATTGGTGGCAGATAAATCACTTCCCTTTACCTATGAGATACTTGCGGATAAAAAAACAGGTGAAACCTGCACCATAACAGAACCCCTTTATGATATTTTGTGCAGAAGGTGCCTTGGGCCGGAGCAATGGAAGCAGATTAAAAAATTCAGTGATTCTTTGGGGCTTGCCTTTTTTGCCACGGTTGGGTTTGAAGAGGATATTGAACTTTTAGCGGCATTGAATTGTGATTCCATCAAGATCGCATCCGCTGATATTGATCATTGGCCTTTGATCAGAATGGCGGCAAAGACTGGCATGTGCATCCAGATGGACACAGGCAATGCAAGTCTCGGGGAAGTTGAACAGGCAGTGGAGATATGCAATCAGGAAGGCAACCAGAATATCATTATTCACAATTGCCCCTCGGGGTATCCTGCAAGACTTGAAAGTATTAACCTGAAGATGATCACCACCTTAAAGCAGATGTTTCCTTGTTATCCCATTGCCTATTCAGATCACACGCCGGGCTGGGATATGGATGTGGCAGCCGTTGCCCTGGGCGCAAACCTGGTTGAAAAGACCATCACACTGGACAGGAGTATTAAAAGTACGGAACATATTTTTTCTTTGGAACCTGCCGAAATGAAGGGGTTTGTTCAAACCATCCGGGATGTTGAAACAGCCATGGGCAATCCCAGGAGAATCCTGGGTCCCGAAGAGAGACAAAAAAGGAAAAATGTTCGGAGAAGTACCTTCCTAAAACAAAAGGTGCAAAAGGGTGACAGGATACGTCTGGACCAGGTCGAATTCAGGAGACCGGGGTTCGGGATATCCCCCAAACGATTTGAATACTTGGTGGGCGCAAGGTTTGCCCGGGATCTTAATCCTGGACATCCGCTTGATTGCAAGGATGTGGATAAAGGATGACAAGGGTTGCCATCATCCCGGCCCGGGGGGGGTCCAAAAGGCTGCCTCGGAAAAATATTCTCCCTGTTCTGGGAAAACCCGCCCTTTTTTATCCGGTCCAGGCAGCTTTTAAAACCGGGCTTTTTGACCGGGTGATCGTTTCCACTGAAGATGACCAGATCAAACAGGTGGCAGAAGAATCCGGGGCAAAGGTTATGGAAAGGCCCCGTGAATTGGCAGGTGATCGGACAAGCGTTGTCCGGGTCTGCCAGGATGTTCTTGAGCAACTGAATGGCCAGGGGATACACCCGACATGCTTTTGTTGTATTTATGCCACGGCGCTGTTTATCACCCCAAAGGATCTGCAAGACTCTTTTTTACTTTTGGAAAAATTTTCCGATGCCCAGATCGTGATGGGGGTTTCCACCTTCAACCTGCATCCGGTCCAGGCGCTGGAAACTCTTGATAATGGTTGTTTGGCACCAAAGTGGCCGGATTATAACCGATTGCAATCCCAGTTTCATCCCAAGCTTGTGGCCAGCAACGGAACCTTTTACTGGGCAGATACCCAGGCTTTTTTAAAAAACAAAACCTTTTATCCGGATAAATTAAAGGGGTATGAAATACCCTGGATCAGGGCAATTGACCTGGATACCGCCGAGGACTATAAAAATGTGCAACTTTTGGCACCCCGGCTTTTATCCATGGAGTAGACTTGTTTAACCGCTATTGGAATTATTATGATCGTCATTATATGTGATGCAACCCAAAAAATTGGCTATGGCCATCTGAAAAGATGTTTGGTCCTGGCGTTTCTTTACCGGAAATTGGGGGTGTTGGTCACCTTTTTGATGAGGGATGCAGCGCCTGTTGTTAAACACTTGCTGAAAGGCCATGGCATGAAATCGGTTGTCTCAGACCATGGAGACTACCGGTCGTATCTGTTCGAAAATAAATCGCTTATCCAGATGGTTATTATAGACCATTATGAAATTGATGCTGATTTTGAAAAACCTATTTTTGAAATTTTCCCGGTGGTGGTGGTGGATGATTTGTGCCGTGCCCATTGGTGCGATTTGCTGGTGGATCAAACCGTGAGCCGGAAGAAAGGTGATTATGAAAAAAAACTGTATAATCCTTCCTCCCAAACCTTGCTGGGGATTCAATATGCCCTGATTGATCCTGTTTATAAGCCGATTCAAACCCGGGGGGACAAGAAAAATATATTGGTCTCCTTTGGGGCCACCGATCCCGGACAAGCAGCACTAAAGGTGCTGAATATTCTGGAACAATCCATGAATAAAAAAGGGCTTGTCTTTCATCTGCCCCTGTCCTCCCTGTCTCCATGTCTGGATGCCCTTGAAAACTATAGGGTTAAATCATCCCTGGAGATTCGATTATACCGGGATTTACCCGATCTTTCCTCCCTGTATGAACGATGCGGTATCGCCATCGGGGCTCCGGGCACAAGTTTGTTGGAACGGATTTACTGTGGGTTGCTCAATCTCACCGTTGTGGTGGCGGAAAATCAAAGGGAAGTCAGCCAAAATATTTCTCAGTTGGGCGGGGCAGTCTGTTTGGGAGAGATACAGACCCTTGATCCCTCCCTGCTTACCCGAACACTGATACGGATGATTGATTCCCAGGTATTTGGGGAGTTGCAAAAAAAAACTATGGCATTGGTTGACGGAGAGGGCGCTGTCCGTATCATAAAGCAGACCCTTGCCCTGATATCTGTTGAAACCCTCCGACCTGCAAACAAAGATGATCTGGAAATAGTGTTCAACTGGCAGCATGAACCCGGTGCAAGAAAATACTCCAGAAATACAAATCTGCCCACAAAAAAAGAACATCAGGCCTGGTTTGAGACGGTTTTATCAAGCAATACCATAAAACTTCATATAATCGAATGGTGCCGGACTCCCATTGGTTATATTCGTTTGGATCAGAGCCGGGGAAAAGAGGAGATATCTATTCTAATCGTCCGAAAATTTCAAGGGTATGGATTTGCAAAAAGATCTTTACTGCAGGTGCTGCAGCCGGCAAAAAGGGAGTATACAGCCGTTGTCCACCGGGAAAATAACGCATCTGTCGGCCTGTTTGAATCCCTTGGTTTCCATTGTAACGGGACGACGGGAGAGTATGGGGTTTATTCAACATTTTAGAACAAAATTTTAAAAATTTTAGTCCCAGAGATTTTGTTTTCGGTATCAGTTATTATCAATATCATTTGATGAAGAGGGCATACTTGCAAACAAACAAAATCCTTGCCACATTAGGAGTCAGGCTTCATGGAAATTGACGGCAGAAAAATTGGCCCCGGCTATCCGCCATATATCATTGCCGAGATGTCCGGCAACCATATGGGCAGTGTTGCCCGTGCAAAGCAAATTATTATGGCAGCCAAAAGAGCTGGAGCTGATGCCGTAAAGATTCAGACCTATGATGCAGATGCCCTTACCATGGATTCTGTAAAAAAAGATTTTATGATTCACACACCTTTATGGAAAGGTAGAACATATTATCAGCTTTATAAAGAGATCGCTCTGCCCCTGGAACAGACAAAACTATTGTTTGAGTTTGCCCGAAAAACCAACATCACATTGTTTAGCTCTCCCTTTGATAAGAGGGGGGTTGATTTGCTGATGGAACTGGACTGCCCGGCGTTTAAAATCGCCTCCTTTGAGGCAATTGATCCTTGTTTTATAAAATGTATCGCAGAAACCGGAAAACCAGTTTTAATGTCCACCGGTGTCAGCAGTCTTGAAGATGTTGACAGGGCCATGAATATATTAACGGATAATAATGTAACAGAAATATTGTTGTTCCATTGTATCAGTGCCTATCCGGCCCCAATAGAAGATTATAACCTGAAGGCCTTGAATTGTTTAAAAACCTTTTCCCCCTTATTGGGCTTGTCCGACCATTCCCTGGATGATACGGCAGCCTTAGCCGCCATTGCCATGGGCGCATCTGCTGTTGAAAAACATTTTACCCTGTCCCGAAAGGATGGTGGCCCGGATTCTGCATTTTCCATAGAAGAAGCGCAGCTGACAGCCTTAAAAAATAATTGCCAAAAGGTTTGGGATTGTTTGGGATCGGCAGACATTTTAAATGTTAAAAACAGGCCAGGCAGCGAGCATGGCCGTTCCCTGTATGTCATTCGTGATGTTGAGAAAGGAGAAATATTAAGTCACAAAAATATTCGCAGCATCAGACCCGGATATGGATTGCCGCCTGTTTTCCATGAACAGGTTATGGGCAGGATCTTTAACCGGAACATAGATGCCGGCACTGCCCTGGAGTGGCGGCATTTTGACTGATTAAAGGTTTCTCGGTGGGTGATCCGTCCAATCTTTTTTCCCTTAACCTAGGGCCTGCATTGCCGAAGCCATTCGGGCATGGGCCAGATCCTCAGATGAAATCTTGTCTTTTTTGTAAAGTTCTTTTTCCGATTCCCAGAGAGATCCGTTCCATCTTCCATAAAAATACACGGCATCATCCGGGTTCTCCTTTGGGGAGATGCGATCTAAAAATATCATCTTAAGCGTTGGAAGATATACAACGGTATCTGGATCCTTTGTGGTTTGAGACGCTTTCAGGCAAATATCCATGAACACGTATTTTCCGGCATCCCGGGTGAATCCGCCTGATTTGAGAAATAGTTTTTTTCCCATGGCAACAAAATGATCCACCAGTTGAAAACTTCTTTCCTTTAACACCCCTGAAAAATTAGTATCAAGGTGCTGGTAGGCGCAAACAGGGGTGTTGTTATTATCGATAACCATGCCGGCGTTTGCAATTCTGCCGTTCTTATCGCATATTTGAGCCCCAAACACTTTGTTCTTGCCATATTTTAAAAAAGCCTTGTCCAGGCAGTCCAGCCATCCGTTGAGGGGGGCCAGGTTTTTTTCAAGAAAGATCAACTTTTCTCCCCTGGCCATATCGCAGGCCTTGTTTACCGTTGAAATATAATTTTCATCTTCAGATATGGGGATTCTCTGTAAATCGCCTGATAATGAGTCCAGAATCCGGATGGTTTCACTGGACTTTTTTTTAGGTTCCAGCAGGATGATTTCATAGCTATCCGTGTCTTTGGAATTGAAGGTCAGCGCCTCCAATTGGGCAAGGAAAACAGCATGATTCTCAGGGACTTGGAGAATAATTGACCATTTTTTGTCTGGTTTCTGAACGGTTCTGGTTTTTTGACCAGGTCTGGCTTTTGGACCGGGCTTTTTATGGCGTGTTACCATGGGGGCGGCGCTGGTATTTGCCTGGATGGTCTTTTTGAAAACATGGCATACCCTTTCAATTGCCTGGGTCGGTTCTATCAGTTCATTTTTAAGAAAGGTTTCTTTCTTTTGGGCATCTATGAATTGTGAAAAATCAGTTTTGTCTGACAGGGCAGATGCCAGTTGTGCCGGGCTCATCTTAACCGCCACTCCCTGGTCAACAAACGAGTAAGGTGCGTTCAATTTATATGCAAAATCCAGTTTTACAAGGGGTTTGCCGAGGGCGATGGATTCCAGCCCTGTTGTGCTTCTCTGGCCCAGAACACACACATCTGCCATGGATATCAGATCGTATGTATTTTCCTGGTCATGGATAAAATGGAGATTGTTTTTGAATTTAACACGGACTGACGCTATCCATTGATCCAATTGTGCTTTTTTGCAGGCAGGATGAAATTTGACAAACAGGGTTTGGCCGGTATTCTTTGAAACCGCTTTAAAAAGGGGAAACAAAATTTCAAAGTCTGGTAATCCGGCGGAAAGGATTAAAAGGATGACAAAATGCTCGGATATGCAATAGGCTTTTCTTTTTGTTTCTCTTATTTTATTCTTTTTTTGGTGGGTAATCTCCTTGGCAAGGTGGGTATTCCCAACGGGGATTATTTTTGATTCAGGCGCTTCAAAGCTCACCATTTTTTGTTTTACTCTTTCTCCCCACACCAGGTTGAGAGTCGCGTATTGTGCATGCCCGGAATACCCAAAGTCAAGATCATAGGTTAACCCTTCCTGGAGGGAAATAAAGGGAATGTTTTCTTTTTTTGCCCAAAAGGCAAGCATTTTACCCCAGCGATTGAGTTCGTGCAGGGCAAAACAAAGGTCGGGTTTCTCTTTTTTGAGCAGATTTTTAAACCCTATATATTCAGTGACCGTTGCAAACAAAGTCTTGTCGGTCACGGTTACCGGCAAGGTGCCCAGGAAAAAATCATTTTTTAGGGAGTTTGAAAAGGTTTTTAAATGCAGTTGATAGTTTTCCAGGATCTCCCCATGGTCCTTGGCCGAGATATAATCAAAGATATGGGAATATTTGAGCCCCAGATTAATGGCGGTGATCTCCTGGGAGCGTTCTGCCTGGGCCACGATGTATTTTACGGTGGCTCCCCTGGATTCCAATGTTTCCATCACCGGGGTGATAAACCTTGTATGGTGTGCCAATGCTATGTAAGCAATGATTTTTTTGCCTTTCCAGAAATCAGTCATTGTTCGGCGCACTCCCTGCTAATTGCATGAAAATTGTTCCCAGTTCTGTCTTTTTTGCGTTCATGGAAATGACCTCCTTGACGGCGGTTAGCAGATGAGAGGCATTGTTTACCCGTTGCTTAAACCCATGGGTCATGGGAGGAAGCATGGGATCAAATATAATGGAGGGTATGTTCTTTTCCTGGGCAATGCTGGTTTGGAAACAGGCGCTTGCGGCAAGCAGGCTGTCGGCTGTTAGCATCTCCCAGGGTGAATCCATATTGTGGAATGAATACGAGGCAAAGTGGGTCAGCTCCGTTTTATAGATGATCTCAACCATCTCTTTTTGACTATGGGATCCCCTTGCCTGGTCTTCCCCAAAAGTGAACATCAGGTGGAGTTTTTTTCCCAGGGGGGCAATTATTCTCAGTATTTCCTGGTATTCATAGGTCATGCTTACATTGTGGGTAAGGAACAACACCGTTCTGGTTTCCGGTATTTTTAGGGTGGCCCTGTTGTGGTAGGATGCTTTTACACCGTTCAGATTAAAATTGGCTGACACAGATGAAAATATAGCTGCTTCATACAGGGGCAACTGCCAGATATTTTGATGGTTCAATCGCTGCTTCAAGTGGTCATGGCTTTCCCAATATCGTGTGATCACCCCGTCGGGGAGGGATGCTGCCAGCGTCCACCTTGTGTCAAGGGGCAATAACTCATACCCTATAATCGGAATTCTATGTTGTCTTGCCCAGATGACGGCTGCCTGGAACACCCGTTCTTCTGATTCGGAAGACCCTAGCGGCGTTGGGATTTGCAGGATCAATCCACAGGTGTTGTCCTCTTTTTTAATGTTGAGGGTGGTCTGGATGACATTGCCGCCGCCCAGATCATCCAGCAGCAAGACATCACTCACCGAGAGCCCACAGGAAAATTTGCTATCCTTGAGGATTTCTTTTTTTGCCTGATATCCTTTGTAGGCATTTGTTGCCGTGCGGTTTTTTAGTGTAAAACAGTCCGGGTGGAGATCTTTTATTCTTTCCAGAATATCTGAAGATGTTTCAGGAACTATGAATGACAGCTCTATCAATTTTTCCATCCGGGTCTGGAATAATTGCAGGAAGTCAAGGATCGTGGGGGTGATCTGGTTTGACTGAACGAGCCAGAGAATTTTTTTCATCATGTGATTTCCATGCATGTGTTGCCAGCACTGCCGGTTATGGTGTACATCTTTGGAGAAAATTGCGCTTGAGGGTGCCTGTGTGCTCCAGATGATAGTCAACTTGGTTCTATTTTTGCATAGTTTTGCATAGAATATGGACAAAGAAAAGGCAAAGATTGATGATTGGTATAATAAACTATGGTGCCGGAAATCTAGTATCGGTGATAAATGCCCTTGAGTATTGTACGGATGAACAGGTGAGGGTTGTGGATCATCCCCGAGGGATGGAGGATTGTTCAAAATTGATTCTGCCGGGGGTGGGTGCCTTTGGCAAGGCCATGGAAACACTTGAGAAAAAAGGATTCTCCACTGCCCTTCCCGAACAGGTTGCAAAGGGCAAACATCTATTGGGAATCTGCCTGGGAATGCAGTTGTTGGCTACCAGAAGCCAGGAGTTTGGCCTTACCCGGGGACTGGACCTAATTCCCGGGGTGATTCTGCCATTTGCAGTGGATCCTGCGTTATATCGGGTCCCCCATATGGGCTGGAATACCGTGGACATCATAAAACCGGATCCGATTTTTTTGAAAATTGACACGCATCAAGATTTTTATTTTGCCCACTCCTTTTGTTTTTCTTGTCAAGATGAATCAAATGTTCTTGGCATGACCCGTCATGGAGACCCCTTTGTTTCTGTTGTAAAAAAACAGAAGGTGTATGGGGTCCAATTCCATCCGGAAAAGAGTCAGAATTCGGGTTTGGAAATGATAAAAAATTTTATCGGGTTATTGTAATCTTATGTTAAAAAACAGAGTCATTGCCGTCATTCTTGTGCGTAATGGTCAGGTGGTGCAAAGTGTTAAGTTTAAACACACCAATATTATTCACTATGATCCGGTTCATGCCATTGAGAGTTTCAACCGCTGGGCCATCGATGAAATTATTTTGCTGAATGTCTCCAGGGACTCTTCCTCAAAGGATGCCTTTGTGGAGACGGTGAACAGGCTTTCCAAAGATTGTTTTGTGCCCATGGCCGCAGGCGGCTGGATCAGTGACCTTGCCTATGCCCAAACACTATTGGCCAATGGTGCGGATAAAATTGTTGTGAATACAGCGGCCTACACAAATCCGGAATTAATTTCGAGATTGGCCACTAAATTTGGCAGGCAATGTGTTGTGGTGTCAATTGATGCCAAACAAAATCCCCCAGGAGAGCCCTTGGTGGCCATTGACAGAGGGAAAAGTCTCGTGCAAATGACAGCAGCTGACTGGGCAAAAAAAGCAGAGCAGAAGGGGGCAGGAGAGTTGTTTGTCAATTGTCTGGACCATGACGGCAACCGAAAAGGGTATGATATCCAACTGATCAAACAAATCAGCAGGATGGTTTCCATACCGGTCATTGCCATGGGCGGGGTGTTTCACTGGCAGGATCTGGCAGACGGCATCCAGCTGGCTAAGGCGGATGCCGTGGCCGCTGCCAATATTTTCCACTATACCGAGCAGAGCACCAAAAAAGCCAAACACTATTTAATTGAAGCCGGGCTCAATATCCGGCAGATATGAGGGCGCCACCCACTATAAAAGGAAATAAAAAATGAAATATTGTGCCAGATGTCTCTATCCTGAGAATGCAAAGCCAACCATTATCTTTGATGATGATGACGGTATCTGCAGCGGTTGTAAATATCATGAATCCCGGCAGAATCTCAGCGTTGATTGGGAACAAAGAGAACAAATGTTTGTCCAGCTTCTTTCCGAGGCCAGAGCCCAGGCCCAGCAAAGAAACAATATTTATGATTGCATCATTCCGGTCAGCGGCGGAAAAGATAGTCATTATCAGGTGTATCTGCTCAAGGAAAAATATGGGATGAATCCCTTGCTGGTGACATTCAATCATGTGTTTAACACAGCATCCGGTGTAAAAAATCTTCAAAATCTGGTTGAAAAGTCAGGGTGTGATCTGGTCCGGGTAACTGCAAATCCGAATTCTGTTAAAAAAATTGCCAGGTTTATGCTTGAAACTGTCGGGGATCTTACCTGGCATTATCATGCCGGTATCAGGACGGTTCCGTTTCAGGTGGCAGTTGAAAAAAATATCCCCTTGATTGTCTGGGGCGAACATGGGTTTGCAGAGCTGACCGGGGTTGTCTCCCTGGAAGATTTTGTTGAGTTTACAAAGTGGACCCGAAAAGAACATGATATGCGGGGATATGAACCGGAAGATTTGATTAAAAAATCAGGGGGTGTCATTTCCATCAAAGATTTGGCGCCCTATGTTTATCCGTTTGATCACGCCATTGAAAGGGTGGGGGTGCGGGGTATTTATATCAGTAATTTTTTTGATTGGAATGCCAAACAGCACGCCGAAGAGATGATTGAGAAGTGGGGATTCGGCACAATCAGCTATAAGCGGGAGAGAAGTTTCAACCTGTATTCTAAAATTGAAGATCACGCAAATGATGTTCATGATTACCTTAAATATCTTAAGTTTGGCTATGGCAGGGCAACCGATGATGCCTCCATGGAAATCCGCCATGGAAGGATGAGTCGGGAACAGGGGATAGATATGGTCAAACAATATGACCCAATAGAGCCGAAAACACTTGAAACCTATCTGAAATTTTTAGACCTTTCAAAGGCTGCTTTTTATCAGATGATCGAACCCATGAGGGATCCGCTTATCTGGGAAAAAAAGAAGGGTCAGTGGCAGGTGAAAGACTGCGTTAGCAACCATTTAACAACTATGGATACAATAGCTGCAAAACTTGACCTGATACCTGACAGGACCTTTTCAACCAAGAACCGGCATCTGTATTATAATGCAGACAATCCCCCGGAGAAAAGGGGAGATCCGGCCTTTGATGAGTTTAATCTAAAATTTGTGACCCTATGAAAGGAGGCAGGCCTGAAAAATGACAACACAGCTTGAATTCTGGAAATCCAAGGTTGGGTTTGAATATTCCTTCCGGGACAAAAATCGGATCACCCAGGAGAATATTCAGAAACTGCACCGGGATTGGGGGAAAATTCTTGTTCATGCCTTGAACCCCTATCCTCAAAGTGTGCTTGAGGTTGGGTGCAATATTGGCAGAAATTTGATAGTCTTGGGTAATTATATAGACGATCTGCATGCGGTTGAGCCTAACGCCGAGGCCTGCCAAGCGGTCCGTAAAAATAAAAACCTTGAGCAGGTCACCCTAACTGAATCAGACGGATTTACCCTGCCCTATCCTGATAATAGCATGGACATGGTCTTTACTTCGGGTGTATTGATTCATATTGCCCCAAATGACCTGGACCAAATGATCCGGGAAATATACCGGGTTTCTAAGCATTATATTGTCTGTATCGAATATTTTTCCCATGAGCCCCAGGAGGTAAGTTATCATGGTAAAAATGGATTGCTCTTTAAAAGGGATTTTGGTGGTCTGTATCTGGATACCTTCCCTTCCTTGAGGGCTCTTGATTATGGTTTTTTCTGGCAACGCTTTGATTCCAGTGATAACAGTCATTGGTGGCTATTTGAAAAAAACTGAACCGGGGACCGCTTATGAACGCTGAAATAATAAACCGGACCGGATAAAGGCGAGTCCCATTCCAGGGGTAGAATAAAAAATTGAATAAATTTAAAATAATAGTTGACAAAGAGGGCTAAAACATATAGATTCGCTCTGTTTTTGGGGTTACCCAACGGGCCGTTAACTCAGTTGGCAGAGTATCTGCCTTTTAAGCAGAGAGTCGCTGGTTCGAGCCCAGCACGGCCCACCATTTAATGGGTGCTCAAAAACAGATGTGTCCCCATCGTCTAGCCCGGTCCAGGACACCGCCCTTTCACGGCGGCGACAGGGGTTCGAATCCCCTTGGGGACGCCACTTTTACCTTGGGTAAAAGGAATCGAAATACCTTTGAGTAGTAATGTTTTTTTCAAGGGTATTTCGATTTTTTAGTTTTGGGGCCTATTCTTTGCGATACAGTTCTTGATAAAAAAATTGACACTATTCCAATTTGGAAGTATACTTTATGGTATATGATCGATTTTTGTGGTTAAGGGGTCAAGTAAATACAAAGAGATGCTTAATCCAACGGTGAGTCGATCCCAAGAGTTTGAGTCTTTGTGAAAAAGAGGAAAAAAAATGTTGACCACAACATCCAATATTAGTTTTTTAAGTGGATATCAGGATCAACTGAGCGTTTCTGCCAAGAATACAAGCAATTCTGTTTCAAAAAATGAAGATCCTTCCAAAAATCAAAATGATCGCGTAAGTCTTTCCAGAAAAGCGACGGAGTTGCAACAGGTCTATGGAAAAAAAGAAACCGACCTGGAACAAAATTATGCCACCAAAGCCCAGCGTCTGGAAAGTGAATTCATTCAAGCAAAAAGAAGCCTTGAAAGCGAATATAGTCAAAAAAAGCAGGCACTGAAAGTGGATTTGTATGCTTGATAATTTTTGAAGTTGTCTGCTTTTAGGTCGCCGCCGCCTCTTCTTGGCGGCTTGTTCACATGGAGAAAGCCTTTTTGCTTTCCGCCAAAAGTCATATCCCCAAAACAATCAACCCTTTTTTTGAAATTAAAATATAACCGCTTGGAAAACCAGCGGAATCTGCCTGGACATTAGTCTTTTGTGTTTTGTGCTGTCCTGCCTTGCCGCCATCTTTTAACCACGGGAAATCTTTATAATTTTGAAGGATGTGGTGGATTGACTTTGAACTTTTTGAGCCTATGTTTATTTGACTTATATCGAATCTGTGTATTAACATGGAATAATCGGGATTAAATGTATTAGAACAATACCATCTGGAGCATTGCCTTGTTCCCGCCTTTACAGGTGTATGATGTGGAGATGATGCAGGATGGATGATCGGAAAGTAAGGCGAAAACTTGCTGCAATCGTTTCAACAGATGTCAAGGGCTATGGTCGATTAATGTCCGACGATGATGTTGAAACCGTCAAATCATTAAAGGCCTGCCGAAGGATCATGGGTCAAAAGATTGAGGGCCACCAGGGCCGGGTAGTCGATTCTCCCGGGGATAACCTGTTATCGGAATTTTTATCTGTTGCCGATGCGGTCCAATGTGCTGTGGATATTCAAAGGGCTATGAAGGAGCGGAACCAGTCCCTTCCCATGGAGCGGAAAATGGAGTTTCGGATCGGCATTAATCTGGGGGATGTGATCCAGGATGGGGATCAGATTTACGGGGACGGACTTAATATTGCGGCCAGGATTGAGGGGCTTGCAGATGGGGGAGGGATCTGTGTTTCCGGTTCAGCCTTTGAGCAGGTTAAAAAATTGCTGCCTCTGGGGTATGAATTTATAGGGGAAAAATCCCTGAAAAACATTTCAGATAAGGTTCCTGTGTATCGGGTGCTCACCGATTCCAAATATTCCGGTAAATTGATCTATGCCTGTAAGCATGATAATCCAAAGTTTCGGCGCACTAAGCGGTTGGTTATCGGATTGTTGGTCCTTTGTTTGATCGGTACCGGTATGATTTTCAGAATGAAGTCTTCGGTGCCAAAGCACCCGGTTCACCTTAAGATTCGAGAGAAGCTTATGCAGATGCATCTTCCGGACAAGCCTTCCCTTGCCGTATTGCCCTTTGTGAATATGAGCCAGGACACGGAACAAAACTATTTTTCCGATGGGTTGACCGAAGATTTGATTACCGATCTGTCAAAGGTGTCCGGTCTTTTTGTCATTGCCAGAAATTCCGTGTTTGTCTATAAGGACAAACCCGTAAAGATCAGTAAAATTGGACGGGAGCTTGGCGTAAAATATGTGCTGGAAGGCAGTGTTAGAAAAATGGGCAACCGGGTTCGTATCACGTCTCAGCTCATTGATGTTAGTTCAGAAGGTCATGTCTGGGCCGAGCGGTATGACAGGGATTTGGAAGACATCTTCTCTGTTCAGGATGAGGTTCGCAAGAAAATCGTTGCGGCCCTTTCCGTAGAGCTTACCTCGGATGATGAAAAACGGATGAACAAGAAATCCACCCCAGATCTCTTGGCCTATGATTACTATCTGCGGGGACTGGAACTCCACGGCACAAAAACAAAAGAGGGGCTTCAAAAATCAAAGGGGATGTTTCAAAAAGCCCTTGATATAGATCCGGGATATGCAAGGGCCTATGCTGCCCTTGGTCATGCTGTTCTTATGGAATGGATCTTTGGGTTCAACAGGGACGAAAGGTGTCTGGATGAAGCTCTGGATCTGGCCCAAAAGGCGATTATAGCAGATTCCGATGAAAGTGCCGGATATGGATTGCTGGGCCATGTATACCTGTGGACCAAACAGCATGACAAGGGGATTGCCCAAATCCGGAAAGCCATTTCCCTGGGACCCGGCAATGCCGAATGGATTGCAGCCCTCGGGGAACAATTGACCTGGTCCGGAAGCCCCCTGGACGGGATTCATTATTTGGAACAAGCCATGCGTCTGGATCCCCAATATCCGGCCTGGTATCTCTGGAACCTGGGCCATGCCCATTATCTGGCCGGGCAATACGGGTCAGCCGTGGATATTTTCCAGCGGGCCCTGGTAAAGGATGCTGATTTTTGGCCTTCCCGTGCATTTTTAGCACTTTCCTACGATGCCATGGGGCAGGCAGATAAGGCCAATATCGAAATTCGTGAAGCCCAAAGTGCCACAAAAAACCAATCCCTTATTTCCTGGGAAGACAGGCTGCCCTACAAAGATCCTGAAACCACGGCCCAGATAGTCAGCCGTTTGAGCGAGATGGGATTTCACTAGCAGATTCAAATTAAAAAATATTCTCAATTTCATGTCTGGGTGCACTTGGTTTGTGGGTAAAACGCTGCAACCGATAAATGCCTTGGGTATTGTGTGGGAGATTACTTTATTGAAAAGGAGCTGGGGTCTTTTTTGAGTGATTATAGCTGTTTATAAAAATATCGATATGTTGTATGATGCCCTAATTTTAAGTTAGATTTTTTCGGAGGTTAATATATGAAACCGGTTGTGGCCCTTCTCGGCCGCCCCAATGTGGGTAAATCCACTCTTTTTAACAGAATTACCCGTACCCGTCAGGCCCTTGTTGATGATATGCCAGGGGTGACAAGGGATCGGCATTATGCAGATGCCAAATGGGATGACAAAGAATTTACCCTGATTGATACGGGTGGGTTTTTAACCGCAGATGATGATTATTTTGCCTCCCAGATTAAAGAACAGCTTCTGGTGGCCATTGAACAGGCCGATGCCCTGATTTTTATCATGGATGGCCGGGCTGGGCTTTCTCCCTATGACCGGGATCTGGCTGATTTGCTGCGCCGGTCAGGCAAGCCTGTTTTTTATTTGATCAACAAAATAGAAAATTATAATCAAAGGGATGACTTGGGTGAGTTTTACGGTCTGGGCATTGATGACTTTTATATGATCTCCGCCGAGCACGGGGTGGGTGTGGGAGATTTTTTAGATGACCTGGTTCAAAATTTTCCCGAAGAGACCGGGGAGGAGGAGGAAGAAGATGGTCCCATCAGAATCGCCATTGCAGGGCGGCCCAATGTGGGAAAATCATCCCTTGCCAACCGGTTGTTTGGGGAAAAACGGGTGGTTGTCGATGAAAAGGCAGGTACCACAAGGGATGCCATTGAGCTGAGCCTTACCCACAAGGGCCAGGAGTTTGTACTGAAGGATACCGCCGGTATCCGGCGCAAGGGAAAGGTTTCAGAAAAACTGGAGAAATTTTCCATTATCAAGGCCCTGGACAGCCTGGATGATTGCGATGTGGCCCTTATCCTCATTGATTGTGAAGAGGGTATTACAGACCAGGATATCACCATTGCCGGATATGCAGAGAAAAGAGGGTGCGGTGCTATTTTTCTTCTCAATAAATGGGACCTTGTGGATAAAAAGGTAAAGGATCAGAAAGAATTTCTCAAGGAACTTCGGAGCATGTCAAAATTTCTTGCCTATGCTCCTGCCATGACCATCTCTGCTTTGACCGGCCAGCGCTGTCATAAGATTTTAGACGAAGTGGCCAAGGTTCACAAGGAGTACTGCCACAGAATCAATACCGGGGTGTTGAACCGGATTATCGAGGATGCGGTCTACAGAGAGGAGCCCTCCCTGCACAAGGGCAAGCGCCTCCGGTTTTTTTATGCCACCCAGGTGTCTACCAAACCCCCCTGTTTTGTCTGTTTTGTCAACTATCCCAAGGCGGTTCATTTTTCCTATAAGCGTTACTTGATTAACCAGTTGCGTCAGATGATCCCCTTGAGTCTCACCCCCATCAAGCTGTTGTTTAAGGAAAAGACAGGTAAAATTGTTTTTTCAGGCAACACAAGGGAGTTTGAAAGGATCGTGAAGAAAAAAAGAAAAATTACCACTAAACTGGACAAACAGCGAAAAGACCAGAGCCGGAAAAAAAGAGAACGGGATCAGAAAAATTCTTCCAATGGACTTGTTTGAATCAAATGCCCTGGGGCAGATGCATCAATACACTCCCCTGGCGGACAGGATGCGGCCGGACAGTCTGAATGAATTGATTGGCCAGGAGCATATTACCGGTCGGGGGAGTCTGCTGCAACAGGCCATTGAAAATGACAGGGTCTTTTCCATGCTACTCTGGGGGCCGCCGGGGTGTGGGAAGACTACCCTTGCCAATATCATTGCCAAGGTCACCCAAAGCGAGTTTGTGAGGATTTCGGCTGTTTTATCCGGGGTTCGGGATATCCGCCAGATCATTGACAGGGCTAAGGAAAAAAGAAACCTCTACAAAAAGCGGACCATCCTCTTTGTGGATGAAATCCATCGGTTTAACAAGTCCCAGCAGGATGCCTTTTTGTTCCATGTTGAGAACGGTCTGATTACCCTTGTGGGGGCCACCACTGAGAATCCGTCCTTTGAGGTAAATCCGGCCCTGGTTTCCAGGTGCCGGGTTTTTACCCTGAAACCCCTTGACCATGGTCATATTCTGAAAATTTTGCAGCGGGGGCTGACAGATCAGAAAAAAGGGCTTGGCATGGGAAAAGAAAGTTTCTCTGTCGAAGCCCTCGCCCACATTGCCAAGGTTTCCGACGGGGATGCCCGGATCGGGCTGACCAACCTTGAAACCGCTGCCCTTCATTTTGGCCCGGAAAAAATTATTTCAGTCCAGGATATTGAAGCCGCTGTTGAAAAAAAATCCCTTTTGTATGACAAGGATGGTGAAGAGCATTATAACCTGATTTCCGCATTTATAAAAAGCCTTAGGGGAAGCGACCCGGATGCAGCCATCTATTGGCTTGAGAGAATGCTTGCCGCAGGAGATGATCCCTATTATATGCTTCGTCGGATGATCCGGTTTGCAACCGAGGATATTGGCCTGGCGGATCCCGGGGCCTTGACCATGGCCCTGAATGCAAGTGAATCTTTCAGAATACTGGGGCATCCCGAGGGGGATGGGTCTCTTTTTCTGGCGGCGGTATACCTGGCCACGGCTCCCAAGAGCAATGCCGTGTATGCAGCACACAAGGCAATAAAACAAGAGGTTTTGGCCACCGGATACCAACCCGTGCCACTGCATATTCGCAATGCCCCCACATCGTTGATGGCCCAGATGTCATATGGGAAAGGCTATAAATATGCCCATGATTATAAGGATGGGTATGTGCCCCAGTCATATCTTCCAGCATCCATGGAAGATCAGCGGTTTTATTTTCCCACCCAAAGGGGGTATGAAAAGACAGTAAAACAAAGGCTTGAGGGATGGATTAACATGAAAAAATCCGGCAAAGAGTGATCCTGCCATTTATTCGACCGTGGGCTTTCGGAGTCGGAGAATCCGTGAAAGAGCCAGGTCGTATTCATTCCATCCGTCCAGATATGTGCTCAGGGCTTCCCGGTAATGGTGTGCTGCGATCTCCTTGTTCTGATCTCCCTCTGCCCAGAGACCCAAGGCCGTATGGAGGGTGATGAGCTTTTCCGGATTGCGACCGGCCAGTTTTATTAAGCGGTTATCAGGGGTTTCCTGGGCCAGGTGTTTGCTGATAATTCCGTACCAGGGGTCCTGGGTCCGTGCTTTAAAGTCTAGGAGATAGCTTTTTGCCACCCCCGGGGCTGTTATATTGAGAATTACCCCCTTTAAGAGCCCAAGGCTCAGGCTTAGGCCTGTCTCCCGGGAAGGTTTGACGAAAAATTTCTCAATAAATGCCATCGCTTTTTCCCATTCAGAGTTCATGGCATGGAAAAAAGCCACCCGTCCGATAATGGTTCGGTTATCCGGAACCAGTTCAAGAAGGGCTTGGTAGGTTTTTATTTTTTCTTCGTGTCCGGTTCCAGGGGATTCAAATTTATTGATCAAAGCTGCGGCTGTTGAGTATGTTTTGTTTACCCCTTCCCTATTTGTTTCTGCTGTTTTTCGAAATTCAATTTTTCGGGCCTGAAAGCTTTCTTTGTCTTCGGCAAAGGCAGCCTGTTTGTTCAAAAGTTCATCCAGTCTTGCAAAGGCAAGAAAATATAAGTAGTCATTGGTGCCGGCGTTTAAGATGGTTTCCTTATAGCGTTTTATGGCCATGCCCATCTGATTCTCTTTCTCATTTATCAACCCTTGGATAAAGAGGCGCCAGGCTTTTTCTGCCTTGTTTTCAAAATCAATAAAATCAGGCTTGGATTGAAAGCCCTTGGTCAGAACCCTGGCAAGGTATCCTGAAAATTCATCCGGGTGCTGCCAATTCATGGTGAGCAAGTCTTTTGTCGCTGCCCGGCTTTTGTTTCGGCCCTGTATCCAGTCAATAATATGGAGCATGAGTTTGGAATTGGTATTTTCTCCATCAATTGAAATCAACTGGGTGAACAGGTGCCGGCTTGTATCCAGATTATTGCTGCAAAAGTGGAGCATGGCTGCGGTATAGAATAATACGGGATCATTGCTGGTTTCAAGCAGGGTGTCTGTGAGGGCTGCTGCCTGCTGATAGTGGTGGGCCAGAGCAAGATCCATTATCTGTTGGAGCTTGATATCCAGTGTAAAATCCAAAATTCCGTTCCATTTTGGGTGACCCGCCTTTAGCTCTTTGATAAATTGGGCAGGTCGTGAAATGGGCAGAATCAATCCAAAATCAGACAGAGGCGTGTTAGTAGGAACATATCGGGTGGGTTGATCCGCAACCACCCCCGAAGCAATGCCGATGACCTGTCCCCTGGAATTGACGGCGGGCCCCCCGCTGTTCCCCTTGTAAATGGAAGAATCCACCTGGATGATTTCCTTGGTGCTCCGTCTGACGTGACCCCTGGTGATGCTGGCATTGATATGGTCTCCCTGGGTCGTGTTTCCCAAGGGAAATCCCAGGATGATGACCGGAGAAAGCCGCTGGATATAAGCTGCATCCAGCTCTGTTTCAAGGGGCAGGGGTGCAAGGTTTTCGGGTATATCATCAAGCTTTAACACGGCAAAATCATGTTTAAAAGGAGCGTTGATAATCTCCCCTGTTTTGCTGGGTGCCCGGGGAACTCCTACGATACGAAGGTTGCTTTTCCCGTCGGACCGGAAGGCAGATGCCAGGTAATAGGAATCAGCCAGTTCATGACTGCCCTTCAGGCCCGGAAGTCGGTTAAATGCTTTTTTGCCTTCAAACCAGAGGAAGATCCGGTGGTTAAAGGCAAGGTTTTTTCCAACCAGCTTGTATTGGCCATAGATTTGAAAAAGGGTGGGATCATCAAGCCAGGGGCATGCCACATGGCGGTTGGTCAACATGTATCCCTGGTTGTCCACAAGAAAGGCCGTCCCTTCCACCTTGTTTTTGTAGACCACCCTGTTGGAATCCGTCAGCCAGTATTCCACCATTAAAAAGCCAATGGAATTTGCATAGGATTCAATAAAGTCGGAAAAAACAATCTCTTTTGGGCTCTGTTTTGAATCCATATAGAACAATGGAATGGTGACTATAATTCCCAAAATGACAACCAGCAGAATGATAACCATTCGTTTAAACCAATTTAGTTGATTGAGTAATTTGGGTTTTTGTTTGTAGCTGGAGGGAAAAATGTCTTTGTGGGGCATCCGGTCAAGAATCCGTGACAGCACCGATGCCACTTGTCCCATTGTGTTGGGCCTTAAATCGGGGTCATCGGACAACATGACCTTGATTAAAATCCCAAGTTCAGGATCCAGATCTTTGAATTGATCCACCCGGGCGGAAAAATCAACCAGGTTATGATCGGCCGTTAATAATTCAATGAAAATTTTACCAAGGGACCAGATGTCTGTTTTAAAATCAACGGCCCGTTGGTTGACGATATCCGGATGGCAACCCAATAATTTCTTGAGCATGGGGCCGTGGTGGGTAGCCCTTGCATTTAAAAACCGGGACAGTTTGTAATTGATTTTTACCCCCAGGTCCTTTGGTGTGTCCTTGGGAATTAAGATGTCTTCAAGGATGAGGTAGGGCATGAAGTGGTCATGGGCGTGAAGAATTTTTAAGGCGGAGGCAATGTTATAAAATAGGGTGACCATATGCCGCTGGTCCTTTAATACCCCGGAAACAAAGATGGTGCCCCAATTGTCCGCCTCTACCCATTCACTGATTCTGTACCAGTGACCGGTTGAACTTTTTTTAATGGCAAAATGCTGGACAAAATGATCCGGAGGCAGTTTGGCAAGTTCTGTCAATTCTGTTTCAAGCCGCTGGGCGATGGTGTCATTGACCCCGGACTGATCGGTGAACAGGCGTATGGTTACGGGTTTGGTCCCTTTTTCTTTGATCGCTTTGCACACAAGGGATGAATGCCCCTCATGGATGATATTTATAATACGATACTCATCAATGAATTTCATCCCGGCAACAAGAGGGCTGCCGCATGCCGGGCATCTGGAAATACTTTGGGCTACAATTTGTTCGCAGGAAGTACACCGCTTCATAAAAGACTCTCTTTAAGGGGCGACTTGCTTGCCGTGGGAACCCGGGCAAACATGGGTTTATCCTAGGCAGATGAATTCTTAATTTAAGGATAGTTTTTTTTTGAAAAATAGTCAAGGCTTATGGTAAATGGGGCTATAGCCTCTGGTCCCCTATACCGGAATATACGGCCTTGCACATTCCCGATACCCCGCCTTTCAATCCCAATGGATTTTTTAATCCATCGGTTTTCGAGAGGCTTTGGATGTATTTTTTTGGCGAGGTTAAAGACAGATATGATGTGTCGATATCCTCCTGGGGTTGAATCATAAACAGCCATCCGTCCCCATAGGGACTTTCGCCTATTTGTTTTGGATTCTCTTGAACGCTTTTATTAAATGTGATGGAACCGCAAAGGGGTACGTCGATATATAAAATCTTTTTTGTGATGGCAAAAAGTACTGAGTCGCCGGGGTTGACAATGGTGCCGTCATTAACCAACGCCTCAATGTCTTTTATGCCTCCCATGAGAACCAGTGCTGGCTGTGCGAGACCAAAAACAATATTTACATCCTTTTTTTGGGCCCAGAGCCCCTGCTTAATTTGGTAACGCATCTTTTCCGGTATCTCCACGCGGTTGCCTAAAAATTTTTCCAAAACAGCCATGGTATCGATTCTCCAAATAGATTAATGATGATCCGACGGGTTTTAATTTTTTAATAAGCTGATTTTTAGCATAGGCACCTCCTTAGCATTTATCAATAATAAAAAATTTTTACCGACTCTGTTTGACCTTATTCAATCGTTCCAGAAATGGTTCAGGCGGTTCAAAATCGACCAGGCGAAGTTCCTTGATCTCTTGACCATTTCTGTCGAAAAAAATAATTGTTGGAACACCCTGGATAAGATATTTTTGTAACAGTTTTTCATGTATCGGGTCTCCTGAGCGGGTCAGGTCCACCTTGATCAGGGTAAATTCTTTTTCTGTCAGGTCCGCTACCCTGGCATCATGAAATGTGCGATCATCAAGTTCCCGGCAGGGGCTGCACCATTTGGCTGAAAAATCGATGATCACTGATTTCCCCTCATTTTGTGCTTTTATCAACAGATTTTCGTCATAGGCAGTAAAACCGGCTCCAACCCCTTTTGTAACAAAGGTTCCCACAAGATTAATTGCAAATACAAGCGCCACCATCGCCGTTGTTATTTTGATCCAATCAAAGGCTTTAAATGCTGCTTTTGTTTTGTCGATCCATCCAAGATGAAGTGATGCTGACAGGGCCAGGGTTGCCATGGAAAAGGTTCCGGTTGTTTTAGAAAGGAGGGGCTGGACAAAATAGATTGCCATGCCTATCAACACCCAGCCCATGAGTTTCCTGACCCAAAGCATCCATTCACCAGACCGGGGAAGTTGATTGATGCTTCCCGAAAATATGGCCAGGAAAAATAAGGGCAGTCCCAATCCTAAACTTAAGGTAAAGAAAATGATAAATCCCAGCCATGGACTGCCCATGCTGGCCACCCAGGTGAGTAATCCCAGGATAAAAGGTCCGATGCAGGGAGCTGCCACAACTCCCATCACAAGCCCCATGAACAAGGAGCCAATATATCCGGAATGGGATTTTGTTGCCGCCTGCATAAGCCCGTAGGGAACCCTCAGTTCCCAGATCCCGAACAGGCTTAAGGAAAGAAAAATCAAAAGAACTGAGAGAATCAGCAGTACCAGGGGATGTTGGAGCAGTCCCCCCATTAATCCGCCGGTCAATGCAGCAAATACGCCCAGCATTGAATTTGTAAACGCAATTCCGCCCACATAGCATATCCCGTGGGCAATGGTCTGGCCTTTACCACTCCTGCCGCCAAAGTAGGATATGGTGATGGGGATGAGGGGATACACGCAGGGGGTAAGGTTCAGGGCCATGCCTCCGATAAAAATACCCAAAAGTGTCCAGATCATGGCCCAGCCGTGCAGGTCACCGTAGTTAGTGCCACGGTTCGATGAAACATCTCCGGCCTTATTCATGTTGGCTGTTCCAGCCGGAGCGCTTTCTACAGGGTATCCTTTTTTATGCCATTCAGGATAACCAAGGGGGTCACGATAAATGTTTGAATAGCCCATTTTTACAGCCACACGGGCTGCAGAGTCGCTTCGGACTCATGCCAAACCAGCTCAGTAAAAAATAACGGATTTGTCTTTGTTGGATCCTAAAAGTTTTTTAAGGGAATCCTTTTTTTGCCATCGGGAAAGCCAGGTAGGTTCCATGGGAAAATTGACGGCCCCTTTGATATGCCCCGTTCGAAATTCCCATTCCTGGCGGGTATCAACAATCAGAATATTTTCCGGATCTTCCAGGTGTTTTTTTTGAAGCGCATCTGTTTGTATGAGGCGATACCCACCTTTCTTTGATTCGGTTATCACATCCCCCCAGGATGCATCCTTGGGGGTAACGGCCCGATTTGTAAACCACAATGCGCTGATTGTCAGGCATATTACCATCAATGCTATGGAATTTTTTTTAATTGTTTTCAAAGTGTATTCCTAAAATTATTACTCACCTAAGGCCACGGGCAGCCCCATGGCACGCAGGTCTTGAACACCTATTAAAACAGGGCCAGGGTTAATTTTCTTTCCCGGTCAAACCTAAGGGTGACGGATTCGCCCACCATGCTTTGGGATGAAAGTTGTTGAAACACCTCTGGATCGGACAGGGTTTGGGCAATAAAGCGGTGCCCCCTGGCAGTTCTGCCGTATAGGACCGCATAGGAGGGTGACTGATCCTTGGCATGGACAATGGTATAGGTTTCAATGGTACCAACCCCTGCTGGATGGTCGTCAATTTCTACTGGGGGGGGGCCGGTCAGGTAATTTTTTTGATCTTCAAGATCAATTGTTTCAAGGGTGTTTTTGGGGGGGGTGCTGGAGTAGATGCCTGCTGCATGTTTGTGCATAAACCACCCCAGGGCAGTGACAAGGCCGGTTTTTTGTTTTCCAAGGGCGATTAGCCCGGCAAGGGTGGCAATGGCATGGAGGTTGTAGTTGTTCCCCGGTCCCCCGAAAAAACCCAATCCCCCGGTGAGGGTAAGGGGTCTGCTGTCCTTGTCATCAATTCCTATCATTTTTTTGGCAATGGAGACTGCGCAGGGAAAGCAGGAATACAGGTCAAAGCAGTCAATGTCTGAAAGACTGAGTCCTGAGCGGTCAAGGGTCTTTTTTACCGCGCTTTCCAGGGGCGGGCTTGCGGTGAAATCAGATTTTTCAATCATAAACCGCTGGCTATCTTCTGAATATCCACCCCCCAGAAAATAGACGGTTTGTTGGGACGGCTTGTGATGTTTTTTGGCTGCCCCACGGGACATCAGAATAACGGCGGCACCCTGGTCCACCGTGACAAAGGAGTTCATAAATTTGGTGTAGGGAAAGGCAATGGGCCGATTGTGGGGCCCCTGGGTGATAATTTGTTCTGGTGTCTTGTTCTCTTTGCTCCATGAATGGGGGTGGGCAGCAGCCACCTTACTGAAGCTTGACCACATACTTCCTATCTTGTGTAAATAGGCGGGAAGATCCATTCCCGATGCCGCCCACAGAGCGGTCTCAAACAGGGGAAATCCCTGCATGGGGTGTTCAATCCCGTATAAATTTTCAAACCGGGTTGATCCGGTGATATCGTTGCCTGGATAGTCCTTGGGAATCCCGCGTAAAAGGGCACTTTCCTCTTGCTGGAAATTTTTGCTCCTTTGAACATAGGCTTCTGCTCCCACCACCAGGACTGAGTCAAGCTCATTTCTGGCGATCATTGCTGCGGCTTTATTGACAAGGGTCTGGGGGGAGTTTCCACCAATTTTAGAAACGTGGGTGAATTTGGGAGATGCCTTTATCAGGGAGGCAAGTTCTGCTGCTGGATTAGGATAATGAGCGCTGAGGCTTCTGACCACCATGACCCCGTCAATCCGTGTCAGGGCAGTGGGGTCCGCAAGCTTTTGGGCAGCGCTGAGGGATGCCTGGACCATCAGTCCCATGGGATCTTTGGCCGGTTTTTCTATTTGTTTTGGCTGTGTGATCTGGCTCCATCCTGCAACAACGACATCTCTTTCCATTGGGAGAATCCTTTACAAATAGGTCCTAAAGCTTGGCTTTCATCTAAAATTGTATTAAACCCTATTTTTGCTTTAAAATTCTGGTTTGTCAACGGGCACAAAAGAAAAGGAAATAAGGGATGATTTCTGGGGACCATTGAATTTAGGGGCATTCTTCCATCATTAAAAGGTTTCTATGATTTTTCCGGATAAAGGGAAAAATACCGATCTTCATGGGGGGCGGTCTTCTCCGGATAATAGGTTCTTTCGGTTACCTTGATTTGTCCTTGGGGGGTGATACCCATAGCGATTGAGGAACGGGTGCCATAGGACGGGCTTTGGATAAACAGGGGAGATAGAATTTGTTCCCATTCAAGGCCGATACCCGTGTCCGGAAGCTGGCTGTCCAAGGGTCTGGATGAATCGGACAACAGCTCAAAGAGGGTGGCAAAATCCAGTTGGTCGGTGTCAATTGCCTTTGCAAGGGCTTTTTTGCCGGAGGTTACCTTGGGCCAGGGGGTATCCATAAGATGATTGCTGATACCGTGGATACCCGGTGGAACAGGGGTGATTATATTTGTCTGATTTGAAAACCAGTAGAGGTTGCCGGAATCACCCAGCAACAGGTTAAACCCATTGTAGTGGGATGATTTTCTTTTGAGCTGTGCGAGAAAGTCTGGGATATCTCCCTTGAAATTTAAAAATTCCACGATGATATCCCCCCGGGAGGGTGCCTTTTGTTTGAGTGTGGACAGATCCCTGTAATTGGTCAGGGCGGCAAAACTGCCCCGGGTATTGATCCCAAACCAGGTGCCGCTGTGTTCCCGGTCTCTGCCCGCAAGAATGGAGGGGTTATCCGGCCAGAAATCCATGGCAGTCGTGGGCCTTTGATAAAATTCGTCCCTGTTGGCAGCCAATATAAAAGGAAATGATTTACAGGTTTTGAGTCCAAAGAGGAGCAAGCACATGGATAATTCCTTGTTTTTTGTTTGTCTGTTTGCTATGGAACTTAAGTTATTATAGTTATAATGTAACTATACAATTATTATGGTCGGTAATTACGATGGTCAGTACTTACTTTGGCTGGTAATTAAAATAGCTGTTAATCAAACTAATCGTTAATTTGAAAAAAATCAATATGAATGGAGGCCTTAAATGAATGAAGTTGTGATAGTGAGTGGTGCGAGAACTCCGGTTGGTTCTTTTGGAGGCACATTAAAAAATGTACCGGTTGTTGAGCTGGGAACCTGCGTAATGAAAGATATTTTGAAACGGGTTGGACTTAAGCCGGTTGTTGACGAAGCACAAAATATGTTTTCTCCGGATACCCTCAAGGATCAGGGTATGATTGATCTTGAGAAAAAAGGGTATGACTATGAGGATAGTCTGGCACCGGTTTTTGTGGATGAAGTGATCATGGGGAATGTCCTCCAGGCAGGCCAGGGACAGAATACTGCCCGCCAGGCCATGATAGGGGCAGGCATTTCCCGGGAGAGCAGTGCCTTTACCATCAATAAGATTTGCGGATCAGGGCTCAAGGCCATTGCGCTTGGGGCACAGGCCATCATGACCGGACAGGCTGATGTGATCATTGCCGGCGGCCAGGAAAGCATGAGCAATGCACCCATGGCATTGTTAAAGGCCAGATGGGGCCATAGAATGGAACTGACCGGTCAGGGTCCTGTCCATGATCTCATGGTTTTTGACGGCCTCTATGAAATATTTTACGGCTATCACATGGGGTTGACAGCAGAAAATATTGTGGAGAAATACGGCATCACCAGAGAAGAGCAGGATCAATTGGCGCTTCTGAGCCACACAAGAGCCTTTGGTGCGATCCAGGACGGCACCTTTGCCCAGGAGATTGTTCCGGTTACCATCTCTTCCCGCAGGGGAGATACCATTGTGGACACAGATGAAAGGCCCATGGAAACCAGCCTGGAAAAATTGGGTAAATTGCGGCCTGCCTTTAAAAAAGATGGCAGTGTAACCGCTGGAAATGCATCGGGTATCAATGATGCTGCGGCTGCTGTTCTTTTGATGTCAGCGGAAAAAGCTGATGCTATGGGCCTTGAAGTGTTGGCCAAAATCAAAGGGTTTGCAGCCGGGGGACTGGATCCTGCCTACATGGGGTTGGGACCGGTGCCTGCCATAAAAAAAGTGCTGAAGCAAGCCCATATGGCCATTGAAGATATTGACCTGATTGAATTGAATGAAGCCTTTGCCGCCCAGGCCATCGGCTGCATGAGAGAGTTGAATCTTGATGTGGAAAAACCCAATGAACTGGGGTCTGGTATCTCCATTGGTCACCCCATTGGCTGTACGGGTGCAAGACAGGTGGTCACGGCCATCAACCAGATGAAACGAAAATCCTATTCTACGGGTCTTATCTCCATGTGTATCGGTGGTGGAATGGGCATGGGAATGATACTTGAACGGTAAGATTTAAAGGTAAGATTGCCCTTTACTTGGATGGTATAAAATGGTAACCTCTTCAAGATTTTTACTGGGGTTGATAACGATGAAAATGAAAGGTATAAAGGGGTGTTTATATGGATATTCCTCGTAAATTAGGCATACTGATCTACACAGCTGTTCCAGCCATTGTTGGCGGCGGAATTGTCTACCATTTTTTTGGAAGTTTTGTGCAGGTTATTATTTTTGAAATACTTCTTGTCCTGGCGGCTCTGGGAATTATCAGTAGCTAATTATAAGCAACTGGGACAGATGCTTTTTTTATTCTGGTAAAGCCGTATCTGTGCAAAGAATTTTGCATGTTACGGCTTTACCTGGTTTTTAGGCTTTCTCTTAAATAGTGGGTTGGTGATATGTTGGAGCAAAATATATTTCAGCGGGCGGTTTTCTTCTTTTTTCTTGCGCTGTTCTGCATCTCCATTTTGCTCATGGGTAAATTGATTGCCCCGTTTTTTGCCACCATCCTGTTGGGCATTGTATTTACAGGTGTCTTTAAACCTGTGTTTAATATTTTTTTAATAAAACTTTCCCCTCGAATCGCATCTGTGCTGACCTGTGTTATCATGTTTTTTGTGGTTTTTATCCCCGTGGTTTTTTTTGTGGGTGTCCTTTCAAAGGAAGCCTTGGGTTTGTATAATATGGCCAAGGATGCAGTATTCTCAAACCAGCTAATTAACTTGCTGGAAAATACCAAGGCCCTTGAACGGATAAATGATTTGCTGGCCAGGGCCGGAATTGAAAGGATGATGTCCTGGAATGAGTTGATTGCTCCCATCTCAGAACTGGGGAAGGTGGTGGGCTACTCCTTTTTCCAGCAGGCAAGATCCATTACCTCTAATCTGTTTGGTCTGGTTGTTTATTTTGCGCTTATGCTCATCGTGGTATTCTACATGTTCATGGACGGGGAACGTCTTATTTTATACCTCTATGACCTGTCCCCTTTAAAGGACGAGCACGACAAGCAATTGTATGAAAAATTTAAAGAAATGGCCGGTGCTGTCTTGGTTGGAAACGGTCTTGGGGGGTTGATTCAGGGATGTGCCGGGGGATTGCTCTTTGGTTTTATGGGGTTGAATTCTCCATTTCTGTGGGGGGTAATCATGGGATTTCTAGCATTTCTTCCCATTGTGGGAATTGGGGTGGTACTAGTCCCTGCGGCCATATTTTTGATGCTGAAATCCAGCATGGGGGCCGGTATCTTTGTATTGGTGTTTTATGGGATTCTTTCCTGGGGTATTGAATATATTTTTAAACCCAAGGTGGTGGGGGATCGGGTTGCCATGCACCCCCTCATCGTTTTTTTTGCTATTATTGGCGGGTTAAAGGTTTATGGGATTTTGGGCATTATTTACGGCCCCTTGATCGCCACTTTGTTTTTAACCCTTGCAGATATTTATTTTTCAAGTTTTCAATCCATGGTTGAACCTGCAAAGGGATTTAGAGAAACTTAATTTGGAGTAGTAATTTTAATGATTCAAACAGACAATAATGTGACCAGTATCGAGAGGGAGATGAGACAATCCTATCTCGAGTATGCCATGAGTGTCATTATCGGAAGGGCTCTGCCCGATGTCCGGGACGGCTTGAAACCAGTTCATAGGCGAGTTCTTTATGCCATGCAGCAATTGCACAATGACTGGAACAAGTCCTATAAAAAATCTGCCCGTATTGTCGGTGATGTCATTGGTAAGTATCATCCCCACGGAGATTCGGCCGTCTATGATACAATTGTCCGTATGGCCCAGGATTTTTCATTGCGATATACCCTGGTGGACGGCCAGGGAAACTTTGGATCTGTGGATGGGGATTCACCGGCAGCAATGAGGTATACGGAAATTCGTATGCGCAAACTTTCCCACCAGCTGCTGGCCGATCTTGAAAAAGAAACCGTTGACTGGATACCCAACTATGATGAAACCCTTGATGAGCCCGTTGTTCTTCCCACCAAGTTTCCGGCCCTTATAGTTAACGGTTCTTCGGGTATTGCCGTGGGCATGACCACGAATATCCCCCCCCATAATATCAATGAAGTCATTAATGGACTTAAAGCCCTGATTGATAATCCTGACATGGGTATCAGAGACTTGATGGCGCATATACCCGGACCTGATTTTCCCACCTATGGCCATATCTATGGTCTTAAAGGAATATACGAAGCCTATAGCACCGGTCGCGGTATCATCACTGTCCGGGCCAAGGTTGAAGTTGAGGAAAATAAGAAAAGCGGTCAGGAAACCATTGTTTGCACTGAGCTTCCCTACCAGGTTAATAAGGCCAAGGTAGTGGAAAAAATTGCCGAACTCATGCGGGACAAGGTGATTACCGGGGCCTCCTTTGTCCGGGATGAATCCGATAGGGACGGGATGAGAATTGCCATTGGTCTTAAACGGGATCAATATGCAGAGGTGGTGATTAATCAGCTGTACAAACATACCAATATGCAGACAAGTTTTGGTATTATTTTCCTTGCCGTGGTGAATGACAGACCTGAACTGCTGACCCTCAAAGAGATCCTTAATCATTTTATCACCCATAGAAAAAATGTGATTGTCCGGCGGACCCGGTTTGAACTGCGCAAGGCAGAAGAGCGGGCCCATATTCTGGAAGGGCTGAAGATCGCCTTGGACAACCTGGATCGTGTGGTGGCATTGATCCGTGCTTCCAAGTCTCCGGAAGAGGCCAGGTCAGGCTTGATCACTACCTTCAGCCTGACGGTTATCCAGGCCCAGGCAATCCTGGACATGCGGCTCCAGCGGCTCACCGGATTGGAGAGGGAAAAAATTATTACCGAATATGACGGATTGCTCAAGGATATTGCCTGGTATAATGAGATTCTGTCAAGCGAAACAGTTGTCAAGGGGCTGATCAAGGATGAGTTGGCCGAACTGGAAGAAGAATTTGGTGATGCCCGGCGCACGGTTATTGTGGAAAGCACCTCTACCATCGGCATTGAAGATCTGATTGCCCAGGAGGATATGGTGGTTACCGTGAGCCGCACCGGGTATATCAAACGAAATCCCGTCAGCCTTTATGCCAGTCAGCACCGGGGCGGCAAGGGCAAGACCGCCATGGGAACCAAGACAGACGATTTTGTGGAGCATCTATTTGTTGCCTCCACCCATGCAACATTTTTGTTCATCACTACCTTTGGAAAGGTTTACATGTCCAAGGTGTATGAATTGCCCATGGCAGGTCGTTCAAGCCTTGGAAAGGCCATTGTAAACCTCTTGAATTTTGATGAAGGGGAAACCCTGGCAACGGTATTGACCGTGGATGAGTTTGAGGAAGGCAAGTATGTGGTCATGGCCACCAAAAAAGGACGGGTCAAGAAAACCGATTTAATGGCCTATTCCAGGCGCAGGTCCGGCGGTCTTATCGCCGTTAAGCTGGCCGAGGGGGATGAACTTATCGCCGCCCGGATTACCGACGGGGACAGTGACATATTCCTGGGGTCTGAGGGGGGTAAGGTGATCCGTTTTCACGAAACCGATGTAAGAGCCACGGCCAGGGGCTCCATGGGTGTTCGTGGAATGCGCATTGATGAAGGGACCCGGGTGGTGGGCATGGAAGTGCTGGAAGACCAGGAAACCCTGTTGACGGTGACGGAAAATGGATTTGGCAAACGCTCTTCGGTTGAAGAATACAGAACCCAGACCCGGGGCGGGAAAGGGGTGTTTTCCATCAAAACTTCCAAGCGGAATGGGCAAATGGTCTCCCTGGCTTTGGTGGGTGACAATGATGAACTCATGATGGTGACAGACAAAGGAAAACTCATTCGAACCGCCATTGACGGGATCAATGTGATTTCCAGAAATACACAGGGTGTTAAGTTGATCAATCTGGCACCCAAGGAAGCACTGATCGGTATTGCAAGACTCCCGGAAGGTGAGGCGGGTGAAGAAGAGGACGAGGAAGGTGAGGACGCCTATGGCGATGAAAATGAAATCACAGACCAGATACTTGATGAAATAGAAGAGGATGAAGATCAAGGAGACAGCCAGGACGAATAAGGGTGAGGGACACCGGGAACGGCTGCGGGATAAATTTTTAGCTGGCGGCCTTTCCGGGTTCCATGACTATGAAGTGATTGAACTGCTGCTCTCCCTGAATACCCCGAGAAAAGATTGCAAACCCAGCGCCAAACTTTTGATGAAACGGTTTAAAAGTTTTCAGGGGGTTCTGGAGGCAACCGCAAAGGATCTTTGCTTGGTTGACGGGGTGGGAAAGGCAAACAGCCTTGGGATTTTGCTGATCAAGGCTGTGGCTGAACGTTACCTTAAGGCAAGAATACTCTCAAGGGATGTGGTAAAAAATTCAGACGATTTAATGGATTACCTGAACCATATCATTGGATACAAGGCAAAGGAACATTTTGTCGGGATTTTTCTGGATGCTAAAAATCGGGTGATCGCCTCGGAGGTTTTGTTTTCCGGCAGTCTTACAGGAAGCTCGGTTTATCCAAGGGAGGTTATCATTCATGCACTTGCCCACCAGGCAGCAGCCGTTATTTTTGCCCACAACCACCCTTCGGGGGATATTTCACCCTCCACGAGTGATCTTCAGATTACAAAAAAACTTGTGTTTGCCTTAAACTATGTGGGAATCACGGTGCACGAACATATCATCACAGGCAGTCAAGGGTTTTTTAGCTTTGCGACCCGTGGGCTGATCTCAACATTTAATAGTGAGTTTGACCAAATCAATGAATAAAGAACAAGAACTTCCCGAGTGTTTTGGCAACCTGGAAAAGGTTTTTCCCATGGGTAAAAAAGGGCTTCGCGAGACACCAGAGAATTGTTTTTTCCATTGTCCTGTTAAGACCAAATGCCTCAGGACTGCCATTGGCACCAAGGACGGAACAATCGTTGAAGAGGAAATTATTGAACGGAGTACAAAGGCCGGCGCCATGAATTTTTTTGAGCGGTGGTCCCGCAAAAAACAGGTTCACAAAAGGAAAACATCAAAATAGAGATTAATACATTCCAATGTGTGGGAGATAAATCAATGAAATCCGTTAGAGCTATCGATGTCCAGGGGAAAAAAGTGTTTGTTCGGGTGGATTATAACCTGCCAATGGATGATACATTAACAATCACAGATGACAACAGGATCGTGGCAACCCTTGACCTGATAGAATACCTTATCACCAATCGAGCAAAGATCATTTTGGCATCCCACTTGGGAAGGCCCAATGGGGTTAAAGATAAAAAATTCAGCCTCAAACCGGCGGCCCGCAGGTTGGCCCAATTACTGAACCGGCCGGTTTTGTTTGCGGATGATTGTATCGGCACCGGTGTGGAACAGCAGGTTGCAACTCTAGGTGAAGGGCAGATTCTCATGCTTGAGAATCTAAGATTTCACAATGAAGAAAAGAAAAATGACCTTGAATTTGCAAAGAAACTGGCATCTCTTTGTGAGGTATATATAAACAATGCCTTTGCTGTTTCCCATAGGGACCAGGCGTCCATAACCGGTATTACTAAATTTGTGGCAACCGCCTGTGCCGGGTTCTTACTTGAAAAAGAGGTTCAATCTTATTATGATTCGGTTGAGCATCCAAAAAAACCGCTTATAACCGTCATTGGCGGTGCAAAAGTTTCAAGCAAGCTGGCGGCCCTGGAGAATATGCTGAATTTTGTTGATCGACTGATCATCGGCGGGGCCATGGCCAATACTTTTTTAAAGGCCAGGGGTGTTGATACCAAAGGTTCTATGATTGAAGCTGGGCTTTTAAAAACAGCTGGTGCCATTATTGAAAAGGCGGAAAAAAAAGGCATAGAATTGCTTTTACCCAGCGATTTGGTGGCTGCTGATAAATTTGACCAAGAGGCGAATACAAAAATAGTGTTGGTTGATGAAATTCCGGACAAGTGGATGGGGTTGGATATTGGGCCCGAAACAGCAATCCGATATGCAGAGGCAATCCAGAATGCCGGTACCATTGTCTGGAATGGTCCCATGGGGGTATTTGAAATGGAAAAATTTGCTGCAGGAACCCAGACCGTGGCAACTGCCATTGCAGATTCAGCAGCATTTTCAATCGTCGGCGGAGGAGATACAGGCCTTGCTGCTAAACAATGCAAGGTAGCGGATCGTGTTAGTTATATTTCTACGGGCGGCGGGGCCTTCTTACATATGATGGAAGGAAAAATACTCCCGGGGGTTTCCGCACTGGACTAAAATTATGCAAAAAGGGAAGAGGTTGTGAAACACTGCATGCAAAGAGAGTGTCTGAGTAGGGATGCTCGGTTGAGAAGGTCCTATTATCAGGTTTTGCGCGATGAGCTGGATCAATTTGTAATTGGCTATTCCCTTGTGGGCTCCTATAATAATTTTTTGCGCCTGCGAACCCCCTATCCTTTTGTTGAATTGCGGGAACTCAAACCCAGGGCAAGAATACCCTCCGTTGAATTTGATGCCCAGAATTCATTTCTGATTATTTTTTCAGAGGATTGTATTGACAAGAAACATAAAAAGTATATCCGGTATTTTGATGCAAATAAAACCACGAAAACAAATTTATTGCGGCACAAATATTTTCCGGATGTGGAAAATTTTAATCGGAATTTTAAGTATTTTGAAACCAGTGAGTTTTTTTCGTTGTTGCGATCCCTTTTACCCGTGGATTATGCCCTTCTGATCCAGAGAAATCAAAGAATGAAAGTTCAGTATGCCCTGACCCATTTTCATGTTAGGGTTGATTGGCCCATTGCAGATGCTTCGGAAAATCTTGCCAAGGAGTTGCGGTATATTTCCAAGGATCTCTATGAAAAAGGGGATAGCTATGCTGAAAATCTTCAAAAAAAATTGTTTGAATACTATGGTGTTCCGGTGATGTCAGGGGGGAGAAGAACTGCTGCCATTGTTGCGGCTCAGTATTTTCGTCAATTTGACGCAATCACCACCATCTATGTTTCCTCAAGCGAATCAAGAAATCTTTTGCGCATAGATGAAAAAGGGATATCAAAATCTGTTCTGGTTAAATTATCCGTGGGACAGGTCAAATTTCTTTCTGACCTGGCTCAAATCTCCCAGAACAGTTTTACCAAAAATTATGTGATTGCGAGACAGAGGAAAAGCTATGTTTGTATCCTGAATGTGCGGTATGACCGTACCAGTCATTCTCTGCCTTCCGAGGGAGGTCGGCTGCGGGAACTAAATTTTGATACCAATTGGCTTACCGTGGCAGAAGAACATATTTTGCCCAAGCCCTCGGTAACCCGGTACGCCCCCATTCCATATAAGATGATTTATGTATAGTAACCCACCTTTTCTGGCTTGTGGCCTGTCGGCTTGTTCTGTTTAGTGTTTTTGTTTTAATCCGTTTATTGTCTTGCTTTTAATCAATTTATTGTCTTTGTTTTAATCAAGGCCCGTACCCCAGAAGAATTGGACTCCGGGATAATCTTACCTGTATCAGGGTGGATATACACCAATTTGGTCCCATCGGGTATATCAAAATATTGAAAGGGCCTATCATCAAGAAACGATTTCATATAATCGATCCAGATGGGAAGGGCTGCTTTTGCACCGGTTTCATATGGGCCAAGGGAGCTGGCATCATCATTGCCCACCCAAACACCCAGGGCAATTTCCGGGCTTAGACCAATGAAATAAGCATCTTTGTAGTTATCTGTGGTTCCTGTTTTACCGGCGATATCTTTTTTGATATGGGTCGCCTTTTTTCCGGTACCTTCAAATATGACTGCCTTGAGCATATCTGCCATAATAGCTGCGTCCTGGCGGGACATTATTGATTGCCTGTTGATTGAATTTTGAAAAATAATTCTGCCATCCACATCCAGTATGCGGATAATGCAAGAGGGTGTCACCTGGATGCCCTTGTTTGCAAAGGGCAGGTAGGCGGATGTTAATTCCAGCAAGGACACCTCGGATGTGCCCAATGCAAGTGACAGGTATGGTTTTAAGGGAGATGAGATCCCTGCCTTTTGTGCAAAATCAATGACTGCCTGGGGGCCTATCTGGTCAAGCAGTCTCACAACCGGGGTATTTTTGGATAGGGCCAGGGCTTTGCGAAGCGTCATCTGGCCACTGTGATTCCGGGAGAAATTATTGACTTGCCAGTATTTGTTTTTCCCCTGGGAGTAGCGAAGGGGAGCATCCATGAGGGTATTACGCTGGGAATATCCCAATCCTAAGGCAGTGGCATAGACAAAGGGCTTAAATGCTGAGCCCGGCTGCCGTTTGGCTTGGACTGCCCGGTTAAATTCACTGTTAAGATAGTCAATTCCACCCACCATACTGAGGATGCCGCCGGTTTTAGTGTCAATGGCAATCAAGGCGCATTCAGGTGTTGGGTTATTAAATCCGTTTTTTTTCATTCGTGCTCGAAGACGTTGTATCTGATTCTTTGCCGATGCTTCGGCAATCGATTGGAGTCTTAAGTCCAGGGTTGTATAAATATTTAATCCGTTTGAAAATCCAGTCGTCAGACCTGGATGCAATTTTAGCGTTTTTTTCAGATAGGATACAAAAAACGGGGCATTGGAAAGGGGGGATATCTTGGATCCACTGGTAACAGGTTCCTTGTTTGCAAGAATTTGGGCCTGGGGGGAAATGATGTTGGCCAAGCGCATTTGCCTTAAAACGATGGCCCGTCTTTTTTCGGCAAGCCGGGGGTTTTTTAGGGGAGAATACGCACTGGGAGCCTTTGGAAGTCCTGCAATAAGTGCTGCCTGGCCCAGGGTTAAATCTGTCACAGATCTATTAAAATAGGTTTGGGCGGCAGCCTCTACCCCATAGGCACCTGATCCCAGGTAGATAAGATTTAAATAGAGCTCAAGAATTTCATCCTTTGTATATCGTCTTTCTATTTGGACCGCCAGAATAGCTTCCCGGATTTTTCGGAGAATTGATTTTTTCGGGGATAAAAATAAGGTTTTGGCCAGTTGCTGGGTCAGGGTGCTGGCCCCTTGTTTGAATTTTCCGGCCTTGATGTCCTGCACAATGGCACGCAAAATTGCTTTTAGATTGACACCCGAGTGATTATAAAAATTTCTGTCCTCGGTTGCAATTAGCGCCTCTATTAGTGATTTGGGTATTTTGGTGATGGACACTGGGAAACGTTTTTCAAGATAAAATCGGGTAATCACCCGATTGTCAGATGAAAAGACGGTTGTGACCGATGAGGGTTTAAATAACTTTAAATGGTTAATTTCAGGCAGATCGTAGAACAGTCCGAGAAAACCACCCATTAGAAGTCCTGTGAGAATGCCAATAAAGGCTATAAAAACTGCAATTTTTTTCACAGTGGGTCTAGGGCGTCAGAAACTGGTAGATGGCTTGTTTGAAATCATCGTCTGTAAATGGTTTGTGAAGAATTTTATTGATCCCGGATTTAGTCAGAACGGCATCATTCACCTGAATGTCGCCACCATCTTTTTCTTCTACAAAATCGCTTTGGGTTGTGATCATAAGAACAGGCAAGTCCTGGCGGGTATATTTTTTTCTGATTTCCCGGGTAAGTTCAAGGCCGCTGATATTTGGCATATTTAAATCGGTAATGACAAGATCCTGGCGGTTCTCCAGAATCTGGGGAATTGCATCTTCAGGCCGCTCAAAGGTTTGGGGTTCAAATCCCAGGGCAGATAGCTTGTTTTTATAGAGTTTGAGCATCATCTTTGAATCATCTATTACAATTATTTTTGCCTTGTGCAAGGAGGGCTGATCATTGCAGGATTTCTCCTTGGTAATTTGTGCGACAAAGTCATTTTGTCCAAGGCTCGTCATTTTTTTTAAAAAGGTTTTTTGGGTAACAGGGGCTGCATTTTGGGTGATGTGCTCTCTTGCAAGGCTCTGGAAAACCTCTTCATCCACAAGAAAATTGAAAATATTGCCCGCCTCGGAATCAATGAGGGCTGAGACAACCTTTTGCGCATCGGCAGATCCTGTCCTTACAATGTTTTTCAGGCCTGCAACCAGGGGTTTGGACAGGTTCTTATCTATGGCCCTGGCGGCACTCATTCGAACTGCCTCAACAGGGTCCTGTAGTCCCTGGGCAAGGCAAATGGCTGTTTTGGGGGATGGAATTTTTTCCATGGCCTCATAGGCTGCCTGGCGGATATTGGCATCCTTGGGCTGGGTATTGATAATATCCAGTATGGGGAAAATGGCAGCCGCATCTCCAATATATCCCAGAGTAGTGATGAGGTGAACCAGGTAATCTGCCTGGGCATTTTTAAACGCTCGGGTAAGAATCGGAGTTGATTTGTTGCCAAGTTTCAATAATTGGTCTATGGCGGTATCCCGGACAATGGTTATGGGTGACCCCAGAAGAGAGGTGAGTTGTTCAAGTGCATATAGCTCCTGCATGTCAGAAAGGGCTTCCACTGCCAATTTATTGGTTTCCTGGTCTTCGCCCAGAAATTTCACTAGCATGTCAACCGCTTCCTGGTTGCCTGCTTCCGAAATGGCAAAAATCGCTGCTTTCTTTACCGCTTTGTCCGGATGAATCGCCATGAAAGCAATGGTCTTAAGAGAATCCGTCAGTCTGAGAGCACCAAGGGACTGGATGGCAGCCACAAGGATTTGAGGATCTTTATCTGTTTTTATAATCTGTTTTAATGCCGAGGCCGTATCCATTAAAAATAGCTCTCCTGCGGCCTTTAAAAACAAAAGTCTGGCTTTTTTTTCGTTTTTTGTAATGTAATCAATGACCAGATCCGTATTTCCGAATGCCTTGTCAAGGATAAGCTCATAAAGAGCGTCCTGAACATCTTGATCCACAATTTCAATTTTGGTCAGGTATTCAAGAAGGGGTAATACGATACGTTCTGGTCCCTTGGCAAGTTCAGTCATGGCTTTTTTTTGAAGATCTGTGCCGATGTTTGAATCAGAAGCAAACTGAAGCAGGGCTTTGGCTTTAACAATATCTTCCTGGTTCAGGCAAAAAATTAATTCATCGATAAACTCTTTGGTGTTGATGGCGCTCATATGGGTAAGACCTTGCTATTGTTTGACGAAAACTTTGTTATTGTTTGAATTGGTAAAAAACGGAGTTCAGGTATTTATTGGATGTATAGAGATCGGTATCATTTACCAGGGATTCTGTGGATCCTATAAGAAGATAGCCATCGGGTTCCAGAACCTTGGAGATGTTTTGATAAATTTTTCTGCGGTCTTCTGTGGTAAAATATATCATCACATTTCTGCACAGAATGATATCGAATTTACCCATTCCAAGAAAGGGTTTCATCAGGTTCATTTTTTTAAACTGGGCCATGGACCTAAGTTCATCCTTGATTTTATAACGTTCATCCTGTTTATCAAAATATTTGTTCAACCGTATGGGGTCCAGCCCTCGGGCCACCTCAAATTTGTTGTAAAGGCCATAGCTTGCCTGGGCAATGGCAGCATCGGATATATCCGTCCCATACAGCCTGATATTATAATTTTTAGGATGTACTCCCATTTCAAGGAGGGTCATGGCAATACTGTAGATTTCCTGACCTGTTGAATTCGCAGCACTCCACAGGCGGATAGTCGGTTTTAAACCGCTGATTCTGGATGACCGTTTGTCAATCAGATCCGGGAAAATTTTATGCTGTAATAATTGAAATGGGGATTTGTCCCTGAAAAAATAGGTTTCATTTGTGGAAATCGCATCAATGATTTCATTCTCTAATTCTTTTTTAAAATCAGATTTTGACAATCTAAGCAATTCTAGGTAGGATCCGCATCCCAAACGATTTAGAATAGGGCCCAAGCGGGTTTCCAGTAAATATTCCTTGCCGACATCAAGTGCAATCCCCGATATATCAAGTATATATTTTGAAAAATCTCTAAATTCGTTAGGTGTTACCGTAATTTTATTCATAGGCTCGGTTGATACAAAATATTTATTACTGGTTAAAATGCGACGGTTTTGATAATTTCATCCGCAATCCTGTCCAGGGGCGCGATCACGTCGGCAATGCCGGATTCAATCGGTTCCTTTGGCATGCCAAAAACGGTGCAGCTCGCTTCATCCTGTGCAATGACATGGCTACCGTTTTTCTTCATCTGTGCAAGTCCTTTAGACCCATCAGATCCCATCCCGGTCATGATCACTCCTGTTGCACGGCCCACATAATGCTGGGCAATGGAACGGAATAAATAGTCCACCGATGGTTTACAGCTATTCTCAGGCGGGTCATTCGTGATTTTGAGTCGCCTTGAAATTCCGTCCGGACCGGCCACAATTTTCATCTGTTTCCCGCCTGGTGCAATGAATATTCGGCCCGGAATAATAATGTCCCCATTTTCGGCTTCCTTGACATCAAGTTTGCTTTTTTTGTCCAGACTATTGGCCAGGGAGGCTGTGAACATGGGCGGCATATGCTGGACAATGAGAATAGGGGCCTTAAAATCACCTGGCAGCATCGGAATCATCCTTGTCAGTGCGTTGGGGCCGCCGGTGGATATACCAATGCCCACAATTTCGGATTTTGTTTTTATCCTTGGTTGCAAAATGGCGGGGCTTGGTGTCGGTGTTTGAACTGGTCTTCTCACAGTGCCGGGGGAAGAAAGCTTTTGGTGAATATTGATCCGGGTTCTTTTTTGTCGTATCAATGCACGAACAATCGGTTCGATGGCCTCTTTGACCTTGAGCAGATTGTCTGCCATTTTCCCGTCATCGGGTTTGGGCACAAAATCAAATGCACCCAGTTCCAAAGCCTTAATCGTCATTTCGCTGCCCTGTTTGGTCAGGGTGGACAGCATGATGGCCTTGGGAGGAGAGGGGAGTTTGTGCAGTCCCTCAAGTACCTCTATCCCATTGACTTCCGGCATCTCAATATCAAGTGTAATCAAATCTGGTTTTAAGACGGCTATTTTAGACAAGGCAATTTTGCCATTATTGGCAGTTCCCACCACCTCAACCCCTGGTATCGCTTTTAAAACATCGCCCACAATTTTTCTGTAGACGATGGTATCATCGACCACCAGTACTTTTAGATTTTCCATTATTCCTTGAGTACCTCATCAATGTCAAGAATTCCGATTAATTGAGCTTCAGTCTTTAAGACACCCTGGAAAAATTTGCCTTTTACACCGCCAATATTGGAAGGTGCTGGTTCGATATCATTTTTTTGGGCCTGGACTACATCACTGATTGAATCAACCAACAACCCAATATGTTCATCATCGGAATTCACAATGATATTCCGGTTGTCCTTTTCCTTGGTAGAGGGTTTGAGCCCCAACTTTTTACCAAGATCAATAATGGTGACGATTCTTCCCCTTAGGTTTAAAATTCCTTCAACATATCCAGAGGCCTGGGGTACTTTGGTAATCTCAAAATTTTTGTTAATTTCCTGTATGTTCAGAATATCAATTCCGCAAAGGGCTCCCCCAACATAGAATGTTGAAAATTCAATATCCTTTGAAGAGCTGTCTTTATTGATCGCCGTCATATTTTTCTCCTTAAGGGTCCAAAAAACAAATATTAGGATAAATTTAAGTGATTTCTAACCGTTTTCATTAATTTTTCCCTGTCCAGTTTGATTTGATAATCATCAATTCCCACGGTTTTACCCTTTTCAATATGTGCCTCGCTTGCCAGGGATGTTAACGCAACAACGGAAAGGTGAGAGTAAGTTGGATCATTTTTAATACGTTTTGTGAATTCGAATCCATCCATATTCGGCATTTCAAGATCCGTAAGCACCAGATCGATTTCGTCAACCCGCTCCTTTAGGAGTTCCCAGGCAATCAGACCGTCCTCGGCTTCAATAACCTTAAATCCGTCATCTTCGAGGAAGCCCTTTACCTGATTTCTGAAAAAAGCAGAATCTTCGGCAAAAAGAATTATCTTTTCTCCTTCTTCAGCCATTTCGGCTGCAGCGTTGACTTCATGGACAAACCAATCCGGGTTTAATGTTTTCACCAATTCAAAAATATCCACCAATAGGGTGGTGTGTTCATTGATAATCATGGACCCGCTGATAGCCGTCTGCTTTAATGTACTTGGGTCAATGGACAATGATAGCTCCATGGCATCCACCGGTGGGGTTACCATGAGTCCAAGTTCTCTGTCTTTTACCTTGAATACAATCACTTCCTGCTGCTCTTTTTCAGGCAGGGGACTGAAATCAGCAACCTGGGACAGTTCATACAAGGGCAATGCCCCCCCTCTGTACTGGACAACCTTTCTTTCACCAATCTTTTCAATGGCAGAGGTTTGTATTCTTTCTATCCGCTCAACCAGGTTTAGGGGAGCTGCAAAATGTTCGCTTTCACCATTCTTAAAGGTGAGTAGGGCAACCTGATCCTTTGCTGCAGCAGCTTCGGCTTCGGCGGCCTTGGCCAATTGGCTGGCCTCAGATATTGTGGACAGTTCAGCCATCTGGGCAAGGTTTGAAATATCCAGAATCAGGGCAACCTTGCCATCTCCCATGATTGTGGCGCCTGCATAGGCAGTGCATTTTTTAAGGTGGCGTCCCACGGGCTTGACAACAATCTCTTCTGAATCATGCAATTGATCCACAATCAGACCATACTTAAAAGCGCCTGCTGATACAACGGCTATGTTAATGGCGCTGGACGCATGGTATCTCCTGTCTGCTTGTTCTCTTTCAACAAGTTGTTCATCGGATGTGTCAGACAAGGCCTCTTCTGCAGTCAAGTGATGTTTGGAACGTCGATCTGCTGTGTTTTGTCTCCGGTCGATATGGGGTTCTTCTCCCAGGGGATCTGTATATATTTTTTCGATACCCAGCATTTCAGACAGATCTAGTAACGGAAGCAATTCACCCCGTAATCGAACCACTGCAGCATCTCCTACGGTTTCAATTTTTTCTTTTACCTGGGCGGCCGGAATTCTGAGCAGTTCATTCAGATTTACCTGGGGAAGGGCATATCTCTCATTTCCCACCGATGTGATCTGGCTGGGGATAATGGCAAGGGTCAGGGGAAGTTTAATCTGGATGGTTGTGCCCTTTCCCGGCGTGGAGTCAAGTTCAATAATCCCGCCAAGGTTTTGGATGTTGGTGACCACCACATCCATGCCCACACCCCTGCCTGAAACATCTGTCACTTCTTTGGCCATTGAAAAACCAGCCATGAAAATCAACTCCATCTTGTTTTTCTCTGACATATCAGCGACCTGTTGTTCTGTCACCAACCCTTTTTCTATGGCTGATGCAGCAATCTTTTCCGGGTACAAACCCTTGCCGTCATCTGAAATAACAAGGTTGACCTGGCCGGCATCATGGAAGGCTTTCAGCACAATTGTTCCGGTGGGCGGCTTGCCCATCTGTTCTCTCTCCAGCGGTGTTTCTATCCCGTGGTCAACAGAGTTTCGAACCAAGTGGGTCAATGGATCATTTATGGATTCCAGAATGGTCTTGTCAAGCTCAACATCCTTGCCTTCAATTTCCAGTTCAATGGTTTTGCCCAGCTGTTGGGAAAGATCTCTGACAACCCGGGTGAATTTATTCAAAATATTTGCTATGGGCTGCATTCTTGTCCTCATGATTGCCTCCTGAAGTTCAGAGGTAATCATGTCAATTCGCTGGCCAGAAACTTCTGTTGCTTTTATATTGGAAGAGTTAATTCCCTGGAGCAATTGATTACGGCTTAGAACGAGTTCGCCTGCAAGGTTCATGAGGGTGTCAAGAAGTCCTACGTTCACTCTCAACGAAGTCTGGGGCTTTGCACTGATATGAAGATCTTTTTCAATTGGTTCTGAAGTGGCCGATTCAGTTGCCGTTTTCTTGACAACGGTCGGTGCTGTTTTGGCCGCCGAAACATTTGAAACCTGTGATTCAACAGCAATCGGTTGGGAAGCTTTTTTAATTGGCTCGGATTGGATTGGCATTTCCGTTTCTGTTCTGTCCTGCAAGGTCATTGGCTGTGGATCTGGCTCAACGGCAGATGTTGAAACAATCATTTGATCTGTGATTGCATGAATATAGTTTTTCTTGATATCAAAAAGGGTCTCGGTCATATCATATTCAATGATGGATGCAAAAAGAACTTGGAATGGAATCCTAATGGGACTGGCGTTGTCATCAAGCGTACCAACCGAATCAAAGTCAATCCTGGTATCAATAATTGTACCTGTCTTCTGGAGACTGTTCAACACTTCAATGGGGTTTTTGCCCCTGCGCTGGATATCATTGATCATGTCATACTCAACCAGAAACAGGTTTTTCCCTTCTGATTTGTATTTTTCGATTTCATAGAGGGAAATATGTTGGAAAATTCTACCATCCTGAAGGACGATATCAACCATTTCAGACACCATGCTTTGTTGCTCTTCCGGCAAAGACGATTTTGTTATATCCTCCAGGGCCGCAATATGCTCAGAGACATCCACATCGTTGCTCGTTTCGATGTTTTTCAGCAGGGTTTCAAGTTTATCAAATCCTTTTAAAAGGACTGAGATTCTGGTCGAATTGGGTGTTAGTTCATTGTTTCGAATCAGGCCTAGCACATTTTCAAGGTGATGGGAAAGGTCTTTTATCGTGGTCAGTCCCATAAATCCGGCACCGCCTTTAACAGAATGGGCTGCCCTGAAGACATTGTTTACCAAATCTAGGTCTATATTATCTCCGCCCTCTTCAATGGTTAAAAGATCACTTTCTATGTCACCCAGATGATCCAATGATTCTTCAATATACATTTGTAGGGTTTCGTCGTCTTCAAACATATTTTATCTCCCGAAAGGTTAATTCTCGAAATGGTTATGACTTTGCAATAATTATGAATAATTTACAGAAAACGAAAGAGAAAGTCAAACTAAGAATGGGACAGGAGTGAGTGGATTCATATTTTACGAATGATATCGTTGGGCTGGCAGGAATGTGCCATGCCAAATATTGCCCGGCTGTTCGGCTGGGCGTTCTCAATGGGATTCTGGTCTGGATCGGTTAAATCCAATATACATGATTCCTTAGCATCTCCATTGGGTGTGAGGATTTCAATCCGATCATTTTTGTTTATCTTATTCCGGATTTCAACCAGGTAGCGTTTTTCGTCTAAGCATTCCAGAACCTTGCCGATAAAACTGTGGATTTTCCCCTGGTGAATGTTTTCTGTATTTGGGAATTGCTCATCAGAGTTTCCAAAATAAAATCCAGTGGAATAGGCCCTGTGAAAGACCTGGAACAGCTCTTTTTGCCATTCTTTTTTGACGCGATAGGCTTCAGGGCTTTCCATATAGGCATCTATGGCATTTCGATAGGTTTTTACCATGGATGCCAGATAGTTGATGCCTTTCATTCTACCCTCAAGTTTCAAGGACGAAATTCTCGCATTGACCAGGGCAGGAATATGTTCAATCATGCACAGGTCCTTGGAATTAAAAATGTATGATCCCCTGGAATCTTCCATTAATGGGTGGAATTCATTGGGCCGCAATTCTTCGACAACCGCGTATTTCCAACGACAAGGATGGCTACAAAGTCCCCGATTGCTGTCTCTGTTAGTCAAAACATTGCTCAACAAACATCTACCCGAGTATGAAATGCACATGGCACCGTGGATGAAGGCTTCGGTTTCAATCTGGGTGCTTTGGGTGATCTCTTCAATTTCATTTAAAGACAGCTCCCTGGCCAGATTCACTCGCTTGACCCCAAGTTTTTGCCAGAATAATGCGGTATTATAATTGGTTGTATTGGCCTGGGTGCTTAAATGTATATCGACGTGGGGAATTATTTTCTGTGCCTGCATGATAATTCCGGGGTCGGAGATGATAATAGCGTCGGGTTGGATCTTGCTTACCTTTTTCAGGAAAGATTTGATTTGTGATTGTTCATGGTTTCTTGAATAAATATTGCAGGCCAGATAGATTTTTACATTGGCATCATGTGCAGTACGAACGGCTTCAATTAATTCTGAATCTGTAAAATTCCCCGAGAAGTTTCTGAGACTAAAATCTTTTCCGGCAAGATATACCGCATCCGCACCATAATGGATGGCAATTTCAAGCTTTTCAAAGTTTCCGGCCGGTGCAAGCAACTCCGGTTTGATTAATTTCTTAGGCATGGGTCTTATCTTCTTGGGTGGTGCCCCCGGCAAGAATCGAACTTGCGCACATGGATTAGGAATCCAATGCTCTATCCACTGAGCTACGGGGGCAGATTTTATTTTATGATGATTTATTCTATGATGACTTTTTGTCCGGGGAAGATCTTACTTCTTTTGTTCAAATGATTCAAGGAAAGAAATCGATTTAAACTCATATTATATCTTTTTGCAATTAAAAAGGGGCTATCACCCGACTTTACCCTATAGGTCGCATTGTCTTTTTTTGATAATGCCTTATTGCTAGGAGCGATCAACAAGGTCTGTCCCACATGTAGGGTGGTGTTTTGCAGTTTATTGAGCAACATGATTTGTTTGGTGGTTGTGGAAAATCGTGTGGCAATATGCCATAGGTTATCACCGCGGTTTACCTTGTATCGAATCTGTTTGCCGGGTGAGGTACCCTTTTTAATTCCTGTATTGGCAACATTTATATTGCCTCTATACTGGCGGCTTGGGATTTTTAATATTTTGCCGGCAATGATTTTGTGTCTTTTGGAAATATTGTTTGCACGGGAAATAGTCTTTACAGAGGTTTTGTATCTCTTTGCAATGCCAGACAAGGTGTCCCCTTTGCGGACCCGGTGATAAACATAGATTGGCGGGGGAGAATAGGTTGTTTTTATCTTGTCCAGTCCACTCAAAAAAAATGACGCTTTTTCTTTTGGAATTTTAAGGGGATATGTTTCCGGTGGGAGCAGGTCATGTCGTAATTCTGGGTTTAATTGTGTCAGTAAAAGAGGGCTGACATTGATTTGCTTGGCAACATCCTTCAGACGCACCTGCTTTTTTACCTCGAATGTTTCGTATTCAATGGGGGCTGATGGGTTGGTGATTTTCATATTGTATTTTTCAAGATTGTTGACAATATGAATGGTTGCAAGGAATCGGGGAACATAACGCGATGTTTCCCTGGGAAGATTTTGATAAAGATCCCAGAAATTATCCAGATAATTGATTTTTTGGCGGCGTATGGTCTTGAGAACCCTGTACTCTCCACAATTGTAAGAGGCCAGTGCTGTTGTCCAGTCTCCAAAAAGGTTATGAAGCTCTTTTAGGTAAGCAATGGCAGCCAAGGTTGACTTTTCGGGGTCCATGCGTTCGTCAATATAATGATTTCGGTTGAGGCCGAATTTGTGACCGGTGGAGGGAATGAATTGCCATAGACCCAGTGCTCTAGCAGAGGAAAGGGCGCGCAATTTAAATCCGCTTTCAATTAAGGGGAGCCAGGAAATCTCTTCCGGCAGGCCGGCTTTTTTTAATTCTTTGACAATGAAGGGTCTGTACCGGGCTGCCCTTTCCATGGATTGGATGAAGTATCTTCTCTCGGGGCCGGTTAATCTTTTGATCTCGGCTTTAACGTGGGTATTCATGGTTATGGGTATTTCATCATGTTGTCCGGTTACAACTATTTGCCGGGAGGCATAGATTTCTAGGATGCGTTTTGATATCAAATACCGGACATCCTCTTTTTGCTGGCTTAGTTCGTGGAAGGCGGAGTGATCGATTTCAAGGATAAGGTAATATGCAGAATCCAGGCTGGCAAGTGCCTCATCAAGATTGCCCTCTTCCCACATCTCCTGGGCATAGTTGCATAACTCCAAGGCTTGATCAATCTTGTCCTGGCCTGGTCTCTTGGGGTCTTTTTTGCCCTGATCAAGGGAGGTAGGTGACTGAGCGTTATCAGATATTGATTTGCCCAATGGATTGCTTTCAGGAGCACCCTCGGGCTCGCCCGCAACGGTCCTGGCGGAATCATTCAAAAGAGGTGCACTGTTCCCCGACCCGATATTTACGATGGTTTCCTGAACTCGGGTGTCGTTGGTATCAGGGGAAACGGGTTTGGCAGAATTTAATCGGCTTTGTTGGCAACCTGCCGTTAAAAAGAGGATTAATGTACTAATAGCCAGTTTTTTATATGTCATTCTGCTCCTATGATGCAACGCATGGTTTCAATATGATGGGCTTTAATTAATAGATTCGAGGGGTCTTGTCAATAGGGCCGGGGTGTTTTTGGATTCTGAATGCAAATGCAACTGGGTGTTTCAGGAAAAACTTGTATAAGCAAAGACTTTGTTATATATTGTAGGGATTCTCAATAGGCTGGTGTCTCAATCTTCTATTTTTGGAGGGTTTGATGGGGAATGAAGTGAAAAGAAAAGAGGATATAGAGGTTAATTAGAGGTTTTCCTCTTTAAATTGGTTTTAATCGCTGTAGATTGGATGAGGTTACTTTAGGTGGTAGTTGATAAACTCGATATGCTCTGGTATATTCTGCCGGTCTTTTTGAGGTGACTAAGTTGTCCCTGATTTTAAGATAAGCCGATATAGCTCAGTTGGTAGAGCATCTCACTTGTAATGAGAATGTCCTCCGTTCGATTCGGGGTATCGGCTCCAAGAAAAATGCTTTGGTGGGGTTCCCGAGTGGTCAAAGGGATCAGACTGTAAATCTGACGGCTCAGCCTTCGGAGGTTCAAATCCTCCCCCCACCACCAAAAGT
>JADGEQ010000004.1 GCA_016744295.1 Desulfobacteraceae bacterium | reverse complement strand
CCATATCATTCAGTTCTTACATTTTATCGATTTGTTGCAAATGGAAAAATTGAATAAAATTAAGGCTTGCGTGCAACAATCGATAAAACGCTCTTCTAATAGTCTTAACTTTTGATTTCCAGTTTTTGGGACAGCCCTAATAGACAAAGTCTTCTCCCAATTTCTAATTTATAAATCCATAAAAATAAGAAATATTGGACTATTGATTTTGAATACAAATTGTCGCCGCCAAATTTCGAGAACCCCTAAGCACTGGAAAAAGAATTAAACGCCTTTGTTGAAAGTGGTCTCGGTGACACATAATAGACACTATAGTCGCTTTTAGGGGACCACCAGAAGGACCTTTTTTGAGATATTTCTGTTAAGTTATAAAGTTCATATAATTGTAGAAACAACAAAACAATTTATTCTATATTCCGATTGACAAACAGAATATCAAAATTATTTTTTTGTAAAATTCAGTATTAAATTTGTTATTGAGATGTTGATAATGGCAAAGAAATTCACAATCCAGGATGCTGTTGAAGAATTCGAACTTTATGATCTTTATAAAGATATTATTGAATCATATGGCAAAAACTTGGAGGACCCAAGCTTTGTCTCAGATATATATGATTTGATCGATGAGTATGATGAAGAAATTGAGTTCTGGCCTGATTCAGAAGGAGACTTTTCAGAGAGTTTTAAAAGAAACTTGAAAGAAGTTATCATCACTATTGTTGAGGAAAGTGAAGACCTGGTATTTATTGATGACAGTTATTCTAACGATGATGATATCCCTGAGATATATGACGACGACTTTGAGAAAGGTTCAAAAGCTTTTGGTATGGAACTTGGAGAGGAAGAAGAACTGGACGATTTTTCTTAATGCTTGATTTTGGCATCGCCATCACTGAGAACCTTCTATAACTATTAACCATGAATGGTCATGTATACGCCGCCATTTTATTTAATCCAGTCAATTGTATACAGATCACTCCTGCGACTTTCGAGATTTCTTACACTGCCATGTTTTCTAAGTTCTTTTAGCAGATCCAGATCAACATCGGCAATCAGAGTCATCTCAGTATTGGGCGTAGCCTCGGCGGCAATGGCATCATGGGGAAAGGCAAAATCAGAGGGTGTGAAAATGGCGGACTGGGAATACTGAATGTCCATATTCACCACCTTGGGCAAATTACCGACACTTCCTGATATGGCAACATAACACTCATTTTCGATGGCCCGGGCCTGAGCACATCTGCGAATTCGAAGATACCCATTTTTAGTGTCTGTCCAGAATGGGACCAAGAGAATTTTCATCCCCCGTTCGGCCAATAGCCGGGAAAGTTCAGGAAACTCCACATCATAACAGATGAGAATACCGATTTTTCCAATGTCTGTATCAAATATTTTCAGCTCATCTCCTCCCTGGAGACCCCAGGACTCCGATTCGTCAGGGGTAATATGGAGTTTGTATTGGGCATCCCATGTCCCATCACGGCGGCATAGGAACGACACGTTATACAGTTTGTTATCAATACTCTCAGGAAGACTTCCGGCCACGATATTGATGTTGTAACTGATGGCCATCTGCAATATCTGAGTTCTCAATCGTTCCGTATACCCCGAAAGATGCCTCATGGCCATGGGTGGATCGTCCTGATCGTAGCGTGATATGAGTGGCGCATTGAACAATTCCGGCAACAACAGCAGGTCCGCATTGTATCCAGACACGGTATCTACAAAAAATTCAACTTGTTGCAGAAGGTCTTCCACGGAACTAAACTGTCTCATCTGCCATTGGACCATTCCCAAACGGACATTGGACTTTCGTCCCCAGACATGCTTTTTTTTTGCCTGGTAAAAAATATTGTTCCATTCCAGAAAAACAGCATAGCTTCTGGATGCATCATCCTCGGGAATATAATTGCGGATTACGCGTTTCGGATGAAAATCATTGGATAGCTGAAACGTTAGAACCGGATCGATAATCTCACGGTTTTTTACTTTCTCCATATATTGCCCCGGTGTCAGCTCCTTGTGATGCTTTTCATACCCGGGAATCCGGCCTCCAACGATGATGCCCTTGAGGTTCATCTTCTCACATAGTTCTTTCCTAGCATCGTAAAGACGCCGTCCCAGACGCATTCCCCGATAGTCTTTACGAACAAAAAGGTCAATCCCGTACAGGTAGTCCCCATCAGGGTCATGACCTTCAAATCGACCATCTGAAACAATATCCTCGTAGGAATGATTCTGTTCCAGATTCGAGTAATCGATGATAAGTGTCAACGCCGCTGCCACTACAGCCCCTTTGTCGTCAATACAAATCTGAGCCTGGGGGCAGATGGACATGAGGGTTGCATACTGGTTCTTGTTCCAGGAACCACCCATACCTGCATAGGCACTCTCCATAATGGCTTTCACATCTTCGTAGTCTGACATCCGGAGATTTCGGGTTTCAAGTTTGTGGATCGAGTCATCTGTTTCAATCGTTGTCATGCATCACCTTTTGCTATCGTTTTAATAGAACCACGCGAGTTCGGGATCAATCGCCAACCCGGAGAGTCCCTGCTTCATAAAGGCAAACTCCGGTGGTCCCCAAAAACTGAACCATTTCAGTGCTGAGTTAACCCGAATATTTTAGGTTAAATTCCGGGCATTTTTATTAAAATTTTCAAAGAATAAATCCTGTTTTCTCGTAATAGGTTTTCATGGGAAAGGACATGAGCAAATTTGTCCTATTAATGTATGCGAAGTCCCCTTCCAGAATGCCAATGGGGTGGTCTCGATATGTGTTAGTCCTGATATAAAACACTGCTGAAAAATCGACCTGATATATAGGATTTCGTCCATGAAGTTATTCAAAATTTGTTTAAAATTAACACGTCTCCCTGAACCAAAAGTATAATTTTTTTTAAGTCTGCCCTCTTTGATTTTCATGTCTGATTCTCCGTAAATATTTTTGTTTTTCAAGAATTAGATTGCTAACGGAAAATTTGCGCATCAGCAATTCAAAAGGGCCCTTTTTATGGTTTTTCAGCCAAAACGATATCAGCGTTATATACATGAAGAAAAAAAGAAATGCGCTTAGGCTGATAAGTGGTAAATTAGTTTCATCTGAGATATTAAATAGGAAGACCATAAGTATTAAAAATATGATGTGAGTAATATAAAGTGTCAGTGTATTTCTGCCAGCTATAATGATATATTTTGTCCAATACGCATTTTTCTCCGTTGATATAGAGATACTCACCATAATAACTGTGATACCAGTTCCAATCCCTGATATAACTGAAAGTGGTGTTGGCACAGTTAAATCTATACTTGTTAGCCACATTAACCCCAAAGAAAACTGCCCCAAGGGTGCAGTTGCAATTTCAGGCTCTGAAGAAAGGAACAATGCAACAGCTGTGAAAAATTTGGAAATCAGTTCAGATGATATATAAATGGCCAATCCACTTAATAAAAACATTCTTCTATGTTGTTTGTCACATAATTTTAATCTGCCCAAAAGCATGCCAAGGATAAAAAAAGTCGCCCATGGAAAGACTGGATAATACCCGGTAAAAAATATGTCAATTAGTTGATCTATGAAGATACCTCTACCAAAACCTGATTGCAGATGGTCTGAAATTTCAAAAAATTGAATAAAGCTTGCCATCCATATCAACGACGCTGTAATCGCAAGAAATTTATTTGAACATGGCGATAGAACAATGCCGAGGCATATAAAAATAGCATAAAAATGAAGGATATCTCCAGACCAAATGATGGATAATAAATATCCCGAAATAAAAAGAAAGAATGCTCTATTCAAAAGTATGCCCTGTTTGCTCACTCGAGCCTGAAGGCAATTATTTGTATCCGAGGCTTTCAATAAAAGCGTCAATCCGATCCCCGAAACCATCACCAAAACAATTGCGGCTCTTCTATCCAAAAAATTGATTACATCGGAAAGCCATTGAGGGTTGGAATCGTATACTGACAAAACCCCTTTAAAATTAATTATCAACATTGTCAAGATGGCAATCCCTCTTGCTATATCATAGCCGATAATTCTTAAGGTGTCATCCGTTACGGTCTTGGTGACGTTTTTAGATAGTTCAGTTTTTTCCAGAGGCGCAAATAGAGTATTCTGTTCTGTTTTATTCATTTGGTTTACCTCAAGGCACCTTTCTTTCAGCCTACCAACCGTTCAAATAGTTCTTCTTTAGTTTTACAGAAGATACATTTTGTGGCAACAGGCCTGGCCACAAGCCTGCGAAAGGCAATCTCTTCCTCACAAACTTCGCAGATGCCGAATGTTTTAGCCTCAACTCTTTCAAGAGCATTGACTATCTTTTTAATTAAATAGCTTTCCCTGGACTTGATCCGCAGTTTCATTACATGATCTGTATGAACTGAGACCTGATCCAGATATTCAATCTCATGGGAATTCTGTGACACCAGTTCAGAAACCATATGGCCGGATTGAACCAAAAGCTTTTTCAGCTGCCCCTCAAGAATCTTTTTAAAGTACTCCAATTGTTCCTCATTCATGATCCCCTCCCTTTTCTACTACATCAGATTTTTAGTTGAACCCAATCAATCCAGGTAGTCGTCCTCCAGGAGGAACTCATCATTAAGAATGAGCTCCCCTTCGTCATCAAACCCGTTAATGAATCCGCACACCGGACACTGATACGCGTGGGGTCCCAGCAGGACACCGCAGCCTAAACAGAAATCATACGTCATGGTTTCCTCCTTTACTTCAGTCTAAACAATAGGGGCTGCCTATTTCTTCCACCACAATTGTCCGTGGCAGGGGTTTAATGAAACTTTGCTTCAGGCTGTAAGTATATGCGCCCTGGGTGGGTATCATCAAAACATCCCCTTCAGATATCCCTTTTCCAAAGTATGCGTACCCCCATACATCATGGGGGGTGCACAATGATCCCAGGATATGACAGGCTCTTTCTTCCGGCATGGCCTGGGTTAGATTCATCACCGGGAAGTAATCGGTTTCAAACCGTTCCCAGCCGATGGTGTTGGTCCCGGCATCTGTTATGACCAAATCCTCAGTTTTGCAGTCCACCACCTGCATGAGGATATGCATGGCATCATTGCAGATCCAGCGCCCCGGTTCAAAACAGACCCGGCACTGGGTCAGCGGGAAAATATGTGTTTCCAGTGACTGGGCCAAGCAGTCTGCAAATGCTTCAATGGGTGCTGCCGGGATACAATAGTGGGCTAAAGGCTGATCAGAAACCAGCCACTCACCCTGGGATGGCCAGTATCCCCCGCCGATATCAATGAACTTAAGATCCTCAAAAAACTGGTCCGGCATTATTTTCAGAAAACCTCCCAAGGTTTCGATAAAGACGGCCTGCCGCTCAGGGTCAAGGTTCCATGAGGAGTGAAACTGCAGTCCTAAAAAAATAAGATGGGATGATCCACTGATCTTATCGTATAAAGGTCCCAGTTCATCCAAAAGGATACCGAATTTGCGCCACAAGCCTTCAGGGTTGGTGTTCAATCGTAACCCCACATGAACCTTTTTGTTCTTCTCTTTAGCAATGGCAGAAAGTCGGCGCAATTCCCCCTCACTGTCCAGTAGCACCGTCACCTTTTCGCTGTTGCCGACAGCCAGTTCAAGCTCAGTTCGGGTTTTGCCTGGACCAGAGAAGATGATCTGGTCAGTGCCAAGGAGAAGCGCTGCCGAAAGCTCCATTCCGCTAGATACGTCCAAACCGAATCCCTGATCCAGAAGAACCCTGGAAACCTGGGGCAGGTTGTTGCTTTTCATGGCAAAATAGAATCCACAGTCCGGCAGTCGTTTATTCATGGCAGTTTTAAACTGTCGGGCCCGCTGCTTTAAAACTGCTTCCTCCAGAACATAAAGGGGAGAACCGAACTTGTGAACCAGATCGCTGAAAAACAACCTGCGGTTAAGAAATCCGTTCACAAATTCCCTTAAATACGTCTTGGACAATAGCGGTATCTGTTTTTCGTGTGCAGGTGTCATGGGGCTATTTCCACTTTCAATCGTCTCCCTATCAAAAGGCCCTGGGCTTCCAGGTGTTTTTGCTGTTCTGGTTTTATGATCATATGCCCCAGGAGCCACGAGTCATAGTCTGCCGGAGGCATGGTAATGCAATGGCCGGGTTCCCGAATGTACTTGATGTTTTTAATTCGTTTTTCAGCTGTCAGTTCATCCGTATTAAACCCTTTTAAGATCCCGGCCTTATGGGCATGAATCCTCAACCCGATATGGGGAGGAAAACCTATTGTTCCATTCAATTTGACAGCCTTTTTTTCAGCAACGTCCAAGGTCATTCCGATAATATCCAGGTCGCCGGCAGCTTTCAGCAGTGCCGGCAGACAATCGCCCCCAGGGCGGGGGGTCAATTCGATGAGGCTTGCCTGGTGGTTGCTGATAACAAAATCAACCATACAGATACCCCTGTTAACGCCAAGCACCCTGGCGCTTTTCAGCAGTGTATTTTCAAACACGACTTCATCCACACCTGTGGGCAGGGCCGCCGGAAGAATATAGCCGTAAACCGTTCCAAAAGGCTGGTTTGACGGCTTAATTTTTTTGGCTACCCTGATAATAGAGATCCCATCCCAGTCGATATATATGTCACAACTGTATTCAGGCCCTGACACAAATTCCTCTGCCAGCATCAGATGCTCGGTGGAAGACTGCTGTTTGAAGATGGGATTTGACTGCCTTTTACTGAGCCCATTCTGGATGGTATAAAAATAGTCCTCGCACTCTTTTTGGGTCCGGCATCTGAATACCAGTTCACTACCGCTGCCGTAGAAAGGTTTAAGCACAATATCGTTCCGGCATTCATGGAGAAATGAAAGGACATCTTCCAAAGCTTTCACAGGACTGGTCCTGGGGCATAGGATTTTGTTCTCCTGCCAGATCTTTTTGGACACAAACTTGTCCCGGCAGTTACGAACAGTTTCAACACTGACAAAATCCAGGGCAAATTCAGAGGCAATAACTGAAGCCAGTTCCAGTGATTCACAGTCAAAACAGGCAATACCGGTGATGATCTGACCATGGTTTTCCAAATGTGAAAAAAGCGATTTCAGAACTGCTTTTTCACTGTCCAGTTCCACCAGAATTTCCTCATTGGCAGAAGGTATTGGCTCGAATGCCTCTTTCCTTGCCCTGGGATCTGTAACAAATATAGCCCGGTCCGGATAAGTTTGCCGTATCCAGTGGATATAATCCGGTGTTGTGCCCACAACCAGCACTCGGTTTTTATTATGCACAGATGCGTTCTTCATGGCTCTCAATTTTTTTTGCATTGCTTTGACTTTGATTTTCATTAATCTGGTACAAGGGTCTTGGGGTAAGGTGAAACCGTTCCTTCCAGTTGAAATCTCCACAAAGAAAATCTACAGTGCCTATTCTCTTTTGGCAGGCCCACTCAATATGGTGGAGGTTGATCAGCTTTGCCACCCCTTTAAAATGGGGGTTAGTTCCACCGGCAAGCAGGGTGTAGGTATTGTTGCAAACCGCTCCCATATCCACAGCAGCCACTTCCCCGCCAATGCGTATGGTGGTCATCCTCAGCAGTCCCATCTCTTTGAGCAGAGATGCAAGCCGCTTAAATGCAGCATGGAACCTTGAATCATGAAAATAGGACTTGGTAAAAAAGCAAGTTGTGTTGAGCCGGAACAATTCTCCAATATCATCCAGTTCATTAAACCGGAAATTCACCCCAGCCATTTCAAAGGCAGCTATCTCTTTTTTGATTTTCTTCCTGGACTTGCTTGAAAAACCCAACCAATAATTTTCAAAGGTATCATCGTAGAGACCGGGATAAAAATGGTATCCTTTTTCATCCTCTTCAGCCTGGTCCAGGGTTTCCAGCAATGGGGTCGGGATAAGGTATCTGAGGTGCAAAGGCCCCGGCACTGCCTGGATCAGCATCTGAAAAATTTCTTTGTCTTTTGCGATGATCCTGTTTTGTTCTATCCAGGTCTTGCCCTGCCAGGTTTCCCCGGGGAAAAACACATATTGACCGGATTCTTCACACCAGCATAAAGGAAGCAGTCCCACTATCTGGCCTTTTGATTCAACAGTCTGGAATCGCAGCGGCCTTTGGAACTCATCGTGGAAACAGGCTCTGATCTGCCAGAGATCAAAAAGCACCTTTCCAGGCCAAAACGTCTCCCAAAGTTTTTGGCAGTTCGCATTATCTGTATAGACCTTGAGTTTCATATTACACTCTATTTTCTATGGGTTACATTTATACGTGACCAGACACCGCCGAAGTAATTCTGGGAGAATTCCTGAACCACAGAAGGATCATAGGCCTTGCAGCTGAACACATCCAGGTAGGTGGCATTGGTAAGATTTGCAAAATGAGCTGAAATCAGTGAAGTCTCAATCAGCTGGACCATGGAAAAGCCAGCCACTTTTTCGTCCTCTCCAAAATGAACAACCTGGGTTTCTCCAAACCGCTTCATCTCAATCAAATCACAGAGGTCCACGACAAATTGTTTAATATATCCGGGATTCCTGATTTTTTCCGGGTCGCATTCATATATGTCGATGGATGACGCAATGCCCCATACTTCAAGGGCGTTATCCTGATTGTTAGGAGTATCAATTTTCACTGCAGCAGATGTGTTCATTTTTAAGTATCCTTTCTTTTATTTTGTTAATAGTCGTCTTCAAATTTTTTTCTTTTATGCTTCCCTTTCTTACGTGGCTTTTTCATTTCAAGCCTTTCTTCCCACCGAAGGGATGAATCTTTATACTCCTTGAACTTTGGTGCCTTGTGTTTTGTCTGCCCAATCCTTTCTCTGTTCATTTTAAGATCCTTTTTTTTGTCAAAAACATAAAAGACTCTCCAGTCTTCCATATTCGGGTTGGATTCTCATGTAGCATCTATTGTGCCACAATACACAAAACTGGATTTATTTTATTTGTCGAATAAAAACAAAGAGTTATAATGCAAGTAAGAATCAAAGACTCAAACACATTTCGGCATATAAATACCGATATTTATTTTTTAGTATTTTATTACTTAAAAATATGATATTGGCATATGTACTATTGTAAAGAAGCCCATTATATCAGTCAAATGGCTTTATTATTTCGGTATTTCAATACCGAAATAATAATTGGAGACGAGATGCTTATACGTATAGCCTGTGCAATCAGCGAAAAAAAACTATTACCCGAGTTAAAAAACTGGCTGTCCCAGCTGGATGTCCAGCTGAAAATAAGCAAGGAACAAAAAAAGCCATGGCAGGAAATGATCAGGAGTTGTGCCGATATTTTTATTATAAGCAGAAAACTGATCCCGAAACCCCTGGAATCAAACATGGCCATACTGAATGAACTGCCTGAAAAACCAGTCATCATCGTATTAAATGAAAGAGAATCGCCAGAGGAGAATGCCAACCTCCTGGCAACAGGGGCGGATGTTGTACTTTTTTCAGGAATCTCATTTGACGGCATTTGTGAAGCCATTGAGAGTACCATAGAATCCAGACGGATATTTTATTATACGGACCGATTTGATCAACGTGGCCGGTTTCAACCCCGCCTCAATGACTTCCTCTCCAATAGCAAGGAAATGCAGGTTTTTCTGGATGAAACCCTCCAGGTCGTTTCCAGTGATACCACCCTGTTGATTCTGGGTGAAACCGGCACGGGCAAGGAGCATTTGGCCAAAGCCATCCACGCAGAAAGCCAGCGGTCGTCAGGTCCATTTACCCCCATCAACATGGCGGCAATACCGGATCAGCTCATGGAAAGTGAATTATTCGGCCATGAGCAGGGAGCTTTTACAGGAGCTGTCCGGTCACGAAGGGGAGCATTTGAGATGGCCCACCAGGGCACTCTTTTTTTGGATGAAATCGGGGAAATGCCCCTTCAGATGCAGTCAAAATTATTGCGGGTTCTTCAGGATTTTGAATTTACGCCGGTGGGGAGTGAAAAATCCGTCTGGGTGAATGTCAGGATCATTGCAGCGACCAACAAAAATCTTGAGCAAGAGGTTGAAGAGGGTCATTTCAGACGGGACCTCTACTACCGGCTTAGTGTTATCACCCTGACCCTCCCACCTCTAAGAAAGCGAAAAGAGGATATTCCGGCAATGGCCAATCATTTTTTAAATGTTTACAACAAAAAACTGGGCCAGGAGATCAATCGATTCTCTCAATCCGCTATGAAAGCCCTTTGCAGCTACATCTGGCCAGGAAATATACGGGAACTGATGAATGTAATTGAGCGGGCGGTTCTGCTGTGCAGATCAGAAGAAATCTCCGTTGAAAATTTGCCCACAACACTCCACTATAATGACCCACAGCAGCACAATGTTCTCTCCCTTATCCAGGATGGAATGGACAAATTAGAAACCAAAACACTTGCCCAGGTCAAGCAGAGCATTTTGGATCAGGTGGAAAAGAAATACCTTGAAATTGTATTAAAAAAAACCAAAGGGAAAATTGGTGAAACAGCCGAAATCGCTGGCATCCACCCAAGGGGATTGTATGATAAAATGAAAAAACTGGGGATCGACAAGTCCCAGTTTAAACATTAGATTCCAGACGGCCTCCTGACAATTTGCCCTTCTGCCATAACAATCCTTGGAAAAGCAGACAGATGGAACGGATCCTTGTTCCAGATTATCATGCTTGCCAGCATCCCCGGTTTTATCGTTCCAAGCTGGTCATGCAGATTCAAGATCCTTGCATTCTCCCTGGTAACAAGTCCAATTGCGGTTTCCGGTGCCATCCCGTTGATGAGAAAATACTTCAAGGAATCTCTTAAATGATGGGCCAAAATAACGGGATGATCTGTCATCAGACCGAACTGGGCACGGGAGGCCATCAAGCTGGCCACATTTTTATAGGAAGCCGTTTTCAATTCCACCTTATAATCGAATGAGTCCAGAGGGCCATATACGATGGGGATATTATTGTCAGCCAGTTCATTGAATACCTCTGTTTTTGCAATACCGCAGGTATGCTCCGCCGTAACATCAAGCCCAAATCTTTTTTTGAGATCCACAAGGAATAGTGCATCATCCTCCTTGTGGACATGAACCTTTATCGGTTTTTCCCCTTTCAGCATCCCGAACACCGCCCATTGCTCAGCAGAAAGGGCGTTTTTATACTCAATCTCGATCCAGGATTTTTTCTGCTCCCTCTCTTTGTTTGAAATATTGGTGCTGCCAAGTTCTTTTGCCAAATCCAAAAGTGCCCGGTCCCTTTTTACTCTGGCAAAGGCTTCCTGCCTAATCACTTCTGTAAATTGTTTTTCAAGGAAGGCGGCATTGCCCATTCGGGTATTGTGCTGCTGCCCTTTCCACCTGGAATCCGACCTGGGGTTATACCCCAGGGCCATTTTATACCCGTAATGACCAATAACAGCCTCTTTGCGGGTTTGACAGAAATTTTTGATCAACATTGCCTGACCGCCGAGGACATTGCCGCTGCCAGGGACAACGCAGGAGTAGAGTACACCAAAATCAACGGCCTCAGCAAAAGCGCGGTCATCAAAGTAGATACTGTTGACTGGATTCTGCATCGGAGCAAAGGTGTTAAAGGTGTCGTCCACTTCAGATTCCGTACTGGGTTCTCCCTGTCGTTCCATTCCGATGTGGGAGTGGGCGTCAATCAATGCAGGAGTAACAATCCCTGAATGGTCTGGACTGTATGATCGCCCTGTCACGTCTACGATACGATCCCCTTCAATGATAATAGTTTGGTCTGTCAATAAATCCTTACCGGTATAGAGTTGCTCAGCATTAACAACGATTCTCTCTGGTTTCATTTTTCCTCCCATGTAAATAAACCATATTTATTTCTTTATTAATACCATGTTTTCAATTAAAGTCATCCTCAATGAATTCCCTGGCAGTCATAAAAATGACCTGTCTGATATGATATCATGAAAAGGTATAGAGTTATGTATGCACCGCTTCACTACCAAATTTCTGAATACGACTGTGTCCCCACAGCTTTAATTAACGGAGTGTCGTATCTGTTTCCCCGACGGGAAATTCCACCGATGGTCATCCGAAATATCTTCCTTTATTGCCTGGATACGGTTGGCAGGAACGCAAGATTCGGCATTGGGGGAACCAGCAGATATGCAGTTCAATTGATTGGCAACTGGTTGAATTCCTATAAGATGAAATCATTTTCAGTCCAAACAGAATTTTTTGAGGGAGAAGGGGTGACTCTGAATCTAAACGGCTCCATCCAAACCTGCCTTGACCAGGGTGGCGTTGCCTTGTGCAACATGCTCCTCACCAAAAGAGAGGAACATTATATCATGGTCACCCAAATGGATTCAAAATGGGTTTATTGTTTCGATTCTTACAGGAGATCCCATGTCCGGGGCATGAAAAAAAACGTTGTCATTTTAGAAAGCGAGGATGGAAGAACTCCCAATCTAAAAATTAAACGGGAATGGTTTGAACAAAATCAAAATAAGCGATTCTGCCTTGGGCCTACAAACCTTAGAGAAAGTCTTCTAATTTTGAGGAAATGAATGTCAAGAAAATATGCCCCCCCCACACACAATTGAAATGCCATTTTTCAGTGGATTTGGGTTAAAAAAACAACAACAGCACATAAACAAAGTCATGGGTTTCCTCCATTTTTTTTGTGCAGATACGCTTGTCATTTGCATTCTATAAAAAGTTAACATATAAGAGATGACTTTGATTAATGATAATTGCATGGGAATAATTATTAATGACACATTTTTCCTTGCATCATGGTGAATCAGGAGACGTTAAAGAATGCTTAACATAATTTCCAACTGCTGGGCACTACTCCTGGGCATGGGGTTGATCATGATAGGAAACGGTCTCCAGGCAACTTTGATAGGTGTTCGTGCCTCCATGGAAAATTTTGGTACCACCATCACAGGATTTATGATGTCCGGGTATTTCCTTGGTTTGATATTCGGTTGTAAGACCACACCAATCTTAGTCAGGCGAGTGGGACATATCCGTATTTTCGGCGCACTTGCATCTCTTGCATCAACGTCCATTCTTCTACAGGCTATATTTGTAAACCCATTCATGTGGTGGGCAATGAGATTGATTACAGGTTTTTCATATGCTGGCCTCTACATTGTCGCAGAAAGCTGGCTGAACGAATCAGCGACTAACGGAACCCGCGGTAAATTGTTCAGCACGTATATGCTGATCTCTTTTTCTGGTATGGCCGGGGGGCAGATGCTGCTGAATCTTTCGCCACCTTCAAGTTTTGAATTATTCCTGCTGGTATCGCTAATGATAAGCCTGGCAGTAATTCCCATCCTCATATCGGTATCTCGAGCCCCGCAGTTTGAGATCATGGAAAAAGTTAGTATCATTCAATTGTACAGGGTATCCCCCCTTGGCGTAATCGGTATGGTTTTCAGTGGTATGGCAATTGGTGCCATTTATGCCATGGGGCCAGTTTTCGCCACGGAGATCGGTATGCCGGTCAAAGATGTTTCCTTTTTTATGGCAACGATTATCCTTGGCGGTTTTTTGTTTCAATACCCACTTGGTTGGCTATCCGACTTGATTGGTCGAAGAAAAGTGATTTTGTTAAGTTGCATCTCCGGTGCAAGCATTTCAGTTTTCGCCCTGTATTTTTCTGGAGGGGAGATTATTTCGTTTTTTATAATTGCATGTGTCGGGGGATTTTCCCTCCCTCTCTATGCACTTTGCGGAGTACATATCAATGACTATCTCAATCCCACCCAGATGGTTGCTGCCAGCGGTACCATTGTGCTTTTAAGCTCATTAGGTGCAACAATAGGCTCTCCATTAACCGCAGCAGCCATGGATCTTTTTGGTTTAAACGCCTTTTATGGTAGTATTGCAATTATGTTGACATCCATTTTTATTTTTTCCCTGTGGCGTACAGGCAAACGTCCTGAATTTAGCACTGAGGAAACAGGTGATTTTGTACCAATGCACTCAAGCCCTATGTCTGCGTCTCTTAATCTGGATGTTACTCTCAATGAAATTGAAACCGCTGAAAACAAAGACACTGAACAGATTCAAGATAGTTTTGATGAATTGGCAAATGATCTGGAAAGCCAAGACAGGTAGTCATCGGTTGGAAATAAATATCATTATTCATCATCTTTAAATTTCCATGAAGGAATTGAGTAAATCTCCAGCGAGCGATTATGGTATCAGTTTCCACGAGCAAAATTTACAATTGAGCGACGACTACTAAAAGAAACACTCAGGGGCCCTGAACTGACCGGGAACGACAATTATAACGTGAATTGTCCTGTTTACAATTCCTAACAAATTTAATTTTCCCATGGTGTTCAATACTGGCTATAGTTCTGGTTTTTCAGGCATGGGAAAATCCTGTGGACTTTCCCTGTAAAGGCTCTCGTTCTATATAATCTTCAGACACAATATGTAGTACACCACAAACATTAATTCTGTAGGTACAAAATTCCAGTCGTTTGAAGGCTTCAGGGAAAGGATGCGATTATATTTTTTCAATAACACGGGAAATTGATCAAGAACTATCTCTAAAATTATTTATCAGAATTGCTGTGACCAGGTTCCGGGTTATTGCAAAGAAGATCAAGGGGTGTTAAATTAAATTTTCATCAATCTGTCAGATAAAAAGGGAAATGCAAGTGAGCACAGAGATACCATTCGGAGAAATGATTCCCTATACCATTACCCGGTATAGAAAAGAACGGATGTTTAAGGAAGAGACGGTTGTGGCAACAGAAATTCCGTTGACCTTTGTGGTCAACGACCATGAAATTGCAACCCTCATGTGCACCCCCTCCAAGTTAAAAGCCTACACCTATGGATTTCTCTTTACCTCCGGGTTTATTAAGCAAGCAGAGGACATTCTTTCCTATGAATGCGATGAAAAAAAATGGCGGGTGGATGTAAGGGTAAAAAATTTTGTTGATCCGGAGTTGATGGGCCAGCGGGTCTATACCTCGGGATGCGGCAAGGGGGTGATGTACACCTCCATGATGGAACTTTCGGCCCGGCACCCCATTGACAGCCGGATTCGGATCAATGGTGAAAAGATTATTGAAGCCATGCACTGGCTCCAGGGATGTTCAGACCTTCACAATAAGACCGGAGGGGTTCATTCCGCCGCCATCAGCATGAACGGTGACCTCCCCAGATTTCACATTGATGATATCGGACGACACAACGCCGTGGACAAGGTCATCGGCACCCTGCTCCTGGATCAAACAAATACCCGGGATATTCTGCTGCTCTCCACGGGCAGAATCTCTTCGGAAATTTTGCACAAGGCACGGCGGCTTAGTATTCCCGTCCTGGCATCCCGGGGAGCCCCCACCCACCAGAGTGTTTTGCTTGCCAAAGAAATGGGCATTACCATTGCAGGCTTTATCAGACGAACCAATTTTGCCGTATTCACCCACCCCGAAAGGATTGTCACCCCATGAAACCTTATTTTCCCAGTTTTACTGGCATTAATAAGGATGATTTTTATTTTAATCTGGCCGACTAAACCGTTTTAACACAGGAGAAAATATGGATTCCCAAAACATTTTTAAAAGTGCAATTACCTATGAAAAAAAAATTAGGGATCTTTACCTGTCCGCCGTTGACACCATTGATGATGACAGGGGAAAAGATTTTTTTAAGGCCCTGGCCAAGGACGAACAATCCCATGTGGACTTTCTGGAATACAGCCTTGAAAATATGGCCTCGGCCAAAGAAATTGATATTGAAAAACTTACCACGGCCCTTTCTCCTTCTGTTGAAGATGATGTCAGTCGCATGAAAAAAAAGATACCAGAGCAAATGCTGGGGGATATCAAGCGGGCTTTGAATGCGGCTCTGGCCCTTGAGGTCGAAACCAGCCAATTCTACAAAAAATCCTGTGATAATTCCCAGGGACCGGTAAAAGAGATCCTTAAAAAATTTTATGAAATTGAACAGGCCCATGTGGAATTGGTCCAGATTCAGCTGGATTATGCCACGGGGAACGGCTATTGGTTTAATTTCATGGAAACAGATATGGAAGACTAAGGGCCGCAAATTTTATATCAAATTTATTTCATCTGCGGTCCTAACAGCTGAAAAGACTTAAGAGGGTATAATGACACTACCTGCGAATATGACCTTAGATATGCTCATCGTTTTTGGTTTTTTAATCTTTGTCACGGGACTCTTTGTCTTTGAAATTGTCCGGGTGGACATGGTGGGGTTGCTCATGATGGTAATGCTGCCCCTTTCAGGGGTCATTGGGCCAGCTGATGCCATCAGCGGGCTAAGTTCCAATGCCGTGGTCTCCATCATTGCCGTAATCATCATGGGACACGGGTTGGACAAGACCGGCGTCATGAATGTCTTTGCCCAATATATCATCCGGTTTTCAGGAAAAAGCCAGGTTAGGATGATGACCTTAATATCCGGTACAGTTGCGGTGATTTCCAGTTTCATGCAAAATATTGGTGCCGCAGCCCTCTTCCTACCCGCCACCAACCGCATGTGCAAGCAGCTCAATGTACCCATTTCCCGTGTGCTCATTCCCATGGGATATTGTGCTATCATTGGCGGATGCATCACTCTGGTGGGCTCCAGCCCCCTGATCCTGCTCAATGATCTCATGGCATCCTGGTGGTCCAACAACCCGTCCCTGTTAGAAACCCACCCCTTTGAACCCTTTGGCCTTTTCAGCGTGGCCCCAATTGGCATTGCCCTGGTCATTTCCGCCATCCTCTACTTCATTTTCCTGGGTAGATTCGTGCTGCCAAAGACGGAAATACAAACCGATTCCTGTTCTCTTTTAAACTATGACCTGGAATGCACCTATGGCCGGGAGGTCAGCAAGGTGTTTGAAATGCAGGTGCCCGACGATTTTTACACCCGAAGGCTTGAAGAGCTAAAACTGCGACCCCTCTACCATGTAACCGTGGTCTGTATTTCCAAACACAGGGGCCGGTATCGGGTGGATGTGCCGGGCCGGGCCGATGTGATTGAACCCAATGATGTGGTGGGCATCGTCGGTAATCCGGAACATGCCCAAAAACTGGCGGCAGATATGGGATGGACCCTCTGCAACGAGCTGAACATGCTCAGCGGTGTTTTATCCCTGGACCATTCCGGAATCACCGAAGCCATTGTCACCCCCCGATCCGAATTGGTAGGCAAGACCTTCCATGAATATGGATTTCGTAAGAAACTCCAAATCAACCCCCTGGCACTTTATCGAGGAGATAACGTCATTCTGGAGGATATTTCAAAAATTAAAATCCAGACAGGAGATGCCTTTCTTCTCCACGGAGAATGGGAAAAATTCCATTTGCTCAAACATAACCCCATCATATCATTCACCGAACACCTTCAAGGAGAGATCATGTACCCGGAAAAAGCAGGCTTTGCCAGTGCCTGCCTGATCCTGGCACTGGTCCTGGCACTGGGTTTGAAGATTCAATTATCCATAGCCTTGCTGACAGGGGCGGTGAGCATGATTCTCACCCGGGTCCTGACCCTGGACGAGGCCTATCGGAGTGTGGACTGGATGACGGTCTTCCTCCTGGCAGGGCTGATACCTTTGGGAATCGCCTTTGAAGAAACAGGAGCTGCAAAATTTCTTGCCTCCTTTCTATCCGGACTTGCCCAGGGGGGACTGACGCCTGTAATCCTGTTTTTAATAATTGGTTTTTTAACCTCATTTTTCACCCTGGTCACTTCCAATATCGGTGCCACCGTGCTCATGATCCCCCTGGCCATGAACATGGCTGTCCAATGTGGAGCCGATCCCAGAATGGCTGCTCTGCTGGTGGCTGTGGCAGCGTCCAACACCTTTATTCTACCCACCCACCAGGTGAATGCACTGATCATGCGGCCGGGGGGTTACAAGGTTATAGATTATATCAGGGCCGGCAGCGGAATGACCCTGATCTATATCATCGTGGTCATGGTGGTCATGTATTTTTTCTACGGCATCGCAGTATAAATTTTGCCACCTGTAAATTAAAAACGCTTTTTGGGTAAAGGGTTCCGAGTCCGGATATTATTTGTTAATACAGGTTTTCTCGTTAAACTGGGGATAGCCTGCCAGGCTGGATATCAACGGATGACCATAATCCACATAGTCTTGTCGAAGAGCGCAATCATTGATGTCGAACAAGGGATAAACCATCGCATCATAAAGTATCCTGATCTGGGCCTGCTCCCAGAGATTGATCTGCTGATTGGGATGAATAGTCGTAAAGGCATTATCTATCAGCTTGTCAATTTTAACGTAGTGGGAAAAATTGGTACGGGGTTTTATCCCTGTCGTTACAATGGAGTCCGAGTGAAAAAAACCCCTCAAATAGCTGTCGGCATTGGGGCGGAAGGCAAAATAGAGCACAATGGGGTTTGCATCCTGGCGGATCCGTTTATGCATCTTTGAATGGGCCACCACCTGAAGATTAACGTGAATGCCGATCTTTTCCAATTGCGCTTTCAATATTTGGTAGGTTTTGCGGTAGAGTCGCTTTTCCGATGTCACAAGATCCATGGAAAAACCATTGGCATATCCGGCCTGAACAAGCAATTGCCTCGCTTTTTCCAGATTTTTGCCAACAGACAGCCCCAGGGCTTTGGTTTTATCATTGGACAGTCCTCCCGGAAGAAATTGTGAGGACATGGGTGCGAAAACCGGGGCGACTAACCGTTTGCTGCTGGCTTCCAGAAAAATTTTTCTGTCCAGTGCCAGGGTAATGGCCTGCCGTATCCGGATATCATCCATGGGTTTTATGGCGGTATTAAAATGGAACAACCCCGTGACTCCGGGGCCAAACACATCACCAATCGCCCCCGGTTCCCTTTCCATCTGTTCAATCCAGCCCGGATCCCCCACTCCGTAGATCACATCGACCCGGCCCGAATTAAAGGTTGCCTCCCGCTTTTTATTGTCCGGGATAAAATGAACTTCAACCCCATTCAGCAGGGGTTTTCCCCTGAAATAATTTTCATTGGCAATGAGTACCAGCTTTTCTCCGGCTGCATAACGCTTAAACTTAAAGGGACCTGTTCCCACGGGGTGTTGGATAAAATTATCATAACCGCCCGTTTCAATGGCGTGTTTGCTGAGAATAAAGCCCCCTTCCCGGTTGGCGAGAAGGGGCAAGAAAAACAGGGGGGACATGGGATTTTCAATTGTTATTTCAATGATATGGGTATCCACTCTCTTAAATTTCATGCCTGAATATGAGCCAAATTTCGCACTGCGTGAAGGATCTGCCGCTTTTTCCAGAGAATAGATCACATCATCTGCCGTCAATTCATAGGATTTGGAATAGGGACCTTCATGGAACAGGATGCCTTTTCGCAATTGAATGGTCCAAATTTGCCTGCCATGGCGAATTTCAAATTCAGGCATTTTTATGGCAAGATCCGGCTCCATTTGGGAAGAATCCCCGGGGACATACCGCAACAGACTGTTAAACACCATATCCGCATAGGTGTTGTCTTCAGACCCCTTGGCATAATCCGGATCAAAGTTTCCAATTTTGGAGGTATGGATACCAAACCGCAAGATACCCTTATCTGACGGGATTTCTGAAATTTCTCCGGGAGAGACAATCGGCAAAGGGTCCTCTGCAAATGCTGGGAGTGAACCTTCCAACCCATTTATACAAAGGACAAACAAACAAAAAATAATAGACAATAAGCGATAAAATTTCACTCTATACCCTTTCTCTTTTATTTTAATATATCAACCCTCTATTCATAGAAAATCAGAAGACAGAATACAAACAAATTTAAAAAAAAATAACAGACAAATCAGGTATCATGAAAATAGGTGAGCAAAGGATCTGAGCTGATGATATAATATACATCACCAATGGCCTGGGTTTCATTTTTATCCATAATTTTAATCTCGGAGTTGAATTTCACCGTGGCAATGATACTCAATTTTTTCTTTTTTTCCTTGGCCAAATCAAACTGGGCAGAGGTAAACTTTTCCTTTTTGCCCCAGGCCCAATAGATCACCTTGTCATGGGCGGAAATGGTGGGATCTTCATAGGCCATGAACAATTCTCCGACCAAATTTTGAACCTGGTACTGGGATAGGTTTTCAAACTGTTCGTAAATAACGAGCACCCTGCGGGTTTCCCTGTCTGCAACCACACTCAACCTTTTGTCCTTAAACTTAAACACCTTTTTGGACGCGGCTTCCATGGGGTTTTTGGCAGCGATCTCCTGCTGTGCCGGGGTCAGTTCTGCCCCCAGCACATATCCCTGACGTTCTATCTTTAAATTTTCAATCTGGGAGAAGAGATCATTTTTCTCTTCTGCAAAGGAAACGCCCGCCGCAAAAATCAAAACCGAACACACCACGATTATACAGTATCTCAATATGTTTCCCATAAGATCCTTTGTATAAATGAGCCAGGCAGGAAGACCTCTTGCCCTGTCTTCCTGCCCGGATTCATTGTTATTTATTTTTTTTACGAAACACTCTACTATGTTTATTGATTATACCGCAGCTTGTTTTCTTCTTCAATAAGTTTCATGGTCTCAGCGCTGCCTCCGGTTTTTATCCAGAGGTGCTCAGGCTTCGCCAGAAGTGCAGTGATGTGGCTGCGATATTTTTCACCCATACCGGCATGATCTGCCAATTCCTGAACCTCGGGCAAAAATTCCTGGTAAAAATTTCTGGAAATTTCATACATACCGTGCCAGTGGGTATAATCCGGTGCAAACATGGCCGCTGCCATCCGGGCCCGTCTGCCCTCGTGGTGCCAGATTTCAAACCAGGTATACCCGATCTTGTGCTGGAATCCGCTATTCTCCCAAATTTTATCCTTTTTCAGCATCTTTACAATTTCAAGCCCTGGTTTACCAAACTTATCATTGTACAGGGTGACCAGATCATCCAGCTGCAGATAGAAATCTTTAACATGATTGATGCCGTGACAGGATTTACAGACCTCTTGCATGGAAGACCGTCTTTCTTTCCAGGAGACAACTTTTTGGATGGTTTTTTCTTCAATCACCTTTTTGAGTTTATCGCCCTTGCGAACATAGGACTTTTTCTTTGCTTTCTGACCGGCCCGGGGAGGTATGTCGCCGGTGACATCGGTCACAGATCCGTCGGTAAAGGTTACCCTGTTCAATTTTGAAGAGACCGGAGCCCTCAAATTCCAGGAAAGTCTGTCCCCAACGTTATGACTGTTTTTGGCCACAGCACCGTTGAGTTTGACAAAGGATCCCATGTGGCAGGTAGAACAGGTAGGGGCGGTGTGATAGTCATCCCCTAATACCCAGGAGCCGTCCTTGTAAATGTTCATACCGTTGGGAGTGTTTCCTTTTTCCGCTGTGTAAAAGGCAATACCGTGTTTGGATTCTTCATATATTTCTTTTTGGGGATGGTCCGGACCCAGGTGGCATTTACCGCAATTTTCGGGCTGCCTTGCCCTGGATGCGCTAAAATCATGCTTGGAATGGCAGGCATTACAAACACCTTTGCTGCCGTCGGGATTAATACGGCCGATCCCGGAATTGGGCCAGGTGTTGTAATCCATTTGGGGTGCATCGGTTTTAGAGCGAAGAGAGTTCCCTTCTTTATCCCGTTTCAGGGAAACCACTGACCCGTGACACTGCCAGCAACCGCTGGCCATATTTGCTTTGTTGTTGGGCATGCCGCCGACCACCTCGGCCAGCATATTGTCCAGGGATGCCATGATTTCACCGGCAGTGGCATGGTGGGAAATCGACATCTCCTTTGCTTCAGGTTCATGGCATTTGGCACAATCGTTGGGCGAAAGAATTGCCTTTATGAAAGCCCCCTCATGCTGGTAGCCCATTTCATCACCCTTGTTTGCCGCATGACAATTATAACATCCCACCTGGCCTTCTTTGGCCGCTGCATGGGCAGAGTTTTCCCATTGCATAACCAGGGATTTGTTTTCCTTTAAATGACAGGTGACGCATTTTTTGTTCATTTCTTGAACTTTTGGATTTTTAACGTCAAAGGACTCTTCGGTCAATGCCAGTGCCGTCCCTGCCGTAAAAATGCACAAAATTGTAAACACCAAAAATGACCGTAGGAAAGTCATGATCACACTCCTCCAAAATATTAAGATTAGACTGCGCTCTAACGGGCCTCTCCGTTATGGCTGCAACGCCTCCGAAACAAAAAACAAACCACCTCCTTTTCCGTCCTTTTGCCTTTTTTTATCTTTGTATATCTAAAAAGAATTCATTTTCTATACATCACTTTCTAAGCATCATTTGTCTTCGGCCCAAAAGGGGAAAATCTTCCCAAGAACAAAGAGAATGACAAAGGGAATGGCCATGACAATAATCACGGCAATGATACCCTCTTTATCAAACCACAGGGGGTGAAACTCAGTATATCCCCTGGCACTTTTGCTCATAAGCTGGCCGCCGATAACAACATTCCAGCGCATGATCAGCACCTGGACCAGCAATATGGCGGATACGCCTGCGGCCAGAAAATTGTATAAATAGGATCTTATCTTAAAAATTCCCATGCAGCCCAGAAGCAGGAGGGGAAGAACCGAACCTAGCTTGACCTGCCAGAACCAAAAGGAATTTGCCAATGGCCCGTTTAAAAGCCCCTCCACCATGTGGTGGTATCCGGATTTTAAATAGGAGTGGGAAAACACCTCCAGCATTTCAAAGGAAAAGGCCAGAATAAAAAAACCAGTGAGGGTTTTGATCATGGTGATAATGCATTCATGATCAATGGGCCTGTTGCTGAACTTTCGGATAACAATATAGGCCAGGATAATGGCCGATATTCCGGAAACACAGGCCGAGAAAAGAAAGATCACCGGCATGAGCGGTGTGGACCAGGTGGGGTTTGCCTTGACCCCGCCAAAAATAAATCCCACATATCCGTGGAGAACCGCGGCAATGGGAATGCCGATTCCCACCAAAAATCGGATTATTTTCCCATCCAGTTTCAGGGCATCATCGGACAGATCAATGCTGTCAAAGGTAATGACCCGGTATAAAACCTGGAGCCAGCCCTTGGAGGTGGCCCGTAGTTCCACCAACACCGGCCGGTATACAAAAAGAATTATGAAGGTAAGAACCCCCATGGACACGGCATAGATATAACCAAATCCTGCCATGGCAGAACTGGGACTGGGGGTGAGCAGCATATTTAAATTACGCTCGGGCCGCCCCAGATGGAGCAGCAGCGGCAGGGTGGCACAGCATAAAAATGCCAGGGCAAACAGGAGGGAAAATCTCGCCACGGGCTGCAGGCTTTTTACATCAAAAAGATAATACAGAGCCGCAATGATAAAGGCACCGTCCACAAGCCCTGTGATGTATGGGTAAAGCACGATCATCATACTCCAGTGAACGTGGAAGTCATTGGGAAATACATAGTTGGAGACCAGCATGGTAGCCGAACCGATTGAATCGGAAGCCATGGCACCGGAAACTTGCGCGGTATTCATCAGACCACCTCCCTTCTTGCACCTTTGTAATACAATGCGGGCCAGGTGCCCATCTCTCGCTTAAGGACCGTCAACACCCCAGGCCCCTTAAGAATTTTATAAACCTCAGAATTTTTATCCCGAAGGCTCCCGAACTTGCGTGCGCCGGTGGGACAGACATCCACACAGGCAGGCAGCAACCCTTTTCTGATTCTATGGTAGCACCAGTTACATTTTTCAACCACCCGGGTTTCAGGGTGGATAAACCGGACGGAATAGGGGCAGGCCTGGATACAATAGGCACAGCCCACACACCGTTTCTTATCCACCAGGACAAACCCGTCCGGGGAGGTAAAGGTGGCCCCCACGGGACAAACCTGAACACAGGGTGCCTCCTTGCACATATTACAAAGTTTTGGCACAAAAAATGTGTCCCGAACCGCTTCTGGAATATCGGATCTGGGAGTCTGATATCCGTCAAGCCCCCCGTTGGGACAGTCCACATAAATCTGATCTGAAAAGCCTTTTACATAACGTTCCACCCAGGTTCTATAGTTTCCGTCGGGCACATTATACTCCCGCTTATCTGCCACACAGCAGGACCCGCACCCGATACACCGGGTAATATCAACGATAAACGCAAACTTTTGTGCCTTGATATCGTATTCTTTATCCCGTATGCCCGGAATCTGCTCCGGGATTTCAAAACTGCCTGCCCCCATGGGATAGACCAGAAAAAGGGAACCGGCAATGGTGCCGTTTAATACATTTTTTAAAAAGGATCTTTTCTTCATGTCCGGGGAGGGATCTATTATCTTCATACGCCTTCCTCCATAAACCCTGTGATCTGTTTAGCACGGTTGATATACTTCAGCGGCGCATGAACATGGTGACATTGATTACACGTGTGGGTAAGCTTGACCTGCTGGTCCCTGAGATGATCCGGCAGGGCAACGGTCTTGATCACCTCTTCCGACCTTGCCTTTATTTCCGTGTTATGGCACCGCAGACAAAGGGTGGTGATCTTTTCACCGGTTTTCACGGGCAGGATGCCTGTTTTTTTACCCCCAGCCACATGATCGGCATAGGTCCCGTGACAAAATTCGCAGGAAATAGTCTTGTGAAGTCCGGCTTTGTGAATCCTTGCTTCAAAACCATGACATTTAAAACAGGAATCATTGGTACCGTGGCGAATGGGCACCTGGGAAGCTTCTTCAATGGCATCTGCCCGAAAGGGGCCATAGACACCAAAAGAGTCGGGGAGCAATAAATTTTTAAATAAAAATCCAACGCCGGTCATCACCAAAATACTGATGCATACGAGGATTAGACGCATCCTATAGCTTAAACCCACAATTACCTCCTGTAAGCGACCATACATACCTGATAATAGCGAAACAATAGTAAACTTAGGAATCCTTAGAGAATGCCAATTGTTTTTTATACCCAGAGAGCGATTTTGCATCAAGAAACGTTCGTGTAACAATTGCAACATTATCATTACACAATTTTTACATCAAGAGTAAAATAATTAAAAATCGTCACCCTTTCAGGGAGAATAAAATTTGACCCAAAACCCAATACAGGGCATATTAAAATAGATAATATCTAAAATTTAAGAAAGGATCCCCCCATGTCATTTTTACTTGCAGGCAAAAACAAGTTCAAAATCACATTGGAAGTGGTACCCCCGGCCGGGTATGATGGCCGGGCTCTTCTGGACAAACTCAACACTCTTGCCGATCTATCCTTTGACGGGTTCAGCGTGGCATCCAATCCGGTTGCAAGGCCCAGAATGTCCGCCATGGTTTTTTCCCATCTGCTCCAGGAACGAACCGGCAAACCCGCCATTCTCCATGTTACGGTCCGGGATCATAACCGACTGGGCCTTGGGGCGGAATTATGGGGTGCCAAGGCCATGGGAATTGATACCGTCATTGCCGTCACCGGAGATCCGTCGGCCCGAAACAAGGAAAACAAGACAACAACTGTCAATGACCTAACTGTGTTTGAACTTATCCATATGGCCGCAAGCGCGGATCTTTGCACCGGTGCCGTACTGGATTACCGACCGGAGGTGGACGGGCTTGAAAATGAAATCAAGCGAATTGAAAGAAAAGCAGTTGCCGGCGCAAGCTTTATCGTCACCCAGCCGGTATACGACCCCAACACAGCAAAGAAACTCCATGATGGGTTAAACCATATCAACATCCCCGTCATCATGGGAATTTTACCCCTGCTTTCCCATAAACATGCCTGTTTCCTCCACAACAAAGTTGCAGGTATCGCCGTACCTGACGAGCTTCAAAAAGAAATGGCAACCGCTGACGACCCGGTTTCCGCCGGCATCAATCAATCCCGACAAATGCTTAAACTGGCAAAACAACTGTTTTCAGGGGCCTGTATCATGCCGCCCTTTGATCGGTTTGACATATTACCTAAAATTCTTTAATATCCATCCGGTATTTCACAGCGCTATTTTAAAACCAGTTGTGCCCTGAAAGAATATTATGGATAAAGCCGATGACGGATCATTTAAATATAAAAGCATCCCAAATACATTTATTTAAAACCGTTCCCTTTTATTATCAGTCCAGGGAGGGTGAATTTATTCTGTACAAAAAAATCGGTGATATCATAAAAAAGGATCGGGCCGTCAAAACCAAGCACCCCCAGCTGTTCATCCTGAAAAAAGATAAAGAGGATGCATTAAAAGAACTGACAACTGCGTTAAACGCAAATCTGGTAAAAGAGATTGCCGAAGGCGGACTCAAACAGATAAAACAGGCCCTTTGCAACATTGTTCACGAAGCATTGGACCCCAACCAGGAAAAAGCAATGGAATCAATGCCGGAAACCATTGATATCCTCCTAGAAGCCTATGGCCAGGACCAAGGGACCATGGGATACCTGTCCAAGATAACCACCAATTCACCCATGATGGAGGAGCACACCGTCAATGTAACGGCCCTGGTCCTGCAATATTGTTTTTTTCATAATTTTTCCGAAGCCGACACCGCGCAGTTAGCCCTTTGTGCCCTGCTCCATGATGTGGGTACTTCAAAACTGGATAAAATTCTGTTGGAAACGGACAAGCGGCTGACAGATATGGAATTCAAAAAATTTACCACCCATCCGAAATTGGGCCACGACATGATCATCCTCAATACGGATTTTGATATCTCCGTGGCAACGGTTGCCCTTGAGCACCATGAACGAATAGACGGAAGCGGGTATCCCCACGGCAGCAAAACCATCTCCCGGGACAGTCAGCTTATCGGCCTCATCGACAGCTACGAACCCCTAACCTACCGGAATAAAAAATTCAGAAAGGCAAAAAAACCGTTTAATTCGCTTCAAATCATCAAAGGAGAGGTACTTGAAGGAAAATTTGCCCCGGATATTTTTAAAAAATTTGCCTCCTGCCTGATCAAATAGCGACTCACCTGACAAGAATCTATTTTTCCATGGTGCAAATCACCCGCACCAGTTCTTTCATAAACACCTTTTCGGTCACCGGCTTGACAATATAGCTGTCTACATCCATGGAAAGGGCTTTGTTCATGGTCTTCTGGGTTGCCTCAACCGTGAGCATGATAAACCCGAGATGACAGGTTTCGGCATTTGATTTTATCTGTTCTAAAAATTTCATGCCATCCATTCCGGGCATATGAAGGTCGGAAACGATCAGGTCCACCCGTGTGGAATCCATTACCCTTAGGGCCTCAACACCGTCCCTTGCCTCCAGCACATGGGTGAATCCTTTGTTTGCCAGAAAGTTTCGAATTATCCGCCGCATGGACAAGCTGTCGTCCACCAACAAAATGGTAAGCTTTAAATTAACCTTTTCCATAAACCCTCCTTTTACCGAATCCGTGTCTGGCCCGGTAAAAGATCTTTTATTTTAAAAGGATAGACCTCCTTTTTCCGGTCCTGAAAAAAATCAGCCAGGGTCTGATGGATTACCTCAAAAGCAATTTCGTCCCAGGGGATATCTGCTTCTTTGAACAAGCGGACCTCCGTACTTTCACTGGTAGGGCCAAAGCGTTGAACCCCAAGCTCAGCACGGAACATCAGATAAATCTGATCCACAAAGGCAATATTAAACAGCCTATAGGGCTCGATGATCCTGACCTGGGCACGGGTCTCCTCAAGGGTTTCCCTAACAGCCCCCTCCTGAACCGATTCCTTGTTTTCAAGATACCCGGCAGGCAGGGTCCATTTATCCCTTCTGGGCTCGATATTTCGTTTGCACAGAAGTATCTGGTCTTCAAAAACAGGAATACAGCCCACCACCATTTTGGGATTTTCATACTGCACATGGGGGCATTGGGTGCATACAGAGCGCAGATGATCATCATCCGCCGGAATCATTTTTTCCATTGGTGCGCCACAGGAACTACAAAAATTTATCTCTATTTTATTTCCTTTCATTGGCAATTCATACAGGAAATTATTTGTCCACACAACTAAAAATCCAATTCATGGATGGTATTTATCTGGGTTTACCAGGGCTCTCTCAAGATGAAATCCCAATCAGTGAAACCTTGACACGGATGAAATAATCCGATAGATTTTTCTGTTGTTATGAATGATCACAATCAGCTCGACCCAAAATCTGCCGATCCAAAGCATCCGGACAGTTCCACAGAAAAAAAACCGGCCAGGGACAGGCCAAATATTTTCGGCAACAAGAACAAAGAGATCATCAGCCTGGCCATCAAATGCCGCTTGATTCCTTTGGCCAGGGAAAAAGAACTGTTAAACATGCTGGCAGAAAAAAGACAGCAGACCCCTGGCTATTCTGCCGTAAACCTCTTCACGGAAACAAACCTTCTCGCCAAAGAGAATATAGAGTTCTTGTTTGCAGTTAAAGATCATTTGGAAACCAAAATGCTGGATAAAAAATTCGGAGAACTTGGGATTGCCAACCAGTTTATCCAGCCGGAAAACGTAAAAAAGGCCCTGGACCTGCAAAATGCAATTTTTAAACAAACAAACCAGAGCAGACTGATCGGTGACATTTTGTTGGAAAACAAGGAAATTTCCAGGGCTGACAAGGCCGCCATACTGCTTTCCCAGGACCGGGTAAAAGATGAACTGATAGCAGATGCCATGAATGACATTGCTGCCTCTGAAATTGAAAAAATTTCCCTGAACATGAGATTCGGAGCCATTGCGGTCAAAAAAAAACTGATCACCATTGACCAGTTAAACCAGGCACTCAAGCTCCAGGCGTCAGAAGTCAAAGCGGGTCAGCCCAGGCCGTATCTCGGAGAAATTTTCAAGCAATTATTCAACCTGCCGGGTGAGGACCTTCACCATATTTTAAAAATCCAGAAAGAACTTGAAAAAACCAGGCTGTCATTGGAGAAAGCCCTGTCCCAGTATAATTCTGAAACAAATACCAACAAACGGCTGTCAAAACTGTTTGGATACCGGTTTTCCAAAAACAAACTCAAGGGATTTATCCAAAAAACAAAGGAGAACTTTGAGGAAATCCGAATGGGGGATATGATCAGATGGCTCAATTCCATCGGCATCTCCTGGGGTCTTTGTGCCGAAGATACCATAAAAAAATTCCTGACCCAGGGCACCGTTGGAATGGAAATCCAAATTGCCCAGGGGCGCCCTCCCCAAAACGGGGAAGATGGTTCCATTGAATTTTTCTTTGACACAAATTTTCACCCCTCCGGGGATAATATAAATTTGCTTCCCCTGGTAAAAGAAGGGGATGCCCTGGCACGAGCCATTCCACCAAAGAGCGGAACCCCGGGCAAAGATGTCGGTGGATTCAGTATTCCTGCACCAACCCCCAGAACCCACCCCCTGAACTGCGGTCAGGGAGTGGGCAGAGAGAAAGATCTTTTTATTTCAGATGCCGACGGCATGCCCTGCCTTCTCAAAAACAGGACACTGTTCGTCAAAGCCCGGGAACAGACCATTGCCACCCGGCATCACACGGGCTCCATCGAAACAGACCTGAAGGACAGATACCTGGATGTGAACCTTAAGGTAGAGGGATCCATTTTACCACAGGGGAAGGTTCGGTGCCAAAGGCTTGAAATCATCGGAGATCTCCTTGGTCAGGCTTCGGCAGCCGGAGATGTCCGGATTAAAGGACGGGTCGGCCAGTCCCGAACACGGAGCAAAAACCAGGCAACAATAAGGGCTGAAGGAGATATTCTTGTGAATAAATCCATTACCAATGCCATCCTTATTACCTCCAAAAGCCTTCGGGCGCCCAAGGCAGATGTTATCTCTTCAGTGGTGCTGGCCTTTCAGGATATTGTCGTAAACAATGTGACAGATGACGGCACGAACCCCTCAATTCTTCAGACCGGTAAAAACCCCAATATCAAAGCAGAGGGTGTAGATACGCTCATCAAAGATCAGACAGCACAATTAAAACATCTCAAACATCAGGATGAGCTGGACGAACTGGAAAAAAAGCTTACCGCAAAATTACAGGTAAAAGAAGATTATCTGATCCAGCATGAAATTTTCAAATACCTTTTGGCATTGCTGCAATGCAAGGAGCTCGACCCTATCTCCTCCCTGGGTGAAAAGCTTCGGGCGGTAAAAAATAATCCCAGGGCTTTTCCCGGAATGCCCCTTAAGCCTGTATTTGAAAATGATATCTGGCCTTCATCTCTCACAGAATTTCTGGATGAAGCCGACACCATGGATAAAAAATCCCTGGAACACCATGTCAATGAAACCGCCGAGGTTAAATATGGCATGTACAGGGCAGCCGTCAATGCCACCCGGCGGCACCACCATGAATATGAAGCCCAGAAAAAAATAATTGTTGAAAAGATTGAGAAAAAAAAGCCGGATATTCTGAAAAAAGAGGAAACCATCAAAAAACTGATGATCCGCAAAGATACGCTTTTGCTTAGCCAGGGATACCGCACTCAAAAGGTTCCCCCTGTCATAAAGATTAAAAACCAAGTGCAAAAGGGAACCATGATCCTGGGCCAAAAAGCCCGCTTATCCATTGCTCAAGATATTTATGGCGTCAAATTCATGGAGACCCAAGAATCCCCTAATGAGGCGCCTGTCATCACCATTGAGGGGTTCTATGAATAATTTTATCTTCCCTAGGCCTCCTACCACCTGGAACTGATATATTCATGGGACTCGCTCAGGCTCAAGGGAACAGAAGCCGCACCCGCCCGGATATAAAAGGCTTCCTTGTTATTTTCCTTGATGAAAACCGGCCGTTTCCCCGGCTTTATGATAATCTGGCAGATATCTTTCCCATCAATGGGCTGAATCTGGGTGAAAATAAATTTATGACTCTGCCGCCCCATATTCTGACTGATCAGGCTGGAAAGTTTCAGTATGAACCCGTCCCTGTTCGGTTTTTTTTGAAAGGTCTGGTAGTCTGATTCAATACCAATCACTTGCCCATCATCGTTCACCCCAATAACCAGGGTACCGCCCTGGGTATTCATGAATGCGGCAATGGTCTTCACAATCACATATTCAAGTATCTTGTCCGTTTTAAGGGTAGCAAGATTCCAGCGCATGGAGGATTTAAACTCCAGACGGTCATGTTCTCCCTGGGCGATCAGGTCCAGCCACTCCTCTTTTTTAAAGGGTCTGTTTCCCCATTTCAGCCGGCCCATGCGATATTTTAATTTCATGGAGTAAAAGGCAAATCCGATACAGGTAGCCAGCAGCAAAAGTATAACCCCAATAATCCAGCTCCGGTACTGAACAATAAGAGGCCGGGGTGACAATCCCCATTTGCTTAAAACCGTTTCAACCTCTTGCTTTGAAACCCCTTTTATTCCCCTGTTGATCACCCCCAACAACTGGGTATTCCCTTTTTTAACCCCGGCCCTTAACTTTTCCGTATAAAGGGTTTTCACCCGCTTGAATTTAATCAGAGAATCATGCTCCGCCAAAAGAAAAATAGCATTGGGAAAATCCAGGGCATAGGCAGATAATTTTCCAGACAGGGCATTTTCCACCACCTGTGCGGATCCGGGGAATGCCTTGATCTGAATATCCGGATAATTCCGGGACAAATATTCCATTGAATAATCATTTTCAATAACCCCCACAATGGTATTCCCCAAATCTTCCACTGAATCTATTTCCATTTTTTGAGCCACATAAAGATTGGTTTGAATATCGATCATGGGATGGGAAAAATCCAGATATTTGGTTCTTTCCTTTGATCGAAAAAGTCCAATCATAATATCTGCTTCCCCGGTTTTAATCCGATCAAGACTCTGGGTGAGGGGTCCGGGTAAAAATTTCAGTTCAATCTGGTTTTTTTCGGCCCAAAGAGTCCAGAAATCAACCAGCATCCCCACCACCTGGCCCTTGTTATTCACATAGGAATACGGTCGATAATCCTCATAGCAGGCAATGGTTAACATGGCAGCATGGGCGGGAACAAACCGGAGCATCCAGAAAAAAATAAAACCCGCTGCAAGGGCTAAAAAAATTTTGGAACATGGGCGGGAAGAGGAGTGTATGCCTTTGTGTCCGCTATTGCCCAGTTTCTTTAAAAAAAACAATCTTTACCTGCCTCTGGTCTCGGGTATATGGAAAACCACCTGCCATTTATAACCCAAATATGCCAATTTTCAAAGCATTAAAATAGATGGGCAAATCAGATCTTCCCAAGAGGTGAGGAAGCCTGCTGAATCTGGATTGCCAAGGCCCATAGGGCCTGAATCTTTGGGTTTATCAAGTTCGCTTGGATGGTGCACAGGCCAATCTCATAGGGAGGCAATTTTGGCATGGCATCCAGAATAACAACCTCTTTAAGCAGGGGACTTTTTTCCAAAACAAGCCTGGGAACCAGTCCCATACCGCAGCCGAGATTTACCAGGGCGATGATGGCCTCGTGCCCTGCCACCCGGGAATAGATGTTGGGCACCAACCGGTTTTTTGCAAACCACAAATCCATACGCTCACGGCTCAACCCCACGTCGGCAATAATCATGGGGGTTTTTTCCCAATCAATTTTACCCTTTGTGTACACAAGGATATCTGGAAACCGCCTGGGCCCGATAAAAACCAGGGGACTTGTGGCCATTTTTAAAAAAGTGAGATGTTTTGGCATTTTTTCCGGCAAGGCTGCAATAACCGCATCCACATCCCGGTTGACAAGCCGAGAAAGTGACTTGGCAGGGTCTCCAGTCTCCAGCCTGATCTGAACCTTGGGGTGGACCAACCGATATTTGGTGATGATCTCGGGTAATATACTATGGGCGGCTGTCACAGAACAATACAATGAAAGCTCTCCAGCCAGGACATCATCTTCGGAAAGCTCCCCCTGAAGTCTTTCCCAGCGCAAAATCACATCTTCGGCATATTTTTTAAAAGCAAGCCCGGCAAAGGTCAGCTCCACGGAGCGGTTGTCCCGCATAAAAAGCTGTTCTCCCACCTCGGCTTCCAGGCGCTGGATAACCCTGGTCAGGGCCGAAGGCGTTATATTGCAGGCAAGGCTGGTTCGGGCAAAATGAAGGGAGACAGACAGATGCCTGAACAATTGTAAAGTCCTAATGTCCATTTTAAGGTCCTGATATCAACAGATACACACTTTTTGAGTTAACATATTTTGATATGCTTACCCTTTTATTTCTATTTATGCAACACAGGACTAAAATAGATGCGATTATTGCAATAACCTGACACAAACAGCAAAAGAACAATGTTGTTTCAGATTCTTAATTCTTGTAGACAGGGTATCCCGTATGCATGGCCAAATCCCCGGGGTAAAAAAATTGTCTGCAATTGTTGGATTCCACTTGATTGTTTTCCGGAAGATGAAGGATAGGGCTTTGTTTGACAAAGAAAAAATAATGCATGTTTGTTTCCAGAGAATTATTCTGATAAAAATGCCGACACTTTTCTTCGGCTTCCTTCAGGTTTAATCTCAGGGCAACGGCAGGGTTGCTGTTTACTTTGGGATGGGCCTTGATGGTTCCCTTCCCCATTTCCTCAAACATCAAAACCTGCTTATACAAAAGTGCATGCTTGGGATGAGCCGTAATAACCAGATCATCCAGTTTAAGATAATCCATGGCATAATTGAGCATAATCTTGTTGCCGTGCATGGGAAGGTTCTGGGACCCGTTCCTGAATTCCGGGTGGGTGGCAAGGCATCCGACCTCACCGATCATCCTGCCCTGGTCTCTCAGGGAATCCAGTTCTTTTTTATAAATCGAATCCATTGGCAGTCCATTTGAAGAATCTGGAAACAGACTGACGGTAAACACCACTTTATCTTCTTTTTTTCCAATGAATACCGCTGTTTTTTCAAAAAAATGATTCTCAAGAATTCTGCAGAGACAGGAGGATTCATCCGCATTGACATACCCTTCCTTGAGATAAACATCCTGAACCAGCTTTAATGCGGCAAAATAATCTTTGGCACTGGTGGCAATCTCAAATCGATATTGTTCCATTTCCCGTTCATCTATTTTGATGAGTTGTTGTAATTGTGTCTGTTTCGTTACTTTTTTTTCAAATTCAGTCATCGGTCCAAATCCCTTTGATTTCCATTTTTAAAAATGGTTTTATACAATTTGTACAACAGGTTTCTATTCAACGCTTGTAGTTTACAAATAATTTCAGATTGCAATAATAGCACCAAAGGGGCAACTCGGTCCATAAAAGCATACTAATTCCTATTTTATTCATAATTAACATGGCTCTGTATTAAATTTCAACCGGCTGGATTCAAAAAAACGGTTTGTATACAGATGGGGGGTGCTTAAGCCTCATCCCAATGCGTATGAAAAACAATACAATCTAAACAGACATAATCATAACTATCCGTAGATATAAAGAAAATAAAAAACACTATAATTGCATGGAAAACACTACACAAAGAAGGATTTCATGGTGCTTTTTTTCAAAGAACCCAAATCAGGGCTTGGGTTTGCCATCTCTGTATGAAAATCACTACACCGTGTCCCGGAAGTCTTCGGCACTGAGCCCGCATTTTTTCATCAGATCATAGAAATCAGCCCTGTATTTGCCTGCAAGTTTTGCAGCCTGGCTCACATTTCCATTGGTCAGCCCGAGCAGTTGGATGATATATTTTTTTTCAAAGGCAAGTTTTGCTTCTTTAAAGGGTTTTAATTCATCATGAACAGATTCCTCCATCATGATCAGATCTTTTGGAATGACAGGGTTTCCGGACATGGCAACACAATATTCGACAACGTTTTTCAATTCCCTGACATTCCCTGGCCAAGGGGCATTGATCAATTTTTTCATGGCAGCAGAGGAAAACTGATTGACATTTTTTCCCATCTGCTGCCTGAATTCATTTAAAAAACAATGGGCCAGAATGGGAATACATTCCCGCCGTTCCCTAAGGGGAGGCAGCAGTATTGGAATGACATGAATCCTGTAGTAAAGATCTTCTCTGAAGTTTCCTTTGGCTACCTCCTCCAGCAGATTCCGATTTGTAGCAGCAATGATCCGTGCCTCAAATTTAATTTTTTCAGTCCCCCCAAGGGGATAAAATTCATTTTCCTGCAACACTCGGAGAAGCTTGGCCTGGATGGAGATTGATATCTCTGATATTTCGTCAAAGAAGAAAGTCCCTTTCCCGGCCTGCTCCAATAAACCTTTTTTATTTTTTCCAGCACCTGTGAATGCCCCTTTCTTGAAACCGAAAAGTTCACTTTCAAACAATGTTTCCGGGATGGCAGCACAATTGATAGCAAGGAAAGGATTCTTTTTCCTGGCGCTTGTTACATGGATGGATTTTGCAATCAGTTCCTTGCCTGTTCCGCTTTCACCCTCAATCAATATATTTGAATCGGTTTCAGCGGCCAAAACACTTTGTTTAAGAACAGTCTTCATTTTTTCATCTTTGGCAATGACTTTTTCAAATCCAAATGTTTCAGACACCATGGTCCGCAGCTCGGCCACTTCCCTTTTTAATTGGGTTTTTTCAAGGCAACCTTTGACGTGGTGAATTAATTCAGAATCTTCAAAGGGCTTGGTCAGATAGCTATGGGCTCCTTTTTTCATTGCCGATACAGCATTTTTAATGGTGCCATAGGCTGTCAATATGATAACAGGAAGTTCCGGATCGATTTTTTGAAGGGATTCCATCAGCTCAACACCATTTTCATCTTTAAGCTGATAATCAATAATGGCAAGGTCAAAAACAGCATCTCCCGCTGCTGCCAGGGCATCTGCCCCGTTTGACACCTCTATGACACTGAATTTTTCCACCTCAAGCCTCATTTTAAGAATTCTTAATAATGAAAAATCATCATCTACGATCAATATCTTTTCCAATTTTACTACCCCTGGGTTGTCACATATTGCGAATCAATGACACACATTATTCCGTTAATGGTTTGGTTCCAACCGGATTCAGATCTATTTCCTTTAATTGGTCGATCTGCTGCTGAAGAAGTTTTTTCTCCTCTTCAAGGGTTTTGACTTTTCCAGACAACTGCTCCATTCCCTTGAGTTTTTTCTCCATTCCATCCGCTGTTTTCTTAAACTCCCCCCATGATAAGGTCATAGCCTTTATTTTCTCTTCATTGGACGCTATCTCCATGGAAAGTGCTTGTTTGCTTTTTTCATCTTCCAAAATCCGGACCAGCAACTCGGAAAGAATCTCTGCGTTTTGAACATAATTTGACAAAACCATATCATGGGGACCCGGGGTTTGGCTGTAATATTCCAGAATGCGTTGGTTCTCACGGGCAGCTGCCGTAAAATCCTTATCCAGAACCACCTCCCTGATAATTGCCAGATATTTTTTTTCGTGGCTATGGATGGAAGAGGTCCCGGTCCAAAACAGACCCGTAGACTGGCATGATGCAAATAGGAATAAACAAATTACACTGCAACAGGTAAGGTAAACAGAATTTTGGTGCCTTTTGAATACTGAGGTTGCGCCCATATGTTTCCCCCATGTGCCTTGATGATATATTTTGAAATCGAGAGACCCAGTCCAGTCCCCATTCGCGTGCCAAACCCATTGTCTATTTGTTTAAATTTATAAAAAATCTTTTCAAGATGTTCAAGCTTTATTCCAGGCCCATTATCCTCAACCGTCACCATAAGATTTTCGCCGGAATCCTCAGCCAGGCAGTTGATGACCACACGGCCCTTTGCCGGGGTGAACTTCAGGGCGTTGCCGATGAGATTATCTAGAACTTCGATTATCCTGTCCTCATCAATGCGGACCGGCGGGAGACCAGACGGGGGAGGACAAAACTCAAGAGAAATCTGTTTTCTCTGTGACAATGGGGCCAGTTTCAGAATTGATTTGCGGATAACCTCGGGCAAACTGAGTCTGATGCGCTGATATTCCATTTGCCTGGCTTCCATTTTGGAATAATCAAGTATCCTCATGGCAGAGTTTAAAAGCCGATTACTTTCTGCATGAATCAGACAAAACAATTCATCTTGCTTTTCAGGATCTTCTGAATAAAACCCCTTTGACAACATGGTGGATGCTTCTTTTATGGAAGTGATCGGCGTCCTCAGTTCATGGGATACATGGCTGACAAAGTCGGCTTTTAAACTATCCAGTTCTTTTAAACGCCGGCACATGGAATTAAAGTGCAATGACAAATCCTGGATCTCTTTTGGGCCCTTGAGCGTTTGGATCTCCTCGAAATGCCCCTGGGCGATTTCCTTTGTTTTTCTTTGAAGACGGGTAATGGATTTTGTAATTGACCGGGCATTGAAGATGGTGATAATTATTCCGAAAAAAATCGTAATTACCGTCGTGATTACTGTGACCATAAGAATCTGATGACTCATCCGGCGGGACAGACTTGTTTTACCGGCAATAATTTTTCGGGTGCTGACACGAATTTTTTCAAGATTCCCGGCGGTGGTGTTATGATTTGGACCTGTTTCTTTAAAAAAATGATCCAGCTTAATTTGTTCTCCGTTTTGAATCTGGAAGGCCTTTTCTTCAAACCAAGCCAGATAGCCGTTAAAAGCTGCGAAAAAATCAAGGAGAAGCCCTCTTTGTTCATCCGTCTCCATAAGCACGGTAAAACGGTCAAACTCTTTTTCCAAATTAATCTTCAGGTCCAAAAATCGATTATAATAATTAATATCCCGGGACACAAAATATTTTTCGCCAAATTTGACAAGGGAGGCAAAAGTATCCAGGATACGATCCCCGACGATAATGCTTTCCTGATGTTGGACAACAATTTGATTGGTAATCTTTTGGAGCCTATTCAGATTGAAAATCACCACAATGCACAGGGTAAGAACAATTAACAAAATAATTATATTCCCCAGCACCATGCGTTTGGATATGGTCAGGGGCATCAGGTTCAATTTCGATATCAACTTATTTTCCAAGGGTTTAGATGAAACTCTCACCAAGAGGTTGTCATTTTAGGAGTTTCATTTTTCGTTGTGGCCAGAGGCAAATACCATTCTCCGGCCATGCCGGTTATTGAAAGATGCTTTTCTTAATATTTCAGGATATCATCTGAAAAGCAAGATTCTTTATTTTAGGCCCCCGGTTTATCAGGGAGTCTGTATTACAAAGGTCATATTTCACTTTCGGCAACGTTATATTGCAAATGATTCATTTGACGCAACGCAGAAAATAGTTCATTTTGATCTAACAATCAACAAAATCTTTAGGATCATATACGATCAACCATAAGGAGAGACAAAATGGATAAGAATTATTTTAACACCTTACCCCTGAGGCTTCAGCTTGAAGAATTATCCCAATGCCGTTTCATGAACAATTCTGAATTTAACGGCGTAACTGCCCTGAAGGGTAAAAAAATTGTGATCGTGGGATGCGGTTCCCAGGGACTTAACCAGGGACTCAACCTCAGGGACAGCGGCCTTGATGTATCCTACACCCTACGCGCTGCTGCCATCAGTGAAAAACGGCAATCCTGGAAAAATGCCACGGAAAACGGATTTGCCGTGGACACCTATGAAAATATCCTTCCCACAGCAGACCTTGTCATCAACCTCACCCCGGACAAACAGCACACCAATGTGATTACAGCTGTCATGCCTTTGATGAAAAAGAAGGCCTGCCTCTCCTACTCCCACGGATTCAACATTGTGGAAGAAGGCATGAAGATCAGAGAGGACCTCACAGTGATCATGGTGGCCCCCAAATCCCCCGGCACCGAAGTCAGGGAAGAATATAAACGGGGTTTTGGTGTCCCCACCCTCATTGCCGTCCACCGGGAAAACGATCCAAGAGGAGAAGGGTTAGAGCTGGCCAAGGCCTATGCCGCCGGGACCGGCGGACACAGGGCCGGTGTACTCATGTCCTCCTTTGTGGCAGAGGTAAAATCCGATCTCATGGGAGAACAGACCATTCTCTGCGGCATGCTCCAGGCAGGCTCTTTGCTCTGCTATGACAAGATGATGGAAAAAGGAATGGATGCCTCCTACGCCTCCAAACTGGTCCAGCACGGCTGGGAAACCGTTACAGAGGCGTTAAAACACGGCGGCATCACCAATATGATGGACCGGCTGACCAATCCGGCCAAAATTGTTGCCTTTGACCTGTGCGAACAGCTCAAGGATATTCTGGCGCCCCTGTTCAACAAACACATGGATGACATCATGACGGGACATTTTTCAACCACCATGATGGAGGACTGGGCAAAAGACGACATCAATCTGCTCACCTGGCGGGCCCAGACAGCAGAAACGCCCTTTGAAACATCCCCTTCAATGGAAGAAGACATTTCAGAACAGGAATACTTTGACAATGGCATTCTCATGGTGGCCATGGTCAAGGCCGGTGTGGAACTGGCATTTGATACCATGGTATCCGCCGGTATCATCGAAGAATCCGCCTATTATGAATCCCTTCATGAGGTGCCCCTCATTGCCAACCTCATTGCCCGGAAAAAACTCTATGAGATGAATGTGGTTATCTCCGATACCGCCGAATACGGATGCTATCTTTTTGCCCATGAGGCCGGTCCCATGCTGAAAAGATTCATGGAAACCATTGATACAGATGTCATTGGCAAGGGTCTTGATATAAAGGATACCGGCTGCGACAATCTTCGATTGATCCAGGTCAACGATGCCATCCGGCGAACAAAGGTTGAAAAGGTGGGTAAAAGACTGAGAACCTATATGAGCGCCATGAAGCCCATACTCTAACACCCCAACATCTGACAGTTAAACCCCGTTCCAGGAACCAACCTTCTGGAATGGGGTTTTATTTTTGTCCATGGACAATTGCCCGGGAAAAATGATATCACACCCCATTGTTTTTTTGCCCGATTGTTTTTGGTATCCAATTTTTTTTGGGAGGGCGAAAATTTTATCCATTAATTTTTTAACCATCAGGTATTTCAATGGATTTTATAAAATCTGTAATTCCGCCACCTTTTCTCCCGCCAACTGCCTATTTTTTTATTTTTTCCGATAACCATATTCTGATTCACCAAATATCAGACACAAACATGGCCATTCCCTGCATGGAAAATCCCTGGGATAAATCCTTGGGGTTAAAAAACCTTTGTTACTTTGGCACCTACAACACTATTCCGTGTTATTGCGGAAACATTGACAAGGATAAAATTCCACCAGCCCATAATTTTATTAACATAAGAACCCTTTATACCATGGCTGAAGATGTTTTCCGGCACATGGCAGGCTATGCCAGGCAGATCCATGACTGGAATGCAAATTTTAAATTTTGCAGCAAATGCGGCACCCAAACGATCAGAAAAGCGACTGAATTTGCACGGGTCTGTCCCGCCTGTGATTTACATCACTACCCGCGGATCTCACCTGCCATCATCACAGCCATCATAAAAGAAAATAAAATACTGCTGGCCAGGGGGGTCAATTTTCCCAATAAAAAAATGTTCAGTGTGTTGGCGGGATTTGTCGAACCCGGGGAGACCTTGGAAGAATGTGTCCAAAGAGAAGTGTTTGAAGAGGTGGGTATTCAGGTCAAAAATATCACCTATTTCAAAAGCCAATCCTGGCCCTTTCCTGACAGCCTGATGATAGGATTTACAGCCCAATATGACCATGGTCAAATATCCATGGATACTACAGAGGTTCTTGATGCAGACTGGTTTGATGCAGACCATCTGCCAATGGTCCCGGGCAAACAGGTTCTGGCGGGAGAACTGATCAACTGGTTTGTGCGCAGTCAAGAATAGTCAATGTGCAGGCGCCATAAAATTGCCCAGGGCCCGGTGACAAAATCGTCTATTTTATAATGGCATTAATCCAGTTTTGCTGTTTTAAAGACATCCTCTTTATTTATAAAATATTGGTCTGAAACTGCCTCATTTTGAAACAAAATTTCAAGGGCTTTTACGAACCCCACCTGATAGGAAAAGAATCCCTTTTCTGCCAATACCCTGGTAAAGAGACTGGCATACATGTCTGTGGTGGCCCGGTACAAAGGGAAACAGGGAATAAGGGCTTCACGCTTTAGTTCAAAACTCTTCTCGCAGGCGACAAGGTCGGTGGAATGATAGGCCCGGCAGGAAAAGGGACGCAGGCTGTAGATCATGCAGAGGCCGCTGCCGTCAACATCCAGAAATGGACAAGGGGTTTGGCTCCCAAGCCAGAAGGCCTCCTCCAGAGTATTGCCTTTTGCCGCCACGGTCAGCACCCTTTCCTTTAAAATCTCAAAGCCCTCCGGGGTTGTCTGACCGGCCAATTCATTATAAATCACCAGAACCTCGGGGATGGAAACCCCCACCTTTAGATGACAGCAATAGGTGCACCCCTTTTTACAAACAGCACCCTCGGGCAAATCAAATACAGATTCTGTAAACTGTTCCATGGCAACCCCGAGAACCGGCAGACTGATACCGTGGGTATCTAAAAAATCGCTAAGCGTCTCCCTGCCCCGGGCCATATGAGCGGCCAACAGCTGTTTGGACCTGTTGTCATCCGGTTGTGTCATTGTTATGCTTCCTTAATTTTACCAAACAATATCGTTGATTCTGAATGCATATCAGTCTCCCGCCACCAAGACAAGGGCATATTATAAATAAGAATCCCGGGGCCGGCCCTGGAACTTGGAAGCCGGAAGTTTCTAACCTTGCAAATATTCAAATATATCGTTACTATGAAAATATTCACCTTTTTTATTTAAATAATCAATTGTTCGTATTCGCCTATACTCGTTTGAATTGGTTGAAAATCCAACGGTATGGCTGATAATTGATGGAAAGAACAAATCAAAACAAAGGAGGACAAATTGTTCAAAGATTTAAAGTTAACCAGTAAGTTAGTGGCATCCATCGGGTTAGTGGTGGTGATTTCATTTGCCATCACTGTCAGTCTTATTACCACAAAGGCGACTAATCTTTCCAATAAAGAGGCCCTGGAGAAAATGGATGCCCTTTCCAGGGAATATTCCAATCAGATCCGGGTGGACATTGAAAATGCCATGGATTCGGCAAGGTCTCTGGCCTATGCCATCCAGAATATGGAGAAGACCAACACATTGGTAAAAAGAGACAGCATCCTGACCATGATACAAGGAATATTGATTAACAATCCAGGATATCTGGGAATGTGGACGGTGTGGGAACCCAATACCTTTGACAAACTTGACACCGATTTTCAGGGGGCAGCCGGCCATACGGACAAGGGAAGATTTGCGCCCTATTGGAACCGGGTGGGGGGGGTTCACCTGGAAACATGCGTTGACTTGGACGGTGAATGGTATACACGGGCCAGGGACACCCAAAAAGAAGTGATCATGGATCCCTTTTCCTATGAGGTAGGCGGAAAAACCGTTATGATGGTCAGCGTCTGTGTTCCCATAATAGTGGATGGCAGGGCGCTTGGAGTAGCGGGCGTGGACTTTTCCATGGACCAGATCGCAGAGCTGGTAAACACGATCACCCCCTATGAAGAGGGATATGCCGTTCTGGTGACATCCAGCGGTATGATTTCCGCCCACCCGGATAAAGAAAAGGTGGGAAAACTGATCACTGAGCAGTATCCCGAGGCCGTATCCAAAGCAGTCAATAAATCAGATACCAGCCATGTTGATTTTCTACTGGAGACCTCCGGAAAAAAAGGAGTGCTCACCATTTCCCCCATCACCATCGGAACAACCCAAGCCCCTTGGTCGATTTTCATCACCGCTCCGGTAAGCCGTATACTGGAAGGGGTGTATAAGATGAGAAATATCAGTATTATGGTTTCAGCCTTTTTTCTGGTGTTGTTGGGTGTTTTGATCTTTTTTCTCTCCCGCATCGTTATTGTGGGACCGGTGAATAAAGTGATCGAAAGCCTGCGCGATATTTCCGACGGAGAAGGGGATCTGACAAAGCGGCTTGAGGTTCAGAGTCGGGATGAGCTGGGGCAGTTAGCCGAAGTTTTTAATGGGTTCATCGGTAAACTGCAGCAAATGATGACAGACATCACCCAAAGCGTGAACACCCTTTCGGACTCTTCCACGGAATTGTCATCCATTGCAGAACATATGTCCGTGGGGTCTACCCAAACATCTGATAAATCGGGAACTGTGGCAGCGGCTGCCGAAGAGATGACGTCCAGCATGACTTCCATATCAGCGGCCATGGAAGAATCCAGCACCAATACCGACACGGTTGCAACGGCTGCCGAGGAGATGAATGCAACCATTAACGAAATTGCACAAAATGCAGAAAAGGCAAGACAAATATCCGGCCAGGCCGTATCCAAGGTTACCGATTCCACCCGGAAGATGAATGAACTAGGGGAAGCTGCCCAATCCATTGGCAAAGTGGTTGAAACCATCACCGATATTTCCGAACAGGTCAACCTGCTATCCTTAAACGCCACCATTGAAGCAGCCAGAGCCGGTGAAGCGGGAAAAGGCTTTGCCGTAGTCGCCAATGAGATAAAGGATCTGGCAAACCAGACCTCCAACGCATCCATGGATATAAAAGAAAAAATTGGCAATATCCAGGAAAGCGCCTCAAGTACCCTGGGCGGGATTACTGAAATCAGCGGAGTGATAAATAATGTTGACGAAATAGTATCAACCATTGCCACTGCGGTGGAAGAACAATCTGCCGCCACCCAGGAGATTGCCGAAAATATCAACCAGGCATCCTCCGGTATCCAGGAGGTAAACCTGAATGTCAGCCAGAGTTCAGCTGTGGCCGATGAGATTACCAAAGATATTTCAGATGTGAATCAATCTGCCGCCGATATGGCAGACAGAAGCAATCAGGTCAAACTAAGTGCGAAAAATTTGTCGGCCCTGGCAGATGATCTCAACAAGATGGCCGGCAGATTCAAGGTCTGAAAAAAACCTTACGACACCATTTTAATCCCTGCCAGGCAAAGCTTGGCAGGGATTAAAAACACTGCCAACCCCATGAGAAAATAACTGAAAATCTGATTTTCTGTTAGGGACTATCTTACCCTGGGTTTCGCACGATTCGTCGGCACTGCCGACAGGGGATCCTCGGGCCAATAATGTTTGGGATACCGACCCATTAAATCCTTTTTTACAGCACAATAGGTGTTCTTCCAGAAGCTTGCCAGATCCTGGGTAATCTGTACGGGGCGGCCGGCCGGGGAGAGCAGATGGAGGGTGACCGGTATCCGTCCCCGGGCAATGGATGGGCCCTTTGTCAGACCAAACATCTCCTGGAGCCGAACTGCCAGAACAGGGGATTCCAGGAGCCCGCCATCCCCCCTATATTGAAGGGGGAGTCTTGATCCCGAGGGCACAGTCACATGGGTGGGGGCATGGATATGAATCATCTGCTGCTGGTCCCAGGTCAAAAGGCTTGTCAAGGCAGATGACAGGTCCACCTGCCTTAATCCAGATGCCGAGTGGATATGGTCCAAAAACGGGCCCAGCCAATGGGCCAGACTAACCGCCAGAGCCTTCTCAGAAAGGTCTGGCAACTTTGTAAAATGGCCGGAATTTTTTAAAAACACAGCCCGTTCCCGGAGGTGTCCCAAAGGTTTGGTCCAGGGCAGAATATCCAGACCCGCCTCCTGGATCCCCAGGATCAAACAGGACCGGACAGCTTCAGGGTCAGAATTTGTCACCTTTATTTCCCGGATTACAAGCTTACCATAGGTAGTCTTGGAAACCGACCGCACCGACCGGGTCTGGTTATCCCAAAACACCTCTTCAAAGGTTTTTATCTGGTCCTTAAAATCTCTTTCCAGATCTTTCCGGGCATAGGGAACGGCTAGAAAAATTCCGGCATTACGCGGATTGCCGTCCAGGTGAACAGCAATAACATAGGGAAGGTGCGACAGAGAATTGGCTGACCTGAAATAGGCCCCACTGCCCGATGCCATTAGAAAGGAATGATCCTTATTATTTCGTTTTTTGGCCACCCGCTCGGGCCAGGCAAAGGCCAGTACGGAACCTGCAAATTCCATATCCGTTCCCGAGGAACGAATGTTGAGATCTTTTCCCATTTTGGCTGCATTTTTCAGGATGGTCCGGGCCAGGGGTTCATTAAAACGGCTATCCGTAAAGTGGGTGGGTCTATTTTTGTCCACGGCAGTTCTGTTTTTTTTAGATCGATCAGCAGTCAGAGCTGCCAGAAGATCCAGGCGAAGCCGGATATCCGGATCCCCCCCGCCCTTCCCCGAGAAAAGGATATCCCGTTCCTCCAAAAGAGCTGCCACCCAACAGGCCAGGCGGCCCTGGCCCATCTGGTCCGCCCGAAGAATCATATGGGCCAGTCGCGGGTGAACACCGGCGGACAGAAGCCTGCTCCCATGGTTGGTGATACACCCATGGTCATCCAGTCCCTTTAATTGTTGCAAAAGCAATTTTGCCTGGCCAAAGGCGGTTTCCTGGGGCGGATCCAGCCATTTAAGGGTATTGGGGTCAGACACCCCCCATTTGGCCAATTCCAAAACCAGGGAGGTCAGATCGGCAGACAGGATCTCCGGCTTATTAAAGGGGGTCAACCCCTGGTCAAGATGTTCGGCCCAGATTCTATAGCAGACACCGGGACCGGTTCTGCCTGCCCGCCCCCGGCGCTGGTCCGCCGATGCCCGGGATACAAAAATGGTGTCCAGCTGCCCCATGCCGGTGGCAGGAGCGAATCGGGGAACTCTCATTAATCCCGTATCCACCACCACCCGAACCCCCTCTATGGTAAGGGAGGTTTCTGCAATGGATGTTGCCAGGACAATTTTACGATATCCCGGCAGAGAAGGCGCAATGGCCCTTGCCTGATCCGTCCGGGACAGGTTACCAAAAAGAGGTAATATGACAATTTTAACCCCTGAAGAATCTGAAGGAAGAAAAGGATTCCGATCACTTAACTTCTTGGCCAAATCCCTGATCTCCCGGACACCGGGCAAAAACACCAGGATATCTCCGGATTCTTCTGCCAGGGCTTTTTCAACAGCCGCCCGGCAGGCAGAGCTGATACGACGGTAGGGATCCGGGTTTGGATTTTGGTACTGGCTCCTCCTGGCCGGGGTTATAGCCTCCGGGGGCAAATATCGGGTGGTCACGGGATAGGTTTTACCCCGGGAGATAATCGTGGGAGCATTGTCCATGAGATCGGACATGGCTGCCATGTCCATTGTGGCAGACATGACCAGAATGCGCAGCTCCTCGTTAAAAACCTCCGCCGCCTCCAGGCAGAGGGCCAGGCCGAGATCACTGTGAATATGGCGTTCGTGAAACTCATCAAAGATCACAAGCCCCACATTTTCCAGGGAGGGGTCTGTCTGGATCCGCCGGGTCAATATTCCTTCGGTAATCACCTCTATCCGGGTTCCGGGACCGATGCGTCGCTCCATACGAATTTGATACCCAATGGTCTGGCCTGGTTTTTCCCCCAGCATCCCAGCCATATGAGCGGCACAGGCCTTGGCGGCCAGCCGGCGGGGCTCCAGCATAATAATTTTTTTCCCGGCAAGCCAGGGCTGATCCAGCAGGGCCAGGGGAACAAAAGTGGTTTTTCCGGCCCCGGGAGGGGCTTGAAGAACAGCTCGTTTCTCCGAGGCCAGGGCAAGAATGATATCAGGAACAACCCGGACAACGGGCAGATTTTTCCCAGCCTTTTCCAGACAACTTTTCAAGTTATTTTTCATGGAGTCTGTACTGCCAATTGGCAGATTTCGGATTGGATAACATTTGATCCTTTCAGAATAGTCTTTTCCAGTCAGTTTTCTTCCATAAGAAAATAGTCACGACACGGTTATGACCGAGACCATTTTGGTTTCAGCATAAATGATTCCCTAGGACAAGTAAAATGGTTCCTTTTACCCAAATCCAAATTGTCCAATATATTTGGCCAAGGGCTTTTGCTTTACAAGGATGATACACATTGATATGATAGGTTTATCTACAAAACAAATTGCGTCCTAAAATTTACAAACGCTTTATCGCATTTTAACAGGGCTGGATAAATGTGTGAGCACTTGATTTATGGAGATCATTTTTGACTGGATATAAAGCAAGTATCAGGGATAAGCTTATCGGAATCTTTGTCCTGATCAAAGTGATTCCCCTGGTCGTCCTGGCATGGTTTGCATGGAATGAAATTTCAACCCTGGCCATTACATTGGAAAGCCATATCAATCGAATGGCTGACACCAGCACCCAGACCACCAAACAGGTTGCCAATCTTGCCACCTCAAGCTCCATCCGTGCCCTTGATATCAAATCCAGGGAGGCAATTGAACGGCTGACAACCGATACAGCTCTCAGGGTGGCCGCCTTCCTGAAAGGCCGGGACGGGGACATCCGGCTGGCAGCCTTGCTGCCACACGACACAAACACATATAAAACCTTTTTAAACACCCAAAAACGAAGCATTATTCTCCATGATCCCTGGGTAATAAATGAAACCGGGGATGCCTGGAAGCCGGCAACGAAACAGCCGGCTTCAAATCATTCGGTACTAGCAGGAAACCCAGACAATGAACTTGATTTTCACTACAGGGGTCAAGAACAGATCGGAACTCAAAAAGAGATCCCTTTGTATCTGGAAATGACCTTTGTGGATACCAACGGAAAAGAACGGATAAAAGCCACCTCTTCCGGCAAGCTTTCCAATAAGCTTAGAGATATTTCACAAAAAGACCAAACCTTTTGCCGGGCAGAAACCTATTTTAAAGAATTAAAAAAATTAAAAGCGGGTGAAATATATGTTTCTGAAGTGATTGGAGCCTATGTTAAAACCCAAATGATTGGCCCCTATACAAAGACAAGAGCCAGTCAAATGGACAGTGGGTTCAATCCTGAACAGTCAGGGTATGCGGGCAAGGAAAACCCTGTGGGCAAAAAATTCCAGGGCATTGTCCGGTGGGCGACACCAGTGGTTGAAAACGGCATCATCAAAGGATACATAACCCTGGCTCTGGATCATACCCATATTATGGAGTTCACCGATCATATTGTTCCCACAGAAGAACGGTACTCCGCTATCTCAGACGCAGCTTCTGGAAACTATGCCTTCATGTGGGATTACAAGGGTCGCAATATTTCCCATCCCAGGGATTATTTTATTGTGGGAGTTGATCCTGATACAGGAGATCCGGCCATGCCCTGGCTGGAAGACAGCCTCTATGAAAAGTGGAAAAAAACGGATCAACCCATTGGTCAATTTTTAGATGGGCTGCCAAACTTTGAAAATCAATCCCTTGCCAAAAAACCTTCAAAGGAGCTGACTCAAAAAGGACTGGTTGCCCTGGACTGCAGATATCTAAATTTTGCTCCCCAATGCGATGGATGGAACAATATTACCCAATATGGGGGATCAGGATCTTTTGTAATTCACTGGAGCGGATTAAATAAGCTGACAACTGCTGCTTCCATACCCTATGATACCGGCCAGTACGGTAAAACCCCCAGAGGATTCGGGTTTGTAACCATAGGTGCAAATGTCAATGAATTTCACAAGCCCGCAGAAATTACGGCAAGGCGTATCAAAAAAATTGAAACCCAATATACCCGTGCAATTGCGAAACAAAGTCTGGAAAACCAGAAGGTGATGTTAACCTCCCTGGGGCAAACGGCAACTCGGCTGACGTTTTACACCGTTGCAATGAGTATTCTTGTCATCATGATTGCCGTTTTAATGGCATCCACCCTCACCCAAAAAATCACCCGCATGATCAAAGGGATCTCCCGCTTTCAAAATGGAGAGATGAAATATCGCCTGGATATTCATTCCTCCGACGAGATAGGTGCGCTGAGTCATGCATTCAACTCCTTGGCAGACAGTACAGAGACCGCTATATCCACCCTTGAAAAATCAAAATTAAATATTGAAGATTCCAATATTTCCCTCAGGAGTATGCTGTCAAATATTATTAATTCCATGCCCTCCATCATTATTGGTGTGGATACCCAGGCAAGGATTACCCTGTGGAACACCGAAGCCCGGACACTGACCGGGGAACAATTTGAACTGGTGGAGAACCAGCTTGTTTTTGACGTATTCCCTTTGCTTAAAAAAATAAAATCAATTGTTTTTCAAACCCTGAAAAATGGAGAGATCAAAACAGAACAGAGGATTGAGATTCCCATGAATAATGAGCCATTATTTTACGATGCAACGGTTTACCCCCTTATCGGCAAAACCATTGAGGGTGCGGTGATTCGAATTGATAATGTCACCGACAGGGTTAAGATGGAAGAGATGATGATTCAAACTGAAAAGATGCAGTCCATCGGCAGCCTTGCCGCCGGCATGGCCCATGAAATAAACAATCCCCTTGCCGGCATCATCCAATGTGCCCAGGTGATACAAAACCGAACAAAACCGGATATGGAAAAAAACCAGCAGGCTGCAAACCAAATAGGGATTGATCTGGAAAAGCTCCATGCCTATTTGAAAGACCGCAGCATTTTCCAAATGCTGACAGCCATATTGGATTCCAGCAGGCGAGCAGCTGATATTGTTGCCAATATGCTGACATTTAGCCGGAAAAGTGATAGTTCATATTCAAAGCAGGACATATCAAAAGCGCTGGATCATACCATTAATATCATGGAAAAAGATTATGATTTTAATAAGCAGGTTGATTTTAAAAAAATCAAAATTTTCCGGTCCTATTCTTCCGATCTCCCCCATGTGTCCTTTGATTTGGGAAAAATCCAACAGGTTTTTTTCAATATTTTAAAAAATGGCGCCCATGCAATGATGGAAAATCCTGAAAACACCCCGCCCAGCTTTATTGTTCAGACAAAATTGGATTCTGATTCGGTTCTGATCAAAATCCAGGATAATGGACCGGGCATGGACGATGATACGAAAACAAGGATTTTTGAACCATTTTTCACAACCAAATCCGTTGGGATCGGCACCGGGCTTGGATTGTATATATCCTATTTCATCGTGAAGAAAAACCATAAAGGGAATATCACGGTTGAATCCTTTCCCGGCAAAGGAACAAGCTTTCTCATAAGGCTGCCCTTGCATCAGCCCAGTCAAACACGGCCCGGACAGGATAATGATCCGAAGGAAACCGATTTGTAAAAGAATCGGTTACCACCTGGCAAAAAGCGGGTGTCAGTCCTCCCTGGTAGAGAATCCAGTCAATATATTTCCCCGTGTCTGTTCCCTCAAATCCATGGAAGGTGGTGGTGATTTCATCATCAAACGCCCCTTCAAACCCCTGGGTTTTGAACAAAACGTGGGCCAGGGAACCGGGGTTGGAATTAAAATCTCCCATGATGACAATGGGCAGGGGGGGAAATTCCGACAAAAAACCCATGACCAATTTGGCACTTTTTTCCTGGACACCAGGGGCAAAATCAAAATGGGTATTCACCACCAGGATCTGATCTTTCTCTCGTCGAAACAAACCGATCACACATTGCCGGGGCCATTTGGAACCCGAAAGTTTAGAAGTCACAGTGGGGGTATCACTCAAAAAATAATGTTTTTGCTCAAGGCAATTCCATGACGGGTGAGAAAGAATCAGATTGCTCTGCCACCAGTCAATACGTTTATTGTGCTGCCCCAAAACCCTGTATCCAGGCAACGCCCGGACCAAAAAATCTGCCTGGAAATGATTCACCTCCTGGAAGCAAAAAAAATCCCCGGGATATTTTTTAATAAGCTTATCCACCAGAAACTTTCGATGCTGCCATCCGTTTTCACCGTCCCGGGCAAGACCAAACCTGATATTCATGGTCATCATTGTTAATTGCGCCTTGTCTTGTCTCATGCGTTTCTCCTCAGATCAAAAATGCGATATTTCCTGAATCATGTCAATACCCGACCCGGTACAAGATTTACCTGTTGTCATGGAACTGATTTTGGGATAATTAAACAAATGGTTGCTCAAAACCTATGGATAAAAAAAGGATTCCCGCAATGGCATCAGAAAAAAAAACCATCATCGTTCCCAAAGAAGAGGCCGTGTTCTGGATGGACAAAAACGGTAACTGGCACAATGAGCACGGAAAATTTGAGCACCCGAAAATTATCCGGCATTTTAATCGGTCCATCCAAAAGGATCACCGGGGATACCATCTTTCCCAGATAACCGATGGGGCGGAGGAAAAGGTATATTTTCCCCATGAGGACACGGCTTTGTTTGTGGTGAATGTCTTTCTTGATGATACCGTTGTACTTACCCTGAACACCTCAGCCAGCATGAATCTATATCCGGAACAATTGTTTACCAGGAATGATTCTCTTTATCTTCAGACCCAAGAACACTGCATTAAATTTTCCCAGCATGCCCTTGTCAAATTATCCAGACACATGGAAGAAGTGGACGGCAAATTTTGCCTTTTGGTGAACCATACCCCCCACCCCATTCCGGAAAGATAAAGGAACTCCCTTCCATTGACAAAAAAAAAATGGAACCGATATTGAAGAATACCATATTGATAGTTGAATAATCAAAGAACCGGAATGAAACGGGTGAGTAATGGAAATGCTTGTATTAAAATATATCATGCGCAGCTATCTTTATCTAAGATATTTTTCCCATAAAATAACCCGCACCGGAACCTTTGGGAAGGATCGGGCTGAACCTGTAGCCCCCCCTGTTATAGAAAGTGGAAATCCATTAAAAGATGCCCTGTTCCGCCACCATGTCAAACAATTCCACGAATCCTCCTGTTCTGTTGCTTCGGTGGTCTGTGTGGTAAATGCCATTCTTGAAAAGACCAATGCCCCGAATCACCTCCCCATCACCCAACAGGAAATCCTTGAGAAGGTCAGAACGGCCCACTGGAAAGAGCGGATGGGAGACAACGGCTATAAAGGGCGCCGGGGGCTTCCCCTGGAAGTACTCGGACAGGTGGTAAAAACCAGTCTGGAGGCCTATAACATCCATTATCACCTGCTTGAAATTGTCCAGGCACAGGGAATCCACTCCTCCCACATTCAACAGACCCTTTTGTCGCGTCTTGAACAATTTGAAAGTCGGGGGGATTGTTTGATCATTGCCCACTTTGACCAGGGCTGCTTTGTCCGGGAATTGAATATCCCCCATATATCCCCGGTGGGTGGATTTAATATAGACACCCGAAAGGTCACCCTTCTGGATGTGGACCCATCCCAGCACCTTCCCTACCAAATTCCATTTAAGACCTTTTACAAAGGTATCTCCACCCACTACAATCACGTGTTTAAACATTTTGGCTATGGTCGGGGCGGGTATATTTATATCCAAATCTGATCCCTCCCAGGGATATCCTTTATGAGCAATTTAATGAAATCAACTGAAAAATTGATACGAAAGCATGCCAAAGTTTAGTATAGCAGATCATCTAAAATGAGTTTTTTATCCACTCCCAAACCTAAAAAACAAATAAAAAAATAGATAGTTATTGCCTAACTTTAAATATTTATTAGTTGACATATCAACCATCGAGTGGTTCGCGATATTTTCATACACATTCCTTTCTCCGTGCAAAAAAGCCCAAAACTCAAAATTTTATAATAGCTAACATACAGCCATATTATAGTTGCAATTCAACCTCTATTTCCCTGTGTCAAATCCGGCATAACCCTTTGTTTTAAAAGCATAGTTGATATGTCAACTTTCTTTAAAACACTTTTCTTTTTCAAACCCAACTTTTCCCTTGACAGGGTTTCTTCCTTTTAAATATAGTTATTTAATATAGCTGACATATAGTTACATTATAGCACTATTAATTTACGCTTTTAATTCAAGGAGGTGAACGCCCAACGCAACGCCATTCAGCCCCATTTCCTACAATCTGGGTCCACGTAAATTTTGGCCCCATTACAAACTTTTTTAGGAGGTCAACAAAATGAAGAGGATAACCATTCCGGCTGTTGTAGTTTTTTTTATTTGCTCATTGTTTACTGTCACTGCATCGGCAAAGACCAAACTCACCTATGCAAACTTTTTCCCACCCACCCACATTCAAAGTCAATTGGCTGAAAGCTGGTGCAAGGAAGTAGAGAAAAGAACCAAGGGAGAAATTACCATCAATTATTTCCCGGCTGGCACGTTGACCAAGGCCCCCCAAACCTATGACGGTGTTGTACAGGGAATTGCAGATATCGGCATGACAGTGCTGGCCTATTCAAGGGGACGGTTTCCGGTTGCCTCTGCCATTGACCTTCCCATGGGTTATACCAGTGGGGTCCAGGCAACTGCCGTTGCCAACGCAGTATTAAACAAATTTGAGCCCAAGGAATTTAATGATACCGCCATGATGTTTGTCCATGCCCATGGTCCCGGATTGATCCATACCCGGGACAAACAAGTAAAATCACTGGCCGATGTCAAAGGCCTTAAACTAAGAGGTACCGGCACCAGTGGTCTGGTCCAGGCAGCCCTGGGCGCATCCCCGGTGGGTAAATCAATGAGAGAATGCTACCAGATGCTCCAAAAGGGAGTTGTTGACGGTTCCTCCCATCCCATTGAAGCCAACAAGGGATGGAAACTGGGTGAAGTGGTTCACTATATGACCCAGAACTTTTCCACTGCCTATACCACCACCTTTGCCGTATTCATGAACAAGAAAAAATGGGCAGCCCTCACACCTGAACAGCAAAAAATTATCAAAGCGATCAATGACGAATGGTCAGTAAAACATGGGCTAGCCTGGGATGAAGCCGATAAACTTGGTATGGAGTTCTTTTTATCCAAAGGCGGCAAAGTGGTCCCCCTTTCCGATACAGAATCAAAAAAATGGGAAGCTGCCGTTGTACCGGTTATTGATGGGTACATAGAAAAAGCCTCGGCAAAAGGCGTTGATGGAAAAGCAGTTGTAGCGTTCATCAAAACAAGTATGTAAACCAATCAATATGGTTTAACCCCTTGCCCAGATCCAGGCCAGGCCGGTCGTGATCTGGGCAAGACAATTGGCATTCAAAAAAAGATGAATCAGGATTTCCCATGAAAATGATTTTTACGGCCCTGGACAAATTTTCAGATTTTCTAAAAATAATCGGTGCAATTGCACTGACCAGCATGATGCTCTTAACCGTTGTGGATGTCATCGGTCGTTTTTTCAAACACCCCATATTCGGTTCAGTGGAATTGGTGGGTTTTCTGGCAACCATTGTGGTGGCAGCAGCCCTGCCCTATACCCATAAAGTAGACGGCCATGTGGGGGTGGAAATACTGGTCCGGCTATTGTCAAAGAAAGCCCAAATCGGGTTCGACATTTTCACCAAAAGCTTGAGCCTGATCCTTTTCAGCCTGATCACCTGGCAGATGTTTCTCTATGCCAAGGACATCCATGAAACAGGTGAAGTTTCCATGAACCTGGAATTTCCCATTTACTACATCGTATACCTGCTCGCATTCGGCATGTTGGTTTTCTCTGTGACGATTCTGGAGACGATCCTTGGCAATATTAAGCAATTAAGAGAGTTGAAAACAAAATGAGCCCGACTTTTATTGGCATCACCGGCATTATCATTATGATTCTCATGTTCTTTACACGGATGCCTGTGGCATTTGTCATGGCCTCGGTGGGATTTGTGGGATTCTCCTGCATGATCAGCACAGATGCCGGACTTGTCCTGTTGTCCAGAAACGTCTATGAAACCTTTGACTCCTATGATTTGACGACTATTCCCTTGTTTATCCTCATGGGCCAGCTGGGGTTCAACTCCGGCATCAGCAAACGACTCTATGAAGCCGGCTACAAATTCATGGGCAATGTAAGGGGCGGCCTTGCCATGGCAACGGTCTCCGCCTGCACCGCCTTTGGTGCGGTGTGCGGATCCAGTCCTGCCACGGCAGCTACCATGGCCACAGTGGGCCTGCCTGAAATGAAACGATACAATTATGATGACGAGCTTGCCACAGGATCAGTGGCCTCGGGTGGCGGTATCGGCATGATCATGCCCCCCTCCGTTGTTCTGATCATTTACGGGATCCTCACCGAACAATCCATTGGCGCCCTGTTTGTGGCAGGAATTTTCCCCGCCCTTCTGGTAACCCTGCTCTTTATCATCTGCATCTATATCCGATGCCGGATCTCCCCGGAACAAGGCCCTCCAGGAGAACGCTTTTCCTGGCAGGAAAAGCTCAAGGCCCTTTTGGGTCTTGGGGAAACCCTCATTGTTTTCATCCTGGTCATCGGCGGAATTTTCATCGGGCTTTTCACCCCCACTGAAGCCGCAGCCATCGGTGCCTTTGGCATACTGAGCATCGCCCTTATCAGGCGGCAGATCACCTGGCAGGGCTTTGTCAAATCCCTTATGGAAACTCTGAGAACATCCTGCATGGTGCTCATGCTCATTGCAGGTGCCGTAATCTTTGGCAAATTTTTGGCAGTGACCCGAATCCCCTTTGAAATAGCCGGCTGGGTAGCAGGACTTGAGATGTCTCCGGTTCTGGTTATGGGCGTGATCATAATGATCTACTTCATAGGCGGCTGCTTCATGGATGCCCTGGCCTTTGTCACCCTGACCGTGCCCATTTTTTTCCCAGTGGTCATGGAACTGGGATTTGATCCCATATGGTTCGGAATCATCATTGTCATGGTCACGGAAATGGGGGTTATCACTCCCCCGGTTGGCATAAATGTTTATGTGGTTTACGGGGTGGCTAAAAATGTTTTAAAAGAAGAGATCCCCCTGGAAAAAATATTCAAGGGCATTTTTCCTTTTCTCATCGCCATCATTGTGGGGATTATCATTCTGATCACATTTCCTTCAATTATCCTATTTTTACCCAATCTCATGTACTGAGATGAACAACCACCTGCCCACTCACCCTGCCAGCCAATTTAGTGGTTCAGCAAGGGGTGGGCAGGTGACATTTTTTATTTGATTGTATAAAAAATCAGGGTTTTCCTGATTGATTTTTCTTCCGACACTTTGTATAAAATAGAAGACTGTCGGATATTTCTCTTCCTGCCCTAAAATTTCGTATTATCCAAACATCGATTTTATCATTATTCAGTGTCCCTCCTCAATCCCGGCAAGCAACAAAACGGAGCGATACACACGCACACAAAAATCCTTTATGAAAAGAAACGGAGGATAAAGATGCGACGCGCTCTTGTCACAGGGACCGAAAAATAAAATCATTTAAAAAACCAGGAGGAGATTTGTCATGTGTGTAATTTTAGGAAAGACAAGAACATTTCCCCAAAAAAACGGAAAAGATGTCCAACTCAGGGTTTATGGGGATGAGTTTTATGCCCGTTACGAAGCAATGGATGGGTACACCGTGGTTTATGACACGGACAAAGAACAATACTGCTTTGCCACCCTGGCAAAGGGAATTCTGATTTCAACCGGTGCCCCCATTTACAAACCCGTGCCCGGGGGAATCGTACGCCACCTCCAGGAAGACAAAAAAGTGCGGAACAAAAAATTTGCGGAAAAACACCAGTTGATGCACCCCAAAGCCTCACCGCCTCCGGGGGTATCTGCAACACTGGGAAAAAACAACGGGTTGCTGCCCGGGACCCAGTTGAGCGGGCAGAGCAAAGTAAGGGGGCTGACCATATTAATTAATTTCCAGGATGTCACCACCCAAATCAGTCGAGCAGATGTGGACGGACTGCTCAACGGAGACAATTTCAATGCCCATGGCAATTTTTGTTCGGTTAAAGAATATTATAAAACCCTGTCCAGCAATAAAATTGAGTATACCAACACGGTTGTGGGACCGGTAACCCTGAATAAAAACAGGGCTCACTATATTAACACCCCCTGTATGCGAGAAGCCCTGGACCTTGCCATCAGCCAATTCGAGGTTGATCTTAGGCAGTTTGACTGCAAAAATAGAGGGGTGGTGGATGCCGTCAATTTTCTCTATGCAGGAGAGACCCTTTATGCGGAGTGGCTCTGGCCCCACAATTATTCCATGGACTATTCCCACAATGGGATGAGAACGGATCTGTATACCATCCAGAGCCTGGGCAGAAAACCCGTGGATATGAAGATTGGCACCTTCTGCCATGAAGCCGGTCATTTGATCTGCCGTTTTCCCGATCTTTATGACTATGGCACCAGGGACGGCGATTCTGATCCCAGCGCCGGCATCGGCTACTTCTGCCTCATGGCCAGCGGCAGCCATCTGGACCACGGACGGTCCCCTGCACCCATATCCGGATACCTGAGGAATCTTGCAGGCTGGACCGACAATGAAATTATCCTGAACAATCCGGGCAGATTCCAGGCAAAGCACTCAGATTATAATACCGTCCATAAATACCTTGTTGAAAATAAGCCCAATGAATATTTCATCATTGAAAACCGCACCCGCATGGGCCAGGATATCCACTGCAAATCAAGTGGTCTTGGTGTTTACCACTGCGATACCCTGGGGTCCAATGAATGGCAGGGAGGGACAGCTGACAAGCACTATCAATGCGCCCTCATCCAGGCGGACGGCTCCCGCAACCTTGAAAATAACCGGAACCGGGGAGATGAAAATGATCTGTTCAAAAAAAAATCCGGCCTTGTCCTTTCCCGGGATACCATCCCCTCGTCACGGGCATGGGGAGGGATGGAATCAGGGCTTAAGCTCTACAATATATCCGAACCCGGCGAGATTATCTTTTTTGAAACAGGCAGCCCCCGGGAACCCGAAGGAAGCGGAGAAACCATCATCAAAGAATCCAGACCCTCCATGCTGATTCCTGACAATGCCCCCAGGGGCATTACAGATCAGATTGAGTTTTTCAAATCTGGCACCATTGAAAAAATCACAGTGAGCCTGGACATCACCCACACCTATATCCAGGATTTAAGGGTGGGGCTTGAAACGCCCGAAAAAGAAATAATCACCCTGGTTGATCAGGAGGGAGGAGATGCCAATGACATCATCAGCTCCTATGATTCAGATGAAAAGTTAGCTTCCTTAAAGGGCAAAAGCTTTGTTGGCCCCTGGAAACTTCACGTGGTTGACCTGGCCAGAAGGGACACGGGAAAACTTAACAAATGGAAAATAGAAATTGCATATAAACACCCCAAAAAGGTCCTGAAAAAAGAAAAGATTGAATCTCTTTCCATTCCGGATAGAAACCCAGGGGGAATCAATTCCGTTATTTCCATACCGAAAACAGGAAAAATCACCCAGGCAATAGTCGCCATTGAAATAAACCATTCCTACCATGGAGATATTGCGGCAACATTGACATCACCTTCCGGCAAATCGGTTACACTCATCCCCTTTAATACACTGGGTAGCCGCCATGGACTTTTATCAAAATCATTTTCCACAACAATAGACCCGGCCCTTATCCCCCTTATCAATGAAGATATGCACGGTGACTGGACCCTGAATGTAAACGACAACTGGGAACAGGACCAGGGAACCTTAAACAAATGGTCCATGGAACTTGGATTTGAATAAAGGTTAAGGACAGCAAATTTTATAACTTGAACGCAATAGCTTGCCTTATTTCATCTGCGGTCCTAGGCCTTTTTTTGTGAACTTCCAGACAAAACGCCTGTCCGATCCATCTTCGGACGGGCGTTTTTTACCTGAAAGGATCGGGATCAATACCATAGCGTTTCATGATCTGCTGCAGGGCCTGGCGATCCATGTGACAAAGCTTGGCTGCCCGGGTGATATTTCCCTGGGTCATGGAAAGCTTGGCACCTATATAATCATGGTTAAATTCGTAAAGCAATTTTTCCTTTGCATCCCTGTAAACCTGGGATGCATATTGGGTTTTTCGCCCCTCCATGAAACCTGTTTTTTTTTGGCTGACCTCTTTTATCGGAATATCTGACAGACAAATTATATTCTCTTTGGAATAGAGAATTCCATGGATCAGAACATTTTCAAGTTCCCGGACATTCCCTGTCCAGACTTGCTTCATCAGAAGATCCAGAACCTCCTCTGAGATGGTTTTAGACGGTTTATTCATTTTTTTACAATGTTTGGCCAAAAGGGCTTCGCACAAAATTGGGATATCGGTAATCCGGTCCCTTAACGGCGGCAGCTCAATGGAGATAACAGACAACCGATAAAAAAAATCCTCCCGAAATTCTTTTTGGGCAATTTTTTGTTTCAGATTCTGATTGGTTGAGGCAATGATCCGCACATCAATGGTCTCGACTGCATTATCCCCCAGGGGCTTGATCTCTTTTTCCTGGATCACCCGTAAAAGCTTGGTCTGGATGGAGGGGCCAATATCCCCGATTTCATCCAGAAAGAGGGTCCCCTTGTCTGCAGCCTGGAAAAGGCCTCGCTTATCCCGGTAGGCATTGGTAAAAGCCCCTTTTTTATAGCCAAACAATTCGCTTTCCAGAATATGCTCGGGAATAGTGGGGCAGTTTACCGGAATAAAGGGCTTGCGCTGCCGGGTGCTTGCATCATGAATGGACCGGGCCGTAAGATCCTTGCCCGTTCCCGACTCTCCTGTGATCAAAACGGTCACATCGCTCCCCGCCACCAGAGCAATCTTTTCAAAAACCTTTTCCATGGCCTCGCTTTTACCGATCAAGGGACGGGTTTCTTTTTGACGCTCCCTTAAAAGCTGTTTGTTTTCATGGAGCAATCGGCTCCTCTCCAGGGCCTTTTGAATTTTAAAGATAATTTCATCCTGTTCAAAGGGTTTGGAGATAAAATCATAGGCCCCTTGTTTGATGGCAGAGACAGCAGACTCTATATTACCAAAGGCCGAAAGCATGACAATCGTCAGATCAGGGTATTGTTTTCTTGTACGCTCCAAAAGTTCAAACCCGTCCATACCCGGCATCTTGATATCACAAATAACCAGATCAAAGGATGCCTGCCCAAGAATGTTCAGGGCCATTTCTCCGGAAAAAGCCATGGTCACCCTGCAGTCAATCTCCGGTTCAAGGGTCCGCTGCAGCAGGCGAGTCATATCCTTTTCATCATCCACCACCAAAATATTTGCCTTCATTGAATTTTCTCCCGATTATTTCAACTCTTTTTCTATCCCGGACTGTATAAACCCCTGTCTGCTTATAGAATGTGGCGGTACGGACCCGTTCATGCTAACCCGGCAATGCTGATCCCGAGGTACCCGGAAGACTGATGGTGAATGCAGCCCCCTTTTTTTCTCTATTCCTTGCTGTGATATCCCCGCCATGGCGGCGAATAATACCATACCCCACGGACAGCCCAAGGCCGGTTCCCTGGCCCACGGGTTTGGTGGTAAAAAAAGGATCAAATATCCGGGGAAAATATTTTTTCCGGATACCGGTTCCATTGTCCTTCACCGTGATAATAATCTGGTCGTCTGTGGATTGTTTTGTTTCAATCTCAATTCTGCCTTTTTTTTCCACCGCATGGCAGGCATTGATGATCAGATTGATAATCACCTGGGATAATTCCTGTTCATTCCCGGAAATCACCAGGGGTTTATCCCTAAAAAGATCCATCTTGATTTCAATATTCCGAAAATCCGTGTGATTGGCCAAAAATTTAATCACCCCGTCAATAACCTCTGTCACATCCACCCGACTTTTTTTCACAGACCCTTTCCTGGAAAAAGCAAGCAGATCAGAAACCACAGTTTTACAGTTTTTCACATGTTTTTCAATGGTTTTAAGGTCCTCTTCAAACCCTGAATTTTCCTTTAGCATCAGCTGGGTATATCCCAGGATAATGCCCAGGGGATTGTTGATCTCATGGGCCACCCCGGCGGACAATTCCCCCAGGGCAGCCAGTTTATCGGCCTGGGCAATCTGCTGTTCCATCTGTTTTTTATCATTGATATTTTTAATGATAAAATGAAAGGTTTTACCGCAGCCAAAAGCCCCGTAATCCACCCCCCCTGTAATCAATACCCGAACCTGGGAAAAATTTGGCAGGGCAAAATCTGTCTCCTCATTGAGGATATATTCGTGAACTTCAAGCAGACTGCGAATCCTTTCCCACTCATCCCCCTTGGCCATAAAATCTTTCAGCCCCATTTGCTTGTCCAGCATTTCCCCCTTTCCATATCCGGTCAGGGTGACACCAGCCTGATTTATCTCTGCAATATTAAACCCTTCATCCGTGACCACAATCGTATCCAGGGACTGCTCAAAAATACGCCTTGCTTTGTGCTCGGAACTGGTCAGCATTTCTGTTCGGGCCACCACCTTGTGCTCCAGGGTCTGATTGAGATCCATCAGTTTAATATGGGTTTCCTCAAGCTTTTTCCGGCTGGATAAAATTTTCTCGTTAATGTTCCAGCTTTGGTTAAAAAACAGGGTGATCAATCCCACCAGCATAAAGGATACCGTGTTCACACTCCCGGAATAGGAGGTGATGGCAAACCAGGTATCTGCATTGGAGGTAAGAATAAGAAATTGTCTTAAAATATGACCAAAGGATCTGGAAACCGCAAAAACTGTAAACCCGGTAGTGATCCACACCAAATACAAAAAAACCGCATTGTCAGGGTCCATTTCCCTTAGTATTTTAGCCTTGTAGAGGCAAAGCAGTGCAATCACCACCATGGCCACGGAACCTGCGACATCCACAACCAGTATGGGAAGAAAGGAAGCAATCATGACCCCTCCTTTGTTCCCATCATCTGTCGCTGTTCTTTGACAAGGTTCGAAAGCCCCTTGTAAAGGAAAAGCATGGCAGGCACACAAAGAAGATGATCCAGTTTTAAGATATAATATATCCATGCCAGCAAAGAAGACCCATTATGGACAACCACCCGGATCTTGCCCAGGGATAGATTCTCTATTGTCACCGCCTGAATCTGGTTATCCAGAAAATGCGCTGTCAGGGCATCCAAATTCCAGAGGATAAAAAAAAAGGCGGAATACTGGATCAAACGCCATCCCTTTTGTGTATCCAACCCTTTTCCAGTGATGGTAAAGATGAGGGCAACCATGGAAAAAAGGAAAAACAGATGCCCCATTTGGTGGGTGATAATCCCCTCCGAACTGGTATGGAGCTGGGTGGCAGATGCAATTGTGGGCAAAAAAAGCAGACAAGCACAGCCCATGGTCAGTGCCGGTATGCTCTTTAAAACCGGGCTGCTCTTTAAAAAAGAGAGCATCTTAAATGGATTCTTTTTTAGCATATCGGCCCTGATAAAGATTTTTTAAGACAGCAACCAGTATAAATGAAAAAATTAAACAAATAAAAAACCAGAGCAGGGAGCTTACATTTAGCTCATGGGCTTTGCCAACAAAAAAAGAAAACACCCAGCGTTCGCCAAACCGGTTTAAAAGCGCCTGGGGATTATAGACCTTGGTCATATAAACCACCATCAATAAGATGGGAAGCACATTTGTAACAAGATTCTTTAACAGCCCTTCGAAAAAATAATCATAGAAAGCCCTGTTCAACTGGGCCTGGTCCACATTTTTTGCAAGCGTTTTTCCCTTTTCGCTGTCAGGATGCTTCAGGGCTTCCTCCCTTACCCCCTTCCAGTGCTGGAAATTGTTTTCCAGATTCACATATCTTTTTGTCACATAAAATCGTGAAACAATCCTGGTGAACACCACCACAAGCAACGCAAGAACAAAGATGACAAACCCCGGGCCAAATCTTTCAAGGGGGGAAAGGCTGGTATCCAAAAACACCACGGCATTGTTTAAAATCGTCTCAATGACTGCCCATACCCTGTCCAGAAAATCGTCCATAACTATTTGTCCTTAACTATTTGTCCTAGCTATCTAATCTTAACATCTGGCCTTAACATAAAACCCGTGGCTGATTCAAATCATTATAAAGAGTCAGCACACGGGTTTCAAGGTAGATCTATTGTGTATTCAAACTATATCCAGATTTCAATCTTGAAAAACCGGAAAAACAGGAAGAACAAGGTAAATGCCAGAACCCATTTCAAGGTCATCTCGGAAAAAAGTTTCTGGGCACGACTTCCCAGCATACCGCCGGCAAAACCGCCAATAATGATACAAATGGCCAGGGTCATGTCCGGCAGATATCCGGTCATCAAATACCCGATAAAAGAACCGATACTGGAAAAACAGGTTCCGATCAGGGAGATGGGAACGGCCACGTACATGGGCAATGCGCCCAGGGTGGTCATGGCAGGTACGAGAAGGAAACCGCCGCCAATACCAAAGGATCTGGAAACAATACCAATGACAACACCCAGGATGGCAAACAGCAGTGGGTTGATTCTAAACTCTTCACCCCAGAACTTAAACCGGTAATCCATGAGTCCTGTCTTGATGGGCTCGATACTTCCCATTTCAGCAGAACGACCTTCGGCCTTTGCCTGGGCAATTTCATCATTGAATTTTTTGGTCATGGCCTTGATGTTTTTACGTTTGGCCATGGCTGCCGGACGCATTTCCATGAGGGTTTTGATACCCATGATAACAACCAATACTGCCAGCCATTCCTTGTAAGCTTTCATGGGCAGTACGGCGGATACATATTTACCCAGCCAGATGGACCCGATAAATATACCCACACCAAAGGAAAGTCCCACCGGCCAGGCCACCCGTTTTTCAATCTTGGCATACCGCCAGAAAGATCCCAGGGGGGAAAACAGGGTCAGGGCCATGTTGGAGGGCTTTAACACATTGGCCGCATTGATACCCACAGGTCCCATTGTGTTGACAACCAACACCTGGAAGGCTGCCATGAGCATTCCGCCGGCAGCACCAATCATGGAGAAATAGGTTCCCACAAGGATGGCACCGATGACGATCCAAAGAGGATTCATGTACCGATACCCTTTGTTGAGCCAGAAACCGTTCTTTTCAATCTTATAGTCGGCAACTTTTGCACCGTTCACAAATACATCAAACTGGGTGTCGGGTGGGGTGTGACGAAAGGATTTAAAGGAGGCAGTAAACTGACCTGTTTGCTTGTCCAGATTAATTTTTGTTCCCTTGTCCCAATAATTTCCGCTTTTTTCATCGGAAATCACACTTCTGGAAAAGATAACCACCTTTCCTTTTCTGTTTCCCTCTTTAACAATGGTGTTGATACCATAGGAATTTTCATTTGCCCACCTGAAAAAATTCCATTGTTTATCCGATGTGATGGGGCCCATCATGGCCCTTGCATCTGCATCCACATCTGCAAATTTCTTTTTCAGATAAAACATGGTGGTGCTGTAGATTCCATTCCCCTTGCCCATGAGAACCGAGGGACCGCCAAATTTTTTCTTGTCGGTTTTACCAAATTTTTCCGGTACATTGGTGATCAGATAATAGAGCGGCGGAATGGCCGTATCCATATCATAGGCACCTTTTTTGGTTTCTTTTTTAAACCGTTTGACTTCATGAACCCCATTGGTATCCTTGGGGGCAAACATTTTTTGCTGGGCAATGGAAATATACAGATCCGCTCCCGGCTCAATCTGTCCCTTGATTTCAACCACATCCCCTGCCTTATAGGCAGCAGACGAGACACTGCTTGTGCCGGCAAAAGCACTGGCTGCTGAAAATAGCAGCACCAGGGACAATGCCATAATAAGAGCAATACGTTTTTTCATCTTTTTCTCCTTAAACTCTATAGATTAAAATATCTGACAGCCAGCCGGGCCCCCAGAAAACTAGTAACGCCTGAAACAAACATATAAATGAGCAGATCAACTCCTGTGGGGGTAACCCCGCTCCTTAAAAAAGTTTCCATCAATTTTAAAACCACAAACACACCGGCACCTTCACCCAGGCCCATGACAAAGGAAAATAAATTATAATTGGAGATACGCGATCTAATCCTGTCCACCAGCCCATAGCCAAGAACCAGCCCATTAAAGCCAAGAATTCCCGGCATGAGCGACACACTCTTTTCCAGGGATAAAAATGTTGAAAAGAAAAGCAGCAGAACCAGGGATCCGCCAATACCGATAACAAAAGATTTTAACACGGACAGGCTCATTTTCTAAAGTGCTCCCCTTCGTTTAAAGCCCTGTTTGACATCAGCTTTATACAGGAGGAACAAAGGTGATGATGCTCCTTTGTGTCCGGGTGATTCAGGGTGCTTTGGGCCACATGTTTGAGAAAATTTGCGGTGGCATACATCTTTCCGCAGCCCTCACACCATTCAAGGGGAAGCTGCCCTATGATCTGCCCTTTTATGGAAATAGTTCTGACACTCTCCTGGTCATTCACCTGGATCGTATGGGTGGGACACAAATTGGCACAGGTGCCGCATCCGATGCAATTGCCTTCTCCTAGCATGACACGGCTTCCCTCTTCGGTTTTCACCATTTTCAAGGCACGGGCCTTTACAATTTCATTGCACACCCGGATACAAAGCCGGCACCGGATACACCCGTTTGGAGGGGGAGTGACAGCCACCCCAAACTCATTTGCAAGATTCCGGATCCGGGTGGAGTCCGGCGCCATCTGCAATAATTTGTTAAAGGACTTTTCCCTGTGACCACTGACGAGAACGGACTCGGTGTTTATTTCAAGATTTTTTTTGACCTTGAGAATGCAGGAGAGCATCACCACCTGTTTGCCCGAAGGTGATGCTACTTCAACACCGCAAAGCTTGCATGACCCCGATGGCTTCAGGGCAGGATGAAAACACAAATGGGGAATTTTAATCCCATTTTCCTTGGCTACACCAAGGATGGTCTGACCCTCCCTGGCCACAATCTTCCTGCCATTGATTTTAATTTCCATTTTAATATCCGGTTTAATGTCCGGTTTAATGTCCGGTTTAATACCTGGTTTAATAATAGGGGCCATATCAGTCATGGGCTGCATCCTGGAGGTCTGAAATATAATCTTTAAGATAATGAAGCTCCTGGGTCAGGGCTCCCACATGGTTTTTGACAAGATCTGTAAGACAAAGCATTCCCATGATCTGTTGCTTGCCCACCACGGGCAGGTGGCGGACCCTGGCTTTGATCATCATTCCCATGGCATCGTCAACGGTATCTCCGGGTTCAGCCACAATCAACTTGGACGTCATCACCGCTTGGACTGGAATGGTGTGGATCTCCCTGCCGGGAAAAAGAATGTGGCACCGAACCAGATCCCTCTCGGTAAAAATACCCTGGGAGATCCCCTCACCCATCACCACCAAAGCCGATACACTATGACCCGACATAAGCTGAACGGCCTGTTCAACCGTCTGATCCCCCTCCAGGGTATGAAAAGACCCGCTGCACGTCTTTAAAAGATCTCTTACCTTCATTATCCATTCCTTGTGTTAGGGTTTATGAAATTGATTCAACCCGCTTTAAACGACCCATTTTAAACTGATCAATCCTAGGCAATCGGTTTTAAGCAGCCCATTTTAGACAACCAGTTTCAACGGACCAATTTTAAACAATCCTGGGGCAGTCGATGGGTCCCTCTTCCCTGGAGACTGACTCCAATCAGGGCATCGGGATCATTAATCACCGTATCCGGATCTGTGACATACCCGTGAGCTCCGACAAAATCATCCATATAGTCTTCCCAGGCTTCATCTGTTGATTTTCTAAACACTTCTATTTTATCGCCTTTCATCAATTGCATACTCTTTTCCTTTGTTGATCACCTGTTTATTCCGAGAACTCCGATGGTTTATTCCAAGGACTCCGGCGGTGTGACACCATTGCTCCTGGCGCCCAGTTTACGCTGGCAAACATTGCACAAAAGACGCGTCTCGGTTACCCGGGTAACATGACCGGTTTTATTGGCAATAAACTGCAGATACTCAGAAGAGGGCAGAACGGCATTGCACTCGTCACAATACTGAATGGCCTGGCTGTTCAATATGGTGCCGCAAAGTTTCAAACGACGCTGACCCTCTTTTTCCTCGATCACAAGGGCCTTGTTCTCACAATTTGCAGCACAGGCTCCGCAGGTGATACATTTTTCAGCCGTGGCACGAAAATCGGTTTCGCCTGGGGAATCAAAATCCATATACCCAAGTTTCAGGGCATCGATTCCCATCTTATCCCGGCAGATCTCCACACATTTTCCACACCGTCTACAGATATCACACCGCAGACATCGCCCTGCCTCCCGCCGAACACTTTCTTCGTCAAAACCCAGTTCCACCTGCTGAAAGGTGGTTCGCCGCCGGTCCAGATTCAGCATGGGCATTTTGGGGTACTTGAGGGTCATTTTCCGGCTGGCCGTCATCTCAACCGGCGGCTCAATGGTGTGGCGAACCGGTATTCTGGGCATCCTGGGCTGGGGAATATGGTTGAGATATCTGTCAATGGCCGCAGCAGCCCGCTTGCCACCACCAATTGCTTCAATCACGGTGGCAGGACCCGAAACCGCATCCCCGGCGGCAAAAACCCCGGGCATGGTGGTCTCCATGCTGGCATGGTTCACCTCAATGGTTCCCCTCCGGCTCCAGTTCATTTGGTCAAAGGCTTCCATTCCCCTGTCATCCACATATTGACCAATGGCAGAGATCACGGCATCGGCCCGAATGGTAAACTCCTGACCCTCAATGGGAACCGGGGCCAGCCTGTCCGAGCCTTTCTTCCTGACCAATTCGGCTTTAATACAGTCAAGGGTTGTGATTTTCTTGCCTTCTCCTGTTATTTTTGTGGGAATGGTCAGGAAAGCAAATTCAATTCCCTCCTCCTCTGCCTGTTCCACTTCGTCAATATCGGCGGGCATCTGATTCCGGGATCGCCTATAGGCAACAGTCACCCGTTGGGCCCCCAGTCTCAGACTGGTTCTGGCGGCATCAATGGCCACGTTACCACCACCTATCACCACAACCTGTTTACCCGGGGCATGATGATCCCCCAGGGCCACACCCTTTAAAAAGCCCACGGCCTCCAAAACCTTTGGAAACTGCTGTTCACCCTCTATCCCCAAGTCCCAGGCTTTGTGGGCACCAATGGCAATAAAAAAGGCATCAAACCCTTCTTTTTTCAGCGTTTCAAAGGTAACATCCTTTCCAAACCGGGTATTGTAGGAAAATTGTACCCCCAGATCTTCAAGCATGGCAACTTCCCGGTCGATGACCTCCCTTGGCAGGCGGTATCTGGGAATTCCCACCATGAGCATACCCCCGGAAACCGGCAGCGCTTCAATCACCCTCACCCCATATCCCATGAGCGCCAGATAGTATGCAGCCGAAATCCCCCCGGGTCCGGCCCCCACAACACAAATTTTCTTACCATTAAACGCCTTTGCTTCAGGATTTACATAGGCCCTGTCCGACAGGGCCCTTTCAGCAGCAAAGGCCTTTAAAAATTTAATGGAGATTGGCGTGTCAATCCTGGAGCGGACACACATCATTTCACAGGGCCTTGTACAGATGAGTCCACAAACCCAGGGAAGCGGATTGTCCCGGCGGATCACTTCAATTGCCTCGGCATCCTTTCCCTGGGCAATCAAGGCAAGATAGGTGGGAATATCAATTCCTGCCGGACAGGCCATCTGACAGGGAGAGGGCGCCAGTTTGCCGCAATCATGGGAGGGACAGTTCCTGGATTCGATATGGCTTAAAAAAACTTCCCTGTGTTCATCCACAAGTGATTTCAGGGTTTTCCCTAGCTCCCGGTTACAAGAGGGGCTTGCCCCATAAAAATAGCCTTCCACAAGGGTTTCAATGGCAGAAAGATGATCAAAACCGGCAGCGCCCTCTGCAATCTCTTCCAACAGCTGCAGAATCTGTTCAGAAAGTTTTCTGCCCCTGGGGTCTGTCAAAGATCCTGAAACAATCTGGTCAGAAAGATAGATAATGGTTTTTCGAACCGGACAGGTTTTTTCTGCCATTTTCACTCCTTAGCGCTTAGAGATCACTGTTTTCAAGGGAAGCCACAGATGCTGCGTGACGCTCTCGCCGAATCTGGGTCATCTCTTCCACATTGCCAAACTTAAGACAACCGGTTGTGCAGGTGCTGACACAGGCAGGTTTCAATCCCTCATCAATTCTATCCTTGCAATAATCACATTTTTCAACTTTTCCCGTATTGGGGTTCCACTGGGGAGCTCCCCAGGGACAGGCAGAAACGCAGGTTTTGCACCCAACACACAAAGACTTGTCAACGAAAACAATACCGTCCTTACCCCGCTTTTGCATGGCACCCGTGGGGCAGGCGGAAACACACCAGGGGTTTTCACAATGGAAACAGGGCATAAAAATAAAGGATATTTTTGGCAATCCACCCACAAGCTTGGGCCCCACCTGGATAACCTGGCAGGGTTTTGGCCCCGAAGGAAGATTTTTATTAACTTTGCACTGAATTTCACAGGTATGGCATCCAATACATTTTTTTGTGTCCTGGAACAGATAATATTTACTCATTATAAGCCTCCGGCTTTATATAATTGGGAATCTGATTTACAATTTATATGGTCAGACATTCTTTTCATCAGTTAAAATTTTTGTCTATCCTGACTTTCCAAAGGGACAGGTTGGAAATCTGCAGGGGGTACAATTCTGGCACAGTCCCCCATGGCACAATTTTGCAAGATCTTTTTTCCCGGGTTTCTCACCTGCCATGAGCCTGGGCAAAATCAAATCAAAAATTGTTGTTTCATGATAAAGGCCACAGGCGGGAAGCCCCATTACAGATGTGTTTTTATTGTACCCAAGCAAAAACATTGCCCCGGGAAGCACTGCAGCCGAATAATGAACCTGCTCAAACCCTGCATCTTCAATCCCTGATTTTGTCACATCATCGGGGTCAACGGACATTCCTCCGGTGGTGATAATAAGATCTGTCTCTTTCGCCTGATACGCCTTAATCTGACGAGATATCAAAGATCTGTCATCGGGGAGAATGACAACCTCTTCCAGACTTGCACCCAGGGCTTTAACCTTTCGTTCAACAATGGCCTGGAACCTGTCCTGAATAAGTCCGTTGTAAACCTCATTTCCGGTTATGATCAATCTGATTTTTAAGGGATTAAACATTTTCACCGTAAATATGGGAGCGTGTTCCCGGGCAATTTTCATTCCCCTTTGCAATTGTGTTTTTTCAATGACCAGCGGTATTGCCCGGGTTGCAGCAAGGGGTTGATTCATAACAACACAGGTGTTGTTATGGGCACTTGCGCACATGACATCATCCACCATATTAAACGCAACAAGGGCATCAACATTAACCTTTAAAAGACCCGGGTAGGCTGCTTTTAATTCAAGCTTCCCCTCCCTGGGGCTGCCGGAAAAGAGAACCCCCGGCCCTGAAAGCGCAGCAGCAAGCTCACCAACAGCATCATCTTCATGGATTTGATCTTCATTCAAATCAAGAACATAAAGATTATTCTTGCCCATGCGCATCAGCCGGCAAAGGTCCTCTGATTTCACCTGGTGCCCTTTTTTAAAGGCAGGCCCCTTGGATTTGCCGGGTATAACCTCGGTCAGGTCGTGGGCAAGGGTCATGCCCACGGCCTGGTCAACAGGTATTATTTTGAAGGGCTGTAATGCTGGTTTTTCACACATAACATCCTCTTATTTGGCTATTTTTGACACGGTCACAAAATGCTCCTGGTAGGCAATGGCACCGCCGGCCTGGTCCCAGACTTCCATTCCGCCTGACATGAAATTTTGATCGGCCATTCCCTTTCCATAGGCACGGCTCTCGGGTTTCAACCGATGGCCGAAACCGTGGATGACAAAGACCGCATCCGGATGAATCACATCGGTGACATTGGCCAAAATGGTTTCGGTATGGTCATTTTGACTGACAGCAACCCTTTCCCCATGGGAAATCCCCAATTTTTGTGCTTCCTTGGTATTGATCCACAGGGTATTTTCAGACATCTGCTCGGCAAGCATGGGATTGTTCACCGTGTGTCCCTGGGTGTGCAGGGCACAACGGCCAAAGGTGAGTCGAAACTCTCCTTGTTTGGGTTTTCTGGGGGACTCATAGGGTTTCAGGGAAGCAATGCCATTATCTTCCAGTTTCTTGGAAATAATTTCAATTTTACCCGAGGGGGTTTTGAATTTATAGGAATCAAACGCCTTATAAATGGGTTTATCGGCCAGGGAAACCATGCCGCTGGCATCAAAATCCTCAATGGAGACCCCGGTACCTTCAAGTTGAAAATTCCAGACATCTTCTTTTGTGTCAAAGGCAAGTTCAGGCAGGCCCATGCGCTTGGCAAGGCCACTGACGATTTCCCAGTCAGATTTACTGTCATAGCAGGGTTCAACCGCCCGACGACGAACAAAGAACTGGGGTTTAAGGGCATTTTTGGTAGTGATGATGCTCTCCCGTTCCAAATAGGTTGAAAGGGGAAGCACCACATCTGAATACCATGCCGTATCAGACCAGCTAAAGGTCACAGAGACCAGCAGATCCAATTTGTCCCACATTTTTTTCAACCGCTCGGGATCCGGATATCCCATGAGGGGGTCATGGCGGTAGGCAATATAGGCCTTAATGGGATAGGGATCTTCTGTTTCCATTGCCTGGTAAAGCAAATGGGCCAACCCAGGTCCCTCTTCAAAATGCTTGTATTTCCATCCAACCCCGTCGGCTCGTTTTTCTTCGGGCTTGGGATAGAGATCCATAAAGGATTTGAGTCCCTTGCGATCAACATCTCCCGGTTTGCTGACAAAGGGCAGTCCCCCCTTGGCGCCATAGGAGCCCATGAGGGCATTGATGATGTATATGGTACGGCAGACATAAAAAGAATCTTTGTATCTGGCAGCCATCCATCCCGGGTGCCAGATCACCGAAGGGGCTGCCTTTGCCAATTCCTTGACAAAGCGGCGCAGTTGACCTGCTGAAATTCCGGTTTCCGCTTCAGCCCATTCAGGCGTATAGGGCGCCACAAACTGCTCCAGATCCTTTACCCCTTCAATGTAGCAATCCTTGAACTTTTGATCATAGAGGCGCTTGTTGAGTATTTCGTGGATCACAGCCAGGTTAAAAGCATAATCGGTTCCCGGGCGGATTTTGAAAAAATTATTGGCCTTGGAAGCAGACACATTGGCACGGATGTCAATAACGGTCAATTGACACCCTTTTTCCATGGCATCCATCAGGTTGTTAACCTCCTGAACATTGACCGCCTCAAAAATGTTTCGCAGCTGGAGGACAACATGCTTGGCATTCTTGAAATCATAGCCCACGGCTTTTCGCCCCATACCGGTAAGGGAAAGGGCTGCATGCTGAACATTACGGGCACATGAAGAATCATGGTTGTTATAATTGGGGGTTCCAATCCCCCGCAGGAATGCACGGTGAAGATCCCTAAAAGGGCCGCCACGATCGGTGAATGCAATGGCTTTTGCACCATGGTTTTCCTTTACCTGGGACAATTTGTCCGCCATGTAGTCAAAAGCCTCTTCCCATGAGGCCTTGCGCCACTTACCTTCGCCCCGCTCACCCTCACGAATCAAGGGGGTCTGGGGTCGTTCATTGTCTTCGACCAGGGCGATTCCGGCTGCACCCCGGGGACAGACAGCCCCCTTCATGGCAGGCACATGGGGATTTCCTTCGATAAAGGATACCTGGCCATTTTGAATATGCACTTTTATGGGGCAACGCACGGTGCACATGCCACACACGCTGTATACAAAACTCTTTGCCATCTTTTTTCTCCTCTAAATTGGAACTATTAAATTGGAACTATTTAAAAAGCTAAGCTCAAACTGAAAACATAATTAGTCACAGGTTATCGCCCGGGCTTTTTTTCTCGCAACATAAAGCTTTCACAATTATAGCGATAATCATGCCATTGATGAAGGTTGATGAACATCAATGAACAGTTGAGATGAATCACACTCCGGAAGGATAACATAATCTTCTATTATTTCAAATAATTAACTAATTTGTATATTTCTTTAATTTATCTTGCGTGAAAAATCGATAAAAATCGTCAGGTGATTTCACTGGATGGTACCCATATGAAATTCAGGGCTGTAACCCCACGACTGACAAGGAAAACACAAATTTATCGACCGATAGTGCCATAAAAAGAATACGCAATAAAAATATTGCATCGCATCTTTTCTATTGCACCTACACGAAAAACATACCGGGATTGAATATTTTAAACCATTCTGTTCATGGATCCACACCAAAAATATGTTAAGGATTGACCCGGACAAAATTTTTCTTCAAAATAGAACATGCTGGTTAAAAATCTTTTTAAATACTGGACCTACCAGGTCTTTTTTCCCGGAACCATGGTCAGGGAAAAGTATGAGGGATTCAAATCCCTGCTGGCCCACGATAAGATCGCCCATGAACTCATGGCAGACTTGGAGGAAATTTATCATAATCGACAGGTTGTTGATTATCAGCAAATCAATGCTTTGTATGAAAAACTTTCCGATGCTGTTCTGGGTATGGTTGAATCCCTTTCCCCCATGTACCCCAAAGAAATTGAAGACCTGCAGGCCTATTTTAAAAAATTTGATTTTTATATCCGGTTTATGCTGGCAAAACCGGAATATGACCCGTCTCCTCCCTACATTCTTTTTCCAGAACAAATAGGCGCCGGCCAGGAGAATGTGGCCGGGGGAAAGTCAGTTGCCCTTGCCCGGGTGGAAAACCGGTTGGGCCTGAAAGTGCCAAAGGGATTTACCATAACAACAAATGCCTTCCATGCCGTTATGGATGCCAACCGCCTGGCTGATCCCATTGATAAAATTCTTGCAACCCTTGATATCCATGATGCTTCCGCCCTTGAGCAAAATGCCCGATCTATCCGGAAAATGATCCGAAAAGCCCGCCTCCCCGAACCGGTCAGACAGGCCATAACAGATGGAATTGACACCCTGACCCAAAACTCGGGCTATGGTCTCCTAGCCGTGCGTAGCAGCGGGGCCATGGAGGACTCGAACATCTCATTTGCCGGGCAATATAAAAGTATTTTAAATGTCAATCCGGACAAAATTTTCCACACCTATAAACAGATCATTGCATCCAAATACACGGCAAGATCTCTGTATTACCGCATCTGCCATGGCATACTGGATGCCCAAACCCCCATGGCAGTTCTGGTGCTGAAAATGGTGGATTCCCTTGCCAGCGGCGTGGTCTACACAAGAAACCCCGACGGGGCCAATGATCAAGAAATAGTGATCCATGCCGCCCCGGGACTAGGGGAAGCACTGGTGGACGGACAGATCTCACCAGATCCCCTGGCAATTGATAAAAAGACAGCCATGGATCTTGCCCAACTGGGCCAAACCCTGGAAGCATTTTTCAACCGGCCCCAGGATATTGAGTGGAGCCTGGATAAAACCGGAGACCTCTTCATTCTCCAGTCCCGCCCCCTGACAACCCACCCCCCTGACCCTGAACCTGAGCCAGAACCAGAATTGGCAGAAAAACCACCGGCCCCACCCAACAAAATTTTAGTGTCGGGGGGAGAAACCGCCTGTTCTGGATTTGCCGTGGGCAGGGTATACAAACTGGAAACGGCTGACCCGGCACAAGTCCCCAAAAATGCCGTGGTGGTGGCAAGAACAGCTTCCCCCGACTATGTTCCCCTCCTGGGCCGTGCTGCAGCCTTTGTCACAAACCTGGGCTCCCGGGCCGGTCATTTTGCCTCGGTAGCCAGGGAATTCAGGGTTCCGGCCCTGGTCAATACGAAAGATGCCTTTGACACCCTTGTCCAGGGCGATTTGGTAACCGTGGATGCGAAAAACAAATGCATCTATCTTGGCAGGGTCTATGAAAAAAGCGCCACGACAGCCGATTCAGCGCCGGGCGCCGACCTTTTACAGAACAGTCCCTTTCGGCGAAGACTTCGGTATGTGATCAATTTTATCTCTCCCCTCAAGCTTGTGGATCCGAATTCCCCTAGTTTTACGCCGGGGGAATGCCGCTCCCTCCACGACATTATCCGGTTTTCCCATGAAACGGCTGTCCGGGAAATGTTTTCCATTGGCGGCGGCCGGCAGGGGGGACGGAAAAAAGGGGCGAAACAACTGATATCCAACATCCCCATGCTCTTTTATGTATTGGATGTGGGCGGAGGTCTCAAAGCGAGCACCTCCATGTCAAGAAAAATAAGAGGAGAAGATATTCTTTCCCTTCCCATGAATGCCGTCCTAAAAGGTCTTTCCCATCCCAAAATCATCTGGAGCGATTTCAGCCATTTTGATTGGGAATCCTATGACAAAATCGTCATGGCCGGGGGCATCATCTCTGCCGATGATGCGCAATTTGGCAGTTATGCGGTGGCGGCAAAAGAATACCTGAATATCAACCTCAGATTTGGCTACCATTTTGTCATTCTGGACACCTACTGCTCAAATCTTTCCATGGACAATTATATTTTATTTCGGTTTTCCGGAGGCGGCGGCACTGTTGCGGGGAAAACCCTTCGGACAAATTTTCTTGGCAAGGTACTGGAAAAAATGGGGTTTAAGGTGAATATACGGTCAGACCTTTTGGACGGCGAATTCCGCCGGGCAGACCCGAAGCTTATCCTGGAAAAACTGGACTATATCGGTCGCCTGCTGGGGGCCACCCGGCTCATGGACATGTATTTAAAAGAAACTCAGGATCCGGATAAACTGGCCGGTGAATTCATGGCAGGCCGGTACGACTTCAGATCCTTACCCGATAACAAATAGGAACCCCATGGACAAAGCAAAAGAAATTCCCATGTCTGACTACCCATTGAACTGGATCACCCGGAACCTTGCCACTGGATATGCACCCATGTCCAATGCAGAACTTGCGTCCATTAAAGCCCAGGAGATTGACGCCATCATTAACCTGTGTGCGGAATTTTCAGATCTTCATCTCATTGAGGAAAAGGCCGGATTTGAAGTGTATTATCTGCCGGTGTGGGATGAAGAAACACCGGACATGGAAGAGATGGAAAAGGGACTGGCCTGGTTGGATGAAGCCATATATCTGGGAAAAAAGATTTTGGTCCATTGCCGCCACGGCATTGGCCGCACCGGGACCCTGATCGCCTCCTATATGATTCGCAGGGGCATGAACCTTAAGTCAGCTGAAAAAAAACTCAAAAAAAAGACTGCCAGCCCATCCAGCTACGCCCAATGGAAATTGCTCAAAAAATATGGCAAACAATCCAGTGTCCTGACCATCCGGGAACCCAGCCTTGAACAAAGTCACCAGGTTGATTTAAGGCCCTGGCTTAAAGAGTATAAAGCCCTTGTTCTAAAAATTGATACAGACCGGATAAATTCAGGCCTCAATGATTCAGAATGCGGGCGGGGTGCCCAGGCCTGCTGTCATGAATATGTGTCCCTTGATTTCATGGAAGTCATCTTTCTGAGCCACATGATCAATAGAACCCTTAAAAGTGCCATTCGGAGTAAACTGATCCAAGAGGCAGCAGATATTTCATCCAAAACCCGAAAAATCGCCAAGGCACTTGGCTTGAACCAGGGGGATCCGTCAAACCAGGCCCCCAATAACATACCCTTGGCCAGGGCCTATGCCAAAGAAAAAATGAGATGCCCTCTTAATGACGGCAACGGCTGTATTCTCTATGACGTCAGGCCCATCCGCTGCCGATGCCACCCCGGATTTCCGGAAGATTCAGCCTTTGTGGCCGAGACCCTTAAAACCCTGTCAAAAAACCTGTTTTTTGCCTTTTCCGGCAGGTTTCTGGAAGATCAAAAATTGAGATTTTCCCTCTGCGATACCCTGTCCGGAAAATTTGTTCAGGCCTATTTCCACCATTTAGTGAAAAATGAAAGGTTGAAAAAATCATAACGCCTCAATCTACCGGGCTGCCTCAATCTACCGGGCTGCCTCAATCTGCCGGGCTGCCTCGATCTACCGGGTCACACCGACACAAAAAGGTCATACTTAAACCGTACCAGGCGTTAAAAGCCCGGCCACCTTTTCTTCCAGCTCATCCTTGTCAATGGGTTTAACGCAATACTCTCCAGCCCCCAACCTCAAGCATTGCCTGGCTGTCTCAATGGTGGGATAACCTGTTAGCATTATCACCTGTATAGCAGGAGACTGTTTTTTGATCTCTTCCAGAACCTCCACCCCGGACATCTTTTTAAGTTTTATATCCAGAATCGCCAGGTCCACGCTATTTTTCCCCGCAAAATCAATGGCATCCTCCTCTTCGGTAAAGCCCACAACCCGATGCCCTTTTCTCTCCAATATCCGTTTGATCAAATTGACAGCATCCAGCACATCATCCAATACCAATATCGTTGCCATTGCCCCCCTCCTTTTGCCGGTGATTGATTGGCAAGTGTATCACAAATTGGGTTCCCATTTTTGATTTTTCCAATGTACCCTCTGCATGGGGGGGAGAAAACACCATAATTTTTCCGCCATGTTCCCGGATGATCCCAAAGGAAACAGACAACCCCAGTCCGGTCCCCCGATCCGGGCCCTTGGTTGTAAAAAAGGGATCAAAAATCTTTTGAATATCTTCTGGTGAAATTCCATGCCCGGTATCCTCAACCGAGATGGTCACCCCCTGCCCATCTGGATCAACAGCTGTGGAAACCATGATACTGCCGTGGCTGCCAATGGCGTCAAAGGCATTTTTGAGAAGGTTCACAAACACCTGTTTCAGCTTTCCCTTATCCCCCCAGACCCTTGGAAGATTCTGGGGATAGGATTTTTCAATGGTCACATGGTTCAGGCTGAAGGTGTGGGCCACCACCTTGACAACATCCGCAATGGCCCCATTGACATCCACCATTGAAAGATGGCTTTCCCCTGGCCTGGAAAATTTCAAAAGGTCTGCCACAATTTTGCTGCATATTCTGGTCTGTTTTTCAATGAGCCGAAGATCCCCATGCATGGGTTGGTCATCATCCACATCTTCCAGCAATAGCTGGGCATAGCCCAGAATAATCCCCAATGGGGTGTTGATCTCATGGGCAACCCCGGCGGCCAACTGGCCCAGGGATTCCATTTTCTGGGCATGGGTCAATTGCGCCTGAATTTTCTTGAGACTAGTGATATCACGGCCGCTGCCAAGAATTCCGGTAATAATGCCCCGGGCTTCCAAAACCGGCACCTTAACAACATGGAGCCATTTTTTATCCTTGCCCCGGCCCAATTCATTCTCCTTAGTAAGAGAACTGCCCCGGGCAAAGATCTCTTGATCCTCTTGCTGATAAACCCTGGCCAGTTTCTCGGGAAACAGATCAAAGTGATTTTTGCCCAGGATCAGTTGCTTTGATTTCCCCATGACCCGGCAAAAGGCCTGATTCACAGAGATATAACGCCCATCACGGTCCTGGAGAAAAATAAAATCGGGAATGGCATCCAGGATGGTCTGGAGCAAAACTTTACTTTCCCCAGGAAAATAAATGTTCTTCCCTGCCGGCCTCTTTTCCTTCTCTGAATGGCCAATCTGTTGGCCTGACAATATCAGGTTATTCTCTTCCATTTGAATGATCCTTCCTAGCTTTCTTTGCAAAGGCGCAGTTTGAATCAAATTTTTAAAAGGATTGAATTACATCTCAAATTCTACCATAAACAGAATCAGAATCCAAACAAATGAAAATGGGTGTCCATATGCAGGTTCATAATAAAACATTGATTTTCAATCGAATTCATTATAATGAACAATATAATTATAATTACTAATTTTTCCAATTTAAATTTAGTGCTATTACAAATTATTTAAATTGGTTATCCTATTAGCATATATTCATTATGGTGAACAATGAAAAAACAATACCAGGCACCCATTGTAAAAAAAGCATTCCTCATCCTTAAAGCCGTGTCAACCGAGGCCCAGGGATTGGGAATCAGCGAAATATCCACCCAACTGGATATCAGTAAGAGTACGGTCCATGGGATCACAGCAGCCCTGGAAGACCAGGGTGCTCTTATCCGGGACCCGGATTCCAAACGATATACCATCGGCACCACCCTCATGGAATTGGGGAAAGCCGCCTATGAAAAAATGGATTTTAAAAAGGCGGCCCGCCCGGCAATGGAACATCTCATGGAGCAATGCCGGGAGTCGGTGTTTCTGGGAGTCCGGAACAAGGACTCGGTCACAGTTATTGATATTGTGGAATCAAAAAAAGATTTTAAAATCACCTCTCCCATCGGCACCTCCCTGCCCCTTCTGGCCGGTGCCGTGGGTAAAGTATTTCTTTCAAGAATGACGCAAAAGGATGCCCGGGCATATATTCAGGAAAACAGCCTTACCCGGTTCACCGCCAAGACGATTCTCGACCCGGATATCTATCTAAAGGAACTTGAAACCGTCAGAAAAACAGGGATTGCCTTTGATGATGAAGAATATATCCCCGGAGTAATAGCTGTGGCCGCTCCCATCCAGTCCACCGGGGCCTATGCCCCGGCCATTTGGGTGGTGGGGTTTACCGCCGGCATGAACCAAGAACAGATCCCGGCCATCATGGCCCAAACCCGGGCAGCAGCCCTGGAGATCAACAAAAAACTATCCGAGACACCATAAGCGAAAATCCCGTTGTTCTCAGCCCCGGTTTTATTCGGCCTCCCGAAGTTTTATGGATCGGGCAATGATATCCCTATTCTTTTGTTTGAGGGAAGGAAAATTGTGGGCCAGAAGAGTGGATCTTTTGGCCAATTGTTCGGCCTGGTCAAAGTTGCCCCGGATCAGCTGGACCCGGGCCATAAGGTGCCAGAGAAAAGGATCCTGACCCTCAATTCCCACCCCCCGTTCCAGGGTTGCAAAGGCGGCATCCGGTTCGCCTGAACCCATCTGCTGTTCCGCCTTTTTTATCAGATTCACCAGAATTTTGGACCGGGGAGAATCTCGCAAAACAGCTGCCTGGCTGGTGCCGATCTGGGGCAGATTTTCAGCCGGCAAGGCCTGTGGCGAAGGGGGTCTTTTCGGGCCGGCACAGGCGGAAAGAAAAAAAATTGTGGCCAGACAAATTGCCCAGACTGTCCACACAAGATATCCATGGGTTCTCATTTGATAAACTCCTTTAACCAGTCAATTAGATATCGTTTTTTTTTATTTTTCCCGGGGGATTTAGAAAACTTGTCCCAGGGGCTGCAAACAACAGATTTTGTCGGAGCTGACCCGCGGATAAAAGGGATCGCCATGGCATCGGGGCAGTCTTCATCAATTTTAAAACCTGTTTTGGAATCAATCACAGCCCATTCTACATTTTCCGGGGGAATAAGGGCCAGGGGCTGATTTGGAATCAGCCCCATGAGATGCCCAAAAATCTGCATGGCGCCGGCTGACCCGGTGAGATTACAGGATTGATTGTCATCCCGGCCCACCCATACCACTGCCAACCGGTTGCCGGTAAACCCGGCAAACCAGCTGTCTTTTAAATTATTGGTACTGCCGGTTTTGCCCGCAACCCCCAAGGTTCGCGGCAGTATAGTTTCAAGGGTCTTGGCTGTCCCTTCCAGAACAACGGCCTGGAGCATTTTATTCAACAAAAAAACAGCCCCGGGATCCAACCGCTGCTCAATGGTCAAAGGATATCTCTGGACCAGCCCCCCCCCAGGCCTGTAAATGGCACGAATGCTCCTGACTGGCGAATAAAAGCCTCCCGAGGCAAGGGTTTGATAAATCTGGGCCACCTCCAGGGGTGACATTTCAAGGCTGCCCAGCAGGGAGGAGGGATACATGGCAACCTGTTTTTGAAATCCCATTTGCTTTAAGGTGTCCAAAACCCGGGCAAGTCCCAGCTCCATCCCGATCCTAACGGTGGAAACATTGTAGGAATTGACCAGTGCAAGGTAAAGGGGAATTTGGCCATGGTATTGGCGATCAAAATTTCTGGGAACCCAGCTGCCACCATCGTCAATAGGAACCTTGACAGGCCCGTCATCAACCCTGGTGATCAAGGTATAAGCGTTGGGACGGGTCAGGGCCGTTAAAAAAATGGCCGGTTTGATAAGGGAACCAATGGGTCGCCTGGCGTCAAGGGCCCGGTTAAACCCATGGTACCGGGTAATTTTCCCCCCGACCAGGGCCTGAACCTCGTTGCTGCCCGTGGCAGTGACCACCAGGCTGGCTTCAAGTTCATCCTTTTTAAGACCTGTTTTAATCGCCAGTTTATCCAGCTGTGCCCCAACGGTCTGCTCGGCAATACGTTGAATCTGGGGATCCAGTCCCGTAAAAATTTGCAACCCCATGACCCCCAGGTCCTCTTCCCTGTATTCCTTAAGCAATTGGCGTTTTACCAAATCCAGGTAGGCAGGAAACAATGCGTTTCCCCTGTTTGATTTTTCAATCACCCCCAGGGGCATGGCAACAGATGCCTTCATTTGGGCCTGTGAAAGAAGCTGCTGGTCCGCCATTACCTTGAGCACTATATTTCGCCGGTCAATTGCCCGTTGGGGATATTTTCTGGGATTATAATAGGAGGGCCCCTTGAGCAGCCCCACAAGCAGAGCAAGTTCATGGGTATCCATATCCCGGATGGATTTCCCAAAATAAAAAACAGAGGCCAGACCAAACCCGTGGATGGCTCTATTGCCATCCTGACCCAGATACACCTCGTTCACGTACGCTTCGAGAATATCCTCCTTGGTATGGTTCAACTCCAGGGCGGCTGACATGAACAGTTCATTCAGCTTACGGGTCCAGGTTTTTTCCTTTGTTAAAAAAAAATTTCTGGCCAGCTGCTGGGTAATGGTGCTGGCCCCCTGACTCATTTGCTGATTTTTCAAATTGATTGCCAGGGCTCTGAAAATTGCCCGGGGATCTACCCCATAATGGGAATAAAAGGTTCTGTCTTCTACGCCAACAATGGTTTTGGCCAACAGGGAGGGAATTCTGTCCATCTCCACAAGGATCCGATCCTCCCCGGAAACCGGATAAAAACTGCCCACAAGGACAGGATCAAGGCGCACCATATCCTGGGTGGAATTGCCTGGATATTTTAACCTGGCAATCCTCCCTTGCTCAATGTTGATCTCCACCCTTCGGGATCCCATTGCTTTATCCCCAAAATCAAAGGGCCTAGAAAAAAGATCAAATCGATTGCCGGAACGGCTGTATTGCCCCGGAGTCTCCAGATCACCGGACAAAGCAACGCGTTGATATCCCATGAGATCCAACTCCTTTTCCAGGAGATCAGGAACGAGGGCCATGCCGATGTAGAGTTCCAGTGGCCGGGCATAAACCCGGGCTGGCAGCTCCCACAACCGGCCTTCAAATTTTTCCAGCACCACCCGGTTAAATCCTGAAAAATAGGTGTAAAGGGCAACGCCTGCCCCCACAAGCAAGAAAATAAAGATCAGACTTCTTGTTTTCATGGTTTAGAACAATTCCTATTAACCTCCGTTAGACTCTGTAACAAGAGGTTTTGCCACTTTTTTGTGGCCTTTATCCATCCTAGCATTTGAAATATCTGTGCTTCTCAAAATATCAGTGCTTCCCAAAATCATTTCTTGCTTGTCTACCATTCCGGGGTGGATTTGGCAATAAATGCATGGTGATCATGGGTATTGACAGATGACCCATGTAAATTTAATATGGTTGGGTTTTAATCAGGGCTATCGAGATATTTGCACCTAACTTTTTTTAAATAAAGGTGAACCTATGAAAATCAAATCAAAACTCCCCCATGTTGGAACAACCATATTTACGAAAATGACAAATCTTTCGAATTTGCATAATGCAATTAATCTTTCCCAGGGATTTCCTGATTTTGATGTGCATCCTGATCTTATAAGTCTTGTGGAAAAATATATGCGCCAAGGGTTCAATCAATATGCCCCCATGCCGGGTGTTTTGCCTCTTCGTGAAAAAATAGCTCAAAAAATAAAAAAAATTTACGATTACACCTATGATATTGACAAAGAAATCACCATAACATCGGGGGCGACGGAAGCACTTTTTGCAGCGATTACAGCTCTGGTCCATAAAGATGATGAGGTCATTATCTTTGACCCTGCATATGATTCATATGTGCCAGCCATTGAATTGTGCGGGGGAAAACCGATTCATATAAAACTATCCCATCCTGAATATTCAATAGACTGGAATCAGGTAAATAAAAACGTGTCTTCCAAAACAAGACTCATAATCCTCAACTCACCGCATAATCCGACAGGATCAGTTTTAAAGCCGGATGATATTGCTGAACTAAAAAAAATTATTGAAAATAATGACATTTATATTTTAAGCGATGAGGTCTATGAACACATCATCTTTGACGGGAAAAAACATGAAAGCATGTCACGTTATCCAGATCTTGCTGCAAAAAGTTTTGTTGTCAGTTCCTTTGGCAAGACCTATCACGCAACAGGCTGGAAGATTGGTTATTGTCTTGCACCGGAAAACCTGACTGAAGAATTCAGAAAAATTCATCAATATCTTACCTTTTCCTCAAATACGCCGGTGCAATTGGCCTATGCTGAATTCTTGGATTATGAAAACAGATATATGGATCTCACCTCTTTTTATCAAAAAAAAAGAGATCTGTTTCTTTCAAAAATAAAAAATTCCAGATTTAAGGTTGTTCCCTCCAGCGGTACTTATTTTCAACTGCTTGATTATTCCGAAATTTCTGATATGGCCGATATTGATTTTTCAAAAATGCTAACAATAAAACACAAGGTTGCCTCAATTCCCCCGTCTGTATTTTACAAAAACAAGGATGACAACAAAATTTTAAGATTCTGCTTTGCCAAAAAAGATACAACCCTTCAAGAGGCCGCTTTGAAATTATCTGCGATTTAATGTATCACGCCTGAAACCGCTATGGATATCCTTCCTTGAACAAAAACAAATAAATTATTTCTTACGGATATATTCTTCTTGACATAACGCTATATTGTAGTTATTAAATCGCTATATTGTGGTTATGCCTTTTTCGACACAACCACAATATGGTGACAATGGGGGTGCCGGTCCAAAAACAAAATGTTACTTGGAGTTTCTGAGAAAAGAACGTGTTCAGCCCTTAAAACTGGAAGGATCCAATACATGGAGACAGGGAATAATGAGATACGCTGAAACAGGATATAATTTGGAAATTGATTTAACCAAGGGAAATATCGAGCGGGTGGAAACAGACCCCAAATTGATGGCGCTTTACCTGGGGGGTCTGGGCACCAGTGTCAAGATTCATTATGACAGGGTTCCCCCTGAAACCCGGGCATTTGATCCGGAGAATCTGCTGATCTTCAGCACCGGTCTTTTGTGCGGCACCCCCGCCTTCAGTGCCAACCGCACCCTTATCAGCTTTATTTCTCCCCAGACAAAACTATTGGCCTATCCCATGATGGGAGGTTTCTGGTCGGCGGAATTAAAGTATGCAGGCTATGACAAGGTAATCGTTCGCGGCAAGTCCCCTGAACTGATTTACATATGGATACACAATGATGAGGTGGAGATCCGGGATGCCTCCCATTTGAAGGGCAAGGGAGCCATTGAAACCCAGGAGCTCATCAGAGAAGAGCTCAACGACCCCAATGTTCAGGTGCTCGCCATTGGTTTGGCCGGTGAAAACAAGTGCTTTACAGCCTCAATTGAACAATCCAGGTCAAGTTCCAGCCGGGGCGGCGGCGGAGCGGTCCTGGGAGACAAAAGGATAAAAGCTGTGGCGGTTCGGGGAACAAAATCGGTGAATCTTGCCCATGGCGCCCAATTTATTGATCACATGAAAAAGGTTACCGAATATATAAACTTTAGGAATGAAAATCCCATTCCCGAAGTCATGCCGATTCTGTCCGGGATCGGATCACCCCAGATGATGAAACACGTGGATGAAAAATGGCATACCGAAAGTTTTGCCTGGGGCAATGCAAGGAAAAGGAGAAGAGACTTCTGGACAAAGGAGGTAGAGGATAACTGGACAAAGAGTCAAACAGATGCCATCACCCGGTTCATCAGCTGCTTTAATTGCCCCCAGCAGTGCGGCGCATTGATTTCCCACGATGATGTTCCCAATTATATGATGAAATGTTTTTCAAAACTGACCTATGCAATGGCAGCCTATGTGGACGACCTGGATTTTACCTGGCGGATTTGCAAGCGGGCTTTTGAGTATGGGCTGGATTCATTTTCAACCCCCCAGATTCTGGCCTTTGCTGTTGAGCTTTATGATGCCGGTATTCTGACAGATGAACACTTTAAAGGATGCCCCAGGGACAATGAAGGAAGATTTTTCTGGCTGCTGGACAGGGTTGCCAGAAGGGAAGGCATTGGTGATATCCTTGCAGACGGCACCTATTGGGCGGCCCGCAGAATCGGCAATGGCGCCGAAGCCTTTGACCACAATACCACCAAAAAGCATGAACAGATGAACATCAAACTGGGTATGCTGGATCCGCTCTATTACCTGATGTATGCAACCAACGAAAAAATAAGCATCACCCAGATTGAAGGCAACTGGCCCCAGGCGGCATTTCCCACAAAAGAGATGAGAGAAAGTTTTGCTGCAGACTGGCCCCAGCTTCCCAATGAAAACTTCAAACAATATTTTATAGACTGGGAGCCCCGGGGAGAAAACTCAAACCCCCATTATCCCACCCCCCAGATCGCCTCGGAAATTGTGGATTGGATGGAGATGCTGCACAACATTGATGATGCCCTTGGCATATGCTGCGGCATGGGATCCTTCTGCTTAAAACCGCCCTACCACATACACAACTACCCCCAATTAATCTCGGCGGCCACGGGCATGGATGTGGACAAAGAGGCATTAAAGAAAATTGTCAACAGAAGCCGAAACCTGCACCGGGCTTTCAACAATTTAAGGGGCATGGCCAGGCCCGATGAGAAGCCGCCCCAGGATCATTGGAAACATAGATTTCCCGAGCTTGAAGATGACCTTTTAACCCATTACTACACATTCAAGGGATGGAACTATGATGGCGTTCCCACCAAAGAAACATTGGAGTATTTAGATCTGACCTGGGTGGCAAAAGACTTGGAAGAAAGGGGGGTACTGAAAGATGGCCAAAATTAAAAAAACCATAAAAACAATCAAAGTGGATGCGGACAAATGCAATGGGTGCCGTACCTGCGAGATCATCTGCTCTGCATTTCACTCCAAACCGGCTTACAGCAGCATTAACCCTGCTGCGGCGCGAATTCACGTGACAACCCACAGACTAAAGGATATCTGGCTGCCCATCTTTGCCGGTGAGTATACACCCGCCGAATGCAACGGCAGAGATAAATATACAATCGACGGAAAAGAATATGATGAGTGCAGCTTCTGCCGGGCGGCCTGTCCCTCCAGGGATTTGTTCAAGGAGCCTGACACAGGCCTTCCCCTCAAATGCGATATGTGTGAAGGAGAAGAAAAACCGCTCTGTGTTGAGTGGTGCCTCAATGATGTGCTGACCTACGAAGAAAGGGAGGAGGAGGTTGAAGAAAACGATGAATTAGATGAATTGGAATCAGGATTGGACGCATTGATAGACAAACACGGACTTGAGAATCTGGGAACTGCCTTTGCGAGAATCCAACGGGCGAAACTATGAATAAAGTACAGATGATGGGCTTTCAGGAGGCACTGAACCTCACCCTTGAAACAATTTCACCCATCGACTCAGATCAGATGGTTGATCTTGCAGAGGGTCTGGGCAGGGTTGTTTCTAAAAATCTTTATTCCCGGGTGAATTCACCTTCCATTGATGCCTCCATGAAGGATGGCTATGCCGTCCAGTCCGATGACATCGATTCGGCAACCCCCCAAAATCATGTGCATCTTACAGTCATCGGAACGGCGGCGGCGGGGAGTCCGACCCAAAAGGTGTTAGCCCCCGGAAGTGCTGTCCGGATACTAACCGGTGCCAAAATCCCCGACGGAGCAGATGCAGTTCTTGCCGAAGAATTCACTTCCTGGGAGGGGGATATGGTGACGGTTTTCAACAATGCCGAACCCGGCAGAAATATTTTGCCCAGGGGTTCCGATGTTGAAACCGGTGAATTGATTGCCCCCAGGGGAAGTTGCCTCACCCCCGGTATGATGGGTATTCTTGTGGCAGCCGGATATGGAAGGCTGCCGGTATATAGCCGGCCCAGGATAGCGATTCTGGCCACCGGAGATGAATTGGTGGCTCCGGGACAGCCCCTGCCCGAGGGAAAACTCTACGCAAGCAACCTGGAAATGTTAAAGGCATGGTGCCGGAAATATAACATGCCCACCGCCTTCTGGATTTTAGGTGACAAGCCAGAAATAATCACCGAAAAAATGGCAGAGGCAATTGCCACCCATGATGCCGTGATAACCAGTGGGGGCGCATGGACCAGTGACAAGGATTTTGTGGCCCACACCCTGGACACCCTTGGATGGAAAAAGCATTTTCATTCGATTCGGATTGGCCCTGGCAAACCCGTTGGATTTGGGATACTCAACCAAACCCCTGTTTTTATACTTCCGGGGGGACCGCCGTCCAATCTCACCGCTTTTCTCCAGATTGCCCTGCCCGGTCTTTTAAAACTTGGGGGTCATGGCAATCCATCCCTGCCCAGGATGATGGTAACGCTGACGGATGCGCTTAAGGGGCGGCACATTGACTGGACCGAATTTGTATATGGAAGCATTGAGATCAAAGACGGAAACACCCTGTTTACCCCCCTCAAGCTGACCAGTCGGCTAAAGTCCATGGCGTCTGCCCAGGGTGTAATCGCCATTCCAGAAGGGGTGAAATATCTTGGGGCCGGTAGTGTCATTCCAGCGCAGATCTTCCTATAAAGTATTTTAAAACCAGATAAAAGGTTAAAAACACCAGACCCAACCCAGTAAGGAGAATCCCATAAATACCAAAAGATGTATGCACGTAAATCCTTTTGACAGGGAAGTGAGGTTTCAGCATGATTGATCTTGAAAAAACCCAAAAACTAATATTGGAAGCAACCCCTGTGCTAGGGCGAGAAAGTGTTCCCATTCTTGAAACAATGGGAAGAGCCCTTTTTGAGGATATTCTTGTTGTGGAAGATCTTCCGGCATCTGATATTTCAGCCCTGGACGGTTATGCCCTGCCCCATACCTCCCTTTCTGGTGTTTCGGATCAAACCCCGGCACACCTCAGAATCATCGGGGAATCGCCGGCGGGAAAACCATGCGGCGCTTTTGTGAAAGATGGCCAAGCCGTCCGGATAATGACAGGAGGGCTCATGCCCCGGGGGGCTGATACCGTTATAAAACTGGAGGACACCGCCGAAGACAATGGATATGTTATCTGCAAGATAGACCCGGGATGGGGAAACGGCATTCGCTTCCAGGGAGAATCCCTGAAAAAAGGAGAGATCGTCCTCCATTCGGGAGATATTATCAGACCTCTGGAGGTGGGAGCTTTGGCTACGATGAGACGCGCCTATGTTCAGGTTTACCGCAAACCCCTTGTGGCAATTCTCTCAACCGGGGATGAGCTTTCGGACTTCCATGAACCCTCCTCACCTTCCACGGCCATGTGCTCAAATCTATATTCCCTGGCAGCACAGGTTGTGGAAGCCAATGCCATTCCTTTGTGTCTGGGCATTGTTAAGGATGATTTACAGGCACAGCATGCGCTGCTGGAAGAAGCCCTCCGGGCAGATGTCATTGTCACCTCCGGCGGGACCTCCAAGGGCAAGTATGATCTGATCCACAAGGCCTTTGCCTCACTGGGTATGGAGATGCGGTTTTCCAATATATTTGCCAAACCTGGCAAACCAACCACATTCGGAATCATAAGAAATAAACTGATTTTTGGATTACCCGGAAATCCCTCGGCCACCATGCTCTCCTTCGAGCAATTTATAAAGCCGGCACTTTTTAAAATGATGGGCCACCCGAATGGCCCAGGCAAATCCCATATGCTGAACGTAAATGATCCCTTCTCCCGAATTGACTCGTTCAACTACAAACAGGGTGGCAACAAAGATCATTGTCGGGCCTCCCAGGTTCCATTGGGAAGACCCCTCCCAGGCCCCCCCCAACACCAAAAACCCGAACCAGAAACCAGACCGGCCCGTTTAAAAATAGTCGCCCGCTAGAATAAACTTTTAAGAAAGAAAAGGACACAAATGGACAAACGATCAGATGCCAGAGCATTTAAAACCATACCTGTTGAAGAGGCTGTGGGAACCTGTATTGCCCATGACATGACCCAGGTGATCCCCGGAGAGTATAAGGGACCGGCATTTAAAAAAGGACATATGGTAACCTCCCAGGATATGTGCCGGTTAATGCGCATGGGCAAAAACAACCTCTATATACTTGATTTAAAAGAAGGCCAGGTACATGAAGATGATGCCGTGCGAGAGCTTGCCGCAGCCCTTTCAGGTCCTGGAGTCCTTTTCTCAGATTCTCCTTCAGAGGGAAAACTGGAGCTTCGGGCGGCATATCCCGGCCTTTTAAAAGTGAATATAGATGCCTTGACCCAATTAAACCTGTGCGCTGATGTCATGTGCGCCTCCATGCATAACAACACCCGGGTTCAACTGAATCAGGGAATTGCTGCCACACGGGCGATTCCACTTGTGATCCACAGGGATGACCTTGACCGTGCTGTCAACTTTGCCAAAGAAACCTACCCCATTTTCACCGTCAAAGGGTTCAATCCCTTAAAAGCCAGATTGATTATAACCGGTGATGAGGTATACAAAGGGCTTGTCCAGGACAAATTCAAGGCCATTGTGGAAAGAAAGATAACAGCCCTTGGGGCAAGCCTTGAAGAAAGTGTTCTCCTGCCCGATGACCGGGAAATGATTGCCCATGGGATAAACACCTATCTTTCAAAGGACACGGATTTAATTATCACCACCGGCGGCATGTCCGTTGACCCGGACGATGTTACAAAGGCCGGAATTGAAGATTCCGGGTTTGAAAAAATCCATTATTCTGCAGCAGTACTTCCCGGAGCCATGTTCCTTATCGGCTACCATAAAAACACATCCATCATGGGACTGCCTGCCTGCGGGCTCTACCATGAGAACACCATTTTCGATCTGATTTTGCCAAGAATTATGGCTGGCGAACGACCGGGAAAAACAGATCTTGCAAAACTATCCCATGGGGGACTGTGTCTGAACTGCACCCCCTGCCGGTTTCCCGCCTGTCCCTTTGGAAAATCAGGATAAATGGAAGAAATCTTTATTACCGGTCAAACGCATATTTATTGGCAAGCTAATTCTATGATTAGGGCTGTCGTTTCTATTTACAGGGCTTCTACTTTTTTTAATTGTCCCTGTCTCATAGCCGTCATCATCTCTCTTATCTCTTGGGTTGCCTTATTTCTATCATGGCCATCTTTTAGAATTTTACCGAGATTTTTTCCTGCTTGACACGCTTTTTCCATGCATCCAGCATCCTTGCTCACACAAGGGGTATTCTCCTCTGTTATTTTAAATCCATCTCCGTGTACAGCATGGACAGCACCAACTTTACAGGTCTCCCCATACCCGCAATAGAAACAACCAGGCGCACCCAACCCTTCAACTCTATCCACTACTTGAATAAAATTATACATGCAAAATTGTTCAAGAACTTTAGCAACATCCTTTGTCTGCATTCCTCCAACCGAAACCGTTACAGCAGGTTTACCCCAAAGATCATTTTTTTCTCTGTGACGAAACTGATACCAGCGCTCCAAAAAACTATGCATATTCGCATTAAGAGTGGAAAAGAAATTACAGCCCCCGAGAATATAGGCATCGGCTTCTACAATTTTATCCCTCAAAGGGGTTAAATCGTCTTTCAATTTACAGATATTATCATCGGCACACCCCATGCATCCAATGCAGCCATGGATTTTTTTACCCGCAAGCGAAACAAGTTCATACTCACACCCAGTGTTTTCTGCAACAGCTTTGACAAGCTTAAGTGTAGATGAACGTTTTTCTGTACGTGGACTTCCTGATATCGCTAAAATTTTCATGTGTTTTTTCCATTGTTAAGATTTTAAAACAAACCCCTAAATTAAAAATTAATAAAATCAATTAATTTAAAATAAGAATAGGATATACGAAAAAGATTAATTGTTCTGTAGCAGCCACTACAAAATTTTAAAATTTAACCCAAAAAACAACATCCGTATATTGTTGGCGCGTTGCTTGAAAATGGCAAAGGGTTAAATATCAAATAATTTATTTTCTTGTGCGTAATCTGTAAACTCTTTTGACCATGGCAAATCAATTGTCATCTCTTGCGGATCATTGAGTCCTAGTGTGCAATAATCAAAATCCAGGGTTTGTTTATTTGATTTGGATGACAAGGGCGTGTTTAAAACACCATCAATTGAGGGAATTGTATCTGAGATAACAATTTTCAACACCTTTTCCCAAGGTATCAATACGGATGACGTAAACCAACTTAGTGGTATTGTATCTGAAAAAACAAACCCTTTTGTGGAAAGGGATACTTTTTGCATTCTCATTTCATAGGCATCATTAGTAGTGAACCGACATTTACCTATTAGATTCTTAGGAAAACTTAATTCATAGTTCATTTGAACTTTTGTAGAAAGCCTGTATCTATTTTTAATAATCTTCCAGATATTTTTAACAATCATAATAAACCCTTAATCAGAGTGCAGGAGTAGGTGAAAAATATTAAAATCAACTCAATTTGAGAATAACACTCCCGGTCGAGATTTGTCCATAGGAAGGTTAATATCTAAAAAATTTGACAGTTGATTTTTTTGCTAAAGGATGATTTTGTCCTCTCATGTAGACAGTGGGAAATCATTGAAAGTATCAAAATATACGGATTCGCATAAGCACATATTAGATATCAATAAAATACTGGAAAAAAGAAATGGAGAACTATTTGAGACGGCAGGGGGTGTTCAGTTTAAACGAACTGATAACAACTGATTTGGCGTCTGCAAAAAAATTTTATGGTGAATTGCTCGGTTGGACCTTCATGGAAACAAAGACTATATACGGCAATCCCTACTTGGCTGTACACAAAGAAGGAACCATGGTCGGAGGTATGATGCTCAAAGAGGGAAACGTTCCCGATGATGTCATGCCCTGTTGGGATCCATATATCACCGTCGATGATGTTGAAAAATCAGCCAAGAGGGTCAAAAAATTAGGTGGAGAAGTTATTCTCCCCCCCACGGATATCCCAAAAGTAGGACGTTTTTGCGTGATAAAGGATCCGCAAGGAATAAGTCTAAATCTCATAACATATTCAGATAATAAATAAAAAGGGCAACTTTTCAATCGTTTTTTTTCTTGACAATTTAATGAATTATGTTATGCATCAAATGATGCATAACGCTGATGCGTTATTTTTATTTATACAATCCTTTTGAGCAAAAGGACTGACTTTTATCATGCCGCCTAAATTTAAATTCACCAAACAGGAAATCATCGACACCGCCTTTGCCCTTGTCCGGGAAAACGGATGGGAGAGGTTGTCCACCCGGGCTGTTGCATCCCGTCTCGGCACATCTGCCAGGCCCATTTATTCTTTTTTTGCATCCATGGCCGAGCTGGACAGAGAACTGGTTAGAAAAGGAGTAGATCTTCTTCATGGCTACATGACAAGAAAATTCACTGACGATCCCTGGCACGATCACGGCATCGGATACATCCGCTTTGCCATGACGGAAACGCATCTGTTCTCCGGAATGACAGACGGAAGGCGGGTGGACTGGTTCAAAAAATACGGGGATGTCATCTGGGAAAGCCTGGCCCAGTCCCTAAAAGAATATCCGCCTTTTCAGGACCTCTCCCAGGAAGAAATCTACCAGGTGCAGCTTACCCGATGGCTATTTGCCCACGGTCTTGCATTCCAGGCCTGCAATCCCCCTGAGGGCGTCTGGACCAAAGAATTATTCGACAGCATGATGCAGCAGGGCAGCGAGACCATCCTGGTCGGTTGGAAAGCCCGGTTCCCATCGGGCTGTCGCTTACCCATAGAAAAAGGAGGAAAAAACATGGCAGGTATTGATCCAAGAAAAATGGCCTTACAGATTGCTGGCCTCAGGGCTGCGGAATCCCTTCTTCCTGAACCGGACCAGGTATTCTATGATCCGTATGCCATCGAATTCTTTGACGAAGTCGCCAGAAAACAGTTCCAGACGGCTGATCAAGCCAAAGCTCAGATCGAGTCCTACAATAAGATGATGCCGGGGGTTAACGGGGCCATCGTTTCTCGAATCCGGTTCATTGACGAGGTGGTGGAACAATGTCTATCCAGTGGTTTCCGGCAGATGGTCATCATCGGTGCCGGATATGACACCCGGGCATATCGTATTGATGGTGTATCGGAAAAACTGAAAGTTTTTGAAGTCGATCACCCCCTGACCACAGAGATTAAGACAAAAACCATTACAGATATCTTTCATGGACTTCCTGGACACGTCACCTACGTGCCGGTTATTTTCGGGCAGGACCGGATGGATCAAAAACTGATCGGGAACGGATTTCAAAAAGGACTTAAAACCCTCTTCATCGCAGAAGGGCTTCTGATGTATATACCACCCCAGGCAGTGGACGATCTCTTGGCCTTTATCACAGCCGCATCCTCGCCAGACAGTATATTGGTAGCTGATTATTTCCCTTCGGATGTCATTGACGGCACGAGCCCATTGAAAGAAGCTATGGTACTCAAACAATTTGTTGAAAATGAAGCCAGCACCCTGATGTTCGGGATAGAAGAAGGAACAGCCTTCGACTTTTTTGACCACCGGGGCTTTTACAATATCAATCTCGTTTCAGCACCATCCTTGAAGCAAGCTTATTTCAAGGGAGAAAGTACAAAAAGACAGGTTTCATCAATGTTTAATTTTGTCAAAGCGTTAGTCGCTCCTTAACCTGGTTTGCTATTCTAGGTTAATTAAACTCCATGAAATTGGAAAAGAGAGCGTTCTGTCTATGATTGTGGGACAGAAAAAACAAATTTCTGCCCCACAATTTCTTCTTCTGTTTGTCGCTTTTAGTCGAGCCTAACAGTCAAGTATCCCAGCATCTGTTAACTGAATATAGACAAAAGCCTTTCTCTCTAGTATTGGTCATTGTAACTACATCAGAAATAATAGAGGTTATAATGAAATTTGAGAAACCGATTTTACACACCGCAAAACCCTCAGAAGCCTTATCTCTATCTAAATTTGCAGAAAAAACATTCAGAGAAGCATTTGCAAAATTAAATAAAACGCAGGATTTTGAAGAATACGTGGCAGAATCCTTTACAGAGAATAAAATTAAATCCGAAATTTCTGACAAAGAATCTTTCTTCTATATTGCCAAGTTAGAAGATCAATGGGTAGGGTATGCCAAACTTTCTCAAAGCCTGGCGCCTGAGTGTGTTCAACCATTACCGGCAATTGAACTTTGCAGGCTTTATTCCTTGCAGCAATATTGGGGCTGCGGCATTGGCCTCGCTCTTATGGAAAAGTGTATAGAACATGCCAGTAACAATGCATTTAAATCCATTTGGTTGAGTAGCTGGGAAAAAAATAGTAGGGGAAATGCATTCTATGGCAAAATGAACTTTAAAATTACTGGCTCAACAACCTTTACCTTGGGATCTGATATTCAAAAAGATCATATCTTTTCTAAATTGTTGGTGTAATCTCATTATTACATTTTAGCCGATAATGACGGTTTTGCCTTTGCACCAGGCATACCCTTTTCAAAATCAGTTTGTCTTTTGACATTTCCGGATAACAGTATAAGGTCTGTAGCAATAGTTGATGGATTAATTTATCTGTTCTCCCGAAACCAAGCCAGGTAGAATAATCTTGCATAGACATTTGAATTTTACAAAAAAATTTAAAATCTTGATTTAGATCAAGGATACAACTCTTCTAGTGTGTTTAAATTAAAGAAACAACTATAAGGCTAAAAGGTGATAGGCCATGAAAAATATAGACAGAAATTTTGAAGTCGAAAAAGCGTTTGGGCTTGGCGTTCTGCTGAAGCTCACAAAAAAAACGGTTGAAGGTATAAAAATTACAACAGATGGAAAGAAATTTGTATCCAATGTAAGCATTGGCAAACTCAGCCAAGCAGTTGATACCACCCTAACGAGGTACAATATACTGTTGAAATACAGATGACCAAAAACTTGTTGACAGCGACTAGGGCCAATTTGGTCAAATTGGCTGCTGTGGTCTGGTTTTCCGGTGTTGTCATTTTATTGTTCAAAAGTACGATAATACTTATTGAAGCTGTGAAGCTTGGCGCGCCGGTTTCAGTGGCGGTTTCGACTGTTATAACTGGCTTGGTAATCGGCATGATAAAGGCAAAATACCTTTTTATCCGTATCTGCAAAAGTAACATCAAACGGATTTATTCTTTGAAATCGCCTAAAATATGGCAGTTCTACCGCATCCGATTTTTCTTTTTCCTGTTTCTAATGATAACACTTGGCAATTACGCTTATCGCTTGTTCCATAACAGCATTTTTTTGCTGTTTACCCTAGCTGTGCTTGAATTGTCAATTTCAACCGCTCTTTTAATAAGCGGTAAATGTTTTAGAGAAATACGAATAAGACCATAGCGCTATCTTATATTCATGGATGATCCGTCATGATTTAAAAAAATCAACAATTTTCAACTGCAAAGCGCCCTTGCTTGCTTTTAGAAGTTGGAATGTTGAATCTCCGAGTCGGAGTCTTTTATGGACATCTTCCTTTGAAATATAGTGGGTATAAGCATATTCTGGATCAAGCTCGAGCAAATAGACATCCAGATGAATTATCTTATCTTTCAATCCTTTAAAAACCAATCTGTTTTTGTTCACGATTATACTTTTATTTTTTCTTAATAGGATCCGGTTATCGAAAACTCTGGATTCTTCCTGAAATTCTGGAATGGCTTGCCTTTGGGCAACGTCTTGGGAAAAGCTGTCATTTCTCCAGTCAGTAAAATAATAAACATAAACGCCGGGTATGGATATTAAAAAAAGTATAATTAGCATTGAAATAACGCTGATTTTGTCTATTTTCGGTTTCACAATCGCTCCTAAAATAGTACGTTCTAAAAGAAAGAACCGGTTACAAAATGGTCATAAAAATCAAAAAAGACCTACAGGGTTTCCTGTAAGTCCTTGATTTTTTTATGGTAGGCACGAGCAGACTTGAACTGCTGACTTCTACCGTGTCGGGGTAGCACTCTACCAACTGAGTTACGCGCCTATAGTGTCTGCTGTTTCTATCAAACCCCGCATTTTGTGTCAAGAAAAACTAATACTTATTCGCCTGTTTTTTCTTCAACACCCGAATCACCCAGGGGCAAGTCATCCTGTTTTTCAATAAAACGGATGGAGACCATGTTCTCCGTGACGTCACCCACCTCAATTCCAAACCCAACAAAGGTTTTGAGCATCACGGCATCGGCAAATTGCTCAGGGCTCCCCTTAAAAACAATCTCCATGACTGCCTTGTCAGTGCCGATCTCCCTGGGCTGCATATTTTCAATGTCCTGAATCTCCTTGAACCGCTTTTTTAAGGCAATGAACCGGGAAAGAAATTTATCCCCTGTTATGGTTACGTCAAACAATTTTTCGCGCCTCAGGTTCTGGGTCCAGAAGGCGTCGATTTTCTGATTTAGATCCCGGGCGGAAAGGACACTGGCTTCGGTGATGGCACCCACGGCACCCTCCTGATCCATGGTACTTCGTGCCGCTGCCCGGCTGACAGATACCATCACCTGTTTGCCCGACCCCAGGTCATACACGTTTAAGTCAATCACCCCGTCAAAAATTTTTTCATCCCCCATTCGATTGATGGATTCCGAAGCGGTGGCTTTTCCCAGAACCACCATGTCTGCCCTAAGCGCCCGCCCCAATTCCATGGCAGCCGGGGCATCATAAATGGATGTAAACCGGATATTGTAAAAGGAGGGATCCGGACGGTCAGGGCCTGTCCCGACTATCTTAAATCGATCCTTGGACATCTGCTCTAAAATAATGGTTTCCGAAAGGGAGGTATAGGGTTCCGGGTTATTGCCCCACCAATATCGGGGAAGCAGATTTCCAGGCACCTGTTCCGCAATCAGAAAAAGAATCACAGGCTTATCCGTAGCGGCATTAAGTATCCCGGCATCGGTCAGGTGTTTTTCAAGCAATTCCAGATTGACCTTGGATTCAACCCCCACCAGATAATATCCCTTTTGCGCTACCCCTCCCATCACCCGGTAGGTAATCACATAGTCCGAAGCCCGGGGCAAAAGTCTTCCATACAAAAATTCAAGATTAGCGCCAAACACCTGACGGGAGACCAGGGATGCAAAACCATTCTGAACAGCCACTTTCAGGGCTTGTTTCACCGCATTTTTTTTGGCACCTGGAATGTTCTCACCCCTTATTTTCTCCTGGCCTGTGGTGGCACCGGTCAATACCTTTACCGACCCTGCGGCCAGGGCTATGTCCATTGTGAGCAACAGTCCGAGAAGGATGGCAGCAATGCACATGGCTGCCTGTCTTTTAGTCCCCATCATCATACCTTTCTTTCAATTGAATAATCTGCGATTAGCTGCAAAAGAGCCTTTGAATCAGAATCTTCGAATATTTCAAGGGATGCCTTGGCCTGGGTCACATGGTGTTGTGCCCTAGTCTGAGTATAGGCAATGCCCCCAAGGCCGAACATTTTTTCCCTTAAAGCTTCAAACCTGTCCTGTTCAAAGTCAGTCTCTGCCATGACCCCGTGCATCCATTCCCTGTCTGCATCATTGGCCTGGGCAAGGCTGTGAATCAAGGGCAGGGTCAATTTTCCCTCCCGCATATCTGCTCCGGGGTTTTTTCCCAGTTCCTGGGCCGTGGCCGTATAGTCCAAAAGATCATCGGCCATTTGAAATGCCATTCCCAGATGATATCCGCAGGATGCCAATGCCGCTTCCTTTTTTGGGGAAGCCTTGGCAATAATACCCCCGCTCTGGCAGGCCCCCTGGATCAAAACAGCGGTTTTCCCCTCAATAATTTCAAGATATTGGGTTTCGGACAAATCTTTTTTGCCTTTTTGTTCCAATTGGTCAATTTCCCCCTGGGACATGGCCTGGGTAATCTTGGCAATCACGGAAATAACCCGGGGTTCACAGGTTTTGGCAGCAATGGCCAGGGCCCTGGCCAAAAGAAAATCCCCGGTCAGCACCACCTGGGGAGCAGGCCATTTGGTGTGGGCAGCTCGTTTCCCCCGACGCATATCAGCCTCATCCACCACATCATCGTGGAGCAGGGTGGCGGCATGGAGGTATTCAAAGATAATGGAAAATAAAATTTCAAACCCGGTGTCATACCCGCAGATTCTGGCACTGTGGATCATGAGCAGGGGCCGCAGCCGTTTTCCCCCGCTGAACAGCAAATGGGAGGCAATTTTTCGTACCAGATCCAGATTGGGATCCAGATTTTCCTCAAGCGCCTTTTCCACCAGGGCAAGATCAGGGGCCACCTGTTTAATAATCCTGGCCTTTATATCAGAACTCATGCCATTTCTCCGGCAATATCATATTCATATGCATCTGTTATTCTTACAGGAACAATGGTACCGATTTCAAGTCCTGGAGAATAAATAAATGTCATCCCATCCACCTCTGGTGCCTGGAACTGGGTCCTGCCGATGTATACCCCTGTTTCCGGATTTTCTTCCACAAGTACGGGATAAATTTTTCCCACATGCCTTTGGTTGACCTGGGCTGAAATTTTGGCCTGGGCTGCCATGAGGATGTCATGGCGCTCCTCTGCAATCTTTTTGGGCACATGATCTTTAAAGCCATGGGATTTAAGGTCATCGGAATCGGAATAGGTAAACACCCCCAGATGATCAAACCTAACCTGCGCTATAAAATCCTTTAGAATCTCAAACTCTTCTTCGGTTTCCCCGGGAAACCCCACAATCAGGGTGGTGCGAAGGCTGGCTTCCGGGTCCAGTTTCCGGATCAGCCCAAACAAACCCACAAGGTCTTCCGTGGTATAGGGCCGTCCCATACGGCGCAGCATGGTGGAGGCGGCATGCTGGATGGGTACGTCATAATAGGAACACAGATTGTCATGGGCCTGAACAGCTTTAATAATCTCAGGCCCCAGGGTCTGGGGATGGGTGTATAAAAACCGAATCCAAACATTTTTATCCCGGTTAGCAAGGCGCTTGGCCAGGGAGGACAAAACAATATCAAGCCCTAGGCCCGTGTCGCCGCCAGCAACAAGATCCTGACCGTAATCCGTGGTGTTTTCCGCAGTGAGGATAATCTCTTTTACCCCCTTTCCCACAAGGGATACAGCCTCGGTACAGATATCTTCCACCGGCCGGGATCGCTGTTTTCCCCGCAATTGGGGAATAATACAATAGGTGCAATACCGATTGCACCCTTCAGAAACCTTTATATAGGCAAACCCCGTTGAGATCAGCTCCCGGTCCTGGGTCAAATCCTGAAATCCCCGCGTGTTCGGGTCGGGAAAAAGGGTCAAAGGAGTCGTCTGTCTGCCCTCCACCACATCCACAATCTGCTCACAGGCTGCCGTACCCAAAAAGGCATCGACTTCCGGCAGGCTGGCCAAAAGGCTTGGATCATCCTTGTACCGCTGGGCCAGACAACCCGTGGCAATAAGACGTTGGCAAATCCCTTTTTCTTTGAGTTCTGCCATCTCAAGGATCACCTCCACGGCCTCGTCCGAGGCCGTGGAAATAAATCCGCAGGTATTTACAATGATGACTTCAGCTGTCGCCGGATCATCGGTTCTTTGGTGCCCCGCAGCAACCAGCTTTCCCAGCATTATTTCGCTGTCCACCTGGTTCCGGGAGCACCCGAGAGTTTCAAGAAAAACGATCATATGGCCTTGGCCATGAGGTCTCCCAACAGAGCTGAGAACCGAGCAGGGTTTTCCAATTTTCCGCCTTCGCTGATCACGGCAATATCATAGAGCAGATCAGAGTAATCGGTAAGAACCGGATTGGTTGTGTCGGTTTCAAAAAGAGATTTGATCTTTTCCATGACCGGATGGTTAACATTGACCTCCATCACCCGTTTCTGATCCGGAGTGCTCTGGCCCGAGGCTTTCAAGATTTTTTCCATATAGGCGCTCATGCCGTAATCATCACCGGACAGGCAGGAAACAGAATCCTTAAGGCGGTTGGAAACCACCACATCCTTGACACTGGATTCCAGTTTTCCCTTGAGAAAGGCAAGCAGAGCGGAGTATTCATTTTTCTTTTCATCGTCCACTTTGTCCAGGTCCAGATCGCCTTTTTCCGCACTTTTTAATTTCTTTTCCTTGTATTCAGGCAAGGACTGGGTAACCCACTCGTCAATGGGATCCACCATGAGGACAACCTCATAATCCTTGGCTTTCAAAGACTCCAGCAAGGGTGAATTCATCAGCGAACTAAGGCTTTCACCGGTGAGAAAATAAATTTCCTTCTGGTCTTCCTTCATGTTCCCAATATAGTCGTCCAGGCTCACCAGCTTGTCCCCGGATTTGGTGGTTTTATACCGGAGCAGAGAAGCCAGCCGTTCCTTGTTTTCATAATCGGTTGGGATACCGGCTTTCAGGGACTGACCGAACTCCCCGTAAAATTCTTCATATTTTTCCGTGTCCATGCCTTCCAGCAGGGAAAAAATCTGTTTGACCAAATTCTTTCTGATATTTCTCACCAGCCGGTCTTCCTGGAGGATTTCACGACTTACGTTGAGATTCAAGTCCGGTGCATCCACAACGCCCTGAACAAAGCCCAGATATTCGGGCAGCAATTCCTTGCAGTCGTCCATGATAAAAACCCGTTTGCAATACAGCTGCATCCCGTTTTTTCTTTCAGGCCGGAAAAGATCCATGGGGGCCTTTGCAGGCAAATACATCAGCACATCATACTCGGTCACCCCTTCAAATCTCTTGTGGATGATCTCCATGGGCTTGTCCCAGTTATGGCTGATGTGCTTGTAAAACTCTTCGTGTTCTTCCGGGGTGACATCATCCTTGGCCTTGGCCCAGATGGCTTTCATGGAGTTGAGGGTCTCATCTTTTCTGACCTTTTTATAGGTCTCTCCAACAGGTTTTCCCTCTGAATCCTTGACAATCTCTTCCTCTGGAATAGGCTCGCTCTTTTCCAGGTTCATGATCACCGGATAGGTCACAAAATCGGAATGCTTTTTAACAATGTTCTGGAGAACATACTCCTCGGTAAAATCCTGGTCCCCTTCTTCGGTCTCTTTCAGATAGAGGGTAATGCTGGTTCCCCGGCTCTCTTTTTCAATTTCCTGGACCGTATAATCTCCCTTGCCGTCGGACTCCCAGCGAACACCTTTTTCAGCACCCGGGGCACGGGTGTCCAGCCGTACCTTGTCTGCCACAATAAAGGCAGAATAAAAGCCCACACCAAACTGGCCGATCAGTTCGGGGGAAAGAGAGGTCTCTTTTTTGGATTTTTCCAGGGCTTCCATAAATGCCGCTGTTCCGGACTGGGCAATGGTACCAATATTGTCATTCACTTCGTCAAAGGTCATGCCGATACCGTTGTCGGAAATGGTAAGACTTTTTGCTTCCGGATCTGCGGACAGGCGGATGTGGTAATCTGTATCATCGGCAAAAAGAGCCGGCTCGGTCTGTTCAGTGAATTTTGCCTTGTCAATGGCATCCGAAGCATTGGATATCAGCTCCCGAAGAAAAATTTCCTTGTTGGAATACAAAGAATGAATGATCAAGTGCAGCAACTGCTGCACTTCGGTTTTAAACTTACGTGTTTTTTTGGCGCTCATGTTTACTCCTGTTTCAATTATGTTTTATACCTATTATCGGTTATTTTTGTTTTCAATAATAATTGTGGCAAAAACAAAATTGTCAAGGCAGGGCCGATGAAATTCAACTAACCCAGGCAAACATAAAAAATTGTACACTTTACCGGTTGCCACCTCTTTGTTACTATCTTGCATAAACAAAAGACATTGCTTTTAAGATTGGGGATCAATCATGAACCAGCCAATTGACATTAGAGACCAGGCCCATCTATCGGGAAGCGAGGTGAAAAATCTCAATTTTATTAAGGCATCTAAAGCCCTGGTGTTCCGGAAATATTATAGATCCGGGCTGAGGTCCCATATTTTTGAAGTGCTCCTGGCCAGGGATGTTCTAAAGGAGACCCAGGGAGAAATCAGTGATGGAATACGGATGTTTCCCAGGGCCAGGCCCATAAAAATGTTCCGAATATTGCGAAATCGATTTAAGAACAAAGAGGCCATTTTCCAGGAAATCAAAAAATATAACATTTTGTTAAAATTTCTGGGGCCGGATCTCATTGCCCTTTCCGAAGAGTTTTTGGCCGATTATACCGGTATGGGAAAAAACCAGATTCTTCTCTGCGGCCTCCAGGAATATGTGGAGGGGCAGATACTGGATCCCTGGCGATTGTTTGGTGACCATTCTCTAACGGAGCTATTTGTTTCCATGCCCCAAAAAAACATGGCAAATCACCAACGATGGGTTGAAAAGGCAAAAAAAAATGTCGAAATTTTTGTCCAAGGGATTCGGAGAATGATCACCCTTACCGGATATATTCCAGATCTTGCAGGCATCGGCAACCTGATACTAACCCCCGGAGGGGATCTAAAGCTGGTGGACATCAATAATATTGTTGAACTCAATACCAAGGATACGATTTCCCTGGATGACAAAGGCTACCCTTCCTGTGATGTTTCCATCGAGGTTTTATCCATCCTTGAGCGGGAGGTTCTTCAACAGGATATCACACTTGAAGAGGATCCGCTTTACCGCTTTTTTTTGGCCCCAAAGAGGAGAGAACGTGTAAAAAAAATTGAACGAGAATTTTATGCAAATCTCTAATGTTTTATATGAATTGACCCCATGAAAATCAAATTTTTAATCCTTATACTTTTCACTTGTTTCCTGGCTTCCTGTATGCCATTGGGCAAGCCACCAACCTTCCCGGAACAACAAGCGATCACCATCAAAAACGATCAAACCCTTTTGTCCCGCTTTGCCCCGATTTTTATCATTGAAAATGCCGAAAAACCATATAATCGAATCGGGACACCCCAGGCGATGAGGACCAATGACCAGGAAGAAAAAGTGTTTGTGGACCCATCCCGCCCAACTGTCTACACCGAAACAAGGAAATTTAAAACCCCTGGGGGATCCTATAAAAACCTGATTTACAGGATCCACTTTGAAAAAATCCCCTCCCGGATTTGTCCCTTTTATCTGGGGGCCGGAAGTAATGTAGGCCTGATCGTGGTGATCACCCTTAACCACCGGGAGGAACCCCTTCTTTATACAATGGTACACACCTGTGGCTGCTATTTAACCTTTATTCCAACCTCATTCATGCCGGAATATGGCTTTCCTGAAGGGTGGAAAAAAAACAACAAATCGTATATGCCGAAAAAATTACAGGGATCCTGTCATACCCGGAAACAAACCCCCAAGATGTCAAAACAATGATCCTCCTAAGAGATGGCTCCCACAGGGTCAAGGATGTATGGCTTTCCCCCAAGGATGCCATGCCCCATTCTATTGTCCGAACAAGCCAGATTCCCCTTGATGCTCTGGAAAAACTGGCCCTGGGAAATGAAACAACCTCCTTTTATGAAACCGCAGGCCCCAGAAAAGGATATGTAAAGGGAAGTCACAAAATCAGGGAAAAAGTTTTCATGGGATGGTGGGCCTTTGACTGGCGTGTCGGGGAGGACAAAAAGCTGGGCAGCACCCAAGCGGACGAAATTGTATTTTATACCAGCCTAAAGCCCTGGGCCAGAGAGGCCTCTGATTTGAGAACCTTTGCAATATTTTTAAAATACTGGAAATGGGGATTTTAACCACCCAAAAAAACACCCAATTTGACAAGCCCTGGGATTCCCTGTATCTTTTTTATTTATTTAATTTCACACAGGCAATATTTATGAACCAACAAGATTGTATTGAAAGACTTCACTCATCCGTTCACATGGCAGTCCATCCCTTTCCCCCGGACCCCACCCTCTTTCAACCCACCAGCGTGATGGCCCTGTTTGCATTTAATGAGGTTCTGGAATTGCTCTTTATCCAGAAAGCCGATGTGGAAGGGTATCCCTGGCGAAACCAAATGGCCTTTCCCGGCGGCCATGTGGATGAAAATGATACGTCCACACAGGAAACTGCCCTTAGAGAACTTGAAGAAGAGATGGGGATACAGGGTTGTGATGTCAGGGTGATGGGCTCACTGGGCCATTACCAGACCATTAACAATAAGGATATTGAAGCCTTTACCGGTATCTGGAATAAGAAAGGCAGCATCACATTTGACCCGGCTGAAATCTCACGGGTACTTTCGATTCCCTTTGCCTATCTGACGAAGATACACAGAGAAAAAGGATATGCCGGACGCAGACCCAATGCGATGGAACTAAACTATCCCTATGAGGATGTCCTGATCTGGGGCGTTACAGCCAAAATCCTCCATCATCTGATAGAGATTGTCACCCAAAAAACCGGATAGGACCAGGGTATTCCAAAGGGGTTGGTGTGAGCTGAAAGACAAAATCAGTCGTTTTTGAATCTTGTTCTAAGCCGGAAAAACACCTTTATCACCAAAAAGCCGGATAAAAAGGCCAAAAACCCCGGAAACCAGAGGTGCTCTTCAAAACCCGGCTCACCTAAAACCACAAGAACACCTCCCAGGGCAAAAACAAAAACAACGAACACCAAGAGGATCAAAAGCCAGCAGACAAAGCTTGAGTCATACCAGGAGGTTATGGTTTTTCGAAAAAAGGGATTCTGGTCAAGTTGCATTTGCATCCATCTTAAGTTTGCGTTAAAAACACTATATATGGCTTTTTCTTCTTGACAAACACCCATATATTGCGGTAGATCTGCCTTTCAGCAATCAAAGTCGCTAGGCGAGTTTCCAAAGCTGTTGACAGAAGATAGGCCAATTTCAATTAGATTTCAAGGGGTGGATAGATGTTTGAGCAAATTAAAAAACGTGACGGACGGGTAGCTGAATTTGATTCAACAAAGATAACAAGTGCTTTGGTAAAATCAGGTGAGGTAACAGGAGAATTTAATGGAAGAGATGCAAAAAAACTGACATTAAAAATTCTCACCCTTGCAAGGGACCTCCAGCTTGGACCCATTCCCGAGGTGGAAGAGATCCAGGACATTGTTGAAAGAGTCCTATTGGATTCCCCGTTCTACAAGACCGCCAAGGCATACATCATCTATCGGGAACAGCACAACCAAATTCGAAAAATTGCCATTGATGAAAATGTGGACCTCATGGAGTCCTATATCAGCCGGATGGACTGGAAGGTCAAAGAGAACAGCAACATGAGCTATTCCCTCCAGGGACTCAACAATCATATTTCATCGGACATTACTGCAGAATACTGGCTCAACAGGGTTTATCCCCCGGAAGTCAGGGATGCCCATTATGCGGGTGATATCCATATCCACGACCTGAGCCTGCTGTCGGTCTATTGCGTGGGATGGGATCTCCAGGACCTGCTGTCCGAAGGGTTCAAAGGGGTGGCCGGCAAGGTGGAATCAGCTCCGCCAAAACATTTCAGAAGCGCCCTGGGCCAGATTGTCAATTTTTTCTATACCCTCCAGGGAGAGGCTGCCGGCGCCCAGGCCATGTCAAATTTTGATACCCTGCTGGCACCTTTTATCCAGGAAGATCAGCTCACTTATAAAGAGGTTAAGCAGGCGCTCCAGGAATTCATATTTAACATCAATATACCCACCCGGGTCGGATTCCAAACCCCTTTTACCAATATCACCATGGACCTGATTGTGCCCTCCACCCTGAAAGATTCCCCGGTGATGATTGGCGGCCAATACCAGGAAAAGACCTACGCATATTACCAGGAAGAGATGGACATACTCAATTCCGCCTTTGCAGAGGTTATGATGGAAGGGGATGCCAAGGGAAGGGTATTCACATTTCCCATTCCCACCTATAATATCACCGAAGATTTTGACTGGGGCAACCCCAACCTGGAAAACATCTGGAAAATGACGGGCAAATACGGCATTCCCTATTTTTCCAACTTTGTTAATTCGGACATGGACCCCGAGGATGCAAGATCCATGTGCTGCCGGTTGAGACTGGACAACCGGGAACTTCGCAAAAGAGGGGGCGGACTGTTTGGTGCCAACCCCCTGACCGGTTCCATTGGGGTTGTCACCCTGAACCTGCCCAGGATCGGTTACCAGGCAACGGATGAAGCAGATTTTATGGCCCGTCTGGACCAACTCATCCGGATTTCAGCAGACTCCCTGAGCATTAAACGAAAAATCCTTGAAAAATTCACCAACGGCGATCTCTATCCCTATTCCAAATTTTATTTACGAAAAATCAAGGAAAGCACAGGGGTTTACTGGCGCAATCATTTTTCCACCATCGGTATTCTGGGCATGAACGAGGCCTGTGTCAACTTTATAGGGGAAGGCATTGCCTCGGAGAAAGGACAGGCCCTTGCCGTCCGGGCCATGGACCATATACGCATGCGCATCGAAGCATTACAGGTGGAGACCGATGAAATCTTCAACCTGGAAGCAACCCCGGCCGAAGGCACCACCTATCGTTTTGCCAACATGGACAAGAAAAAATTTAAAAATATTATCTGTGCCAATGAAGAAGAGTTCCAAAATGGCAAGGATCCCTTCTATACCAATTCCACCCATTTACCGGTCAATTATACCGATGATTTGTTTGAAGCCCTGGAACTCCAGGACAATCTCCAGACCAAATACACCGGCGGTACGGTCCAGCATCTGTTCCTGGGGGAAGAGGTGGAAGACATAGAGATTGTCAAACAGATGGTTAACAAGGTATCTTCCAGTTTCAAACTGCCCTATTTTACCCTGACGCCAACCTTTAGTGTCTGCCCCTCCCATGGGTATATTTCCGGGGAGCATGAACACTGTGATACGTGTGATTCAGAGACAGAAATCTATTCCAGGGTGGTGGGATATCTTCGCCCGGTGGGACAATGGAACAATGGAAAACAGACAGAATTCTGCATGCGCAAAACTTATAATACCTATAACGTGGCATAGAAAGGACCCAAATGCACATTGGTGGATTTCAAAAAAATTCCCTGATCGATTTTCCAGGGACCATTGCATGTGTGGTCTTTACCTCGGGCTGTAATTTTATCTGCCCCTATTGCCACAATCCAGACCTTGCTGCCGGCCCCGTAAAAAGGGCCGGCAGTTCCCCTGCACAAAATATTTATGATCCGGATCAAATTTTTTCGTTCCTTGAAAAACGCAGAGACCAGCTTCAGGGAGTCGCAATCACCGGTGGCGAACCCACCCTGCAGCCGGATCTTATGGAATTTTGTCAACAGGTTCGCAAGATGGGATACAAGATCAAGCTGGACAGCAACGGCACCCGGCCCCATATTCTAGAAGATCTTCTGGACAAACAACTCCTGGATTATGTGGCCATGGATATAAAAACCAGCCTGCCCAACTATCCCCTGGTGATCAAAGGCAATTTTGATGTGGAGAAAATCCATGACAGTATTGAACTGATACGTGATCAAGCCCCTGCCTATGAATTTCGTACCACCTGCGCCCGGCCCTTTATCACGAAAAAAATCATGGGGGAGATTGCAGTGATGGTAAAAGGCGCCCAACGCTATGTATTACAAAAATGCTCCCAGAATGTCCAGGTTCTGGATCCCGATTTTCTAAAAGAAGATCACCACTTTTTTTCCCCGGAAGAGATGCAGGAGCTGAAAGTCATTGTGGAAGGTGCTGCAGACACGACTGTCCTGAGGTGAAATCTGCTCAAGCTGCGTTGTTATATGATTTGTGATCCCAATGTATCTGCCTGTCATCAAAATTGAACGCCCCACGGTGCATTGGGTGAGGCGCTTGTCTCCGGGAGGCTTGAATTATTCCTCTTCCATCAACCCCAGCCGCCATTCAAGGTTGGGATTAAAATTTTCCTTAATGGTCCTGGGGCTCATCCATCTTGAGATATTCTGTTTGCTGCCGACCTTTTCATTGGTGCCGGATCCCCTGCCGCCGCCAAAGGGTTGCAGGCCCACAAAGGCCCCCGTGGTTTTGTCGTTGATGTAAAGATTGCCTGCTGAATAGGCAAGACAACTTTCAATCCGGGCAATGGCCTGTCTGTCCCGGGCAAAGACAGCACCGGTCAGGGCATAATCGGAAGTTGATTCGCAAAGATCCAGGGTGGTGGAAAATGCTTTGTCAGCATATACATGGATGGTGACCACCGGGCCAAAAATTTCTTCTTCCATGGTTTTAAATTTCGGATCTTTGGTAAGAATTACCGTGGGATCGATGAAATACCCGGTTGAATCATCGCAGTTTCCCCCGTATATGATCGTTGCCTTGTCCGATCCTTTTGCATAATCGATATAGGCCTTGATACTATCGAAGGCGGATCTGTCAATGACCGCACCCATATAGTTTGTGAAATCTTCCACATCCCCAGCCCTTACATCGGCAAGCTCCGCTTCAAGAATATTTTTAATGTCGGGCCAGAGAGATTCGGGCAGATACACCCGTGAGGTGGCAGAACATTTTTGCCCCTGGTAGGAAAATCCACCGCTAATAATGGCCTGGGCAACGGCTTTGGCATCGGCAGAGGCGTGGGCAAACAAGAAGTCTTTTCCCCCGGTTTCACCGACAATTCTGGGATAGCTCTTATAGGTTTCCAGGTGTTGTCCCATATACCGCCACAGGTTATTGAAGGTGGCGGTGGAACCTGTGAAATGGACCCCGGCAAGCATTCTGTCTTCCATGATCATGGGACCCACAACCCTGCCCTGGCCGGGAAGAAAATTGATGACTCCGGCTGGCAGTCCTGCATCCTGGAGCAGGCGCATGACAAAATAATTGGAGTACACGGCGCTGGAAGCAGGTTTCCAAATCGCTGTGTTACCTGCCATGGCAGGGGAGCTAGGCAAATTGCCGCCAATGGCCGTAAAATTAAACGGGGTCACAGCAAAGACAAAACCCTCCAGAGGGCGGTACTCCATCCGGTTCTGAACCCCCTGGATACCCTTGGGCTGCTCTTGCAAAATTTTCCGTACAAAATAGGCATTATACCTGAAAAAATCCATGAGTTCACAGGCGGCATCCGCATCCGCTTCATGGGCGGTCTTGCTTTGTCCCAGCATGGTCGCGGCATTCAGGGTGTCCCGCCAGGGACCTGAAATCAATTCAGCCGCCTTGAGAAATATGGCCAGCCGATGGTCCCAGGACATGGCAGCCCATTCTTTTTGGGCTGAAACAGCGCTATCAATGGCCATCCTTACCTCTTTGGGCCCTGCCATGTGATAGGTGGCCAAAACATGTTTGTGGTTGTGGGGGATAATGCACTCCTTTGTGTTCCCCGTTCTGATTTCTTCTCCGTTGATGATCAAAGGAATATCAATCGGTTCTTTTTTCATGGCTCTTATCTTCTTTTTCAATGCTGCTTTTTCTTTGCTGCCGGGAAGATAAGACAGTACGGATTCGTTTTTGGGACACTGGATGGTATAGATGCCGTTGGTCATTGCTTACTCCTTGGAAAAGTTAGTGGGGTTAACCCGTGTGACCGGATTTGTCTGTTCTCCATACCAGATTAATGTTATATAAGTGAAATTCATAATATTCATTTTATTTTTGAAATATTTTCATAAGGCGATAATAAAAGGCAAGAAGCATGGATCTTAACAAATTAAAAACTTTTTACACCCTGGGCCAGACCCGAAATTATTCCAAATGTGCTGAAAAATTGTTTGTGACCCAGTCTGCGGTGAGCCATGCCATCAAGGTCCTGGAATCAAGCCTTGATATGGCGCTGACAAAAAAGCGAAAAAACGGATTTGCCCTGACCCCTGAGGGCCGGGTGCTGTTTAAAAGTTGTCAGACTATTTTTGCAGAGGTGGAAAAAACAAAGGCAATTCTTAGGGATCCTGCAAACATTTCCGAACAGATCAAATTAGGTGCCACCGTAGAGTTCGGGATCAGTGTGGTGATCCGGCAATTGGCCTCGTTTCTGGAACAGCACCCCCGTATCCATATTGACTATACCTTAAGCCACAGCCTGCTGCGTCCCCTGCTGGATGATACCCTTGATATCATCGTTGACTGCAAACCCCACAACAGACCAGGATTGATCTGCATTCCACTGCTTCAAGAGGAATATGTGGTGATCGCTACAGATGCGTATATAGCGGAGCAAAAAATCAAAACCGTGGAAGACCTTGAACGGTGCAATCTGCTGTCTTTGGACAAGGAGATGACCTGGTGGCAAAACTTTGTCAATGCACTGCCCAGAGAACAACAAATCCTCTTTGGCCGCATCACAAAAATAAATCATATCCGGGGGATAATAGAAGCCTGCCTGGCCTCATCCGGGGTAGGGTTTGTACCCAGGTATACGGTATTGGAATACCTTGAGAAAGGGACATTGACGCCTTTATTTTCCAATCTGGATGTGCTGGCGGATCAGATCTGTGTCTATCTAAAACCCAAATCTGAATTACGGCCGTCCATGAAGGCACTTATCTGCCATCTCCAACAACTTCGGTTCAGGTAAGTTTTTACCCATACAAATTAGTCATTTTTATAAATGTGAAAGATAGGATCTAAAATTTGCTTTTGTATTTTACAGGCCCAGCTTTTTTCTCATGTTTTCACGATGGTTGGCGATGGTATGGACAGGCCGGTCCAGAAATCTTGATTATGGGATTTATTTTGGCAGCAGGTTTTCTTGATTTGTTGCCGGTTCCGGGTACACCATTTTTCCGGTCAACGACAGATCATACCCGCCGTATTCTTCTGCTGCTTTCTGGATCACCTTGCCCTTTAACAAGGAGAGAAACAGCTGAATGCCCTGGTCAAAAAACCGGTCTTTTCCAATCAGCAGGTCAAAACGTTCCCAGCACAACGGAACAAAATCCAACCCCAAAAGCTTGGCAACCGGCTTAATTCCGGGCCCTGCATCGGCTTTTCCCGTTAAAATGGCAAGCCCTACATCCATGTGCCGGGACAGGCAATTGTCATACCCTTTTATGGCTTCCCCTTTGATACCTGATTTTTTCAACTCCTTATCAAAAAGCTGACGGGTACCGGTTCCCAGCATACGGTTTACAATTTTTAGATGGGGCTGTTGTAAATCCTTTACCGAATGAATATTTTCAGGATTCCCCTTTTGAACCAAAATCCCCTGCTCCCTCAGACAAAAATTGACCACCGCAGGGATGGGGGTCATGTCATTCTGGATAAAGGGGAAATTATACTCCTTGTTGTCCGCCACCAAATGGCTTGCTGCAATATGACAAAGGTTCTGGCGCAGGGCCTTAAGCCCCCCCATGGAACCTGAAAGGCCAAACATGGCCATGTGATTTTCGTGTTTGAGATTAAAGGTGGAAATGATTTTATCCAGCAACAGATCGTTGGATCCGGCAATGAGCACCAACCCGTGATAGGGAGGCAGCTTTGCCATTTCCGGATAATTTTCAGTCCCCGTCTCAACCCATTGGCGAACCAGATCAATGGGGAACAGCCATTTACCTGTTACCTTGGAAGCAGGAAGGCCTTTTTCAGAGATAAGTGAGTAGACCATTTTTTCATTTACACTTAAAAACAACGCCACCTGCTTTGTGGTAAGCATCTCTCCCATGACCATCCTCCCTGGTATTTATGACAAATATTATAACAAACGAGTTTTATGATAAAGAGTGTTCCACTGCTGTTACAACCTGTGCAGGGGTACGTATCCCGCAATCAATTCTTATATCACAATATTTATCATACAAGGGAGTTCTTTCTTTGTAAAGGTCATCAATTCCCTTTCCGGGATCTATGGCAACACCCCTTTCAATCACATCCGACAACCGGGATGTCAGAATATCCAGGTCCACGCAAAGATAGATGATAGTGGATGTTTGGGCAAGATTGATCATGGCCTTTTCCTTGTAGATCACACTGCCACCGGTGGCAATAACATGCTGTGAACAGTCAAGGCTGCGCAAGTGGGATTCCTCAATCTCAAGAAAACGCCCCAACCCCTTTGCAGCAATAATCTGGGCAAGGGTCATCTGCTCCTTTGCCTGGATCAGAATATCTGTATCTAAAAACCCAAACCCCAACTTTTTTGCCAGCAAAACCCCCACTGTACTCTTGCCCACAGCAGGCATTCCTATCAAAGCTATATTATCTTTAATTTCCATCAATTTCATCCTATTTTTTTGTGCGAATACATCTTTTTCCATGAAATAACCTAAAAATTTTTAGATACTATCCTTTTTACCTGATTGCAAGCAGAAAGGGGATTTTCGATTTGGGAACCATAAAATTGACACGGTTTAAGCGGATGGTCTGCAGATTAGATTGATCCATCAAAGGACCGGCAGATAGGAGGTCCGTATTAAGGCCGTTTCTTAACCTGACGGCAACACTATTCTAATAATTTTGGTGTATCTTCGAACAACTTCCGATTCTTCCGGAAACAACGTTTACTAATAGGATACAAAATGGATGAACCCATAAATATAAACTGGCCAAAACAACTTTCCCGGGTGGATTATGCATTCCAGCCCATTGTCAACATCCACACCGGCAACACTTTTGGATTTGAAGCATTACTCCGGTGCCACAGCAAGGCAGGTTTTTCATCTATTGACCAACTCTTTGACACTGCCTATAACCAGGGTCTGCTCCACCAAGTAGACCTTTTTTTAAGAAAAAAGGCGTTGAAAAAGTTTGCTGGATTCAAGAAAAATAACCCTATAAAATTGTTTTATAATCTGGATAACCGACTCTTTGATTCCATGGACTATGCCCCGGGAAACACCATCTCCATCCTTGATACCCATGGGTATTCCCAGGATGATATCTGCTTTGAGATTTCTGAAAAACATCAATTCCATGATAATCAAGATGCTTCTAACATTATAGCGGCCTATCGATCCCAGGGATTCAAAATTGCGGTGGATGATTGCGGCACCGGTTTTTCCGGCCTCCAACTCATCTATTATACCGAGCCGGATTATATTAAAATTGATCGCTTTTTTGTCCAAAATTTGGAAAATGATCCAAAAAAACGGCTGGTGGTTTCGACCCTTGTCAATTTTGCCCACTTGATGGGAAGTCTGGTGCTGGCAGAAGGGGTGGAAACCTTAGAGGAATATGTCCAGTGCAAGGAAATCGGCTGTGACATGATCCAGGGATATTTTATCCAGCGCCCCACAAGAAAAATAGAACAATTGAAATTAAGATATAAAATGATTGCAGAGCTATCCCGGGCGGATCGCCGGAACGGATTTTCTCAGGACCGATCCCTCATCACCGGTGAAATCAAATATATCAAACCGGTTTTTTCCGATTGCGATATTATTACGATCATTGACCGATTCAGAAAAGAATCGGATGCGTCTTTTTTTCCGGTTCTTAATCGATATGAAGAGCCTGTGGGGGTGATCCGGAACAAAACATTCAAAGAATATATATATTCAAAATTTGGACGGCAGCTACTGGAAAACCCTTCCTTTGGAAAAGATATCACCCGATTTATTACCAAGATTCCCATTGCTGATATCCATTCTTCCGTTGAAAAATTGATTGAAGCCTATACCCAGCACAACAACAACGAAGGTTTAATCATGGTGGATGATATGAAATATGTGGGACTTTTAAGCACAAAGGCCCTGCTTAAGCTCATCAATGAGAAAAACCTCACCCTGGCCCGAAACCAGAATCCTTTAACCCGGCTGCCGGGCAATACCATGATCCATGAATATTTTTCCAAGAGTCTTGCTGATTTGAGTGCCGTCTTCCATTTGCTCTATTTTGATTTTGACAATTTCAAACCCTATAATGATCTCTACGGCTTTAGAAGTGGAGATCGGCTGATCCTTATGTTTGCCGATCAGTTAAAAAAAGCCGGAATTTCTAAAAATCGGTTCATCGGTCATGTGGGCGGAGATGATTTTTTTATGGGTATCAAGGGCTCCACCAGACATGATGTGGAATCGGAAATGCAACAGTTTGCCAAAAAATTTAAGAAAAATGCAGAAAGCTTTTATGAAAGAAAATCCATGGAGAAAGGATTTATCCTGGCAAAAGATCGAAATGGGAAAACACGCAAATTCCCATTGTTAACCGTAAGTATCGCCATCCTTGAATTGCCTGAAGCCTTAGAACGACACTGCTCTATTGAAAAAGCCAGCCAAATTATTGCCCAGCTAAAAAAAGCTGCCAAAAATTCTGAAACCGGAATTTCCCACACCAGCATCCTAGACTCTCTATACATGGAAATAAAAGAAACCTCGCCCGATCAAAACACAGAGCGGACACGTGTCAAACGCCTTATTAAAGAGACTGTTCTCTAATCAAAAAATATCACCAAAAATGGAAAGTGCTAAAAATATGAATATCACCGCTACTAAACCGTCTGGGGCCGAATCAAAACCTGGGTGGCTGTCAGTCGGACTCAAAATGATGGTCAGTGTAGGGTTGATTTCAACGCTTTGCATTGGCTTTCTAATTTATGTAAATGTCACCGCTTTTTTCCAGATTGAATCCAGAACGAATTCATTACTGGAAGTGAATGCATCCATGAATGAACACTTGAGATTCAGTATTTTTAGCCTTCAAAAAAAATACGTTGAAATCCCAAAACTTCTGACAGCAGATCCCGCAGAACAAATTTCTGACTGGATCAGGACAAACTTTCCCCTTAAAAAAGAAGAGAAGATTAAAGGCGGTGATCATTACAGACGTTTTTTTAACCGCTCCCAGCGAAGAGATATTTCAAATGGCCGTTTTATCATCCAACAGGAAAAAGAACAGGTTATTGTCTCAAAAGCAATACTGAATACAGACGGAACCTTTTCTGATACCATTTCCCGTATCCGGCGAAAAAACGAAACACCATAGGCGCCAGCCACCAGATCTCGGACGCGGTTGAAGAGCAAACTTGCGCAACATCCGGGATTGCCAAAAATGCCCGGGCAACGAACAATGACATTAAAGATGTTTCTGAACGGATCTCCAGAGTAAAACAGGCGGCCAGATCAACCAGCTTATTTGCCGAAAAGGTTCAACTTCACTCTGAAGAGATCGCAGTCGAGCTGTCAACCCTTTTGACCGAGACCAGGACAAAACTCTCAACAATCGGTTTATCAGACGATTCTTAAAAGAATAGGATTAGATTATCAGATGTTTTTTTCAGTTGATCCATTCCCCGGGATATGTTTCAATGGGTCAGCCGACTTTTTGATATTTCACCCCGCTAGGGCTTAGGGACGGTTCAATTAAGAATTTGAGGATATAAAAAGTTACTTATGAATACCCCCTTAGATAAACTTGAAGAAATTTTCTATCAAAAACAATTGTCTGAAAAAGAATTGTTATCTTTGTTTGATACGATTGGAATTCCAAAAGACACCTGCTGGCGTACTATTTACAAGATAATTTTTGATGTAGATTCAAATATAGACCGAAAACTAACAAAACTTCAACTTGAACCTGTTATGGCGAAGTCTCTAAAATATGCCAGAGCAGGAATGTATACGGAAAAAGCGCTCCGATCATTGATTAAAGACTATAACTCGATATCTTTTTCGGTTTGTGATAACCAATTAACCGGTATCCTGAAAGAGTTGAACCTTCTGACAAATGAGTTTAAATCAAAATGTGCCGAAAGATTTGAACAGGTCAAAGCCCTTGAATCGGAAACAATTACCACGGTTGAATCTGATCTCTCCCTTGAAGAAAAGATCAAATTAATAAAATCTAAATTTAAAGAAACCCTGGAGGTGTTCCAGGAAGATTTAAGAATATCAGATAAAAAGAACCAGACCGATTACCTTACAGGTCTATATAATAGGCGTTTTTTTGACGAGCAATTAAAAATTGAATTTGCCCAGGCATTGCAGGAAAAAACCTGGGTTAACCTCTTATTAATTGATATAGATAATTTTAAACGGTTCAATGATCGATATGGTCACATGATTGGTGACCAGGCATTAAAAACAGTCACAAAGATCATACAAAATTGCTGTCGCAAAGAATCCGATAAAGCCGGAATTGTTTTTTTCCCAACTCGATATGGCGGAGAAGAGTTTGCTGTCATTATGCCGGCCATAAGCAAAAAAGAAGCATGGCAAATAGCAGAATTAATTCGGAAAAAAATTAGCAATTACAATTTTGTCATCCGGAACAAGCAAGGCCAAATCAAACATAAAGATCTGAATTTAACCGTCAGTATCGGGGTTGCCACACTTGATCATAAGTTTGATTTAAACAAGGGTATAAAAAGAATTATTCGAGAGGCAGATGATGCGATGTATGAAGCTAAAAAATCTGGAAGAAACTGTATAAGGCCCCTATCCGAATAGGAAGCTATCCTTGTTGACTTTCCTTCCCTGGAACACTATCTTAGGGGAACTTGTGAACCTGACTTCAAACTATAGCTAAAGAAACGCCATGACAACACAGATTGTTTCCATTGCAGGAAAATCAAATTCCGGTAAGACCACACTCCTTGAAAAACTAATTTTTGAATTAAACAGCCGGGGGTATAAAATCGGATCTGTAAAACACACCCATGACGGATTTGACTTTGATAAAAAGGGTAAAGACAGCTGGCGCCATAAAAAGGCAGGTGCAACGGCAACCCTTGTGGTGACAGATACAAAAATTGCCCTGGTCAAGGAGGATACCCGCTCCTATATCGAAAAAATGGAAACCTTTCTGGGGGATACCGACCTGATATTGGCCGAAGGATTTAAAAAACAGCCCCTGAAAAAAATTGAAATTTTCAGAACCGGCAGCGACCATAAAGAGCCCATGTGTATGGAAGATCCCAATTTAATTGCCTTTGTCACGGATTCTGGACACCGGCCCCGGGTACCTGTTTTCGGACTGGATGATGTACAGGGGATCGCCTCCTTTATCGAAAAAACCTATTTAACTTCCTAGAAAAGGCAGGTGCGTATTTTTTCTGATCATGTGAGAATACACTATTTATTCAGGGTATTTTTGTTCATTTGTTGGGTATGGGTCCCCAGTGGCCTTGCCCAGAACTCCCCCCAAAGCGATCATTGTATTACCCGGTTTGACAATGGAAAAATCGACTGGAGCACAGGCAAGGTGACCGCCATTGGCAAGGCCAGTCCAAAGGGGAACAAGGAGGGGGCAAACGAATCGGTTCCCGGATCGGCCAGGGCGGATGCCAGCCGGAATATCATCGATATACTCAAACAGATTAAAATTAACAACACCCTATCCGTGGGGCAATATGCATCCCAAAACGATATCATTCTGGCCGGCATTGAAAAAACCGGCAGAGATGCCGTCATCACCAAACAATATTATACCTCTGCCCTGGATGTGGAAATTGAAATTGAGACCAGTATCTGGGGGGGATTTCTTCAATTGGTCCTGCCCGATGATATTCGGCAGATACCCAAAATAAATGCAGAAAAACTGGTTTATACTGCCAAACACGGCATGGGCATAATTCCATACACCGGTATGATTGTTGACGCACAGGGCCTTGGACTTGACCCCAGCCTCTACCCCACCATCGTCAGTGAACAGGGCAATGAAATTTACTCATCTCTTTTCATCAGCCGGGAATTTGCTGTCCAGTACGGAGTCTGCACCTATGCCTGCAGCATGGAGGGGGCCATCCGGGGAAAACGAATCGGCAGCCATCCCCTTATATTTAAAGCCCTTCGAAAATCCAACAATGAAAATGCTTCGGTTGTCATCAGCATGGCAGATACAAAACTGATAGAAAAGGCTGCTGAGCGGCATATTTTTTTAAAGGAATGCCGGGTTATTATCGTGGTGGATCAATAAGAAGATTATCAATCAGCCTGGTTTTCCCCACACGGACCGCAAGGGCCACAAGAATCTGTTTGTCTATTATCTTCACCGGTTCAAGGGTTGCGGGATCACAAAAAGAGATATAGTCGATACTTGTTTGGGGAAAGCTTTGAATAAAGGCCGTTATTTCTGTTTGGATGACGCCGGGATTTTTTTCTCCCCTGGCAACGGCCTGGGCGGCCTTGCGAACAGATCGGGAAAGGCTCAGGGCAGATTCCCTCTGATCCGCTGTCAGGTAGGCATTTCTGGAGCTCATGGCAAGCCCGTCCGGTTCCCGGACAATCTCTCCCCCCAGAATCTCAATGTCAAAATCCAGATCCAGGGTCATCCGGCGAATGATCTGGAACTGCTGATAATCTTTTTTACCAAAAATCGCCACATCGGGCATGACAATGTTAAACAATTTGGTGACCACGGTTGCCACCCCGCCAAAATGAACCGGCCGACACTTTCCACACAAATGGTGGGGAAGAGAATCAAGGGAAATCCTTGTCTGGTAATCTTGGGGGTAGATGTCCTGTTTTTGGGGAAGAAAAACAGCGGTTACCCCGGCGGCTTCTGCCAGACGAAGATCGTTTTCCATATCCGTGGGATAGGCATCCAGGTCCTCATTGGGACCAAACTGACTGGGATTGACAAAGATACTTAAGACCAATTCGTCACACAAAGGTTTTCCCTTTTCCAAAAGAGAGATATGACCCTGGTGAAGATAGCCCATGGTGGGCACAAAACTTATGGTTTTGCTGTTCTTTTTTTTGGCCCTGGCCCATTCCTGCATCAGACTTTTTGTCTTTAAAATTTCCACTATTTTTCAAGTTCCTCTTTCACTGCAATTCCCATGTCCAGTATGGTATAGGGTTTTTTTACAAAACTCCCCGCCCCCAATTCCTGGGTCTTTAATACATCTTCTGATTCTGAATGTCCACTGGCAATAATGGCTTTTTGGTGCGGGTTTATTTCTTTAATCCGTTGATAGGTTTCCAACCCGCTGATGTATGGTTCCATGATCATATCCAGAATCACCAGGTCCACGGAATTTTCTTTAACAAACGCCACGGCAGCCATTCCGTCTTCCACGGCAAAAACCTGATACCCCAAATTTTTCAAAATACTCCCGGCAATTTTCCGCTGGTTTGCCAAATCATCCACAATGAGGATACGCTGGCCCTGGCCCTTGATCTCATCCAGGGAATTGGTTAGCTCCTTTTGGGGAAGTATTTTGCGAATGGCGGGAAAAAACAATTCAAACCGGGTCCCCTGTTTACTGGAGACAACACGGATATCCCCATGGTGATCCTGGACTGTATTCCAGACAACGGTAAGCCCAAGGCCTGTTCCGCTTCTTCCCATCTCCTTCTGGGTAAAAAAAGGATCAAATATCTTTTTTTTATATTCCTCTGGAATCCCGAATCCGTTATCTTCCACACAGAGCATCACATATTCCCCCGAGGGCAGATCACTCTCCCCGGCAAGGGAATCATCGTCGACATAATGATTGGCAGTTGAAATGGTCACATGACCGGTCTCTTTTATGGCGGTTTCTTCAACCCCATTGAGCACCAAATTCATAAGTGCTTTTTCTATATGAATATAGGACCCGTTAATATTCAGCAATTCAGGCTCCATGACCACATCAATCTGAACCTGTTGATAGGTTGTTTTTATCTTATCAAAATCTGCTGCCCCCACATACCGCTCAATAATCCTATTAATATTGACAACTTCCATTTCCGTATTGGTTCCCCTGGAAATGGTCAAAAGGTCACTGACCACTGAGGAGGCTTTCCGGCCGGAATCCTTTATGATGGTCAATCCCTGGCGAATTTGAGGCGTAATCTTCTTATCCATCAAAAGCACTTCGGGGTAGGTGGCAATCCCGGATAAAATATTGTTCAGATCATGGGCTACACTGCCGGCCAGAATCCCAAGGTTCTTTAATTTTTCCGACTGAATCAGTTTTTTCTTAAGCTGTGCCTGCTTTTTTTCCTGGTGTTTTTGTCGGGTTATATCCCGAATCCCCCCCTGGTAACTGTGTTTGCTGCCCAGCAAACCATTGATCCTATCCCCGGTAATTTCAACGGTCAGCACCTCTCCGTTCGCCTGAAAAACCTCTGCCTCCAAGGAAAACGAATCCTTTTTTTTACTCAGGCTTTCAAACAGCTGACCCTTGTCCCGGGACAAAACCTGGGTAAAGGGTTTGCCCATCAGCCCCCTGGGGGAGAACCCCATAAGGGGGAAAATGGCCTCGTTTATAAAGGTAATATTCAGTTGTTCATCCAGGGTCCACAGCACATCCGGGGTATGGTTGACCAGCAGCTGAAATTTTCGTCCGGAAATCTCAAGAACATTAATTAAAAAGGCCTGGGAAAGGGTGATTGCACCACCTAATAAAAGAAACGTTCCAACAAATACCATATAGGACATGGGGGAAGAGACCCCCTCCATAAAACCTGGAAACAGGGTCCCCTGGAAATGAACCACACCTGCCAGTATCAAGGTTGCCATGGCCACTAAAAGAGAAATCATCCCGCCCCGCATCCCGAAAAATACAGCACCAAAGGAGAAAAAACAAAAAAAATAGATCCGACTACTGCCCACAAAACCGTCGGCGCCAAGGGAAAACAGCCCCATGGCGTAAAACAATAAAAGACCTGCCCACCCTCTTTTTTCAAAGGAAATATGTTTAAAAAACAATATCCCAAGGGCCCAGAGATATATCCCTGAATAAAAAAGGATTCTAATCCATTCCCCAGTGACCAGGGCATATTGACAACTTAAAAAAAAGGGTAAAATTCCTATCATCACCAACAGGGAAAAAAGATGGTTGAAAATTTTCTTCTGCCAGTAACGAAGCAGGGTTTCATTGCCCTGGTAATAGGATTCGCAACTCTCCTGATCGGGTATCATAGTTGACTTCCCCTTTATTTAAATATAAGTGAAGAGTGTACAATATTGAACCAAAAATGCAATTAATTTAAAGGATTTACCATGAAAACCTGGATCCCAACCCGCGAAGATGCCATGGAATTACTACAAAAATATACCCGAAAAGAGGGATTAATCCGGCATGCCCTGGCCGTTGAATCGGTAATGGGACATTTTGCCGGAATATTTGGGGAAGATCCGGAAAAATGGAAAGTGATCGGACTGGTCCATGACCTGGATTATGAGATGTACCCGGACCAGCACTGCATAAAATGTATTGAATTGTTTGAAGCCCACGGCTGGCCCAAAGAATATATTCGAGCAGTGATCAGTCACGGGTGGGGTATCTGCACCGATGTAACCCCGGAAACCAATCTGGAAAAAACATTGTATGCCATTGACGAGCTCACAGGGCTTGTTGCAAGTGCAGCCCTGGTACGGCCGTCCAAAAGTATCCTGGATATCAAGGCCAAATCCGTCAAAAAGAAATTCAAGGATAAAAGTTTTGCCGCCGGTGTGGACAGACAAGTCATTCTAAAAGGAGCCGGATTTTTAAATATGGAAATTTCAGAACTCATCGGTCAGGTGATCTTGGGTATGCAGCCTGTTGCAGAAAAAATCGGTTTAAAAGGCAATCTATAGTAAAAGATGGCCCATGGCAGATATTACCCCTTGCCTGTCAACCCATTGACGGCCCCACAGGCAAATTCCTGCAATTTTTTCCGGGTCAGCCGGGTGATCACAATCGATCTGATTTCATAACCACCTATAATAAATAACGATACATTCGTATTTCTTATTTTGGCACAGCTATTGCTTTAAGATCTATCAAAGCAACACTGACTATTATTTAAGGAATACCCATGAAGCAGACATTACAAAAAATAACCGACAATCTCTCTGATTTTTTTTCAGTGGTTTTCAGCTCTGCAGCAAACCAGGCTTCGGCTCACAATAAACTGACCCGCCATATTGTCGCCCTTAATAAGAAGAACTCTTCCAAGGATATCATTAATGAAGTGGCGGTATGCCTGAAGGATATATTGGGTTACAGGTTGTTTGCCTTTGTTGTCAAAAAAGAATCCGGCGTGGATGTGTGGCTTGATCCAAGAATGTATAAAAAATCCCTTGAAGATATTATTCTGGAGGATTTTCAAATCAGGCAGGAGGACCTTAATTACCTGAACCAGTACTTTGAACCAGATGAACTTCAGGAAGAATTCAGTATGAAAAACCTGGTTTATTATGAGCTAAATGAAGAGAACTGCTATTCCCGTCTGTATATGCTGCCCCGAAAAAGCATCACTTGCTTCCACGATGAAGTGGTAAACCTGATTCTCCAGGGATGTGCCACGGCCCTGTCAAAACAAATACAAATGGAAAACCTGAAGGATGCAGCGGTTATTGATCCTTTAACCGGATGTTATAATCGCAGGGAATTTGAAAACCAGATCAAGCGGCATATTGCCACGGCCGCCCGCCATGGTCACCATCTCTCCCTTTTTATGTTTGACCTGGACTTTTTTAAACAGATAAACGACACCCACGGTCACCTTGGCGGAGACCTGGTGCTCAGGGAGATATCCCTTCTGGTCAAGGATAATATGAGAACAGGAGATGTGCTGGCCCGCTACGGCGGAGAAGAGTTCATTGCCATCCTTCCTGAAACAGATAAAAACAAGGCCATGGAATTGGCAGACCGCCTTAGATCCAAAATAGCTGCCATGCGGATTCCCCATAACAAAGAGGTTATCCGTGTAACCGCAAGCTTTGGTGTAGCAGAGCTAACACCCAATGCAGATATGAACAAGATCATCCAGGATGCGGATACCATGCTCTACAAGGCAAAAGTCAACGGCCGCAACACGGTCATGCCCGGACTGATCAAAATCTGCACCCCCAAACCGTTAAAAGAAGATAAAAAGATAAGATTCCCCCTCGGATAAAATTTTCGGTCCTAGGATTTCTCTTTGACAAAAACCAACCTTCCGTCAAAGGGGCCCATACCAAAAGCGCCAGACCCGGAATTGTTCTTCCAGGTCTGGCGTAACTGCTTTTGGTCAATGGAATAAGGGTCTAATCCCGGCCCTTTTTTGCCAGTTTTTTAACATAGGTCTCAAGCTTCAACCCGTAATAGGCAAACTTGATCAGGCCGGATAGTTTACCCGGTGAATACAGGGCTGCGGTCAGATCTGAAAAAATCTTGTATTTTTTGGCGGTATAGGGGAACCAATTGGCCTCCATCTTTGCACTGTTCTGATCAATGAGAACAGACTTGATATTGGCAAAAGCATAAAAGCCGAACTCACCCTTATACCGACCGAATCCACTTTTCTGCACCCCGCCAAAGGGCAGGGCATGGTTGCCTTCGGTGAGCATGACATTGTTAATGGAAACATTGCCGGTAAAAATCATGCGGGCCACCCGGTCTGCCCGTTTAATATCCTGGGACCAGACACTTGCGGACAATCCGTAGTCCGGGTCATTGGCCATCTCTATGGCATCGGCTTCACTTGAAAAAGGATAAATGGGCAGCAGGGGACCAAAATTTTCCTCCCGGTCAATCAACATATCCTGGGTCACCCCTTCAACAATCATGGGCGGCACAAAATGAGACTGGCCGTCCCAGTCATCTCCCGTGAGAAAAACAGCACCCTTTTGTTTGGCATCTGCCACCTGGGCGGCAATCGCCTCCACCTGCCCCCGGGTGGTCATGGGGCCGATATCTGCATTGCCGTCTGAATCGGTTGCCTGGATCAGTTTTTGGGTCTCTTTAACAAGTCTTTCCTTGAAGCGCTCATAGATACTCGCCTGGACAAACAGCCGTTCCACAGAGGTACAGGACTGGCCTGTGGTGGTAAAAGCACCCCAGATGGCACCGGCTACGGCACGGTCCAGGTTGACATCCTCAAAAACCACCATGGGATCTTTTCCCCCCAGTTCCAGCTCAACGGGAATCAGATATCGGGCTGCCCGCTCCATGATACTTTTTCCCACGGACTGGCTGCCGATCAAAAAGATTTTATCCGGCTGTCCGTCCACCAGGGCATTACCGATTTTACCCCCGCTGCCATAGACAATCTGGACCCATCCGGGAAGAAACCCGGCCTGGCCGAGCAAATCTTCCACCAGCCCTTTTAAGGGGGTATCGCTGGAGGGCTTAAACACAACGGCATTTCCAACGATAAAGGCCTGGCAAATGGGAACAATAGCCTGGTAAAAGGGATAATTCCAGGGAGAAATCAGCAGGGCCGTGCCCAGGGGTTCAAAATACACCTTTGAGCGTTTCCCCATCAAGGCAAGGGGAGTGGATACCTTTCGGTCGGACAAAACTTTGGCGGCATTTTTTTCCAAATAATCCAAAAAATCCAGAACCCCAAAAATTTCTGCTGTAATGGCGTCAAAACGGGATTTTTTCGTATCTGCCTGGAGCCGGTCAAGGATATATTCCTGGTTTTTAAGAATAACCACCTTAAGGTTTGAAATAAACTGGAGCCGTTTCTTCACCCCCCAGTCCCGGATCTCCGGCCCTGCTTTCTTTGCCTTTTTGTAAACAAGTTCAACATCCTCAGGTTCTGGGTTATCCAGGTTGACAGGCGTTTCTTTGATGGGAATACCATCCGCGTTAACAATCATTTTAGGATGCCAGCCAATGACATCATACACCTTTTTCCCTTCATAGCCAGAAGCGGTAAGGTTGGCATAATAGGGGGACAGGGTAACCCCTTTGAGGCCAATTTCAATCATTCGCAACCCAGCCCCAAGAAAAGAGGGAAAAGAATTACTATGGTTACACAATTTCATAAGAAGGGTGATGACCCATTTGGGCATCCATCGTAAAACAGAAAAAAGCATTTTCAACCCGTCAAGATCATCACTGGACATGTATTTTGCCATTCGGTCAATATGATGAATGCACCCGGTGGAGGAGAAGGAAGGGGATTCATTGGTTCCCGGAAGAATCACATCCCCTGTTTTTAGCAGCCCCTTTAATTGAGCCTGGGAAAAATATTTTGAAATCATCATTTTACCAGCTTGGTTATCTGTTATTTTATTGGGTTTTTTATGGGTCATTTTATCGGCTCCTTAATATGCTGGCCGAGGCTTTTTTGGAAAGGGCCATGATGGTGAGTGACGGGTTAATCCCCGGTGCATTGGGAAAAATACTGGAATCTGCCGCAAAAATATTCTTATGCCCATGGAGCCTGAATTCCGGGTCAATCACCGAACTCCCGGGATCCGTACCAATGGCACAGCATCCCATCAAGTGAAGTCCAATGGCAAATCGGCCATGGACAATCTGCCTTGCCCCGGTGCTTTTGAAAATATCATCAATAACCTTTGCCCCCTTTTCGTAGCGGTGGATGTCTTCTTTGTTCTGCACCTTGCGGATCAGCGCCTTTCCCCTGCGGCTCACCTTGACCTGGCCGGGGTTGGTGTCCCGGGTGCAAACCTCGATACAGGCAAAGTGGGAGAGTTTTTCCATGTGCTCGTGGTGTATCCGTCCAAAATCCGGCACCAGCAAGGCGATACCTTCGGGTCCGGCATAGACGTTCTCCAGCTTAAAGCCCTCCTTACGAAACCCCTTGTCATCGGATTTAAAGGCCTGGAAAGCCCCGGTATGGGAATTGATTTTTTCGTCATAAATCCCAAAACTCATGAACTGGGGGTGACAAAAGAACCCTTTGCCAATGTGGGGCAGTTTTTTTCCAAACCCGGAATTGAGCAGCAGCCTGGCGTTACCAATGGCGCCGCCCCCCAGGACCAGGTTCCGGGCGCGATAGGAAACCTGCCCCCCTTTTGCATCAACGCCGATAACCCGGATATCCCCCTTGTTTTCAATGATCTGGGTCACCTCAATCTGTGAGGCCAGGGACAATCCATTTTCCAGGGCGGTTTTCAGCACGGTTTCTGGGGTGCTCTGCTTACTGCCAAGACGACACCCGTTGAGGCATTCAATACAGCAATTGCCCTCTTCCAACCGGCAGTTACTCTGGGCGCGCATCAAGGGGGCATTGTCAAACTTAAGATTCTTAAACCCCTGGTCAAATATCTCGGCGTTTTTGTTTCGAAATTTAGCCGGGATTTCCTGGATCTCTATTTCCGATTCAGCCTGGTCATACCAGGTGGCCATATCTGCCACGGTAAAATCCGTGATCCCGGAGGCCGATCTCCAGTCATCCAGGGCCACATCGTCAAACCGGTCCACCAGGGCCTGGTTCACAATAGAGCCGCCCCCCACCACCTTGGGCCGGAGAAATGCAATTTTAGCGTCATGACCCAGTTCCAGTCCGCCGGACCAATACATCTGGGACGTCCCGTCAAGACCGTTGGTGGGATAGGTTCTGCGCGTATAATGCTGGCCTGCTTCCAGCATCAGGCAGTCAGCCCCTTCCCTGCACAGGTCATTGGCGATAAAGGGGCCTGAAATACCAGCCCCCACAAAAATGTAATCAAATACTCGAAAATGATCCTTTGCCACCCCTTACCTCCTTATAAAAATGCATGGCCCTGCCCACGATATGTGGGCGTTGTGCCGATAATCTTATTTTTCTCTATCAAATGGATCTGGTTGAATCGCTCACAAAGTTCCCCAGCCTTGGCATGTTGAAAAAAGACGGGATCACCCAGAGCAAGCTTGGGGCAATCCCTTGGCAGTGTCAAAGGCGTCTGGACTTCTCCTGCGCCTTCCATGGACAAATATTCTAATCCCTGGGGCAAAACCGGCCAGGGAAGCCGGTTGACATTAACCTCGCCGGAGCCCACATATCCGCCACCCTGGCAGGTGACCACACCCTTGACAGGCATCCGTGTCACCTGGAGACCAAAAAATGCGGCGGGCTCAAAGGCCACCTCATGGAAATACCGGAACAGGCCAGGTGCAAAAAAGGCAGACCCTGCCGTAACTTCGGTGACAGAATCATCCCTGCCCGTTGATACAAGACTTCCGCTGCCGCCGCCGTTCACCACACAAAGGTCTATCCCTTCCGCTCTGAGCCTGTCCACAATCATTTTACGGCGTCGGGTCAGCTCTTTGACCGATTGATTTTTAAAAAGCCTGACCACTCTATTTTTAACCCCCTGCCCCGGATAATTGTCATTCATGGAGGCTATCTGGGCTTCATACCCCATGGCAGAAACAAACCGCACCCCGGGCAGTTCCCGGGCAGCCCTTGCCATTTCCAAAGCCTGGTCAACAGAATGGACAGGACTGCGCCTCACACCCAGGTGGGTGATCCGGCCAAGGGGACGATAGGACATGTCAATGTCCAGACAAAGATTAAGCAAAACCCCGGCCTTTTCCCCTGCCCTTGACAACACCCTGAGATGTTCCTGGCAATCCACCACCTGGGAAAGGTTTGCGCCCCAGCGGGTTTTTTCCACAAAAATATCCAGGTCACTGATCTGGGTAGAAGGATAGGCCACAATGATATCATCCAGCCCATTGTCAATGAGAAACTTAGCTTCTTCCATGGTAAAGGCCAGGACACCCTGGAAAGCCGGACCGCCCTTTTTGAACACCCTCTTGAGCAGCTCCAGACATCGAAGAGATTTGGATGCCACCCGGATAGATTTGCCCGTTTCAGCCTGGGTTCTTGCCACATAGGCGATATTCCGGTCAAATTTGTCAAGATCCACAAAGGCCAGGGGGAATCGATGGCCCTTAAATACATCTTTGTAAATCCCATAGGCATTGTCCCCATAAGGGTTCATGGCTGTCTCCTTTATTTAATGCAGGGCGGATTCTCAATAAAAAACTGGATCAATGCCCGGGTGGTAGTGAGTGCATCCCCAAGACAGATCTGCCCGGGATCAGCATACCATTGCAGTTCAATCCCTTCATGGAGGGCCACGATCATGGAGGCGCAGAGTTTTTTCTGCCCCTCTTCCAGACGGGCAAACCCTTCCATACTGTTCAAGTGCTCCATGATTGCCCCCCGGAACCTGTGGAAGAGTTGGGCAATGGTATCCCTGATCCGACTATTGTGCCGGGCTGCCACGCAGCATTCCAGAAAAAAACCGGTATGCTCGGGGTTGATCATGCCCTTGCTGAAGATAAATTCAAGCCCCCTGGACAGGCGCATGGAAGCATCGGCATGGGGAGTAATTTTTTCGGAAAACCTGGTAAAAATCTCATCGGTAAAATAGACCACTGCCTCTTCGATGATTTCATCCCGGTCCTTAAAATAATGATGAAGGGTGCTGGGTGAAACCTGTGCCTCGTTGGCAATTTTCCGGATGGAAGCCCCGGCGACCCCCTCTTTAACTACACACAGGTAAAATGCCTGGATGATTTGTGTGCGGCGTTCATCTGCTATACTTTTTCTGCCCATTTTCCATTCCAAATAAACTATATTATTATAAATTGATCGGACGTATGATCAATTTATTATCCAGGAACCAATATTTGTCAAATACTTTTTTATTTTATCCTAGGTTCAAATCGTTTTTCCGTCTACAGCTATCTTTGACTGCATGGATACCGCTGTCACATTCAATTCACCAAACGACAAAGGGCCTGCCCAGAAATCTGGGCAGGCCCTTTGTTTAAAATATCCGGTGTTACACTATTTTACAAAAAAAATATTTGCCTCGCGCAGCACATTGAAATCCTCATCAACTGCAGTAATCATGAAGAATTCAATAAAAAAGTATCAATCGAAAGAATTCGGCAATTGCGAACGAAAATTTTAAATGAACTATTTCAAAACAAAGATAGCTCAGGACCGCCAAAAGACAAAAAGTGAAAAAACATAAAAATACAAGTGCTGCAAAAACCTAACCGGACATCACTGATTAAAGAAAGGGGGAACCCCCGAAGAATAGATCTTCCATTGTCAACGCCTCAGAAGGTCTGGTATTCGTCTGGTTACCATTGTTCTATTGGGATTAGGCCAGATTGATTTAAGCCTTGGCAAACAATATCGATCTGAAGCCTGAATGGATGCGGGGGTTGTAAATAATGAACAGGTCTTCTTCCGGCGTTCTTTTTTTACTTTCCGTTTCCGTTGGGGTGGCCATGATCGGCCTTGGAATCATTTGGCCAATCACACCGGTATATGCTGTGGAGCTGGGTGCAGGCGGTTTTTTAGTCGGGTTCATTATTGCCTCTTTTAATATTTCCCGAACCTTTTTTAATCCGTTGGCCGGACGCCTTTCTGACAAATGGGGTCGAAAAAGATTCATTGTGGCAGGGCTTTTTTCATATTCTTTGATTTCAGTTTCATATGTATTGCCTTCCCAGGCTGAAAGTCCTATTTTTATCCGGTTTCTCCACGGAAAGACCTCTGTTCTGGTGGTACCCATTGCCACGGCCTGGCCACCAATATTGCACCAAAACAAAAACTGGGGCTTTATATGGGCACTTTAAACATGGCTGTGATGCTGGGTCTTGGTATCAAACCGGTTCTGGGAGGAACGATTCGGGATCACTTGGGTATGAATGCCGCTTTTTATGCCATGGGAGGATTGGCATTTTTCACCTGTATCTTAGAGATACACCGTTTGGGTTGACTGAGCGTGTATGATCGGATAATTGATTCGGTGGGCTAAAAAAAATTATTTCAATAAAAACCATTAGGTTTTTTTAAAAACGGGGACATCATGGATAAAATAATTTTAATCGTTCCACTAATCATTGTTGCAGTGATGGTTCTCATCCTGGTGTATGGATATCAATCTGCCACCAGGCTTCCCCATAACACACCGGAATCATTTCTGGCTTCTGGGAAACGGTCAGGTAAGGTGGTGGTGTGTCTGGGGGACAGTATTACCCACGGAAGGGTGAGCCATAACTATGTTGATGAACTGAAAAGGCGATACCCTGACAGGGATATCTCTTTTGTGAATGCAGGTATCAACAGCGAGTTAGCCCACAATTTGCTGGAAAGGCTTGATCCGGTTATTAAATGCAATCCTGATATTATCACGATCCTGGTTGGCACCAACGATGTTCAGGCAACTTTGACTGAAAAGAGTGCTGCCAGGTATATCAAGAAGTTTAACCTCCCCCAGGTCCCCAATCGCCGTTGGTATGAAAAAAACCTGACTGCCATTATTGATATTCTCCAAGAGAAAACCACGGCAAAGATTGGTTTGCTTTCCCTTCCCCCCATTACAGAGGATAGAGAACACAGCGATTATCAAAGGGCCAGGGAATACTCGGAATTCATCAAAAAACTGGCAAACCAACACAATTTGGGGTATCTCCCCCTCAATGAATCGATGGATAAGGTTCTGAAAACAGAGAAACCTGGAGTGAAAAGTTCCTACATGGCCGGTAATTCAGGACTCATGTACTGGGCTATTTTCAATCATTACATTTTGGGAAAAACCTGGGATAAAATTTCACAGGGCAATGGGTTTGCCTTTTTAACGGACAATATTCATCTAAATTCCCGGGGAGCCCTATTGATCGTGGAACTTATAGACGGTTTTTTGTCAGATTCACAGGGCAGTTCATAGAGAGATCTGTTGTTTTTAAGGAGAAATAAATGGTGGTATCTCGGCTTGATCCCCAGCAATTGTCCGGGCATCATGCCAAGATAATGGCAGAGCATGACACGGATTTTAAGATCATTGAAATTTTTTCCCTCCCCTACTGGCGAGGGATTTTTAAAAACAACTTGTTTCACAGAGAGCCTCTGTATGGGGCTCTCTGTGAAAAAAATAAGCACCGGTTTATGCAAAATATTTTTGAACGAGTATTCTGTTATATTGTTCCTCTTTCCGTGACAGGTCTGAAGAAACATTCAGGTATCTTAATGGATTTTTCCGGGACAGCCTATTTGAACAGTTTAAAGATGATGGGCATGATTTTGAAGGACACATTATATTCTTCGCCGATAAATCCGGCAACGGCTGCCGGGCCGATGGAATATTTGCCTGTTCCGATCTCCTCGGTTGAGGCAGTGGGAAACATTAAGGTTGGGCCCAGGGCCAAAACCGTTTCGCCGCCGCCCCATTTGGATGTGGGTACGGATTTTCCCAGAACCCAGTTTTTCCCAAAAATATATTCCACTCCGACCGGAATGAAGGGCTGGAATATAGCGGTTGTGTCCTCCCGGGTGGTTCGGGTGATATCTCCTTTGAAAAAAGATCTGGTGAATTCTGTCTGGAAAAGCGTAAAATCTCCACCCAGGGGGTTGCTGGACTGCCAGGCGGCTTCGTTAATGTCATTAAAAACCGTTTTTTCCTGGCTGTTCTCCTGGGACCGGACCGGTGAAACAAAGCCGGTTAGAAATAGTAAAAAAACAGCAATGATCAAGGGAAAAAACGGTTTGGCGATCAATAAAATGGCATGAAATCATTTTAGAGAGGTAAGAAAAATATCCCAGCCGATAATTCTGACACATGCAAGCTATTTTGACTGTTGGGATTACCGAGTCCCCACAGGAACCATTAGCCCATAATCATGGAAGGAATACTGCCTGCAATACTTCTATAATTTTTTCTTTTCCAAAAACAGATGTTTCAATATTTTGTTCCATATCTTTCAAGATCAGCTCAAGATCCTTCCAATGCATGTATTCTTTAAATTTATCCCTGCGATGAATACCCATTGCTTCTGCCACAATACTGATATAGCTTACTATTTGAAAATCATATTCCGCTTCTTTGGATGCAAACGCTTGATTGCAATAATGACAAACCGTAATCATTTGGTCTGCCCCTGTCTCTTTAGCCTCCAGAAGGCGGATATCCTCAATCTGAGAGCAACTTTCAGGAAACCAGCAAATTGCTCCGCTGCCACAACAAAGCGTATCCGTACCGTGATGCTTCATTTCCTTCAATGTTACGCCAGGCAATTGTGAAAGTACCTGACGAGGCCCGTTTCGATCCACCCCCGTGTATACTGATTTGCAGGGTTCATGAAGCGTTACAATTCTTTCATCAAAACTTGTTAGTTTTAATTTTTCCATTTTTGTTGATAGATACTGGGGGAAAGAAAGTATTTGAAACGGTAAGGACATTGAGGGAGATATATACTTATCAAAGCGACAATGACAGGTGGGACACCATAGCAGAACAGCTTCAGGATTGTAATTGGCAATTTTAGCGACAAGCTCTTCGGCAATACAACTTCCTTCTTTTTGATGACCAAAAAATAAATGGTTATCTCCGCAGCAATAATCTAATCCGGGTAGAAAGGCATATGACTCCCCAATGCTATCCAGAATATCCAAGGCATTCAAAATTTTTTCAGGTTGAAAGTATACATTGCAACCCGGGAAAAAAACATATTTTACATTCTGTTCAGGGGTCGGAAACATAATTTGTTTATATTCAGCTTTCGAAACCTGAACACTGGCAAGTATTCTATGTGTACTGCAAGGTTGTTGGCTGTCTGTAAAGGGAGAAAGAATATTTCCTTTAGAGGTGTAGCCCCCTTTGATAATTTCATTTATCAGCATGGGATTGAGATCATGGGGGCATATACCCGTCGTGCATTTAAAACACTCCATACAGGCAAAGGCTTTTGTATATGCAAAATGATTAAACCTGTCGTTCTCAATACTGTCAAAAACTGCTTTTTGAATTTCCTGGGAAGAAATTTTACCGATGGTCGTATACGGTAAAACAGGACATACATCAGCACAAATCCCGCATTGAATACAGTGATCAAGAAATTGCTGTTTTTCGTTTGAATAGTGCTTTACAATTTTCATTATTTCTCTTTTTAAACTGTTGATACAAAAAAATAAGGCGATCCCAAATCACTTGGGTCTAGTCGTCATCCAAATATGGCTTCGCATTTAGTCTGCCTGAGCCTATATTCGATTATTACGCCTCTTTTCCTCTTGTTTTTCAGCATCTTTAACGTTTTTGTATTGGAGCGCACCACCGGCGATCGACTCAAGGGTGTAAATATCCCAACGCCTGCTTTTCGAAGGTTTCTCGAGCATATAGGCAAGGACCACTTTCTCTCCATCTGATCGGATGTTGATGGCACCATAGACAGTGACATTTCTCTTCCTGTCGAGCTCAAATTTGCCTTCTGCTTTTTTAAGCAGAGCTGCTTTCTTGGCGGTGTCAGTCTCTGCTTCGGCTTGCGCTTTAAACTGCGCTCCCTGAAACCATGGAGAGTCCTTTCGGCGGCTGAACTCATTCGTGCTGCGGGCGAGCTCTGTACTGAAAATGAGCGACCTTGCACCGCGTCCGTGATGGCCCAACGCGCCAAGTGTATCGCTTCGTGGGTGCCCATGGCTCTCATTGTCACCACTTGAGATAACCGTTGCCGCTGCATTAACAGTCTCTAGGAAATGATCGGTGAAATCGGCACTGCCGTGGTGACAGGATTTCGCAATATCGACCCTGAATGTGGGTTTAGCAGCCTCAACCACCTCATCCACCCTAACCTGAGTGGGATCATAGACCGGTAAACCCGTATAGTGACCGAGAAGAAACATCTCCGCTGAGCTGTTGAGATCGCCGCCGAACATCACGGAGACATTTTTGTAGTTCAGTTTGAGCAACACCGAGTGACCATTTTTGGTCTTGCTTGTGTCCAGCTCGGCGGTTGTTTCTTTAGGTTTCTTCGAAAATGTCCGGAGCGCGGAACTACCTGAAATATCTTCAACAACGGGCCCTAGTATTTGAATAGTGCATCCATCAACATTGTCGGGTCCGTATCCTGTTAAAAAGGATCCTTCAGGGTGGATTTCCCCATGCTTTGTTGAAAGCATCTGAATATTTGGAAAACGTCGTTTTCCTTCGTCCTTTGCTAGGAGGGCGTCATTCAAGAGGCCGGGAAAGCGCTTTGACTTGCCTGTAGTTTGCTTGATCCAGCGTTTTTTGTCTTTCAGCAGGTCTCGAAGATCTTTGTCAGTCTCAACCAATCCGGTCAGGTATTTCTGACCGCTTACTTTTTTGGTTTTTCCAAGCAGCACACTCTTTGCTGTGGATTGCTTTCCCGATGAGCTCACGCCAAATTGTTCTACAATTCCGTTATGCCAGATAGCCTGTGAGCTGACATTTGGGTCATTCACCAGATCGGAAAAGCCGTAGTAGTGATCCTGATCGGGGTGCGTAATGATGAACCCATCAAAGTCAGTGTCGCTCTTGAAACCGGCGAAGCGCCACTTCAGATAGCGATACATATTGTCCCCTACCCCTGCATCAATGATGTATTTCCTATCATCTGGCGTCACCATCAAGGCGCCATCGCCCTGGCCGACATCGACAAATACAATTTCAAGCAATTGGTTCGGTTGGAGATCTTCAACAAACATGTAGCCAGACACACCGCGGACCCGTACGGGGACCATCTTGGCGGGTGCTTTGTTTGTTTGGGTTTTCTCCGCAGACGATCTTAGATCCGCTTTTGGATCCGTTGCATAAGCGTAATTGGTCACCTTGACCCAATCACCCCAAAGCAAGTGTTTGATTCGGCTGAGTTTAAGTTTCTTGGATTTGCTATTCCTGACATAGTTGAAAACATGTGCCGAGGGATAGCCGGCCCAGACGACCTCACCTTTTTTGGGTGTTTTCATAGGTTCCTCCCATTTGCTGAATTATATGATTTTTCCGTTCCTGAGTAAACGACCACCACGGAAGAGGTTCACCCCCTCCATAAAACGAACAGCCGAGATAAAGACATCAATCACGCAAGGGTCATGCCTTTTACCTGTTGCTATACATAAATCTTCAATCTGTAGCAAATTTGAAAGGCACTTGTCCCTATTCAGGACATATGGCTTATTCAATGCCGGGAGGGTTATCCCTCCAATATAAATACCTGCAACAATGATTGTTTTTGCATTTGGTAAAAACAACTTCGGTCTCGTCGGGGTGAAGAGGCAAACGCATAGTCCGAAAATTCCGACGCCCCAGCAAATCCTAAAGTATCTATTCCTATGGAATCAGCAAGAGTTCTAATTTTATCTGAAAGCAGGTCTTTTTTCATTTCTATTGCCATTAATGCCTTCTTACTATTATTTCTCAAAGCGACTAAACCTTAAGTTAAGCTGCTGCCACACAGCAAAAAACTAGCTGGATAACACCACAACCTGATATTTATTATTGAGGTGCATAGTTTAAATTCACCGTTAACCAGACGGCAAAATCAACAACGGCTTTTTTGATGTCATAGCCATCAATGGTATGCTTAAACTTAAAATCCTTTAAGGCATTTTCAAATTGCTGCAGATCCTGTTGACTGTCGATGCGAAGGGGTGAACCTCCACCGTTTTGGAGATTGTTATTTTTAACCCAGGCTGCATTAATGGTGATTTCATCAAGGTTATATTTTTTCTCAAACCTGATGATATAGCTGTTATTAACACCTTTGCTATTATCGCAGACGCTGATTTTTTCCAAAGCAACATTGATCAGCCTTTTGGAATTATCGTTGGCACTGGTTAATGTCCAGAATGTGATCCGGTGTTTATAATTATCATCTTTGAGTATTTTTTTATAAACCGTTGATGTGCTGACCCCTGAGCTTACCTCTGCCTTGGCCTGGAAAAAACTAAAAAAGCCTCCACTTGCCTCAACACCGGCAATTACGCCTGCTTCAATCGTATGAGTGACTTCCTTGGATTCGCCACACCCCCATTCAATCGATTTATGAAAAGGGTCTTTTTTCCAAAAAGGAAATTTATAACGGGCCACTTCATCAGGATCAATGAGATTAAAGGGTTTGAAAAACTCATGCTCTGAATATTTAATAGATTTTTCTTTTACCACAAAACCTCTGTTTTTAACGCTGTAAGAAGGCTTTGCATAGGTAAGGTCATAAATGATTTCATCATCATCATCGATGATTTGTACCGGAAAGATAGTGCCAACAGGATATTTATTACCCTTAATATTTATTTCATCTTTCACATAAGCCAGTCTCCCACCCATATCATTGATGCTGTCAATGGACCTGGACTTTACCTCTCCTTCAACTCCTCCAGAAGATATAACCCTGATCCGTTTTTTAAAGGTTTCTTCTTTGGGAATCGGTTTTCTTAGAAGAATAGACCCCGGCTCAAGAAGAAGGCGCCTGTTATCACTTTTGGGAACATAAAGATATTGGTCCTTCCCAACCAAAACTTCAGCAAAAGAGTCCCCATACATTGTTGCCAAAATTAACAGTGAAAATAGTACCCGTTTCATAAATAAATCTCCTTTTTAAAAGCGGAAAAAGGGTTATCCTCCGGAGTCTCCGAAATCCTGTCAACATTTTCTTTAGCAGTTTTAACTATAAAAAAAAGGCCTTGTCTCCAGGATTGAATGAAAGGCCTTCTGATATTATAGATGGCAATATGATCCGTATTTTGGAAATAGATATCTAATTTTCTGTATTTTTGTATTTTATCCATTTTTTGCTCACATAAACGCCAAGCATCACAGGCGCGAGTTTAGGAGTGCTCTATTGCATTCTTTTGTTTGGTCGTGTTGTTTCGACCGACATCATGAAAGATGTGATTTTTTCAACAAGGTCCTCTGCAATGGGTAGGCTCGGATCCCCATATGAAGATATCTGCTCCTGAAAATCATTCGAGACCTTTTTAAATATATGATTCATACCATTAATTGTTGTCTTGTTTGCAAGCCTATTTGATTTTGCGAGTTCATTAGCATTGTCAACATTCATTTGTATGTCCGTTGAACCGTGTATTATCAGAATAGGAATTTTCAATTTTGATATCTCCTTTGCTGGATCATATCTAAACCACGATATCAAATAGGGCTGAACGCTTTTACGAAACAGGGCATTCAGCGTTAGCGGTACAGAATCATCGGTTTTACCATGATTCAGTTTGTCTATGATAATTTCAGTAGTATCAAATAGCTCTTTTGGCAGTTTGGACCTCAATTGAAAGAGGAGGAGGTCTGAAGCGGGAATACCGGCACCAGCAATTGAAACGAATGCATTAACGTTCATTTTCTGGCAGGCTACCAATCCAATTAAGGACCCCTCACTGTGCCCAATTATTGCCAGGAGGGAGAATCGTTTATTCTTCTGAATTTCTTTGCCCCATATAACCGCATCATCAATGTAGGTATCGAAACGGAGGTCTTCCTCCTCGGTCATCGCCGGGGCGCTTTCCCCGATACCACGCTTGTCGTATCGAACAGAGGCAATTCCATTTAATGCAAGGGCTTCAGCAAGCAGCTTAAGGCTGTTGTTCTTTCCCCCGGTCAATGGATTATTTCCGTCGCGATCGGTTGGTCCTGATCCTGATATAATTAACGCGACAGGGCATGGGGCTTCGTCAAAGGGAACCTCTAGGACACCATGAAGCATTCCTCCGTCAACATGAATTTTAATATCCTGACCAGCATAAGCCAGATTAACCATTAGGAATCCTGCTATGAGAAGACAAGTTCTGACAGGATTTCTCATTATTCCCTCCGTGTTTCTACTTGAACCGAACGGTTGAGCTCAGGGGCCACAGCTCCTTGAATTAAGTCTTTTTCAGTTGCTATTTTAATTATCATACAGCTTCCTTAAAATAGCGAAGTCACCGGTTGTCTTGAAGCGCGGCGAAATGGCAAACCAATGGACCCAATTGTTTTATGTGCCTTCAATGCGTTTTAACACAAAAGCATCAAAATTTGATCCCACTATTTTTTTTGAGGTTAAATTCAGGCCTTTGATATATTCGTCAGGATCAGCAGCGTCAGGATGCGACACATCACTTGCCCGAATCAAATTGATAGCCTTTTGATTCGGCTCAAAAAGGCAAATAATTCCATTGGGTTTTGTTGTGCGGATAAATTCTTGGAATACTTTTATTCGACTGGACTCTTCGATGTGGTGTAAGGTTCCCAAAGAAAAAATGGCGTCAAAGACATTCTCTTCATATGGGATTTTTGTAGCGTTAAATGCATTAAATTCAATTAAATGCTCGACATTTACTTTTTTTGCATTGTTATGCCAGCCTTGATTTGCATATACAGATTCATCCTCTTTTGGTTCCCCTGTAGAAACGCTATATCCGTTCAATGCTAACGTTATTGCCAAACTGCCCATACCCGTTCCAATATCTAAGATTTTTGCAGTTTTGGGAAGGTTTAACGCCTCAATCACTTTATTTGTATCGATAGCAGAAAAACTAAATTTTTCTCCAAGAATATCGATAGCGTTTGATATTTCCAAATGTAATGTCTCCTTTTTTAAGAACGTGCTTTTCAGCGTCGCAATTTTTTGCATCTGCTGCAAAAGAAATGTTAGCTTTTTAGTTTGGTGTTACCCGTTATATGCTTGCCATAACCCGTTAACTTGTCCAAATATAGGCACGAAGCCTCCTTCGAAAACTAAGTAATTGAACATTCCTTAGTAAAATAAAAGCGCCCTGTCAATCGGGGAATCCTTTGGTTTTCCTGATTTTTCAGGAAGAGAACAGATCCAGAGAACTATCCTTAAGCGAATTTGGGCAGCATACCCCGGGGAAGGGGCCACGGCGAGAATGAAGGGAAGAGCCCCTCTGCTGCCGAGATCTATTGAAATTTATCCCCGCCCGGGTACCTATAATAGAAAATGGACGAAAGGTGTTTCTCCATTATATTTGAAATTTTTCGGTCATGGCCCTCAACTGAAGCATGACTGAGTTCAAGCTAGCTGCCTTTTCCTTTACATCCGATGAAAAATCACTGATCTGCCGGGAAGTGTCAAGAACATCAGCGATTTCAGTTGCCACCTGACTGGAGACAGTTGAACTCTGTGACACATTCTCATTGACTTCATGGATTCCCTGGGAAACCTGGCCGATGTTCTCAGCAATTTCATTGGTGGTCGCTGACTGAATCTCTATGGCAGCAGCAGCCTCATTCACAAAATTATTAATCTCATGGATGATGGCGGATATATCCTGAATCTCTGTCACCGCCCCATTGATCTGGTCCTGGATATCCTGGATATTTTTCGCAATATCCTGGGTAGCCCCTGCAGTCTGCCCCGCAAGGGCCTTGATCTCCGTGGCAACAACGGCAAATCCCTTGCCGGCCTCACCGGCCCGGGCCGCCTCAATGGTGGCATTCAATGCCAAAAGATTGGTTTGGGAAGAGATATTATTGATGGTTTCGGTAACCTTGTTGATCTCTTCAGCCGCTTTTCCCAGCTGTCGGACCCGTTCAGAGGTCTGCCGGGCCTGCTCAACCGCACGGCTGGTAATTTCCCTTGTATGGGTGGAATTTTGGGCCACAGTTTCAATGCTGTCACTCATCTGGCTGGTGCCGGCGGCAACGGTTTCAACATTGGTACTGGCCTGTTCCATGGCCGCTGCCACAGAATCCATATTGACACTCATCTCTTCGGCTGCCGATGCCACGGTATTGATTTTGCCGACACTTGTTTCAGCCCCAATGCTCATTTGATCGGAAATCTGATTCAGCTCCCCCGAGGCCTTACCCAGGGTATCCACCCCCAAATTGAGCTCCCGGATCATCTGGGCCAGCTCCCCGGTCATTTCATTCATGGAATCAACCGTATCATGGATGGCATCCTTAGCTTTATAGGTGAAGGTATGCTTGAAATTGCCCTTTGCCACCTCCCTGGCCAGGGTTGCCATACCGTTCATATTGTTCATCAACTGCCGGTTCATCACGCCGATGATCAGAGCGCCGAGGATGAGGGCAATTATTCCGCTTACACCGACACTGGTCAGTATCTGACGATTGATACCGGCCATGAGTTCAGACTCGGACACGGCAACTGTAAAATACAGGTCCCAGGGCTTAAAATAATTCACATACCCATAGTATAATTGGTCGCCATGCCCATAGGAGATAAATCCGTTTTTTATTTTCATGATCTCATCTCCACCCTTAAGGGAGCTGACATCCAGTTTCAAATAGGCCTTGTCCGGATGAACAAGGATTTTACCCCTAGCATCACTGACAAAAGAATACCCGTGACCGCTGACATTGACTTTTTTCACCAGACTCTCCAGATCTTGGGTCAATATTCTGCTGCGGATGCTGTAGGCTCCGGCAAGGGCATTCTCAATCTTATCAGTGAATGGAGACAGTATCTGCAGGGTCTTTTCCCTGCCGGTCCCGCTCAAAAACAGATAGGGGGTGCCGGCCAGCATGGCTTTATGTTCATGGGTCGAAGATGTAAAATACTCGCCCACCGGTCTTGTGCCATCCGGGTTCTTCAGATTGGTGGAAACCTTGATCAATTTTTCTTCAAACACCTGATAAATTGCTATCTGGGAAGTGCTGAATTTACCCACCTTGTCCACAATCGTGTATTCGCCTGTGACAAATTCAAGGCCAAAAATCAATTTGGGAATGGTCAGGTGGGATGTTGCGCCGGAATCAATATCAATCACATCCATCTCAGCGGTTCTGGACTTGACCAGCATAATATTTCCGGCACTTTCACTCTCGGTCATGAGCATGCCAAGGTCTGAATCCAGCTTGGTTTTTTGAAAATTGTACTGCATCTCAATTGTTTTTAACAAAACATCGGACACATTTTGGATCCCGGCCTTTCCCTTGGACAAAAAACTTTTTTTTGTCTGGTAGAAATTAACCACTGCAATGATCAGAATGGTAAGCAGGATAATCCCCAGGGAAGATATATACAATTTTTTGCCAAATCCAATGTTTCCCATATGCTCTCCTCCCAGATTATGAATAAGTAAAATCATTACTATATCCAACGGGGAAAACAAATTGTCAAGCTATAAAAAAATGACATTATAGCTAGTAAACAGCTATTTTACAAATTCTGATTCCTCCCTATACCCCCTTTGCTTTTCCTAAAAAAAATCCCCCCATCATTGGCGAACCTGGATTTTTTTTTGGGCAAGGTGGTCTTTCACCGCCTTTATGGACACCTCTTTTCGATGGAAAATTCCGGCGGCAAGGGCAGCTTCTGCATCTGTTCGTTCAAAAACCTCTGAAAAATGGGTTTCACACCCGGCCCCGGAAGAGGCAATCACCGGTATGGACACGGCATTTCGAACCCCATTGATCAGATCCAGATCAAACCCTGAATTTGTGCCGTCCTTGTCAATGCAATTGAGCAGAATTTCTCCGGCCCCCAGGGCCTCACAGGCCACGGCAAGGGCCACGGCATCCAGATTCCGAGTTTCTCGCCCTCCCCGGACCGTACACTGATACCAGTAATAGGCTTGATTATCCGGCCCTGGTTCCGAAGAGGGTATCACATAATGACCCTTTGCATCATCCGGGGAATAAACCCATGCCCGTTTGGGATCTATGGAAATCACCACGGCCTGGTTGCCATACACCCTTGAAATCTGCTCAATGGCACTGGTTCCTGTTTTTTGTCCGGTTGCAAGATAGGCCTGGGCAACATCCACGGCATCACTTCCTATGGATATTTTATCCGCCCCGGATCTAAAATATTGGGATGCCACATCCAGGGCTGAATACACCTGGCCGTTGCTATCCGTATAATCCCGAATCCCACCGCCAATGGTCAAAGGGACAAACACATTTTTGGATGTTTCTTCAAGAACCGTGAGCATGGGCATATCCTTTAAAGGAAAATCCCTGAATCCGGTGATATTCAAAAACGTGATTTCATCTGCTCCTTCATCATAATATCGCTTGGCAAGGGACACGGGCTGGCCAAGATTTCGAACATTCCCCTTGTCCCTGACATCGTATTGATCCCCCTTGGTCACCACCAGATCTCCGTCATCATTGGACCGTACGTCCAGACAGGCGATCACCCGTTTGGCCAGACTATTTCCCTGGGTATCCACTCGACCTGTGGCATGCAGATCCTTTGAGCTGATAAAATTATCCAGCAGCTGCATGCCCACTTTTCCACTTTTTTCCGGATGGAATTGGGTGCCCATGACATTGCCCTTCTGCACCGAACTTACAAACTCATAATCATAGGTGGTGGTGGTCAGAACCACGGAAGGGTCTTCGGGAACCAGGTGATAAGAATGAACAAAATAGAACCTGGAATCGGGATCAACCCCTGCAAGCAGAGGAGATTGCTGTTTTATATTAATTCCGTTCCACCCCATATGGGGAACCGCCAGATCGGTTTTAAACCGTTCCACCCTGCCCTTGAAAAACCCCAGACTCTCATTGGCTGAACAATCCTCTTCGCTGCCCTGGAAAAGCGCCTGCATGCCCAGGCAGATGCCGAAGAAGGGCCGATCCGCTTCCAGATATTGTCTCAGGGGCTCAATATAATGTTTCTGGTTCAGGATCTGAATCATGGTTACATAGTTGCCCACACCCGGAAAGATAAGCTTTTCCGCATTGAGAATATCTTCAGGCGTTGTGACCAGCTTCAGGCTGTGGCCCAGACGTTCAACCGCATTTATGACGCTTCGGACATTTCCGGCACCATAATCAAGTAAGGTAATCATATTTTTCCTATATTATTTTATGGATTGTTTTATGGCTTATTTTTATGAACTATTTGAAGGTTGTCTTCCAAACAGGCTCTGACCGGTCCTGATTTCCCATCCGATTCTTCAGTGCATGGATTCCCTGGAGCCTGTCATTGAACACCACTTTTGAAAACCCGACCCGTTCCAGCCGTTTCATGGCATTTTTGATAAACCTGTCCTGGTGTTTAATTTTCTTTGGGCTGCCCGTGTAATGAAAAAGCCGGGAGACAGGCTTCATAACCCTGAACAGCTGGGCATAAAATTGCTCCCCGTACAATCCCCCTGTGGCTGAGGTAAACCGCGGCGGATCATGGATAACCGAATCAAACATCTGGCCATCCAGTGTTCCTATGTATTGGGTAATATCCCCATGAACCAAGTCAATATTGGTCAGATCAATGTTGGCCAAATCGATTCCAATCGGACCAGTTCGAATCGAGTCAGTTCCGATCGAATCAACTGAACCATCCCCCTGGTCCAGCAGCCAGGGATTCTGGCTTCGAATCTGGATCACCGGCCGGCTCTTTTCCGTTGACACCACTCGTTTGGCACCGGCTTTCAGGGCAAAGGCAGCAGAATATCCCAATCCTCCACAGGTATCCAAAACCAAGTCATTACGGTTTACCACAAGTTTTGTCTTCAGCCTTGCATCCACCAGGGGATCGATATCCTTGGACCGGTGCATTTTAATCCCGTTTATTTCCAGGGTAGGGGCCGTATCCGTGGGAACCAGCTTGTAATAGCCGTCTGCCCTGACCTCAATGGGGACGAGCCCCTCCCGGCTCAGGGAAAAAACCTTTTGCGGTGCGGATGCAACTGGATCAAGCTTTTTTATGTCAATCTCCCAGCCCTCGTCCAATACCAGGCAATCGCCTTTAATTACAAACCGGTTAGAGGACAGATTCAGGTCCAGGGAAAGATCGATAAAAGGCTCTCCCGCCTTGACGGCATCTGATATTTTTCGGACCAGATCCCCATGGAAATAATATTTTTTCATGTTTGCCCTGTTCCTAAGCCTGGCAGCATTTAAAAATCACTTTTAAAAATCAATGTTGCCGGGGGTTCTGGGGAAGGGAACCACGTCCCGGATATTGGTAACCCCGGTAATCATCATTAAAAACCGTTCAAAGCCCAGACCAAATCCTGCATGGGGAACAGAACCAAACCTTCTGGAATCCAGATACCACCAATAGGGATCCCTGGGCAGATTCATCTCTTCCATTCGGTTTTCCAGCCGATCCAGACGCTCCTCCCGCTGGCTGCCGCCGATGAGTTCCCCGATCCTGGGAACCAAAAGATCCATGGCTGCAACGGTTTTATCATCCCCATTCATGCGCATGTAAAAGGGTTTGATTGTCTTGGGATAATCCGTAAGAAAAACAGGCTTTTTAAAATATTCTTCTGCCAGGAAACGTTCATGTTCCGACTGAAGATCAATTCCGTATTCCACGGGAAATTCAAAGGGTTTGTTGGATTTTTTTAGTACATCAATGGCCTCTGTATAGGAGAGCCTGGCAAACTCCTGTTTTAGAAGGGTATCCATAAGGGCTGGCAATGATTTATCCACAAACTGGAAAAACAGGGACAGATCTTCTTCACAATGCTCCATGGCATGACCCACCAGATATTTTACCAGCTCCTCCCCATGGTCCATGTTTCCTTCAAGATCACAAAAGGCCATCTCTGGTTCCAGCATCCAGAACTCCGCCACATGACGGCTGGTGTTGGAATTCTCCGCCCTAAATGTCGGCCCAAATGTATAGACATCCCCCAAAGACAGGGCAAACATTTCCGCAGACAATTGCCCGGACACGGTAAGATTGGATTCCTGGCCGAAAAAATCCTTGGTAAAGTCCATTCGCCCAGCGTTTTGGACCTCGGTTGGGGAAAGGCTGGTCACCCGAAACATCTCCCCTGCTCCTTCGCAGTCCGACCCTGTAATCAAGGGAGCGGTCAAGTACCGAAACCCCTTGTCCCGGTAAAATTTATGGATGGCAAAGGCGATTTCCGAACGGATCCGAAAAATGGCCCCGTATTTATTGGTACGGGGCCGCAAATGGGCAATGGTGCGTAAATATTCATCTGTATGGCGTTTCTTTTGAAGGGGATAGGATTCCGGCGCAAGACTGACAATCTCAACATGGCTGGCCTGGATTTCCCATTTCTGACCCTTGCCCGGAGATGCCACCAATTCTCCTTCAACGATAAGGGAGGTACCGGTGGTGACACCCTGGATCTCACCATAATTTTCCAGATCCTTGTTGGCAATCACCTGGATATTTTTAAGACAGGACCCGTCATTCACCTCCATGAAGGAAAATTCTTTTGAGTCGCGTTTGGTTCTGACCCAGCCTTTGACGAGAACCTGGCCCGGGGTTTCCCCAAGAGCCGTAAGTATGTTAATTTTTGTTCTTTTCATTGCCTTTTCCTGCAAAAAATAATATATTAGAGAATTTGATTACACTCAACAATTTAAAGGTTATAATTTTTATAAATTTCAGTATCATGCATAGACAAAATTATCAAGACATCCTTGCCCAGGTCCAAACCCCAACCCGGTATGCGGGTAATGAAATAAATGCCGTAAAAAAAGAGAGAGATCAGGTGGATCTGACCTTTGCTCTGGTCTTTCCGGACCTTTACGAAATCGGAACCTCCCACTTTGGTATCCAGATTTTATATTCCATCCTCAACAGCCAAAAAAACATAGCAGCAGAGCGATTTTTTACCCCGGCCCCGGACATGGAAAAGCTGATGGCCCAAAAGAATATTCCCTGCCTGTCCATGGAATCCCAGCAAGAGCTCTCCTCCTTTGATATTATCGGGATCAGCCTGCTATACGAACTGAATTTCACCAATATCCTGACCCTGCTCTCCCTGTCTCACATCCCTTTTTATGCCAACCAGCGGGATGATAGTTTCCCCCTTATTATCGGGGGCGGTCCCTGTGCCTTTAATCCAGAGCCCCTGGCTGATTTTTTTGATGCCTTTGTCATTGGGGACGGGGAGGAGGTAATCAAGCTTATTGCCAATCAACTCATTGTGTTCAAGAAAGAAGGGGATGGCAAAAAGAAAAGCCTGCTCAGACTATTATCAAAAATAGAGGGGGTCTATGTCCCCTCTTTTTTTACCCCCGAATGGGATGCCAACGGCATCCAGACCCTCACCCCTTTGTATGAAGATTATACCCGGATCAAACGGGCTTTTTTACCGACACTTTCCCTGGACAACTTTCCCATGGATCCCATAGTCCCCTACGCCAAGCCTGTGCACGACAGGCTACGCCTTGAAATTGCCAGAGGGTGCTCCCGGGGATGCCGGTTTTGCCAGGCAGGCATGATCTACAGGCCGGTGAGGGAGCGGTCCGTCGAGGATCTGCTGAAGATTGCCAAATTCTCCCTAAAATCTACCGGGTATTCGGAAATGTCCCTGCTCTCGTTGAGCACGGGGGATTATTCAAACCTGCCCCAATTGATGCAGCAATTGCTGGCCATGAACCAGGGCCAATGCAATTCCATTTCCCTGCCCTCCATCCGGGCGGAAAAACTCACCCCGGAACTCATGGAATTGATCAAGACGGTTCGAAAAACAGGTTTTACCATTGCCCCGGAAGCAGGCACCCAAAGGCTTCGTGATATTATCAACAAGAACCTCACCGAAGCGAGCATCTCTGCCACCGTTGAAAATGCCCTGGAACTTGGCTGGAAAAACATCAAACTTTATTTTATGATGGGTCTACCCTTTGAAGAACAAGCGGACATCGAAGGCATCTGCCGCTTGTCAACCCAATTGGCAGTTGCCCACGCCAAGGGAAAAAAAGGTATCACCGTTTCCATCGCCAGTTTTATCCCAAAAGCCCATACGCCGTTCCAGCGCCATTCCCAAATGACCCTTGAACAGACCCATGAAAAACTCCAATATTTAAAAGACAACCTGCGGCACAAAAAAATCAAGCTCAAGTGGCAGGACCCGCAAATGAGCCTGTTGGAAGGGGTCTTTGCCAGGGGGGACAGACGTCTTGGGCCTCTATTGGTGGCTGCCTTTGAGAATGGATGCCGGTTGGACGGATGGACCGATAAATTTAACTTTAGACTCTGGCAGAAAGCCTTTGATGACACGGGCATTGATCCCTTGTTTTATACCTCCCGCCCAAGGGGCCAAGAAGAACCCCTGCCCTGGGACCACCTTGATTCAGGCGTAACAGACGCCTTTCTGAGAAAAGAATTCCAAAAGGCAAAAGAACAAGCCCTGACACCAGATTGCCGGGAGGATGACTGCACGGGATGCGGGGTCTGCGATTTTAAAAGTATCCAGCCGATCCTCCATGATGGGCAAGTGATCCCCCAAGGATCCGACGCCATTGCATCTCCTCCGAGGCTGCTGCCCGACGATGCCTTTTGCAAGTTTGATGTACTCTTTTCAAAACTTGACAGAGCAAGGCTTTTTGGACACCTGGAACTGGCCACCATTGTTGAACGGGCCGTAAAAAGAGCAGGTCTCGTTGTCAAATACTCCCAGGGGTTTAACCCGTCCATGAAGATTTCCTTTGAAAACGCCCTGCCCTTAGGAATGGAGAGCGAAGAGGAGACGCTGTTTATCTTTCTTGAACGCGGAACCCGCCCTGATCAGATCAAGGACGCCTTAAACAAAGCCCTCCCCACGGGGCTCAATGTCCTAGACTGCCGCCACCATTCCAAATTCAGACAACAGGACACCACAAGATCTGCTTATCATGTCCGACTCTCCGCCCCCTGCCTGGATCAAGCCGCCATTGATCAATTTATGGCATTAGATGAATTTACAGTTGAAGACAGAAGTAAAAAGGGTAAAATCAGGATAACAGACCTGAGGCAATCTGTTCAAGCGATAACCCTCCTGGATGAGACAGGCATTGAAATGGTGTTACAGCAATATAATACAAGAAATATCAGACCCACAGAGGTGCTGACAAAATATTTCAAAATAGATGAAGCGCTTATCAAGACAGCAAGAATTAAAAAAATAAAGCAAGGATAACCCAATGTTAAAAGAGCTTGTCGTAAATTCAGCACCCCACGAAACCCGGGTTGCCCTCCTTGAAAACGGCACCATTGTTGAAGTTTTCATTGAAAGAGAAGATGAAACAAGCATTGCCGGAAACATATACAAGGGAAGGGTTCAGCGGGTCCTTCCGGGCATGCAGGCAGCCTTTGTTGACATTGGATTTGACATGGCTGCCTTTATCTATGTGGATGATGTTCTGGACACGGCAAGCCATAAAATGTACCAAAAATTTGTCCAGGACACAGTTGAAAATGAAGCAGACAATGATAGAGCAGGTATGGGAACAACCGAGAGGGAAAAGCCCCATGGTTCATGGAAAACATCTCTGACCCCCGAATGCAGCATTGAAGATCTGCTGACAGAGGGCCAGGAAATTTTGGTCCAGGTGGCCAAATCTTCCATCGGCACCAAGGGCCCCAGGGTAACCACCCACATCTCCCTTGCTGGCCGGTATATGGTTCTTATGCCCACTGTGGATCACATCGGCATCTCCAAACGCATTGAAGATGAAGAGGAAAGAAACCGGCTCAGAGACCTGCTTTTGTCCATGCGGGAAAATAAATTCGGCTATATTTTCAGAACCCAGGCCCAGGGCATTGACCAGCTCACCATCAAAAAAGAGATGGACTTTCTCAACAATACCTGGAATGACATCATGGCCAAGAGCCGTGCGGTTTCTGCAACCGCCCTGGTATACAAAGACCTAACCGTCACATTTCGGGCGGTCCGGGATCTGTTGGCCAATGAAGCAGACAAATTGGTGCTTGACTCCCGGGAAGAGTATGAAAATGTTCAAAATTTTCTGAAACGGCTCATGCCCGATTCAAACCTGAGCGTGGAGCTTTACCAGGGAAGAGAATCTATTTTTGATGCCTATAATATTGAAGCGGATGTGGCAAGAGCCCTGAAGAAAAAAGTCTGGCTCAAATCCGGGGGATATATCATCATTGAACAGACCGAAGCCCTGATTGCCATTGATGTCAATACCGGCAGATATGTGGGCAACCATAATTTTGACGAAACCATCCTGAAAACCAATCTGGAAGCGGTCAAAGAAATTGCATACCAGATAAGACTGCGCAATATCGGCGGCATCATCATCATTGATTTTATCGACATGAAAAAAGAGTCCCACAAAGAAAAGGTAATGTCCCGGATGAACGGTGCCATGAAAAAGGATAAAAGCCAAACCAATATCCTTCCCTTGACAGAACTTGGGTTGGTTCAGATGACCCGGAAGCGGACCAGAAGAAATCTGACCCGGACCCTTTGCGAGCCTTGTTTTTATTGTAACGGCAACGGTCACCTGCTATCGGGCAAATCCATCTGTCACAAAATATACCGGGACCTTGTTTCCGAAGCCGGAGATATGATGGGCAACCGCTTCACGATAAAGGTCCATCCTGAAATTGCCCAGCTGCTTCACGGCCGGGAAAAGCATTTGATCGCCGGGCTGGAGAAACAATTTTCCAAGCCCATCGCCGTCTATCCCGAGCCCCATTACCACATTGAGGAGTACCATATTTTTGAATCCCTGGTAAAATAAGTTGCCCAATTTTAATTTGGATCAGGTTCATTCTTGACTTTTCCCGACAAAAACGTTAAAGTCTTGTGTTTATGGTAGGTGACTTAATATTTAGCAAACTAATTTAGTTAAGGATTGTGATTTTATGAAACGAACATTTCAACCCAGCAATAGAAAAAGAACCAGAAAACACGGATTTCTTAAAAGAATGGCCACCCCAGGCGGCAGGCGGGTCATCAATGCACGAAGAGCAAAAGGCAGAAAAAAACTTACGGTTTAATAAAGGGATTTATTGAATAACTTTTCTTTACCCAAAGATGTAAGGCTCCGAAAGAGGGGCCAGTTTTTAACGCTTTCGAAACAAGGGCAAAAGATACACACGGGCTTTTTTATAGCAGCCGTCCTTAATGGAACAGGCAAATGCAATCGAATTGGAATTACCGTATCTAAAAAAGTGGGGAATGCAGTAGCGCGGAACCGGATAAAAAGAATTATAAGGGAATATTTTAGACATAGGAAAGATTCTATTCCGGGAACCAGGGACATAAATATCATCGGACGGAAAGGTCTGACTACGCTATCTAACAGAGAAATTATTGAGAAGCTTGATAAACTTTTTACAAAAATAGCAGCGGCATAATTATGGTTAAACAGCTATTATTAATATTTATTAAATTTTATCAATTTTTTATATCACCGCTAACAGGCCGAAATTGCAGATATTACCCAAGCTGTTCGGCATATGCGTTTGAAGCGGTTACAAAATATGGCAGTCTCAGGGGCGGTGCCCTTGCTGTCAAAAGAATATTGCGTTGTCATCCATTCCATGCCGGAGGATATGACCCGGTCCCATAATTACTCCGTAACGCCCAACTGTTTTCCTCTTTTTTGTTATGAAAATCCTTTACAATTTTCAAGTTTTTAGGAGAGAAAATGGATGAGCAAAAAAGATTATTATTAGCGGTGGTGCTTTCCGTGGTGGTCCTTGTGGGCTACCAATATTTTTTTACAGCACCCCCTGAATTTAATAATCCATCCCAGGAAGTCCAGAATCGGGAAGCCGGTCAATCAAACAATCAGGCTGGCACGGCAAACAATCCCAATGTTTCAGATTATACATCAGGGACCGGAAATCAGAACCAGACAGCCCAGAGCAACCAGCCCAAACCTGAGGTGACCGATTATCGGACCATTTTAGTGTCCACCCCATTGTATGAAATTGCCATATCCGAACATATGGCAACCGTTAATAGTTTTTCACTAAAAGGTTATAAAGAAACAAACCAGCAAGACTCTCCTTTAAAGCAATTGGTCCCGGAACAACTTGTCAACGGAACCCTGTCCTTTAACATGGAAGGCGGAACCATCCAGGGTCTTGACAATGCAGTTTATTCCGCCGGTATTGACACCTCCGCCCTCAGCCTGAACCAGGGTGAAAAAACCATTGTTTTTTCATGGATGAACCCCCAGGGAATTTCCGTAAAAAAGATCTTTACCTTTCGGGCAGATTCCTTTTTGATCGATTGCAATATTCTTATTCAAAACGGGTCCGGCATGCCGGTAAATGACGCCATTGTCATTTCCATGCCCGGATTTTATAATGACGAGATCAAGAAACAATCCCGTTTTGCCTTTCAAGGGCCAATCGCATTTATCAACGATAAATATCAAGATATTGCCCCGGATGATATTGAAGACCAGGACACCTTTAACGGCACAATTGACTGGGCCGGCTACACGAGTCAATACTTCATGACCGCTGTTCTGCCCAAAGAAGCGATTAAAGCCACACTAAAATTATCCTATGCCAATGATATTGCCACCAACCGGTTTGTTCAGAAAATGGACCGGCTGGATCCGGGCAAACAAGGACAGTACGACTATACCTATTATATGGGCCCCAAAAGCTATAAGCTCCTGAGCACATATGATAACAAGTTGGCAAAAGCGATCAATTTCGGCTGGTTTGACATCATAGCCAAACCGCTTTTGATCACCATGAATACGATTCACGATTTCATCCCCAACTATGGTATTGCCATCATTTTACTGACCATTCTCATCAAACTTGTCTTTTGGCCCCTGGGCACAAAAAGCTATAAGTCCATGAATGAGATGAAAAAAGTACAGCCCTTGATGATGAAATTACGGGAAAAATACAAAGATGACAAACAGCGGATGAATCAGGAAGTGATGGGGTTGTATAAAACCTATAAGGTCAATCCGGCTTCAGGCTGCCTGCCATTGCTCGTTCAAATGCCTATATTCTTTGCCCTTTACCGCATGTTATACCAGGCCATTGAACTTCGCCACGCCCCCTTTTTCGGCTGGATTGCCGACCTGTCGGCACCGGACCGGCTCTTTAGTTTTAATTTTTCCATTCCCATGATGGACGCACCCGCAGGGATTCCGGTGCTCACCCTCCTCATGGGTGCATCCTTCCTGCTTCAGCAAAAGATGACACCAACGGCAGGAGACCCCATGCAGGCAAAAATGATGATGCTGATGCCCATATTCATGACCGTGCTGTTTATTAACTTCCCGGCAGGACTGGTCTTGTACATGTTTATTAATAATATCATTTCAATGGGCCAGCAGTACTATACTCAAAAGAAATTTTCCTAACACCAGGAGGTCATATGAAAGAAACCCAGGAATTTACCGGAAAAGACGTAGACGCTGCTGTTAAAAACGCTTGCTCAGCCCTAGGCGTTTCCAAGGGAAAGCTGGACTATAAAGTTATTTCCGCAGGCGCCTCCGGTATATTCGGAATTGTTGGCCGAAGAGATGCCCGAATAAAGGCAAGTCTTCCGGATACAGATAAAGCAGCTGCTGAAGAGCGGGAAGGAATCAGATCCATTGTGGATGAAGCCTTTGGAGAAGATACCCGACTGGAAGCAGATGTAATGCCGGCACCAGTGCCGGACCCAGCTCCAGTTGCAGATCCAATTGCAAAAACAAGCCCGGCGACCCAGACAGTCGATCCTGTCCCTGATACAAAGGATGATAGCAATGGAAAATGGGAATTAACACCCGAGCCCCGTGCTGTCCAATCAAAAAAAGAAAATGCGCCACAGGCGGATGTCCCGCCACCAGTAGATGTTACCCAGGAGTCCATTGACCTGGGCAAGGAAGCATTGCAGCAGATGGCAAATCTGATCACCGATGATGCCACCATTGAAGCAGACACAGAGGAGGACCGGCTCACCCTAAGAATCATGGGGGGGAATTCCGGTATTCTCATAGGGCGCAAGGGTCAGACCCTGGATGCCATGCAGTTTTTGACAGATAAAATCATCAATCGAAAGAGTGAGGCCCGGGTTCGGGTTAAGGTGGATATAGAAGGGTATATGGAAACCCGGAAAACCAACCTTAAACATTTGGCCTATAAAATGGCGGAAAAGGCAAAAAAGACAGGTCGCCCAACCACCATTAACCAGATGAGTGCCCAGGATCGAAGGATTGTACACCTTGCCCTCAAGGATGATGCCCAGGTCAGAACCCAAAGCATGGGAGATGGCTATTACAGACGGTTGGTGATCTTTCCCAAAAAGAAAAATTCCTTCAGGGGAAAACGGCGGCTTAGAAAACAAACATAATGAATGATACAATTGCCGCAATAGCAACCCCCTATGGAAGTGGCGGTATTGGTGTCATACGGATATCCGGCCCCCGGGCATTTGAAATTGCTTCCATACTTTTTTCAAAAACCCGGGTGCCGGGGAAATACACGGCGGACCAAAACACTTGCGTGCTGGTTTCCCATCGGGTAACCCACGGATTTATTCTGGACAAAACAGATCTGGACAACCCCTGCGTCCTGGATGAAGTATTGATGATTCCCATGCGTGCACCCCGTTCCTACACCGCCGAGGATGTGGTCGAAATCCAGGCCCATTCGGGAACCATTGTTCTCAGAAGCATCCTGGAACTTGCCATCTCCTCCGGAGCAAGGCTTTCAGAACCCGGTGAATTTACAAAACGGGCATTTTTGAACCAGCGAATTGACCTGACACAGGCAGAAGCCGTTGCTGATATCATCAATGCCAGATCCGTCAGCTCCTTAAAGTTTGCATCCTCCCAGAATCTTGGAGAACTCAGACTTCAGATCCAGCAGCTGCGGGAACCCCTGATCAATTTTTTATCCCGTTTGGAAGCCTCCATCGATTTCCCGGATGAGGTGGAAACCTTTGAAATCTCCCTGTCCGAAGCAGAACAGCTTGACCAGGTAATTGAAAAATGCCAAAAATTCATCCAACAGCACAATGATGCCTGCTTCCTGAGGGACGGCATCAGGATCGCCATCGGCGGCGAACCCAATGTGGGCAAATCAAGCCTGATGAATAGATTATTAGAACGGGATAAATCCATTGTTACCCCGATACCGGGCACCACAAGAGATCCCATTGAAGAGGGATTAAACATTGACGGCATTCCATTTGTCATCATTGATACGGCCGGTATTCATGAAACAGACGATCTGGTTGAAATCATCGGAATTGAAAAGGCAAAGGACCATATAATTGATGCTGATCTGATTCTTTTAATGAAAGAATCTGGATCTGTTTTTTCCGATAAGGAATTTCAAAAAATGATTCCTTCGGCAAAAAACCAAGAAAAAAATATGGATGGAAATCCTGACAAAAAAGTTATTCTGGTAATCAATAAAATTGATTTGGCCCAGGAAAATTCTGACAAAATGGATCTGACCTCGTTACCGCCTGCCTATGCCAAAATACCTGTCATTGAAATTTCTGCCCTGCTCAACCAGGGAATTGGTCAATTAAAAAAGAAAATCGTGGATATTTGTATCCGGGATCTTTCCATGGAAACCTCTGCAGTAATACCCAACCTAAGGCATAAAAAAGCCTTGGAACTAACCCTCTCCTTTCTTGAATCCGTGAAAATCGGCCTTGCCCGAGGACAGGAAGAAGAAACCCTTGCAATTGATCTAAAAAATAGTATTGATTCTCTTGGAACAATTACCGGGGAAACCGCCTCTATAGATATATTGGATACTATTTTTAATAATTTTTGCATTGGAAAATAAAGGACAAGCCCCATGAACTTAAAAACACATTTTGTAAAATATGAAGCCCTGGTCCACATTGTGGATTCAGTTTTTGACCGGGTCAAAAATGAATATCCCAAAGAAGTGTTCTGCCGGGAAAAATGCAGTGACTGCTGCTATGCAATTTTCGATTTAACCCTTATTGAAGCCCTGTACATAAAAGATAAATTTTTGAAAACATTTTCCGGGAAAGATAAAAATGATATCATCGAAATTGCAGACAAAACAGACCGGGCCCTGGTGCAATTAAAACGCAAGGCCTATAAACAGGTAAAAAATGGTGCCGACCAGTTGGAGATTGTGGGGCAAATGTCCCAGGAAAGGGTTCGCTGCCCCCTTTTGGGAGAAAACAATTTGTGTGTAATGTACGAACACCGTCCCATCACCTGCAGGGTATACGGAATCCCCACCTCCACTTCCGGTTCCAGCCATATTTGCGGCCGAACCAATTTTGTCCAGGGAGAACCCTACCCCACCTTGAATATGGATAAAATTTATTCCCAGCTCCAGCTTTTGTCTGCAGAGTTGATCAAAGATATCAACTCTGAAAACATCAAAATGCATGAAATGCTGGTTCCTGTCTCCATGGCACTGGTCACCGATTTTAACGAAGCATACCTCGGAGTCAAAAAGAATGGATAATTTCACCCCAAAAGAAATTGAAGAGAAAAGAAAAGCCATCTTTGATGCCATGGGCAAAAGAGGCCAGCGCCAGATTCTCAAAAAAGGGTATGAAAAATGGAATCCCTTTGCCGAACCCAAAGACCCAATAGACATTCGGAAAGATAAAACCAAACGGACCTCCCAGGTATTAATCCGCGAATTTTTGGCCCAGGTGGACCATGATGAATACAATAACACCTTTGCCCAGGGAGCCTTTGAAATGTGTCTGGGCATTATCAACGAAGAGGAAAAAATCAGGGGCATGTTTGAGTTTGCATGCTGGTATGAAGGTTTGCTGAAAAAAGAGGGGTTTGACTCCCTTTAACCATGATGATTCCCTTTAATCGGAATCTTGTGCTGGACATTCTGTACCAATCTGAAAAAAGATTGACAGCCAGGGCCTATATAAAAAAAATTGCCCTTGGGCTGTCCATCTCTTTTCTCCAGGCAAAAAAAATTCTCAAAGCCCTTGTGAATGAACAGGAATTGACCTACCAGGACCTTTACGGTTCCACCTACGTGACCCAAAATTTTTTACAGCCGGTTCGGGTTACCGATCATTTTTTCCTCAAACCTCTGGCAAGGGAAAGCCAGGCGGGTCCCAATGATATCGATATTCTCATCGAACAGGGGATTTCCTTTGGTTCGGGCCACCATCCCACCACCCGCCTCTGCCTTGAAGCCATCGATGCCACATATCTTTCCAACCCCGCCATTGCAATCACCCCAAATTCAATGGGAGCAGACATCGGCACGGGATCCGGTGTGCTTGCCATTGCCCTCTGCCTTGCCGGAATGGCCCACTGCCGAGCCTGGGAAATTGACCCCAATGCCGTGGTCGAAGCCAAAGAAAATGTAGCGGTTAATCATCTCGCCCATCGAATCTGCGTCATTGAAGATTATATGCCGGTTTGCAAGCAAACCTTTTCCGTCATCTGTGCCAATTTAAGATATCCTACTCTCAAGCAATTGTCCGGTCTTATCAAAACCAGTCTCGGCCCAAAGGGAATCATTATTCTGTCTGGGGTACGTCGATGGGAAAAAGAAGATTTGATAGCCCATTACACCAAAATCGGCTTTCGGTTGCGCTGGCAGAGGGATGAAAAGAACTGGTCCGGCCTGGTAATGGAAAAATAGGCCACAGCATCCTCGGTGAGTGCATATGAACATGGCCGCCCCCGGACGAATGGCTATTCAAAAGTCAAACCCCATTGATCCACTTTTCTTCTCTTTTTAGTACATTTTATTCATATATGTGAAATAAAACTCCTATAATCCAAGTTAACCCAATTTTACTTTTCCTAAAAAATTTCAAATTTCCTAATAAATTTAAGTATTTATATTTAAATCCACATTGATCTTAACGATGGCACCAATGTTGCAAAGACTTGCATGTTGCTTAATAGAATGGAATTAATTAGGAGTTTTATTGTGAAAAAATTGTTATTTTTGTTAGCGGGTCTTTTAATTTGTACTTTCCTTCAATCTGCTTCTTTTGCAGACTCTCTGCCCGCTGATTATGATGCACCTTCTAATGGTGCATCAACATGGCAGCAGCTTGAAGACATAAAATGGTCAACCGATGGAATCAACTGGGGCAATGACGCTGTATCTGTTGGAGATACAATCAATTTTCAATTTACCGTATGGACTGCAGGTTTTGGTATGCATCCTTATGATCAACTTCGAGCATGGGCCGACATTGATCATAGTCGAGCCTTTGATCCAGATGAGGAAATTGTATATACCCAAATAGATAAATATTTATCAAATGAGCCCCAAAGGGATGATAGTGATCCAGTTGCTGATAATAAAAAGTATGCGAAAACGTATACCATAGATACCGAAGGGAAAGGTAGTATAACCGGTTTTATGGGTGACGCTAATTCAAATATATCCGATGCTCTCTATGCGCATATTATAGGCCTTGGAGCCTTAGCCTCCTTTACAATTGATGAAAACATGGGAAAAAACGGTGGTTTCTGGTTAATGGGTAGGGTAAATTGCTGGGATGCACCCTATAGAGCTCCTGGTCTGTCACCCACAGGAGATCTTCATCAGGGTAACAATCTGGGAAAATTTGTGACGGTTAACCCTGTTCCAGAACCTGGGACCATGGTTCTTCTCGGATTCGGTCTGTTGGGAATCGCAGGAGTGGCCCGTAAAAAAAACAATTAAAATATGGTTGATACTCAATTTGTGGCAGGGTCTTTTTTAAGGCCCTGTTTTTTTCTTGCCTGAAATGAAGACCCGTTTGCAAGTTTCATATTACTGAATAAACCAAAACTAACTTGCCTGTCTCAGCTGTTTTGGTTATACTTTTACCAGACCCGGAAAAACGGGTCCAGGTAACCTAGATCCAGACAAAAAATATTCAATAAAAATCGATCCAAAATGGAGCAATCCATGTCTCCAGTTTTTAAAACAATCTGTATGGTTTTATCTGGGCTTCTTGCATGCGCTGTATTATCCGGGTTCATGTATTCCTGGACCGATCCCGATGGCGTTAAACACTTCAGTAACATTGCTCCGCCACAAGATAGGGAAACACAGCAGCTCTTTGAAGATAAATTTATTCTTCCCAGGGGACATCAATTCAAGGTCACCAAAATATTTGATGGAGATACAATCCAGGCAGAAGGATTTGGGCTGAAATTTAAAATACGACTGGTGGGTATTGACACCCCTGAGCTGGGCAAAAAAAAACAAAAAAATCAACCTTACAGCCAAGAGGCAAAACAAAAACTGAGCCGGCTCATACATGAAAAGACAATTGGCTTAAAACAATATGGTACCGGTGGCTATAATCGGGTATTGGCAGAAGTTTTTGTCGGTTCAACCAATGTAAACCTTGAAATCGTTCGATCTGGTCTGGCGGAAGTGTACAGAGGGAAACAGCCCAATGAATTCAATTCAGATCTCTATTTTCAAGCAGAAAAATTGGCGAAACAGTCTCAAAAAGGGATGTGGCGTCAGGGAACCGCCTATATAAGCCCCCGGCAATGGAGAAAAAAATTGCCTTGATCAATACCCAGATGATTGCCTAATGTAACAAAGTCCAGACAGAGGATTATGTGACCAAAGCGGAAACCAATCAATTGGTTAAAATTCTTGACAAACGGTGCTGTCCTGATTAACGATGCCCTAGGAACACAATTTGGAGGAAACATTTTGGAAAATAAAGAGACCCTTGAACAGATCGCTGGCCTGTTAAAGCGTTTTTCAGTTTTAATCGCCGAGTTTTGTCCCGGGGATACACCGGATCTGGGCAGTATGCTGATGCTTCTAGGCGAACTATCAATAGCTGCAAAAAAGGCAGAATCCAATACCTTTTATCAGGTTACCGAATCCTGCCTGAATTATGTTGAAAACATGACCCTTGAAAGCATGGGAAATCTCAAGCCGGTTGAAGATGCCCTCCTCCTGCTTGGGGCCATTTATCGGCATATGAAAAAAGGGGTTGAATTCATCTTTGAGACTGCCGATGTTATCCAGATTCTGGATGCATCCATTTTAAAGGAGAATATCAACCTACCCGCAAAATCGGAAATAGAAACTCAAACAACAGAAATCAAAGAAGAACCCCCTGGAGAGTTTGAACCCATATCAGATGACGACATGGAAATCATGACCGATTTTGTTGCAGAAGCAGAAGAAAATTTGGACAACATTGAGGTCCACTTGATTGAACTTGAACAGGACCCCGCTGACAAGGAAATTATCAATAATATTTTCCGCCCCTTCCATACCATCAAAGGTGTTGCCGGATTTTTGTCCTTAACAAAAATCAACCAGCTTGCCCATGCAACGGAAAACCTTCTGGACAGTGCCCGAAGCGATGAATTTTTAATCAATGAGGTCGCCACAGATGCCATTCTTGAATCCGTTGACATACTCAAACAACTGGTGAACCGGGTAAAACAAGGGGCCGAAAAAGGAGTGCGGCAGCCGGACCATGATATTAATATCAATGGGTTACGGAACAAATTACAAACCCTCCAAAAAGAGTTGGGCAGGGAAGATAAAAAACCGTTGGGAGAAATTTTGGTTAAAAGTGGCGTGGTTGATCAGGCGAGCCTCGACCAAACCCTTGAGTCCCAGAAAAAACAACCCGGAAAAAAAATCGGTGAAATGCTGGTCGAAGAAGAAAAGGTCGCTCCGGGCCAGATAGCACAGGCATTGATGGAGCAGAAAACATACAAGAAAAAAGTGGGCATCCAGGTAAAAGTCAATACGGAAAAACTGGATGATCTGGTTGACTATGCAGGAGAGCTTGTGATTGCCCAATCCATGCTCCGCCAAAAAGTCTCCATGGATCCCTCTCTCACCCAGAGTGTGAATCATTTGGGCCAAATCGTCTCCAATATGCAGCATATTGCCATGTCCATGCGCATGATCCCCATCAAATCCACTTTCATGAAAATGATTCGCCTGGTCAGGGATCTTGCCAGAAAATCAGACAAGGAAGTCAACCTTCATATGAACGGGGAGGAAACTGAGATTGACCGAAATGTTGTGGATGCCCTTTATGAACCCATGGTACACATGATTCGAAATTCCGTGGACCATGGCATTGAACCCACGATCAATCGTCGGAATCAAGGGAAGCCAGAACAGGGGAATATCCATTTGTCTGCCTTTCACAAGGGCGGACATATCATCATCGGAATTGAAGATGACGGCAAGGGCCTTGACCGGGATCGAATCCTTGAAAAGGCAAAAGAGTCAGGTCTTGTCTCTAAAAATGAACTCCTCACCGACGCACAGATTTATGACCTGATCCTTCAACCGGGATTTTCAACCGCCAAAGAGATTACCGATGTCTCGGGAAGAGGTGTGGGAATGGATGTTGTTAAATCCGGTATTGAAAAATTCAGAGGGCAATTAAAAATTGACTCAAGAAAAGGCAGGGGGACAAAATTTACCATCAGTTTACCCCTGACCCTTGCCATTATAGACGGCATGCTGATTCGGGTGGGAGATGAAAGATATGTCATTCCCACCACTGCAATCCAGCGGGCATTCAAACCGGATAAAGAAAATTGTTACACGGTTGAAGGCAAGGGAGAAATTCTTCAGGAAAGAGACAGGCTCATTCCCGTGGTTCACCTCAAAGAGCTGTATACAGACAAAAAGGATTCAAAAAACGTGTGGGACTGCCTGGCCGTTGTGGTGGAATCAAAGGATGAGCAAAAAGCCCTTATCATTGACGAGCTTCTGGGAAAAGATGAATATGTTATCAAAAGCCTTGGGCCAAATTTTGAGGGCATCCATGGCTTTTCAGGCGGTGCCATCCTGGCCGACGGCAGGGTTGGACTGATCCTTGACATCCATGATATTTTCAAATTATCGGAAACCTAAAATCAGCCCCATTGAGATTAAAAAGGAGAGCCGAATGAATCAGAATACCATTTTAGTCGTGGATGACGAAAAAGCCGTCCTGCAAATGTTCACCCTGGCTTTTTCCAATAAAGGATATCAGGTTTGGTCTGCTGAAAGTGCCGAAGAGGCCTTGGAAATATTAAAAACAGAAAAGATCCATGTGATGTTCCTGGACCTGAATCTTCCGGGAATGAACGGAATTGAATTATGCAAGGCCATTAAGAAAGAAATGCCCATGGCAATTCTATATGCCCTGACCGGTTATGCCTCGCTTTTTGAATTATCTGACTGTAGAGACGCAGGATTTGACGACTATCATAAAAAGCCGGTAAGTATATCAACCTTACTTGAAGCGGCCAAAGACGGATTTGAAAAGATAGAACGCTGGCGTAATAAATAAAGGACCACCAATATTGGATATAGTGAAAAAGGGCTGATGAACATTATCAATGCCTGACCATCTGCGTCATTGATCAAGATTGCTCGGTGGTACTTCTCTTTAATTTGTGTTCATTACGGCTTTTTGGTTTGGGGTCATCGTCATTAATGCCATGCTTTTTTTAGACAAAATGATATCTTCAGGCTTTTTTACACTATAGGCTTAGTTAAATATCCATATTCGGGCCACTTTTTTTTATCTCCGAAAGCGGAAATTTGCAACCTGACAATTGGACAAAAAAGGCGTATACCAACAGGTTACGCCTTCAAAGTTTACAAATTTAATTTAGGTATTCGTTAGAATGGGATATCATCATCTGGAATGGAATCTTGGCCACCCGTCATCCCGGGGCTTGTCTGCCCCTGAAAATTATTGCTGTTGGGTCCCTGGTTTCCCTGGGAAGGTGCATTGTTGGATTGATATCCGCCCTGGTTTCCCTGGTAATTGCCGCCGCCCTGGTTCCCTTGCTGACCACCGCCCTGCTGGGTGTTTTGGCCGCCGCCCTGCCTGCCGTCACCAGAACCAACAAAATTAAATTCCCTCACTATGATATCGGTTGTGTATCTTGTGATACCATCTTTTTCATATTGGCCGTAGGTAATTTCGCCTTCTATATACAGCATGTGGCCCTTACTGACATACTTGGTAATTAATTCGCCTGCCTTATCAAAGGCTGTACAACGATGCCACTGTGTCACTTCCTGGCCATTTTTCTGTTTTCTTGAAGTTGCCAGGGAAAATTTACATACTGCAAGTCCGGACTGGGTGTATGATATTTCCGGATTTTGACCGAGACGACCTAGGATAATCGCTTTATTAACGCCAGCCATTTTATACTCCTCATATAGTTTTATTAGATACAGATAATATTAGTTTACTAATATGCTCACAGGAAGGCAGAATTGTCAATTATTTGATGGTTCATTTTTTTCAAAAAAAGATTCTATCTGTGCGGTTCGCTTTTAGCCATTAGCGGTTCGCTTTTTGATAAAACTGTTCAACATCCTCTTTAGTGCAACTACCCCGTTTTCATATTTGATTGAAATAATTACCATGAAGGACATGAAGATTCACATTGACAATCAACCCCCGAAAAGTTATGTTGCTATTATGGTAGCAACTTTTTGGAGAGGACTATGGAAAACAACTCGCGGTTAAAGGATCTGGGATTTTCCCAATATGAAGCCGCCTGCTACATGGCATTGGTGGGAAATCATCCCATCAACGGGTCCCAGTTGAGCAAGATTTCAGGAATTGCAAGATCACGGATATATGATGTTCTGCGAAGTCTTATATCCAAGGGGTATGTGATTGAAGTGCAAGCGGGTCAATATGCCCCCCTGCCTTCGGATGAATTGATCCGGCGCCTAAAAAGAGGGTTTGAGAAAAATATTGCTGTCTTTGAAAATGAAATTGCCAAAGCCTCCCAGCAAGAGGATTTTGAATATGTCTGGACCTTGACCGGGTATAACAATGTCATGGAAAAGGCCAGACAAATGATAGGGGCTGCCGCAAAAGAGATCTATGTCAGACTCTTTCCCGAGGCTGACAGGCATTTGTCAAAGGATTTAATCTCTGCAGAAAAAAGAGGGGTTTTAATTCGTTACATTGCCATGGGTAAAATTACGGAACGCTTTGATATCCAGGTGACACACCCCGGCCACGAAAATCTTATAAAAACCATTGGCGGCAGGTCCTTTGATATTATTACCGACAGAAAAGAAGCCCTGGTGGGAATCTTTGAAGCCGGGAATGAAGATTTGTCCCCCATCAACTGGACACGGAACCAATGGTTTATTATTGCCAACCGGGACAGTCTTCGCCACGATTTTTACCATTGCTTCCTGGAAAAAACCCTGGATCAAGGCCAGCCGCTCACCGACAAAGAAAAACACATTTACAATATTATAAAAGCAGATAATTAAGGAGGTTCCCCATGACAGCCATGCGTAAAATTAACTACTTTGATGGATTTTCCAATGAAACTGACAACACTATCTTCAATCTGGAAGAAGATTTTGGTGCCCATCACTATGAAAGAATCAACCTGGTGGTCCGTCATGCAAAAGGATGCTGGCTAACCGATGACAAGGGCAAAAAATATCTGGACTGTTTGGCAGCCTATTCCGCAGCCAACCCGGGCCACCACCATCCCACCATCACCAATGCGGTGATGGACGCTCTCATCGGCAATTACGCCTCGGTTCTCTCTAATGTGGTTTTTACAGACCCCCTGGGAATCTTTCTGTCCGAAGCAGCCAAATTTGCCCCCCAGATGGGACCCAGGTTTGGTAACTATGGAAACAAGGTATTGCCGAAAAATGGGGGTGTGGAATCTGTTGAAACCGCTATCAAGGCCATGCGGTATTATGGATTCAAGGCAAAGGGAATACAGGACGGGAAGCAGGAAATCATCGTTTTTGATAATAATTTCCATGGCCGGACTATTTCCGTGGTGTCCTTTTCCTCCAGCAAAAAATACAGTGAAGGCTTTGGCCCCCTGACCCCTGGATTTGTCAGTGTGGAATTCGGAAATATTGAAGCAGTTAAAAAGGCTATTTCCCCCAACACCTGCGGCATCCTGGTGGAACCTCTCCAGGGAGAAGGCGGCATGAAGATTCCGCCCAAGGGATTTCTCAAGGGATTAAGAGAATTGTCCGATGCGAATGATCTTCTCCTGGTCTGTGATGAGATCCAGGTGGGCATGGGCAGAACCGGGAAAAAATTCTGTTTCGAACATGAAAATATCGTTCCCGATGGTGTCATTCTGGGCAAAGCCCTTTCCGGGGGACTTGTTCCCCTGTCCGTCTTTATCACCAATGCCAAAATCATGGACATGGTTTTTTCCAAGGGCTCCGACGGGTCCACATTTGGCGGCTACCCCCTGGCCTGTGTTGCAGGCGCAGCATCCCTCAAGGTGTTTGAAGAGGAACATCTGGCAGAACAGTCCGCTAAGAAGGGAAAAATCCTTAAGGCACGGATACAAAAGATTGCCGACAAATCCTCCCATGTCAAGGAAGTCAGGGGAAAAGGACTGTTCATCGGAATTGAAGTAAAAAAAGGCAATGCCATGGAATTTTGCCATAAACTGCTCAAACTGGGTTTGATTGTAAATGACAGCCATGGGCATACCATCCGGATCTCCCCTCCCCTGGTCATCAATGATGAGGAAATGGATTTTCTGGTTGCCCAGCTTGAAAAGGTTCTGGTGGATTAAACGAATCTGGAATTAGTAAGATAAAACAGCCGCCGGGGTATTCCCGGCGGCTGTTTCATTCTTTTGAGCAAAACTTCAATCTCATCATATAAAATGGTATCGCCCGGGCCGGCAGGGGCAGTTCCACCACAGGATTCTGAACCTCATCCTTTTCCTTTAAGGGGAAACAGGAAAAAACCATTGCTGCCTTTGCCGGGTCCCTCACCCAACTGCACCAAAAAACAAATATGTCAAAATGTCTTGACAACTTAACAAATTATTTTTATCATCCCTCCATAAAAGATGAAACCATAGAAATAAAATTGTTCATAAACATTATGTTGGAATGACAGATTTTAAAAAAGGCAAATATGCTCAACCATACCTCCCCCATCCCCTTGTATCACCAACTTGCCGACATTCTTCTGGACCGAATCCGGTCCGGCGAATATCCCCCCGGTCAGATGATCCCCTCTGAAACAACCCTTGCAAAACAATACAGTATTGGCCGACCCACGGTACGCCAGGCCATGGACACCCTGGTACAAAAAGGATTGATCCAGCGAAAAAGAGGTTCAGGCACCTTTGTCAGACACGTCTCCCCCCAGGTGGACCTGTTTTCCCTGGCAGGCACTTCCCAGGCCTTTCTAACCAAGGGGATTCCCATTGAAACAAGGATCATCAAGCCCACGGTACAAATACAGATCACCCATGATCCGGAAAATCCCTTTAATGACCAGACCGCCTTTTTCCTGTCCCGCCTGACCCTGACCAAGGGAATCCCGGTTCTGCTGGAAGATATCTATCTGAATCCAGAACTTTTCATGGGCATTGATCGAATAGATCTTGAAAACAAATCCCTGGCCCAGGTTGTGTCTGATCTCTATTACCTTGCCCCTGAAAACGGAAACCAGCAATTTAAGGTTGAAACCCTTGACTCTGAGCGGGCGTCATTGCTTAAGCTTACAACCTCAGACCCGGTTCTTACGGTGAGAAGAACATTAAATTTTCCCCAGGCGCCCAATGGTATTTTTTCAATTCTTTTTTGCCGGACCGATAAATTTGCCTTTTCCCAGACCATTCAGTCCGAGGGATCCTCATCATAAACGTTACGAGCACCTAAACCCTTTGCATCCCCAGGAGGATAAACCCATGAAAAACCGCGGATATTACGGCAACTTTGGCGGGGCCTTTTTGCCCGAGATTCTGGTTGCCACCTTTGATGAACTGGAAGCCCGGTTTGAAAAGATAAAGCAGGACCCAAATTTCTGGGACACCTATGTTAAACTGATGTCATCCTATTCCTGCAGACCCACCCCCTTAACCTTTGCCGAGAATCTTACAGCGCATTTTAAGGGTGCAAAAATATATATCAAACGGGAAGATCTCAACCACACCGGCGCCCATAAAGTCAACAATGTAATGGGCCAGGGGCTGTTGGTTCAAAAGATGGGGAAAAAACGGGTCATTGCCGAAACCGGTGCCGGCCAGCACGGGGTGGCCTGTGCCACCATGGCGGCCAAGTTCGGATTTGACTGCACCATCTATATGGGGGAGGTGGATGTGATCCGCCAGCGGCCCAATGTTTTCTGGATGGAGCAGTTGGGCGCCACCGTGGTACCGGTGACCGACGGCACAAAGATATTAAAGGATGCCATCAATGAAGCCTTCCGGGACTGGGTATCCAACATGGACACCACCCATTATGTTCTGGGAACCGCCTGCGGCCCCCACCCCTTCCCGGAAATGGTCACCTATTTCCAGTCCATCATCGGGTTGGAGACCAGACGTCAAATCATGGAGATTGAAGGCAAACTGCCCAAACGGGTCTATGCCTGTGTGGGCGGCGGCTCCAATGCCATGGGCCTGTTTTCAGGATTCTTAAATGATCCTGTGGAGCTGGTGGGGGTGGAAGCTGGGGGCAAAGGACTTTCCACAGGACACCATGCCTCCCGCCTTCGCTCGGATGATGCCAGCCCCGGCATTGCCCAGGGGTATAAAACCTATTTTCTCCAGGATGATGACGGCCAGATGCGAGAAACCCACTCCATTTCCGCCGGCCTTGACTATGTGGGGGTTTCCCCCATCCTGGCGGATATGCATGACCATGGGATTGCCCGGTTTGAAAGTGCCCGGGATGACGAGGTGATTGCCGCCCTGAAACTGACCATGCAAAAGGAAGGAATCATTCCGGCACTGGAATCAGCCCATGCCTTTGCCCATGCCTTTAAAGAAGCACCAACCCTGGCAAAGGATGATATTATCATCATCAATCAGTCCGGCCGGGGGGACAAGGATATCTTCACCGTGGCAGATGCATTTGAGGATCCGAAATGGAAAGAATTCATAAAAAAAAAGGCAGCGGAATACAATGCTTGAATCCTATATACAAAAAAAATTGCAGACAAAAAAGATCCTGTTAATGACCCATATTGTCATGGGATACCCCTCCTTTGATGCCTCCTATGAAATTGTCAAACAGATGGTTGAGGCCGGAGTGGACCTCATGGAGCTTCAGATCCCCTTTTCCGAACCCATGGCAGACGGTCCCGTCATTCTTAAGGCCAACCAGAATGCCCTGGAAGGCGGTTCAACGGTTCTAAAATGTTTTGAATTTGCCCAAAGGGTGGCAAAAGAATTTCCCATTCCCTTTTTGTTCATGAGCTATACCAATATTCCTTACAAATACGGCATGGACCGATTTGCGGACCAGATGAAATCCATCAACCTGAAAGGGGCCATTATTCCGGACCTGCCCCCGGAAGAGGGAAAAGAATATCTGGCAGCCATGGCAAAAAATAATTTGGCCCCCATCTATATTTTTTCCCCGGAAACCTCCGACAAAAGAATGGGGTATATTTCTGGCCATGCTGCAGGATTTGTCTACTGTCTTGCCAGAAAAGGAGTAACCGGGAAAACCACCTCTTTTTCCGAAGATCTGTCCGATTATCTCACAAGGTGCAGACAGGCCACCACCCTGCCCCTGGCCGTTGGTTTCGGCGTAAAAGACAAGAATGACATAGACTTTTTAAAGGGAAAGGCCGACATTGCCGTCATTGGCTCCCAGACCATCCGGATGGTTGAAAAAGAAGGGGTCCAGGCCATTGGCAACTTTATTGCCAACCTTTTCTGATGGTCAAACACCCCCCTTTTGCATGATTTTTTGTAACAGATCCGCAAAAAATTCGGGGCTGGGCAACCATGAGGATGATCTTTATGGTTGAATTATCTTCCCATAGGGAGTAAAGCTTCGCCTTTACAAACATCCTGGTGGAGAAGAGAATGAAGCTAAAAAATAAAACAGCCATTGTTACAGGGGCGGGAAAAGGAATTGGCAAGGCCGTTGCCATTGCCCTGGCCAAGGCAGGGGCAAATATTCTGATAAATGATTTTGGCACCGACGGCGCAGCAGAGAAAACAGCAGAAGCGATTCGGGAACTTGGAAGAAAGGCCCTGGCAGTCAATGCAGACATCAGCCAGTTTGAACAAGCAAAAAACATGGTAGAACAAGCTGTTGACCAACTGGGCGGGGTGGATATTCTCATCAACAATGCAGGCGTTTCCAAACCCTCAATGCTTGTCAACATGGCCGAAAAGGACTGGGATCTTGTGGTAAATGTCCACCTCAAGGGAATTTTCAATACTTCCCAGGCCGCTGCAAAACATATGAAGAAACAAAACTGGGGCAGGATCATCAATGTGGTTTCCACCGCCGGGCTGTTTGGCACCATCGGACAGATCAATTACGCCTCTGCCAAGGCCGGTGTGATCGGATTTACCAAATCCGCCGCCCGGGAACTGGGCAAAAACGGAATCAATGTGAATGCGGTCTGCCCTGGGGTTACCAAGACAGACATGACAGAAAAACTCCAGGCAGATGAACAATTGTGCAATCTGTACAAATCCAGAATCCAGCTGGGCCGATTTGCAGAGATCCAGGAGATTGTCCCCATCTTTGTATTTCTTTCCTCAAAGGATGCCGGATATATCACAGGCCAGGTCTTGGGTGTGGACGGCGGTTATATCGGATAGCTGCCATTTTCAAACACAATCTCCTGACCCGGGGAAAAGGTGTCAGGATCTGTGGGGAACCAGAGCATCCACAAGAAAAGGCGTACACCGAACCCCTATGCTTTGCTTTTTAACCCAGATCCGTGCCATGGGGATGGCATCCCCATCTATATTGGTCATGTTGGAAAGTTCTTCGGCAAATCCAATATCTGCAACTTTAAACTCATAGTAAAAGGTGTTGGTTGTAAAGGGATCTGCAATCAAAAGGATCTTATCATTTTCACTAGGGTGCTTTCTGGGAGAACCGGAAAAGGGGATATGGGTATGCATATCCATAGTCTGGGGTTTCTCATAGGCCTGGACCTCAAATTTCTCTTTTACATCTACTCTGTGTATAAGGGTCATGGGTTTCCTCCTTTTTAAAAATTGTCCTTCTATCTCTATCATTCACAGGAAGCTTAACATCATCCAGAGACATCTTTTATTCTTTGTCCCCGCTTGACCATACGCCTGATTATACCTCAAAAAGGGACAGCACATCAATGGATTCTGACCAGATATTTTCCGCCCTCCTCCTCCATTATCAGATCACACTGCCACCCGTGGAAGGCCGCACAATGGGTCAAGGTGGCATAGTCAACATAGAGCCATTCAAAGGGGTCTCCTTTTATCTCCTTGTAACCCATGACAAAATCGATTTCCCCGTAATACCGGTCTCCCCGGGAAACAAATTTGGTGTCATCCTGGAATGATCCAAGATCAGTGGAGTCGGCAATGACCTGGCCGCCAGCCCTTAACAAGGGTTTTATATATTGAAAAAACAGATTCAACCCATCCAGGGTCCCGCAGATCCCAATGCCGTTCATGAGCATGAGCAGGGTGTCATACACTTGATCTTCAAGATTAAAAAGGCTGTTATGAACCCTTAGGTCCACCTTTTGTTTCTCCATCACCTCAATACAGCCCGGGGATATATCCAAGGCCGCCACCTTGTTACCCTGTTCCTGGAGATAGAGACTGTGGCAACCGCTGCCGGCACCCACATCCAGAATTCTGCCCCGGCACAATCCCAACGCCTTAAGCTCAATGGGGCCCATTTGATCTGCCCTGCGGAACATGATTTCACCACTCATTTGCGACATCTCAAGCAAGCTGGAATCAATGGTTACAAAGGCCTGTTTTCTGCCATTCCAATAATCAAGCAGCATGGCACCCAGGGGATCTTTTGTTGGCTCTAAAATAGCGGTTTGCATAAAAACGTTGGTTTCCTGTCCCTTTAAATTACGACAAAAATAAAACTCAGTTTATCTTAGCATAGGTGCAGGTAAAAAAAGAACCCATTGTTATCCCCAAAACCGCCACCAACTCTGTTTTTCTAACACCAGCACAAGGTATGGGGACAAAAATTCAGTGGTGCCGGAAAATATTTTTTTTAAATTTAAAGCTTTACATATTGATTTTGTCTAAAACACCTATTATAGATCACTAAAAGTATAATTTTCCAGTTCCATAAGGATAAGATAAGGATACAATAGATGTTCAATCCGTTACAGAGGAGAAATACGATGACGCGATACTTGTTTTTTGCATATTCCCTTGCAATCATTCTAATAACAGGCGACCTAATTTTTGCCCAGGAAAGTCAGGACGAGCTCAGCCTGCCAACGGGAACAATGATGCTTGCCGCACCTGCCCATTCAAAAACAAAGATGTCACCCGTCGTATTCCCCCATTCAACCCACTTTCAGTTCTCCTGCAAAAGCTGCCACCACGAATGGGATAAGGTCAGCCCGGTGGAGGGATGTGCCTCCTCTGGCTGCCATGAAAAGTTATGGGCCTCCCCCCCGGGCAGCACACCATTGCGCGATAGAAAGGTCAAATCACTTACCGGCGCCTACCACAGAGTCTGTCGGGAATGCCATCGCAACCAATTGGAAGAAAACAAGAAAAATTCCATGTCCACCAGCACAGCGCCGGTGACCTGTGAACAGTGTCACCCGGCAAGCCAGGCAGCGGTCGAAAGATCAGTTGACGCCCTTGACATTCCCATGGGCACCCTGACCCTCACCGCCCCCGAGGGAACCGATACAAAACGACCCCCCGTTGAGTTTCCCCATGGAGGGCATTTTGACTATGCCTGTCAAACCTGCCACCACGAGTGGGATGGTGAAAGCCCGGTTCAAAACTGTACCACAGCAGACTGCCATGACCAAGCGGAGGCCGACGAGAAAACCAGAAATATCAATGACCCAAGAAACAGCCTATACTTTTTGGCAGCCTATCATAAAGCCTGCATTGAATGTCACCGTGACCTCAGCAAACAAAGAACCCGCCTGGAAAAAACCGGCACTCTTGATGAAAGTATGCTGCCGGTACATGGACCTCTTGCCTGCAATGAGTGCCATACGGACAGCTAAGCCCTTTCAATTTTTTTGCAATGGAACAGCCGGCCCGGTTGCGCGGCTGTTCCCGCTCAAAAGAATGAGAACACCCAGAACAGCAGAAAGTATGGATGCCATAAATATCCCAACCTTTGCAACCTGAATCAATTGGGGATCTGAAAAGGCAAGGTCTGAAATAAAGATAGACATGGTAAACCCAATGCCCGCCAACAGGGCAGCGCCGTAAATATCCCGGAAGCACATACCTTCGGGAAGAGCTGCCAGTCTCAGTTTGATAACCAGATGACTGAAAATAGAAATCCCGATAAATTTGCCAAGCACAAGCCCGGCAATGATGCCAAGGGAGACAGGATGCAGTAGCATATCCATAATATTGCCTTCAATGCGGACTCCGGCATTGAACAGGGCAAAAACGGGAATAATCAAGTAGGCGGATATGGGATGAAGGATATGTTCCAACCGCTGGAGGGGGGTATGGGCATCATTGCCCAGTGTTTCAATTTTTTCAATCAAATGGGCCTGTTCACTTGTCAATAATTTTGAATTGTTTCGTTTTTCATCTTCAAATTTTGTCAGCAGGGTGCAAAGGTTGTCTATATAATCCACTTCATTGATTTTGGCCTTGGCAGGAATGGTAAATGCAATGAGAACCCCTGCAATGGTAGCATGAACCCCTGAAAAAAAGAAAGCCAACCAGACACCGACAAGCCCTACAAAGCCGTAAAACAGAGTGGACCGAACCCCCATTTTATTACCCGCAATCAAAACAAGAATGGCAGCCATGGCAATGCCCAGCTGATAATAGTTGATGGTATCTGTATAAAAAACCGCAATCACCAGAATCGCCCCCAGATCATCTGCAATGGCCAGGGCGGTTAAAAATATTTTCAGATTAATATTCACCCGACTGCCCAAAAGAGCAAGGATGCCGAGGGCAAAGGCAATATCTGTGGCCATGGGAATTCCCCATCCTGCTGAATAATCAGGACTGTCGCCCGTGAACAATAAAAAAACCAGGGCCGGAACCACCATGCCGCCGATGGCGGCCATAACCGGAAGGGCGGCTTTTTTCAGAGAGGACAGCTCTCCTCCCATGACTTCCCGTTTAATCTCAAGGCCGATGGTAAAAAAGAACAGGGCCATGAGCCCGTCATTAACCCAATGGTGGAGGGAAAAGTTAAAATCACCAAAGGTTGTACCCACTCTGACCTCGTGGGACAGGTAGTGGTATGCCTCATAGAAAGAAGAGTTTGCCCAAACCACCGCAATCAATGTGGCAAGAATCAAAAGGATTCCTCCCAGGGTCTCCTGCCTTATAAATTTTGATATTCTAAAAAAGGACGCTGGTTTTTCATTTGTCTGTATCTCATTTGTCTGTATCACTGTTGTCTTCCTTCCATGCCCGTTTGCTTTTATTGATTTTTTTATGAACATTGTCCCAGGTTTTTGTCTTTAAAAAAGAATCTCCATACCGGTTGAGCATCTTTTGAAACATTTCAAAGGGAATGGTAAATGTCAGTTCATCTGTCTTGAAAAATTTCCTGGCAGAGGGGTCCCACCCACCGATGACAGCCCGCTGCTCTCCTTTTTCAAGATAGTGCAGGGGCCAAACAACCAGACTGCCGCAGGCAGCGCTCCAGGGGGATGCCACAACCTCCGGATCCCCGGTGACAAAGGTGGCCAACTGGTGGAGGCCGCCCAGGGATTCCGGCCGGGAAAAGAAAGAAACCAGAACCGGAATTTCGTCCTTTTCTAACTGACTGATGGGCTTGAACACACAATACTCCTGTTTGGCCGGGACCGGATCAACCGCTTCAAGAATCTGTCTTAAACGGTCGGGAGAGTCGCAATAGAACTCCCCCTCCATGCGGCCGGGAATCCCGGTGGAAACATACTGAATAATGGTCTCGGCCTGGGGCTTGTTAAATCCCAGCCAAAAGGCGCCCCCAGGACATCCAAAATGCCGGGGGGAAAACCAGGCACAGGTCTTTTTTTTCCGGGCCAGCCAGATATTACCAATGACACAGGAAAATTGTGAAAAAACATCCTGCCAGTCCACTTCATCCTTCTCTTCTTTTTCCCGGGTGGGCATCTCCATGGGATTGGGAGAATATCCCTGGGAAGGTTTTTCATTTGTAAAAAACATGGCCATGGGGTCTTCATCCAGGCCAAGTCGGTCCAAGAATGCCGGTAATGAGTTCAATTGATTCAATTCCATGGCGCATCTCCATTTCATTGGGGTTTTTGGGATTAAAAACTTTATAATTAAAAATTCTAGAGAAAAACAGGATAACCCAAATTAAATAAAAAAACCAAGGAAAGTCAACAAAAATACCCGGCAACAACCCGGTTGGCCAAAAATATCCAACAGCCCGGGGTTGCCGGTCAAAAAAAGGATTAAATAAACCCGGGTGATCTGGTATAAAGGGTTTTGCATTTAAAAAAAATACCAAACACTATAAAGGGAGCACAGAATGAAAACTACCTTTTTAAAACCCTCTAGGCCCGTATTGTTTACAATTGCCTTGGGTGTAGTGCTATTTTTATCCGGCTGCAGCACGGCCTATTATTCTGCCATGGAAAAAATCGGCAAGGAAAAACGCCATATCCTTGTGGATGATGTGAAGGATGTAAAGGTCAGCCAAACCCGCGCCCAGGAAGAATTCAAGGATGCCCTCACCCGCATCAAGGAGCTCTATGCCTTTGACGGCGGAGATTTAGAAACATTTTACGACAATCTAAAGGACAGCTATGAAGATTGTGATGCCAGGGCCCGGCAGATTGAAAAACGGATCGGCACCGTAAAACAGGTGGGATCGGATCTATTTGCCGAATGGGGAGATGAGATCAAGCAGATCAATGACACCCGACTCAAATCCTCCAGCCAACGCTCCCTGTCCGACGCAAAAAAACGATACAAACAACTGGAACGGGCCATGAACAAGTCCACCCGTGGAATGTACCCGGTTTTGACAAAACTTAAGGATTATACCCTCTACCTGAAGCATAACCTAAATGCCAAGGCAGTGGGTTCCCTGGGGGGTGAAGTATATTCCATTGAACGAGAGGTGGCCTCTCTCATTGATGACATGAATCTTTCCATCAGGGAAGCGGATGATTTTATAAAAAATTTCTAGTTTTACTTAATTTTAACCTTCAAAAAACATTAAAAAAACAGATATTGGAGAATTAAATATGCGAGTGGATGGACAAGAGATGAGACCTATCTGGTTTGATACCGCCTCAAAAACCGTTCAAATCATTGACCAGCGGCTTCTTCCCCATGAACTTGTCATCGAAGACCTGAACACGGTGGATGAGGTTATTCGTGCCATCAAGGATATGTATGTCAGAGGAGCTCCTCTCATCGGTGCCACCGGCGCCCTTGGGGTCTATGTCAGCCTGGTCCAGAAAAACAATAAGGGAGCAGACAACGCTTATTTTGAGGCGGAATGCAGCCGGCTCAAAAATGCCAGACCCACGGCAATGAACCTCTTCTGGGGGGTGGATAGGGTCCGGGATGAGGCTTTAAAACAAACTTCCTACGATGCCCGGGTAAAAGCTGCCCTGACCGCAGCCCTGGAGGTGGTGGAGGAGGAAGCCGTTAATTGTCAAAAAATAGGCGAACACGGCATGTCCATCATCCAAGAAATCAGTAAACAAAAAAACGGCAAACCGGTCAACATACTCACCCATTGCAATGCTGGCTGGCTTGCCTGTGTGGAGTATGGTACGGCAACGGCCCCCATTTACACCGCCTTTGACAATAATATAGATGTCCATGTCTGGGTGGATGAGACAAGACCCCTGAACCAGGGCGCCCGCCTCACGGCATGGGAACTGGGCAAACACGGGATCGATCACACGGTGATCACGGACAATGCCGGGGGCCATCTCATGCAGCATAAAATGGTGGACCTGGTCATTGTGGGAACAGACCGGACCACCCGGGCCGGGGATGTGGCCAACAAAATCGGAACCTATTTAAAGGCGTTGGCCGCCAGGGACAATGACATCCCTTTTTATGTGGCCCTTCCCTCCTCCACCTTTGACTGGCGCATTACAGACGGGATAAAAGATATTCCCATTGAAGAGCGGGACCCCGATGAAATCCGGTATGTCCAGGGCCTTCTCGACGGAAAAATCCAATCGGTGCTGGTGCCGCCGGAAACAAGCAAAGCTGCCAACCATGCCTTTGATGTAACCCCCGCACGCCTGGTGACAGGATTTATCACGGAGAGAGGTATCTGCAGGGCCACCCAAAAAGATATCATGGGTCTGTTCCCTGATAAAAGAATAGGATAAAAAGAGCAAAGAAACAGGCCTGAAAACAATCAGACCCCAACCCTATATTGGGAGAACCCCTGGCAGGATGAGATGAATTTCCCTCTGCCAGGGGTTCTTTTTTTGTTAAACCTTCTCACAAATTAATTGGATTTTACGGTTAGGCGCCATCCCGCTCATTGTACTCCGCCCTGATGTCTTTTTTACTGATTTTCCCCACGGAAGTTTTGGGAATCTCGACGTTGAGAATGATTTTTGAAGGAACCCCATATTTGGGGATCTGGCCTTTTTCCACAAAGGAGGTGCAGAAATCCTGGATATCGGTTTCAGATATCTTGTCCTGATACCCCTCCTTGACCACCACCATGGCCAGGGGGCGCTCTCCCCATTTCTCATCAAGGATGCCCACCACGGCCACCTCGCTCACAGCCGGATGCTGACTGATGATGTCTTCCAACTCCAGAGAGGAGATCCATTCTCCGCCAGTTTTGATCACATCCTTAAGCCGGTCCGTTATTCTCAAATAGCCTTCATCATCAATAACGCCGATGTCACCGGTGTGGAGCCAGCCGCCCGCCCAGAGTTCTTCACTTTGTTCCTGGGATTTGACATACCCCTGGGTGAGCCAGGGAGCCCGGGCCACAACTTCCCCGGGGGTCTGGCCGTCATGGGCAAGGGGGTTGCCCTTTACATCCACAATTTCCAGCTGGACATTGGACACGGGAAGGCCTGTTTTACAGCGGATTTCCACCTGCTCATCCTCCCCCCATTCCAGCATATGGGGCTTAATATTGGCCAAGGTGAGCAAAGGACAGGTTTCAGACATGCCATATCCGGTGTAAAGATTGATGCCGTACCCAAGCGCTTCCTTGCAAAGTCCTTTAGAAAGAGAGGATCCGCCAATGATCACTTTCCATCCCCTAAGATCCAGATCTTTGATGGAAGGACTGGTGAGCAGCATGTTCATGATGGTGGGCACACAATGGGAATAGGTTACTTTTTCCCCAACAATGAGTTTAAGCAGCATTTCCGGGTCATACCGGCCCGGGTAGACCTGCTTGGCTCCCAAAAGGGTCATCAAATAGGGCATGCCCCAGGCATGAACATGGAACATGGGGGTGATGGGCATGTAGACATCCGCCGAGGAGATATTGGCCTGGGAGGCGTAGGCACAAAGACCTGCCATGGCGCCATAGGTATGAAGTACGATCTGGCGGTGGCTGAAAAATACCCCCTTGGGCAACCCGGTGGTACCGGTGGTGTAAAAGGTGGTGGCCATGGTATTTTCATCAAAATCAGGAAAATCATATTCCGGTTTGGTGTCGGAGATCAGTGTTTCATATTCACCGCAAAAAGAAAGGGTCGAGGTGGGTATCTCACCTGTATCAGACAGCAGAATCACCTTTCCTACAGTTTCAAAACGGTCCTGCACTGATTCCAGCAGGGGAACAAACTCTTGATTGACCAGAATCACATCGTCTTCGGCATGGTTAATGGTGTAGATGAGCTGATCCGGTGTCAACCGGATATTGATAGTGTGGAGCACCGCCCCCATCATGGGGATGGCAAAAAAGCATTCCAGATACCTGTGGGAGTCCCAGTCCATGACTGCAACGGTATCACCGGGTTTAACCCCTTGTTCTTTCAGCATGGCGGCCAGCTGTTTTACCCTAGTGCCAAAAGTTTTATAGTCATAGCGGAAACTATCCCTGTAGACAATCTCCTGGTCGGGCGAATAAATCAAGGGGGTGTCCAAAAGCTGCTTGATGAGCAAAGGGTAGTTGTAAGCACTTGGGGTCGGTGTGATGAGTTTTGTTGTCATTATCGCTCCTTTATTTCCTTTGGTGAAAAATTATCTATTGTTTTCCATCTCTATTCTTGTATGTTCTTTCGGGTTTTATATTTCTTCGGGTTTTATATTTCTTCGGGTTGGGGTTTCATGGAAACTTTCGGAATTTTTTTGGCCAGCAGCAGGATGTACAGGCCGATGCCAACCCCCATGCCCCAGGCAGGGCCAAATTTTGCGATGATCATGCCCACAAAAAAAGCATACCCCTGGGCAGCCGGAGTTTTAACCATGGAAATGGCCACATAGGCACAGGCAAAGCCTGTGAGAATGAGGGTGATGGACAAAGCCACCGCCAGCAGCGGTTTCATGAAGGTAACCACCGGGACCATGAAAATCAGGAAAAAGGCGGGCCAATACCAGTTGAATGTGCCCGAAAATATGGAATCCATATTTTTCCGGCCGGATTTGTACCGCTCGGTTAAAAATACGTGGACACCGGTCCAGATGGGACCGTGGAGGGGGATAAAGGGGCCGGCCATCAACAGATGACCCATGTTCCGGATAAAGAGAATGATATGACTCCGGGTATTGTCCACCTGGATTTTCTCATCCCTTCTTACCCCTCCTGCCTGTTCCAGAAGGGTGCTGCCAAGGACCAGATCACCAAAAATAAAGATATAGATCATCAGGGCCAGGGGAAAGGCTTTAAAATAGACCTCAAGGCCGGGCCATCCCACAAAAAAGGGAGATACCGCTTTTATATAGGCAGTGATCTGGGGAATGTGCCACCCCATCTGGATATCAAAGGAAATTTCCCCGGACAGAGGCCCCACAATGGCTGCCACCAAAAAACCCACCAACAGGGCCATGGAACCCAACAGATTCAGCACTTTGTTGGTCTGTTTTGCCCGGGTAAACCAGACGGAAAACATGAGAAGGAAGACCACGGCCCAGACAATGGGAAGGGTTATGGGCATTGTGGCCAACCGGCCGAATTCGGCATTAAAGGCGGCAATGGACCCGCCAAATATGATGGCGGCCCGAAGCTCCACCGGTACCCATTGAAAAAATCGTTTGCCCAGGCCTGTGACGGCGAAAAAAAGGAAAATAGCCGATAAACAGATGGTCACCGCCATCATGGCATGGATGGCCGGCAATCCCGCCTCAAAGGTTCCTAAAAATACCATTACCAAAGGCAGGGCCGGGGTGATCCAACCGGGTGCATAGGGTTCACCGCAGATCACCGTGGGCACCACCCAGAGCCAGAATAACTGGATCAGGACCACGGCCCAGGCCACTTCAAAGGGAACCTGGAAAAATTTCATGGTCAGGGCGGCTACCACACCGCCGGTTGCTGTGGTTAACAATCCGCCCTGGATAATTTCAGGCAGGGAAAAGTTCACATGGATTCCCGGAATGCGGGTGGTAAATTTTCCCCAGCAAATACCGGGTTGGGCTGCCCCCTCTTCTCTTTTCATGACCATTTCTTTCTCCTTTGTTGGGTTTTTGATTTGCGCGGATAAAGATCTGTTTGTAGTCATAGGTCAATTAAGGAAAGGAAAACATCGGCGGGTTCCCCATAAAGGAGTATGGAAAAATCTTAAATGTTTGTAGGTGGGTTTCCTACAGAATCAAATCATGGTGCGGTGCAGAGGATAAAAATATAATTTTTTATTGTTTCAGACAGATTCTTTAAAGACCCCGGTCTCTACCCAGATCACGGCATGCCGGACCAGCTCCGTGGCATTTTTCAGATTTAATTTCTCTTTGATCCGTTCCCGATAGGTGCCAATGGTTTTGATACTGACATTGAGCTGATTGGCAATTTGCTTGGAGGAGAGCCCCTGACCGATAAGCTGAAAAATTTCAAGCTCCCGGTCCGTGATTCGTTTTAAGGGGGATTCATGGGCCAGACTTGGCTGTTTCTGGAAGGTATTAAGGATATGGCTCATGATCCTTGGGCTGACGTGGATATGGCCGGCCATGATCCTTCGGATGGCCAGAACAACGGATTCCGAGGCTTCCTGCTTCATGATATAGCCCTTGGCCCCTGCCATGATACACCGTTCCGCATGGAGGGCTTCGTCGTGCATGGAGAGCACCAGGGAAGCTATGGATTTGTGACGGGCATGTATTTCCTTGACCAGGTCCATGCCATTGCTCTCTTTCAAAGACAGGTCCACAATGACCAGATCCGGTTTGTGAGCCTCAACCAATTCAAGGGCAGTGGCCACATCTTCGGCATCCCCGCACACGGACATATCGGGTTCATGCTCGATCATCTCTTTCATGCCCATTCTGAAAATGGGGTGGTCTTCAACAATAAGAATCTTTAAATCGTCTTTTCCCATGAGCCTCTCTTTTTATAGGGTTCCCCCGTTCTTGTCCGCTAATTACGACCAGGGCAATTCCGGCCTAGACAATTCCAGCCTCACCAGGGTGCCGCCCTCGGGACTCTTTTCAAACCCAAGCAAGGCACCTATCCGGTTGGCCCGGTAGGACATGATCCGGATGCCCATTCCCGGTTTGGGGCTGCCAAGACCAAGGCCATTGTCCTGGATGGTGAGTGTGACGGTTTTGGTTTGATTCGTCAAGCAGATACGAATAAGATCTGCCTTTGAATGCTTGACCGCATTGTGAACCGCCTCGTGGGCGATATAATAGGCGTGGGTGGCCATACTGTTATCTTCAAAGGGTTGGGCCCTGTCACAGGAGAGGGTACAGGAGATATGGAACACCTCCCGAACATAGGCGGCCAGTTCCTCCAGGGAAACATCAAATCCCCGGTCCACAAGATTCACCGGTGCCAGCCCCCGGGAAAGACCCCGGGTTTTTTCAATGGCATCCAGAATCAGACCCCTTATTTTGCCGACACGGTCGGCTTCGCTGGCCAGGGGATCAACACGTTGTTTTTCCCCGAGCCGCTGCTGGAGCATTTTTGTCATCACTTCAATGCCAATGAGCTGGGGGCAGAGGTCGTCATGGAGATCCATGGCAATTTTCTGGCGTTCCCGTTCACTGATGGTGAGAATTTCCCTTTCCAAAAGGCGAAGGGCTTTTTCACTTTTTTTACGTTCATCAACATAGCGATTCAGTCTGTCCATAAATTTATTGAAATAGTCTGCCAACTGTCCAATTTCATCCGTGGATTCCACGGGCATGCGGACAGTAAAATCTCCTGAAGCGCCCATGGCAAAGCGGTTCATGAGGGTTTGCAAAGGGACGATGACGGTGGCATTAATCCACAGGGAAGCGGAAAAAACCAGGACACAGGTCAAAAAAACAATACTAAAAATAATATTCCGGATCATCTTCAGGGGGGCAAATATTTCATCCAAATAGCTGGCAGAGGCCACAATCCAGTCATATTCGGGAATATATCTGAAAATAACCATTTTTTCCCGGGCCAGGGTCTCACCGGGATTTTTCCAGGTATAGACGGTTTTTCCATTTTTCTGTTCACAGATATCCCGGACAAAATACCGGCCCTCCCTGTCCCGTGAATCAAAGTAATTGCCAATCATAAACGGATGGACAATGAGGTTGCCTTGGGAGTCATGGATGTATGCATAGCCTGTTTTGCCAAAGGTCAGGCCTAAAATGCTTTCCCTGAAATCCGAAATATTGATGAGCTCGTTGAATTCTTCCCTATAGGTTGAGACAGCAATAATCCAGTCCCAGGGTTCAAAATAGGACATATACATGGCTTTGGGCTTTAGGTTTTTTTCCTCGGGGTTTTTCCAGTCATACTCCAAATACCCGGTTTTCATTTTGATCATTTCATGGACAAAGGTCCGGGTTAAAAAATTTTTCCCGGCCACTCCGGGGTTGGGATGTTCAATGGCAATACCGGCAGAATTGGCACAAAAAATATACCCTGTTTTACCAATGGTCTGGCTGAACAGGATTTTCCGGCACAGACCCTTGGCCTCTTCTTCTGTGGTAAGCCCCAGAAGAAAATCATTGTGGATTGCCTGGACAATTTCCTTGTTTTTCTCTGCAATGGCCCTAAGATGGTTTTTTATGGAGGTGGCGGCGGCTGTCCGGACCATATTCTGGATGGTGGACGTGGCATTGGTCAGTTCACTTTCAATATTGGCTTCAATGGTGGTGCGAACCTGGTGATAAATCACCCCCCCGCCCACAAGGGTGGCCAGGACAAAGATCAGGGTATAACCGCCCAAAAGCTTGGACCGGATCTTTAGATTCCGAAAAAACTGCAACACGGTTTTCATCCTGTCCTGGCAAGGGTCTGCATATAGGTTCCTTTTTTACCGCTGATCCAGAAAAATAGCCTCTAACTTTTTATTTCCACCCTATGAAAGCAGGCAAAGAAAGTCAAGACCACCATGGCCCGGCACCCTATTACAGGGAATGATCCTTTGAGCACTCAAAACAAATCAACTCTTTGTCCATCTTAACTTGCAAAGATTTTATCAGCATCATACTATCCAACAATCCATCCTAAGGGTGGACAAACAAATAGCAAGGTACAATATAAAGAGAAGGATAAGCCAATAATACTGAAACACTAAAGGACGTTGTCCTTGAAGGCACAGACAATATCGGTCGTGGGGTGAGATTTTGCAGGCGGTGTGAACATGCCTGCCCCGCTGGAAAAAACGAACCAGTTTAACCGTTAAATTTAAAGGGAAATGAGTATGTTTATTGATGGCCAATGGATCCAAGCAAAGGACAAAAAAACGTTTTCTGTCATAAACCCGGCCAACGGGGATGTCATTGGGATGATTCCAGACGGAGGAGAAGCTGAAGCCAAAATGGCTGTGACAGCCGCAGACAAAGCCTTCCCCCTTTGGTCTTCCCGCACTGCCTATCAGCGATCCGCCTTCCTGTACCAGGCCCACACCCTCATGATGGAAAATCTGGAGCACCTGGCCGGGACTATGACCCAAGAACAGGGCAAGCCCATCCAGGCTGCCAGAAACGAGGTCAAATACGGGGCCGACTTTCTGCTCTGGTTTGCCGAAGAGGCCAAGAGAATATACGGCAAAACCATCCCCTCTTCCCGGGCAGATCAGCGATTCATGGTCATCAAACAACCCGTGGGAGTGGTTGCGGCCATTACCCCCTGGAATTACCCCATGTCCATGATCACCAGAAAGGTGGCGCCGGCCCTTGCCGCAGGATGCACCATTGTTTTAAAGCCTGCCGAAGCCACCCCCCTTTGCGCAATTGAAATATTTAAATTGCTGGAAAAAGCGGGACTTCCCAAGGGGGTTGCCAACCTGGTCACCGGTCTGGATCCGGAACCCGTGGGCAAAGTTTTCATGACAGACAAGCGAATTGCAAAGCTGACCTTTACCGGTTCCACCGCCATCGGAAAAATGCTGGCCCGGGGAGCGGCAGGTCAGATGAAACGGGTTTCCCTTGAATTGGGCGGCCATGCTCCCTTTATTGTCTGCAAGGATGCCGACCCGGTCCATGCGGCAAAGGGGTTGTCCCTGGTAAAATTTTTAAACACCGGCCAGGCCTGCATCAGTCCCAACCGGATTTATGTCCATTCCACCATGAAAGAGGCCTTTTTAAAGGTGCTCACAGAAAAAGTAGCCCAGATGACCGCCGGCAATGGAATGAGTCCGGGGGTCAAGATAGGTCCCCTGGTAAACGCCGCTGCCATTGAAAAAGTAGACAGCCAGGTAAAAGATGCTATCAAGAAAGGCGCCACCCTTGTCTCCGGAGGATTTCGGATAATGGACAATGAAATGGACAAGGGATATTTTTATGCCCCCACCATTCTGGATGGTGTGACAGAAGAGATGCGTATTTACAGAGAAGAAACCTTCGGACCCGTCCTCCCTGTCATCAGCTATGAAAATGAAGATGATCTGTTGAAAATGGCAAATGATACAGATTACGGGTTGGCAGCCTATGTGTATACCAAGGCCCATTCAACCGCCATGAAATTTTTTGAGGGCCTTCATTTTGGCATCATCGGCATCAATGACATCAACCCCACCTCTGCTGCGGCCCCCTTTGGCGGGATGAAAATGAGCGGCATCGGCCGGGAAGGTGCCTGTGAAGGGATTGACGAATATCTTGAGACAAAACTGGGGGGCTTTTCATTAAACGGTTGATGAATTGAAACAGCTGATAATATAAATACCCCGCAGAGGTTACGAGGTATTTATATTATCCATCCATTATCAATAATCCCGGTTGGGATAAAGTTACAAATTGGTATAAAGCTTAATAAAGATTCAGATAATTTTCAACTTCCCAATCGGTTACCGCTATTCTGTAATTATCCCATTCTATTTCTTTGTTGATGATGTATTTATCAAAGATGTGTTCACCAAGGGTTTCCCTGGAAATCGGGTTTTCAATAAACACGTCAAGGGCTTCACGAAGAGATGCAGGCATTGAAGCGATTCCGGCTTCTTCCTTCTCCGTGGGTGTCATGTCAAAAATATTGATGTCGGTTGATTTTGCCACGCTCAATTTATTTTTTACACCGTCAAGGCCTGAAGCAAGCATCATGGCAAATGCCAGGTATGGATTACAGGTTGGGTCCGGGCAGCGTACTTCAACACGGGTTCCGATGCCGCGGGATGCAGGGATACGGCACAGGGCGCTTCTGTTGGAAGCTGACCATGCAACATAGACTGGTGCTTCGTATCCGGGCACCATACGTTTGTAGGAGTTCACCAGGGGGTTGGTAACTGCAGAAAATCCCCTGGCATTTTTCATGATGCCGGCAATGTACTGATAGGCAATTTCACTGAGCTGAAGATCATCACCTTCGTCTGCAAATGCGTTGGAGCCGTCAAGGTTGAACAAAGACTGATTACAGTGCATTCCGGAACCGTTGACTCCAAAAATTGGTTTTGGCATAAATGTGGCATGGAGTCCATGTTTCTTTGCCATGGATTTTACAACCCACTTGAAGGTCAGTGTATTGTCTGCACAGGTCAGGGCATCTGCATACTTAAAGTTGATTTCGTGTTGGCCCTCGGCAACTTCATGGTGGGAAGCTTCAATTTCAAAGCCCATTTCTTCCAGGGTTTCGATGATTTCCCGGCGGCAGTTCTGACCGGTATCTTCCGGGTCAAGGCTGAAATAGCCTGCATTGTCGTCTGTGGTGGTTGTGCTCTTTCCATCTGCATCCAGTTTAAACAGGAAAAATTCTGCTTCGGTTCCAACGTTCATGGTAAACCCCATTTCTTTGGCCTGTGCCAGGACGCGTTTGAGATTAACGCGGGGGCAGCCTTCATAGGGGGAGCCGTCTGATTTGTGAACATCACAGATAATCCTTGCTGCGGCAACTCCTTTCTGGTTTCTCCAGGGAAGGATACAAAAGGTATCATAGTCAGGAACCAGGTACATGTCCGATTCCTGGATGCGGGCAAATCCGTCTATGGATGAGCCGTCAAACATGATTTTACCATCAAGGGCTTTGTTAATCTGGCTTTTCGGAATGGCTACATTCTTCATAAACCCATTAATGTCACAGAACTGAATTCTAAAAAAATTGACATTTTCTTTTTCGACTATGGCTAGGATTTCTTCCTTTGTCATTGGTGTTACTCCCTTTTTTTAAATATATAAATCAAAATAGCTTTCAATAATAATTAATCAACTTTTTAGCATTTATTATGCCAAGAAACGGATTTTATTTGTAATATCTTGAAATTTAAGGTTATTTAAAAAAAGCGAAGCTGTCGTATAAGAATCAAGTCAATTAAAACAACATAATTGTATTTTTAATCAAGATGTTTGTGACAAAATTGTTATTTATAACACTAAAATGTCCTCTACTAGTTCATCCTGCCCCGAACATATCCAGCGAACTTCTTGTATCGGTAATCCATGGAAACAAACCAACTCTTCCGGTAAGAAGGGGTAACCATCGCTTAAATTCAATAAAGGAGTTATCCAGCATTCTCTATCGTGCATATCTGTTGAGTACAATTTTTTATAATGTCTGCCAATTGTGTATGCGACAACTCGGAATACGTCTCGTAGGAGACGGGGTTTATATCTCCCAGCAATTCCATTAGCTGGCTTTCAAACATGAGTGCGGTTTCCATCAATTCCGCATGGCTGAAGTCTTCTATTCTCTTTTCACTGTTGTCGGAAGTATTAAGTGATGCCACCTGTGCAGCCGTCATTTCATGCAGTTTATCAGGGGGTGTAAAGGCATCCTTTATGCCCAAAGGGATGAATCCCTGTTCCAATAAATTTTTTAATGACAAAAACATGGGTTTTGGGAATTTGTTCCAGTAAAACCAATCCCACTTTTCACACTTGTCCGGTTCTTTTATTCGGGGGGTTCCATTTTCATGGTCACAGACAACAAACAAGGTCACATAGTGCTGGTTGCTTTGGTAGAAAAGGTCATTGGTAATTGTTGCAAACCGGGATTTTTTTACAGACAGGCCTGTTTCTTCAAAAACTTCTCTTTTGGCGCAATCTTCAATGGATTCATTGAACTCCAGGTGCCCGCCGGGAAAAGCCCATGTGCCTGAGCCGTGGGCACCTTTGCGTTTCCCCAGCAATACCTTTCCATTTTTAATGACAATGGCTGCAACACCGACTGCCGGTCTTTTTTCCATCAATATCTCCCTTATTGTTCTATCAAGTACGGTATACGCTTTTAATTAACCTGATTATCCTTTGCTCTTCTTATAAATGTTATTCATGAAGAGAACAATAATCTATATTTTTGTTTGATAAATTTCAGCAATAAAAAGGCACCGGATTGAACCAGTGATTCCGATTAAAGAGAGAAGGCCGGGAAAAAAATAACGTTTCCCGGCCCTGGTAGAATTCTTTACCGCAATGTGCGGGCTAAGGATTAGAGCATCTCGATGGCGCAGGCCATGGCAACGCCGCCACCACCGCAGAGGGTGGCAAGACCAAGGCTGTCGCCCCGATTTTTCATGGCATGGATAAGGGTGGTCATGATCCGGGCTCCGGTGGAGCCCACGGGATGGCCCAACCCGATACCGGACCCGTTAACATTTGTAATATCCCGGTTCAGGCCCAATTCTTTTTCACAGCCCAGGTATTGGGCGGCAAAGGCTTCGTTGACTTCCACAAGGTCAAAATCTCCAATGGAAAGCCCGGTCTTGTTCATGAGGTTTTTCACCGCCGGCACCGGGGAAAGCCCCATGATGGTGGGATGGCAGGCGCCCATGCCCGAGGCTTTAATCCTGGCAATGGGAGTGAGGCCCAGTTCCTTGGCTTTTTCCGCGGACATGATGATCATACCCGTGGAGCCATCATTCAAGCCCGAGGCGTTGCCGGCGGTTACCTTGCCGATTTTGGGAATAAAGGCCGGAGGAAGCGCCGTCAGTTTTTCCATGGTCATACCCGGTCTGAAGTGTTCGTCCTTGTCAAAGATCAGGGGATCTTTTTTACGCTGGGGTACACTGATGGGAGTGATCTCCTCTGCAAAGGAACCGTCCCTGGTGGCCCGTTCGGCATTGTTATGGCTTTTCAGGGCCACCTCATCCATCTCTTGTCGGCTGATCCCCAGGTGGTGGGCCACAAATTCTGCGGTGTGTCCCATGATATAGGGCTTGCCCATAAAATAGCTGACCGGGGCTTCCTGGGTGTTCAGGGGGGTGGAAGCATCAAGGGGCATGACATGGGAGCCGCAATGGAGGGCATGGATCATTGCATCCACAAACTGGGTATCCTGGAGACGGCATCCCCATCTGGCCTTGGGCACGGTGTAGGGAACCCCTGACATGTGCTCAACACCGCCTGCCAGGATGACATCGGCCATACCTGCCTGGATCATGGCCATGCCGGAAAGGACGGCTTCCATGCCGGAGATGCAGACCCGGTTCACGGTGACGGCGGGTACGGTATCGGGAATGCCGGCCATGAGGGCTGCCACCCTTGTGGTGTTCAGGGTATCATGGTGTTCAAGGCAGGTGCCGTAACGGACATCGTCAATTATGGCAGGATCGATGCCCGCTCTTTTGACGGCTTCTTTCATGGTCACACTGGCAATGGTGGCGCCGTTCAGATCTTTTAAAGTTCCGCCGTAGGCGCCGATGGCAGTTCTGCAGGCGGAAACAATGACAACTTCTTTCATTTTTATATCCTTAACTTAATTGTGTTTGCATATTGAGACCCAGATGGCCCCAGGATTTTTTAAATATGAGCATGTCTGGGTCCCGCACTACTTTGATCCAAAAGACTCTTCGGAAATATCCACGGCTGCGGTGTCCCCTGTCATAATCACCTCCATTTTCCCACGGGCCACGGGCAGAACAGAATGGATGAAAAACTGAGCACTTTTGATCTGTCCCTCATAAAAGGCAATATCTTTTTTCTTGGGACTATCCCCTAACTTTTGGGTGGCAATGGTGGCCCGCCACAACAGCATCCAACCCATGAGGGTATCACCGGTGACATCCAGAAAGGGATGGGCCTGGACAAAGGCGGCGGCTATGTTTTTTGCCCCCATCACGGCTCCCAGGGATTGGGCTGTCTCCATGAGTTTGACCACGGCGGCATCTACCATGTCGGCCAGGGGGGTTAATTCCTGAATCTGTTTGGCAGTATCAATGGTTTTCTGAACTTCCGCCAGAAGGTCGGTAAAGGCTTTGCCCTTGTTGAGGCCCAGTTTTCTGCCCAACAGGTCCATGGCCTGAATCCCGTTGGTGCCTTCATAAATCTGGGTGATTTTACAATCCCTGAGCAGCTGTTCCTGGGGATATTCCTTGGTAAATCCATATCCGCCGAAAACCTGGACCCCCTGGCTGCACATGTCAAAGGCCCGATCCGTAATATAGCCCTTGGCCACGGGAACAAGCACATCAATGATGCCCTGGTACCGTTGCTTGTCTGCATCATCCTCGCTAACCTTAATCATGTCTTCCATGAGTCCCACATAATAGAGAATACTTCTCATGCCTTCGGAATAGGATTTCATGGTGAGCAGAATACGCCGGATGTCCGGGTGCTGGATAATGGGAACGCCGGGGGACCCCTTGGCAGCTGTAAGGGCTGCTCCCTGGACTCTGTCCCTTGCATAGTTCAGGGAGTTCAGATAGGAAGCAGATGCACAGGCAAAACCCTGCATGCCCACATGAAGGCGGGCCTCGTTCATCATGACAAACATGGCGCTCATGCCACGGTTTTCCTGGCCAAGCAGGGTTCCTCTGCACTGGCCCTTTCCCCCCAGAGCCATGGAACAGGTGGGGCTGCCGTGGATTCCCATTTTTTCTTCAATGCCGGTGCAAATCACATCATTGAAATCCCCCTGGCTGCCGTCGTCGTGGATCCAGAATTTGGGAACCAGAAACAGGGAAATTCCGGCGGTGCCGGCGGGGGCCCCTTCTATTCTGGCCAATACCGGGTGGATGATATTGTCCACCAGATCATTTTCCCCGGAAGAGATAAATATCTTGTTGCCCGTAATGGAATAGGTGCCGTCCCCATTGGGAACTGCCTTGGTAGTGAGAGCGCCCACATCGGATCCGGCCTCGGGCTCTGTCAGGAGCATTGACCCCCCCCAGACACCGGTGTACATCTTTTCAAGGAAGAGTTCTTTTTGCTTGTCCGTGCCAAAGCATTCCACCAGCTTGCCGGCCCCGTGGCTTAGGATGTTGTGAAGCATAAACGGATAATTGGCCCCGTTAAAATAATTGTTGGCTGCCAGGGCCACAGTGGAAGGCATGCCCTGGCCACCCCATTTGGGATCATCACACATGGCAATCCACTCACCTTTACAAAAAAGCGCATAGGCCCGGTGAAAGGCCTTGGGAACGGTGACCTTCCCATTGTCAAAGGAGCACCCTTCCTCGTCTGCTTCCTTGAGATAGGGGAGCAATTCCTTGATGGCAAGGTTCCGGGCTTCGGAAACCACCATATCAATGGTTTTTTTGTTAAACTCCTCAAATCGTTCAAACTGGCTTAATTGTGCCACATTTAATTGTTCGTGGAGAACAAAATCCACATCCCGTCGGTCTGCTACTAGCTGGGCCATATTTACCTCCCAAATATACTTTTTTAAAATCGTTTATTTTGTGTAATCGTAAAATCCCTTGCCGCTTTTCCGACCCATATAGCCTGCTCTCACCATTTTTCTCAACAAAGGGGCGGGACGGTATTTGTCTTCACCCAGTTCCCTGTGAAATCCCTCCAGAACCAGAAGAATGGTGTCCAGCCCCACCATGTCGGCCAGGGCCAGGGGACCGATGGGGTGATTGGCCCCCAGGGTCATGCCGTTGTCAATATCTTCGGCGCTTGCAATTCCTTCGGCCAGAACAAAGATGGCTTCATTGATCATGGGGCAGAGGATGCGGTTGACGGCAAAGCCCGGAGCTTCTTTTACCTCAATGGCGGTTTTCTTGATTTTTTCCACAAAATCCGTGGCAATATTCAGGGTGTCGTCGGAGGTGGCAAATCCCCGGATCAACTCCACAAGTCTCATTACAGGCACGGGATTGAAAAAATGCATGCCGATCACCTTGTCCGGGCGTTTGGTCACGCTGGCCATCTCGGTGATGGAAAGTCCCGAGGTGTTGGAGGCAAAAAGGGTCTCTTTTTTACAAATGTTGTCCAGTTCCCGGTAAACCTCTTTTTTGACCTCCATGATTTCAATGATGGCTTCAATGACCAGGTCGGCGTCCTGGGCAGCCATGGTAAGATCAGTGGTTCCCGTGATCCTCTCCATGATCTTGTCGGCGGCAACCTGATCCATCTTCCCCTTGGACACGGCCCGGTCAAGGTTGCCGATAATCCCAGTGATCCCGTTTTCCACAAACCTGTCTTCCATGTCCCTGATGGTGACCTCAAATCCTGCCTGGGCTGCGGATTGGGCAATACCGGCGCCCATGATGCCGGCACCCAGTACACAAATCTTCTTAATTTCCATTTGACTTCTCCAATTATTTTTTTTAATTGTCTATTTTTTAACCGAATTCTAATTATCAATTTCTAATTATCAGATACCGCACAAATCATGCCAGGGGTGAAGCACACTTACCACCGGGCGATGGCGAAAAACCAACTGGAAAATGCAAAATTTTCTGTGCCAGGGAAAAGAATTTTCTGTCCTATTTGCAGGTTTTGCTATAAACTGGCAAATAAGGCAGAAAAAGGAGGCATCATGGGCATTGCACAAAAAGGCATTGATACAAATAAAATGGATGAAAAGGTTTTCTTCCGGGAAGCCACCTTAAAACTCTGCTCCAGCCTGGAGATTGATCGGGCCCTTCACCAATTTCTCTTGTATATCCGAAGATTTATTCCGGCCGGGCAGGTGGGATTCCATGTATATCACCGGGATGCCGGCATCGTGGAAACCGTTGCCCATGCGACCCCTGCCCAGGGGGAAGCCATTTCCATGAGAATACCCCTGTCAACCAAGGGGCGTCAGCAAATCGAGGAGCGGCGACTGGTAAGGGTCCGACTCATCGAGCGACTGGGGGATGATCCTATCACAGGCCCTGTGGCAGACAGACTGAAAGCCTGGGACCTCTCCGCTGTGGTCATGGATCTGGTGCTGGAAAAGACCATGCTGGGAATTTTCAGCGTGTTCAACAATGGCAAAGAAAAATTTTCACCCGCCCATGTCCGCCTGTTGAGCCTGCTGGACAAGCCCTGTGCCATTGCCCTGACCAATAGTTTAAGATACAGGGAATTAAAAAATCTCAAGGAAATGCTGGCCGATGACAATCGATATCTCCAGGAGGAGTTAAACAAAATAGCCGGGGAAAAGCTCATCGGTGCGGGTCAGGGATTAAAAGAGGTCATGGAGATGGTTCACCAGGTCTCTCCCCTTGAAAGCCCTGTTCTGCTGCTGGGGGAAACCGGTACGGGCAAGGAGGTGATGGCCAATGCCATCCACAATCTTTCCCTGAGAAAAGAAGGCCCCTTTATCCGGGTAAACTGCGGGGCCATACCCGCCTCTCTTCTGGACAGCGAACTCTTCGGCTATGAAAAAGGCGCCTTCACCGGTGCCATATCCCGAAAGCGGGGGCGGATTGAACGGGCCCAGGGCGGCACCCTCTTTCTGGACGAGATCGGAGAACTGTCTGCCCAGGCCCAGATCCGGCTGCTCCGGGTACTCCAGGAAAAGGAGATCGACCGGGTAGGGGGCTCTGAAACCGTCCGGGTAAATATCCGGATCATTGCCGCCACCCATCGGAATCTGGAAGAGATGATGGCGGCACAAAAATTTCGGGCCGACCTGTTTTTCAGGCTCCGGGTCTTTCCCATTCTTATTCCCCCCCTCCGGGACCGGAAAACCGATATCCCGGCCCTTACCCAGCACTTTATCCTGAAAAAATCCAGGGAGATGAAACGTCCACACATCCCAGTTCCCTCCACCCGGGCCATGTCCCGGCTCATGGCCTACCACTGGCCCGGTAATATCCGGGAACTTGAAAATGCTGTGGAGCGATCCCTAATTTTGGAACGGTCCAACGTATTACGCTTCAAGGCAATTGGTACAGAAAAATCCATTGCCATGCCCGACCCAGGGTCCTTAACCAAAGAAACCCCAGACAAAAGGGATGAACCCCAGACGTTAAAAGAACCCCTTGAACTGGACCAGGTGTTGGTCAACCATATCTGCCATGTCCTTGACCTGTGCCGTGGAAGGGTGGAAGGAGAAAAAGGGGCGGCGAAACTTTTGAATATCAACCCCTCCACCCTGCGCAAGCGTATGAAAAAGCTAAATATTTCCTTTGGCCGCAAAGGCTATCATTGACATTGTTCCAATGAGTATATAGTTTTTCAGTATTATTCACACGCATTTTGTCTCCTTATTATTTATACCAATGGTTTGACAACAATTAAGTTGATTTTTACAGTCCTTTAACCACATTTAGCCAAGCAGGAAATACGCCCATGACACCTGACAATGTTCTAGACGATGAGCGCCCCGTACTGGTTACCGGTGCCACAGGATATGTGGCCGGTCGCCTGGTCCCCCTGCTGCTTGAATCCGGATATCGGGTGCGCACCATGGGACGGTCCATTGAGAAAATGGCCGCCCGCCCCTGGGGACGTCATCCAAACGTTGAACTGGTAAAAGGGGACATCATGGAAGTCGATTCCCTGAAAAAGGCCGTGGCCGGATGCGGCACCCTTTACTATCTGGTTCATTCCATGATTTCCCAAAAAGGCAAATACCGACACGCCGACAGAACAGGTTCCCGCAACATGGCCCTGGCTGCCGCCGACCAGCAGGCAGATCAGATCATCTATCTGGGGGGTTTGGGCGACATCACCCACAAGAACATCAGCCGACACCTGATGTCCAGACATGAGGTGGGGCTAATCCTGAAAAAAGGCCCTGTGCCCGTCACCATTCTCCGGGCCGCCATGATCCTGGGGTCGGGAAGTGCCAGTTTTGAGATATTACGATATCTGGCAGAGCGGCTGCCCGTGATGATCACCCCCAAATGGGTGCACATGCCCACCCAGCCCATCGCAATAACCAATGTCTTGGGGTATCTGAAAGGGTGCCTGGAACATCCGGAGACCCGGGGAAAAACCTTTGATATCGGCGGGCCGGATGTGGTGGCCTACCAGGACCTGTTTAAACTTTTTACCCGGGAGGTCGGCCTGCCAAACCCCTTAATGATAAAGGTGCCGGTATTAACCCCACGGCTGTCTTCCCTGTGGATTCATCTGGTAACCCCGGTGCCTGCCGCCATTGCCCAGCCGTTGACCGAAGGATTAAGCCTTCCCACCATCTGCAGGGAAACCGCCATTCAAGACATCATTCCCCAGGATCTGATCTCCTGCCAAGAAGCCATTGCAAGGGCAGTAGACCGCATCCGCCAGGAACAGGTGGATACCTGCTGGGCAGATGCCGGTGAGATGATCCACCCGGAATGGACCCATTGCGGGGATTCAGATTATTCCGGCGGCACCATTCTTCAATGCGGTTACTGGGCACGGATAAATGGACCCGCCGAGGCCCTGTGGCCAGCCGTCAACAAACTGGGCGGCCAAACCGGTTATTATGCAGCAGACATGCTGTGGAAAATCCGCGGCTTGCTGGATATTGTTACCGGCGGGGTGGGACTGAACCGGGGACGCCGTTCCAGGGTCCGGCTTCAAGTGGGGGATGCTCTGGATTTCTGGCGGGTACTGGACCTCAAGCCCCCCTCCAAACTGCTGCTGTTGGCGGAAATGCGGACACCTGGTCAGGCCCTGCTGGAAATCCGAATTGAGCCGATCAATGAGACCCAGTGCAGGATAACCCTGCTCTCCCGATTTTTGCCCAAGGGATTGGCGGGTCTGGCCTATTGGTATATCCTCTATCCCTTTCATCAATATGTATTCAGCCAGATGCTCAAGGGCATAGGAAAAGCCGCAGGCCTTGACCTTGCGTCACCGCCCCAACGATTTACCCCCAAAATAAGCCGATCATGACCCCATTCAATCGTTTGAACATCTATCTTTTGGCGGTCATCGGGTTATTGACCTGTTTTTTTTCTTGCACCTCCCCGGAGAAAAAAAGTTTTTCTGAAGCAAAATGGACCCGGAAGGTTGAAGCCACAAGGGTTCAGGACCTCTATGCGCCCCATGAGCAAGACGGCCGGTTCTTTGCCCCCTGGATGAAAATGGGGGATAAAAGTTTTCTGGATGTGCTGGGCTGGAAACTCTTTTCATCCACCGATTACACAGAACAGGAGCGCACCTTTTTACCCCGGGTCATACCCGACACGGCCAGCCGTCTGACCCGAACCCGGGGAGACTTTATTCTTTGGATCGGCCACAACACATTTTTAATACGGGTGAACAACACCTATTGGATGACCGATCCCATTTTTTCCAAGCGGGCCCTGCTGCCGGCAAGGCTGACACCTCCTGCCCTGACCCTGGCAGAATTCAATGATCTCATCCAGGAGGTCAACATCCTGATTTCCCACAATCACTATGATCATCTGGACCGCGCCAGCATGGAAGGGCTTTCCACCCGGGCAAAGGTTTTCGTTCCCAGGGGACTCAAAGAGGTGGTCCTTGGGATGAACAAAACCAAGGTAAGACAAATGGACTGGTGGGAAACCATTAACATGGGAGAGGGAACCCGCTTGATATGCCTGCCAACCCAGCATTGGTCCATGCGGATCAACCAGGGACGCAACCGATCGCTTTGGGCCGCATACCTGCTGATAACGCCGACAATAACCCTTTATTTTGGCGGCGACTCGGGTTATTTTAAAGGGTTCAGGGAAATCGGAGAAAAATTTCCCAGGATAGACTATGCATTCATGGCCACAACAGCCTACCACCCCCGGTGGTTCATGCAATACCAACACATGAATGTAGCCGAGGCTGTACAGGGATTTTACGACCTCAAGGCCCGAATTTTTATTCCCACCCAATGGGGCACCTTTCACCTGGGCAGTGAACCGGCCGGATACCCGGGACTAGATCTTAAACGCCATATCCAAAAAAACAGATTGGACCCGGCCCGGTTCAAGAGAATGGATATCGGCCAGATTCTTCCCATTCAAGCCGCTGCCGCTAACCCTTAAAGAGGATCTAATATCCGGTGCCATTAATGGTCCCAGAAACCTTCCCCTTGACCTCCTTTCCAGAAACCCTATCAGCCCCGGGGGGATATGCCATACAATACACCGCCTATGCGATCGCGCAACCATAAGGGGTCTTCATAATCATTTTAATATTTCGTCAATTATCCCATTTGCCTGACCATGCTCATTTCATGGGACCTATTCCAAAGCCATCTCTAATGCGCATCATAGGCAACAAGCCTCACGCAGAGCCGCTTCTCCAATTCACGAATTTCAACCAAGGCCTTGTCACCCAGGTTGGCTGAGGCAGGAGGGGTGTAATAAGCGAGAATGCGCTTTCCTGTCTTTTTTTCCAGTTCCGAAATGGCCTTTATTTCGTCATCCTTCAGATAATCTGCATATGAGCGATCAAAATCCATTTTTATCTCCTTTTGTGGCGGGTTGTTATTCCCCAAAAACCGAAGTCTATGTGCCAAAGGATGGAAAGCATTTCACGTCCGTCGAGTCGGGTATCCATCATGGACAAAAGACCGATTTTCAGAATCCCAATTAAAAGAATTGATGCCGAGATACTAACAAAATCAAGCGCTTTATACAAGCCTTCGGTCTTTAATTTTTGTCAAAAAAATCGCTTCCCTTTGAACCCTCTTCCCGCTTCCATAAACAGATAAGCCACATGGGAATTTGGCTGAAGATAAGGGTGGGAGAACCTGTCTTTCATGATGAACTAGCAGGCGTCCGCCATAAAACCCGGTTGCACCGGAACCCTGCTAGTTCATGTTTAATTCCTGCATAAGTTTTAAAATTGCCAGTTCCTTGGCCTTTGCTTCGACCTCAACGGTGATGTCCATGGAAAGCCAGGATTCAGGCAAATCCTTCACATCAATATAATCATGGTGCTTTCGGATGTCTGATGCGCCCCAGCCATTTTTGGGTGAAGAAATATGGAACACGGGTTCCCGATCCCAGGTTTTAGTGCTCCCCAGAGTTGCCTCCTCGATGGAAAGGCCGTCATTTAAGCATCGGTGGTGGTGAACATCATAAACCAGGGGAATCCCCATGCGAAGGCAAAGGGGTAAAAGATCTGCTGGAGAATAGCTTTTGTCGTCATTTTCAAGGGTCAGGCGTTTCCTGACCGGCTCAGAAAGGGCCGCGATTGTCCGTTCAAGGCGCTTGAGCGCGGACAATTTATCCCCGTAGACACCGCCCCCATGTATATTGATCACATCCGCATTGACCCATTGGGCTACCTGGGCCTGATATTCAAGGTCAGCGATGGAACGCTCCACCACCCCCGAAGTTGGAGAAGATAAAACGATAAACTGATCCGGATGAAAGGTCGTCCGAATATTATGAGTCCGGCTGAAAATGCCGCAACCCTTGAAGGTATCGATAATGTGATCTGAACCGGGGAGATCTGCAATGTCGTATCCTGTATCAGGGTGGGTTTTCAGCGGCAGGATCTGGCTGTTGATCCGAAAAGAGCCAATACGATTTTGGTGACAAAATTGAAGGGCACCCATTAAATTTTTGGCATTGGTCAAACAGAGCACGGACAGTTTTTCTCTCTGCTCCTTCCGGGAAAACTGTGAAAGGTATCTAGCCGTGGTCTGCCTGAATTTGATCGGATATTCTTTAAAGATACAGCAGAGGCCGAATCGGATCATTTGTATGTCCTTAATGTTGCATGCAGTCATTGTGTAAATTATTAGTATAAAACAATTCAGCCTTTTGTTGAAGACTTATAACCCATGACAAGGGATATTCGGACCGGCCGGGTTTCCCATGTTTTTGGTTCATTTTTTAAAGAGGTTAAGGGAATTGCCCTAAAAATTCTTGCTGACCACAGGGCAAGGATCATCTTAAAAATCATTGCCAGGGCTGCTGGCAAGCAGGTTCTTATCCTCCAGGCAGCGAAACAGGCGGGAAAAACAAAAAAACATCCTGGTGAAGGCCGATAAAATAAACTATATTGTGGTAAACGACTCTCCCGGCCTTTAATCAAGCTCGGCCGTAATACATAAAAAAAGGGGATACCCATCAAAAAGATGTATGGACAAATCCTATAAGTCTTTTATATAATCTCCCAAACTAGAATAGCGCTCATAACGCTGGAGGCGAAACATGAAATCGATCCAGGCAGAATTCAAAAAAGATCCACACAAAATCAAAATCAAAGCAAAAGCTGCCCAAGAAAACTGGATAGAAGTATGCAGCAGATTCAATGATGATGTGGAACGGGTCTGTGATGTTAACGATCTTGGGGACTATACCGGTCTTTATCAATGCTTTGATGAAGCAAACAAAAGTTTTTTTTATCTTGTGGAAGAAGACAAGGCTCTGTTCCGGATGAAACGAAGACATTTTCTGGATAATATCGGCCGCACTAGATAGGATCTGCCCGGATGCTTCTCCGGGAACATCTTCCTTACAGCCCGGCATATTAACCGTTTAAAAACAGATGCTGGAGTGTTCCATGTCCAAAAATTTAAATGCAAATCTGGCCAACGAACAGATCATCACTATTTTAAAAAAATTTATGATTTTTGATGACCTGTCACTAACAGATATAAAAAAAATATTGCGCATGGATTCCAAAAATTCCAAGGTTGATGAGCCCTACCGGAGCAGAATTGTTAAACTTTGTCAATACGAGGCCGGGGAAACCGTTATCCGGGAAGGGGAATTTGACTGCTGGTCCTTCTGGGTGGTGAAGGGGAGCTTTGATGTGATCCAGAACAAAAAGGTCATTGCCACCTTTTCAACTTCAGGGGAAATATTCGGGGAGATGAGCGTTCTGGAAGGAATTCCCAGAACAGCATCCGTGGTGTCCGTCACTCCAGGAGTCTGCCTTTGCATTGATATGTCTGTTATTGAAAACCTGGACGACGAATCCGTCCGCACCACTATCAAAAACGGGTTTTACAAAGTGATTCTGGGCCGACTTGGCAAAACAAAAGACAAAATGCTGGCAGAAAAACAACAGATTGAGATAAAATATGCTGATCTTCTCAGCTTTGAGGAAAAAATCCGAGCCAAGTCCAAAAAATAAAAACCCTTTGATCTATCCGAAAAGGGCTGGATTTTAACCCTCTGGTATCCGGACAAAATTGTAATCTTATCATAGGGAGAAAAGATGAAAAATTTTTTTTTATGGGTTAGTATTGCGGCAATGGCGGCATTGTTTACCATGAGCGCCTCTGCTGCCGACTGGAATTTCTACGGATCAGCACGGGTGGAGACATTTATAACGGACACAGATAATAAAGGGACCCCGGATACAAAAAATTTCAGCCAATCCCTTCAGACAAATTCCCGTATCGGTGCAAATGTGAAGGTGAATGATGAGCTGGTGGGCCGGTTTGAATATGGTGCCAGCGGTGGGAACGCCAACATCCGTCATCTTTATGGGGAGTGGAATTTTGGTGCGGGTAATTTTCTTGTGGGTCAAACAGATACGCCGCTAAATATGGCCTTCAGTAACCAGGTTTATGGCTCAGATGATAACCTGGAGCCTTACGGCCAAGTGGATGCCGGCAGGCGGTCCATGCTCCGGTTGAGCTTTGGCAATTTTCAGATTGCCGCCATTCGGCCGGACACAACCGCCTTTGCAGCAGCAGGAACCACCCCGGAGGTCAAAATGCCGAAAATCGAAGCCAGTTATCGCCTGGACCTGGACAACGCCTTTCTTCAATTCCAGGGTGGATATCAGACCTATGAACTAACCGATGCCACCACATTCATCACCCATGATGTAAATTCCTATATTCTTGCTGTGGGCGGCCAGGTTACCTTTGGTGCGGTATATCTTGGTGGTGACCTCTGGGTGGGTCAAAACACCGGGGCATATGGTTTCAACTGTGCCGCTGATACGGATCCCGCCGTTTCCGGCACCACATTAACCGACAACGATTCCCTGGGATATGTCATTGTGGCGGGAATGAAGATCAATGACACCTTTTCCTTTGAGGCGGGTTACGGTTATGCCGAGGGAGAGTTGGACCAAAGCGGTTCCAACAAAGATGATCTGGCCTCCTATTATATTCAGTCAACGGTCACCCTTGCCAACGGTGTTTTCTTTGTCCCGGAAATCGGCGTGGTTGACAACAAAAAAGACAACGCGGGAAATGACCAATCTGAAATTGTTTACTACGGGATCAAGTGGCAGATCAATTTTTAATCCGGGTTAGGTCCTGACCCAATTTGCATTTTCCCCATCAAAGATAAAATTCTTCAACCCATCCTGAAAACCTTGCGGCATGGGAGGGATTAATTTTTGTCAGCTCTTCAACAATCAATTGCGGGGTCATTATTCTGGCCTGGTTGCCGGGGTTTTTAGAAAAATACTTGTCTGCACAGCAGATAATTTTTTCTTCAAGGGAGATGGGAACCATCTCCCTTTTAGGCAGGGGCAGATCCCCCTGGACAATATTATCAAGGGTGATGCCCGCTCCGGTATGCCGTTCCGCCACAAGGCCGAAGGCCGGATCAACCCCCCGGTCATCCAAAAGCTGACGGCCCAGATACCCGTGGCAGATATAGGGGAATTTACCTGTACAACCGATGGATTCGGCCCGGGTCATGAAGATACCGATATCGTGTAGCATGGCTGCGGCTTCAATGAATTCAAGATCGGGTGCCAAATGGGCAAGATTTCCTGCAATTTCAAGGCTTTTCCCTGCCACCTTGCAACTGTGATCCACCAGAATTTTATACAGCAAAGATTCCCTGGGGTAATATGTTTCAATGATGGCTAGGGGGTCAAGTCTCAGGATAAAAGGACCCCTTCGATAAAGGGATCCAGATCCCCGTCCAACACCCGGTCCACATCCCCTATTTCAAGATCGATGCGATGGTCCTTGACCATGCGGTAGGGGTGAAGCACATAGGATCGGATCTGACTGCCCCAGGCAATATCATCCTTCCCATCGTGGAGGTTCTGCATCTTTTGATTCTGCTTGTCCTTTTCCAATTGATAGAGGCGGGAACTAAGAACTTTAAAGGCGATTTCCTTATTCCTGTGCTGGGAGGATTCCTGCTGGCACTGGGCCACAACCCCGGTGGGCAAATGGGTGACACGGACGGCGGAACTGGTCTTGTTCACATGCTGGCCACCGGCACCGCTGGCCCTGTATACATCAATCCGTAAGTCGCTTTCATCAATGTCAATTTTGATTTCATCCTTTATTTCAGGATAAACAAAAACAGAGGCAAAGGAAGTGTGACGTTTTCCGTTGGAATTAAAGGGAGAGATTCGAACCAGGCGGTGGACACCGGATTCCACCTTCATAAATCCATAGCAGTTTTCACCGGAAACACTAAGAGTGGCCCCTTTTAGACCGGCTTCGTCGCCGGGCTGATAATCAATGATCTGCAGTTTATACCCTTTTTTATCAATCCACCGGGTGTACATCCTGAACAGCATTTCAGCCCAGTCCTGGGAATCGGTGCCGCCGGCACCGGCATTGATGGAAACCAGTGCGTCCCGTGCATCATCTTCATTGTTCAGGGTAATGTTAATGGAAAATTTCTTTATCTTTTCTTCAAGTAAGGCCACAAGGTCTGCCACCTCCGCCTCGCTCTCCTTGTCCGATTCTTCCTGGGCCATTTCCAACAGCAATTCCGCCTCTTCTATATCGTCGGAAATAGACCTGCAACTCTCAAGAAGATGGGACAGGGTTGTCCGCTCTTTTAGCAACTCAGTGGCCTTGTCCGCATCATCCCAAAAGTCCTGCCTGGCAATAAAATGCTCCAGTTCCCGGAAACGTTTCTCCTTTACGGGGAGGTCAAAGATACTCCTTGAGTTTGTCTGCTCGGTCGGAAATAACGGAAATGGTATGTTTTAAATCGGCACTCATTTTTGGCGTCTCCTAAAAATTTTGTTTATCGCTTTTACCATGAAACCAAAGCAAATTGCAACCAGTGCACCCATTCCTAAAAGGTCTCCATACCGGGTATAGAAACTTATTTCCTCCAGGGCCGGTACGGATCGGGTGACAGCTCCGGTGGTAAAAAGGCCGGTCTCGGACAGGACCCGGCCCAAAGGATCTATGAACCCGGAAATTCCTGTGTTAGCCGCCCGCACAATGCTCCTGCGATTTTCAACCGCCCGGAGCACAGCAATGGTAAAATGCTGTCTTGCAGCCGCAGTCTGTCCGAACCAGGCATCGTTGGTCATGGTGGTCAAAATATCTGCCCCGTTGTTAACAAATTCACGGGCAACATTAGGGAACAGAATCTCAAAACAGATGAGCACCCCTGTTTTGTGATCCCTGAAGCCAAGGGGAATATAACTTTTGTCTCCGACACTAAAATTTCCTGCCTGCTGGGTGATCTTTCCGAGAAAGGTCAAATAGCTCCCCAAAGGAACATATTCCCCAAAGGGTACCAGATGGGTCTTGTCATAGGTGCCGGTTACAAGGGAGAGTGGATTGAGCATATAAGCCCTGTTATAGAATTTTAGCTTTTCCCCGCCCCTTTCAAAGGCAGGACTTCCCACTATAAAATGGGTTTTGGCCTTTCTTATATAGACATCCACTCTATTGGAATACTCAGTGTCAACCCCATAGTAAAACGGGAGGGCAGTTTCCGGCCAGACAATAAGCTCAGGATACAGTTTAGAAGATGCCATGGACAGATCACCGTATTTTTCAATGGTGGCATTTTTAAAGTGTTTGTCCCATTTGAGATCCTGCCGTATATTCCCCTGGATAACAGAGATCTTTGGTTTCGGGGCATTCTGGATATAACCCTCAATGGTCTGGATCCTGCACCTGCCATAGGCCAATGCAACAACCATGATCACCAGGGTAACCCCCAGATTTATGAAGATTGTCCGAAAAGGTGTCAACCCTGGGGCCGGGAAAGGGCGCAGGGTAACAAGCTGGGCCAGGGTAAAATTGCAGAGCACAATCAAGAAAGAAATCCCCAGAACCCCTGTCAAGTCTGCTATCTGGACCAGGGTCTGATTTGAATGCTGACTATAGCCCAGAACACCCCAGGGAAATCCGGTGAGGGCGTGGGTCCGGACATATTCCAACCCCACCCAGAGACAGGCGGCGGCCAGGGGCATGACAACCTTCGGAGGATCCAGTTTTTTTATCAGCCAGACAAAACCGCCGACATAGAGGGAAAGATAAATGCATAACAGGGCCAAGGTTGCGATACCAAGCACGGGGTGGAGACCACCGTAGATCGTGACCGTGGGGACAATCCAATAGATCAGGGTCATGTAATGACCAAATCCCGTTACAAATCCTGCATAAATAGATTGTTTTGGTGTCATGGATTGAATGGAAATCACCAGGGGAACCAGAGCAGCAAAGGCAAGGGGATACAAGCCAAAATCCGGGAAAGAGGCGGTCAGCATCAATCCGCTGGTCAGGGCCGGAAAATATAGCATTACAAAGAACAGAAATTTTTTATGACACATTTTTTGTTTGACCTTAGTATTATGAACAAAAGTCTGCTATACTTAACAGCAAGTCAAACCCCCGTCAATTTATCAAAAAAATCAGGAATTTTTTTTTTATGAGCCAAGGATATCATAAAAACAGTGCTGAAAACAAACCGTCCATGGGATCACTGGAACCCCGCAGAATAGCCTCCCAAATTCAGTCATCCCCTTTTGACAAGATCAGCTTGAACGCTGAACAAATGCAGGCAGTTTTAACCTCTTCACCTGCCGGCATCGGAATCGTAACAGGCCAAATCCTTGGATGGGCCAATGAAAACCTCTATGCCATGCTGGGGTATGAGTACGACTCGCTTAACGGCAAAAATATCCAAATTTTATTTCCCTCCCAATGGGAATATGAAAAGATACTGGCAACCCTTACAAAGGGCATGGAAAAATATGGCGTCGGCATGGTTGAAACAAGGATTTCAGGAAAAGATGGCCTTTCTTTTGACTGCCAGATCCGTTCATCCTTTATGGACCGTCAGGCTCCGGAAAAAGGGGCGGTGGTGGTCATAACCGATACCTCTGAATTAAAGTCTCTCCAGATCCAGCTCCAGCAAGCCCAGAAAATGGAGGCCATTGGGGTCCTGGCTGGTGGTATTTCCCATGATTTCAATAATATTTTGATGGGAATACAGGGGCATTTATCCTTGATGCGCATTAATGTGAATGCAGCGGAAAAAATTTCCTCCCACATCCATCAGATCGGAAAACTGGTCAATACAGCAGCAGAACTGACAGGACGGCTTCTGGGATTTGCCAGGGGCGGAAAATATCAGACACAGATATTGAACATAAATGAGGTGGTGGAACTTACACTCAAGATGTTTAAACCCTCCAGAAAAGATATCCTTATCCATGAATCTTTTGAAAAAGAGCTTCACTTGGTGGAGGGAGACCTTTCCCAGATAGAGCAGGTCTTGTTGAACATCCTTATTAATGCCTCCCAGGCAATGGTTGAGACAGGTGAAATATTTGTCAACACCCAAAATCTTTTCATCCAAGAGCGCCACCAATACCCTTTTGACGTAAATCCTGGCCGATATATAATGATCTCCATCAAAGATACCGGAATTGGCATGGACACCCATACCCAGAAAAAAATATTTGATCCTTTTTTTTCCACCAAAAAAATAGGGGATCACAAGGGCCGGGGTCTTGGACTGTCCACGGTCTTTGGGATTGTCAAAAATCACAGCGGCTTCATCACGGTTACAAGCAAAAAAGGACAAGGCTCTGTTTTCAACATCTGCCTGCCCGCCTCCAACAACCTTCCGGTCAAAGACCTTAAAAAAAATACCCCCTCTTCCTAATAACGGCTCAAACAGGATAGCTGCATAATTTTCACGAAGAATCCCGTTTGGGTATGGGAAGGCAGGATAAATAATTCATTGTCAGGGGGCTTTTCATGATTGCACTTTACAAGAGTGCACTCAAATGGTACTCTTGACGGATCGTCAGATGATCGATATAACAGTGTCGTCAGGAGTCTTTGTTATGGAACATATAGAAATCCGGTTTGGGGACAACATTGAAACCCATGCATCAGAAGACAAATCTTTTGAACAGATGTTTCAATCGGTCAACCCCATGTTCTGTTTTTCAAAACGTGTCTGGAAACCCCAGATGGATATCTTTGAAACAAGAAATGAGATTATTATCCAGGCTGAAATTGCAGGGGTGAACCGGGATGATATCATTATTGAGGTCAACAACAAGGCCGTTAAAATTTCCGGAAGCAGGAAGAACAATCACCCGGATCCAACTGCAACCTTTCGGCTTGCAGAAATTCAGTTCGGCCTATTTGAGCGGGTTCTTTATCTCCCTAGTGTTATTGATGTTGAAAAGGTGTCTGCCTCATTTTCCAACGGCTTCCTGGAATTAACCCTGGGGAAACTTGTCAACAAAGAAAACAAGCAAACGGGCAATGTCTCCCTGGATTTTATTTAAGCCACTATCCCAAGAGGAATCAGTATGGATGACCTGAGACATCCCTCAGCCAGCATAAACACCGACAGCATTCCCAAAAAAATTCCAATTTTGCCGATTGTAGACACCAATCTGTTTCCCAAGATGGTTTTGCCGCTGGTTTTGATTCAAAAGGAGGCCATTGAGCTGATTGATGAAGCCATGGCAGGCAACCGGATGCTGGGGCTTTTATTGTCCAAGCGGTCTGATCTGGGTTCAAAGCATAGGGCGGATGATCTTCATCGCATCGGCACCGTGGCCATGATTTTAAAGATGTCCAAAATGGAGGATGAAAAAGCCCAGCTACTCATCCAGGGGCTAAACCGTTTCAAGATGGTCAAATTTCTCCAGGACAAGCAGTATATGCAGGCTGAAATTACCGTCATGGAAAGCAAAAACACCGACCGGAATAAAGAAAACCGGGCCCTCATGGCCAATATTGTGGAACAATATGAAAAAATTGTCGCCCTTTCTCCGGGATTGCCCTCGGAGATGGGCCACATGATCAAATCCCTACAGGAGCCCAATGTGTTGGCAGATATGGTGGCCTCCACCATCAATGCACCGGTGAAGGAGAAACAAAAAGTCCTTGAACTGCTGGATGTCAACCTGAGGCTGAAAAAGGTAACCCGCATGGTCAATGACCAGCTTGAAATCCTTGAAATGGGTTCCAAGATCCAAAGCCAGGTCAAGGAAGACATGGACAAACGCCAGCGGGAATATTACCTTCGCCATCAGTTAAAAGCCATAAAGGAAGAGCTGGGAGAGTCCGGGGATGAAAGGGTTGAAATCAAGGAATACCAGGCCTTGATAGAAGAAAAAAATCTGCCCGGTGAATCACGGAAAGAGGCGGAACGGGAGCTGCAGCGGTTGTCCAGGATGCACCCCTCTTCATCAGAATATGTTGTGGCCGCATCCTACCTGGACTGGCTCACCTCCCTGCCCTGGCATGACAAATCCAAGGACCGGCTGGACATAAAAGAAGCTCGAAGGGTCCTGAACCAGGACCATTACGGTTTAAAAAACCCCAAAAAACGCATTCTTGAATATTTGGCCGTCCGGAAATTAAAAAAAGATTCCAAGGGTCCCATTCTCTGTTTTTCAGGCCCTCCCGGCACGGGAAAAACCTCCCTGGGCAGGTCCATTGCCAAGGCCCTGGGCCGGGAATTTGTCCGTATCGCCCTGGGCGGTGTCCGGGATGAAGCTGAAATTCGAGGCCACCGCAGAACTTATGTGGGAGCGCTTCCCGGACGAATTATCCAGCAGTTGCGACAGGCAGGCAAAAAAAACCCCGTCTTTATGCTGGATGAAATTGACAAGGTCAACTCCTCCTACCATGGAGATCCCTCCTCGGCCCTTCTGGAGGTTCTGGATCCGGAACAAAATTTTTCCTTTACCGACCATTACCTGGATGTGCCCTTTGACCTGTCAGATGTCATTTTTCTGACCACGGCCAATGTTCTCCACACCATTCCGGCCCCCCTGCTGGACCGAATGGAAGTGCTGGAACTCAACGGGTATACCCAGGATGAAAAACTCAAAATCGCCACCCGGTATCTGATCCCCAGACAGCGGGATGCCAACGGACTTTTGAACAGCCAGATACGATTTACCCAGGGGGCAGTCAAAAAGATCATTGCCAGCTATACCCGGGAGGCAGGATTAAGAAATCTGGAACGGCAGATCGGAGCGGTCTGCCGGGGAGTTGCAAGCCTGATTGCCGAAAAAAAACAAACCAGTCTTGTGATCCGCCAGGACAATATTGAAAAATATCTGGGACCTGCGCAGAACATGCCGGGCCTGGGCCTGGGAATCAAGAGTCCCGGGGTGGTGGTGGGACTTGCCTGGACCCCCTTTGGCGGGGAGATCCTCTTTGTGGAAGCGGTTTCCATGCGGGGAAACAGGGGACTGACCCTGACCGGCCAGCTGGGGGATGTGATGAAGGAATCTGCCAGCACCGCATTGAGTTATATCCGGTCCAACGCTGAGAAACTCAAGGTGGATGAGACATTTTTTGAAAATCATGATATCCATATTCATGTTCCCGAGGGGTCCATTCCCAAGGATGGCCCCTCTGCCGGTGTGACCATGCTCACCGCCCTGGTCTCCCTTATTTATGGCAAACAGGTGCGCCCGAAACTTGCCATGACCGGTGAAATAACCCTCAGAGGAGAGGTGCTACCCGTGGGCGGGGTCAAGGAGAAAGTGATTGCAGCCCACAGGGCCGGGATAAAATCCCTTATTCTGCCCCTGTGGAATAAAAAAGACATGGAAGATGTACCAGGCCATATCAAAGACAATATGGCCTTTTTTTTCACCGACAACATGGAAGACGTATTAAGCAACGCATTTGATATATGAAAAATAAACAATCCCCCCCCGCAAAAAGTCAATTTGGTTTTTTCCAGCTCATTTTTTCCCTGCTCGTTTTTTCCCTGGTGATGATGTTTGGATGCACCAAACATCTGGACTCTCCCCATGATTACGACAAAGCGCCGTCGGGTAAATCCGGACACCAAAAGACACCAAGGGGCAAAGCCCCTGCCACCCAAAGGCCCTACACGATAAAAGGCAAGCAGTATACACCCATGGCCAGCGCCCATGGATATGTTGAAAAAGGGATTGCCTCCTGGTACGGTAAAAAATTCCACGGCAGAAAAACTTCCAACGGGGAAGTCTATAATATGTATGCCATGACCGCTGCCCACAAAACCCTTCCCATGGGAACCTGGGTAAAGGTATATAACCGTAAAACCAAGCAGGAAGTTACCCTCCGGGTCAATGACAGGGGCCCCTTTGTTACCGGCCGGATCATAGACCTTTCCTACACCGGAGCCAAAAGACTTGGCATGGTGGGGCCGGGTACGGCCCCGGTAATTGTCACAGCCCTTGGCAGGGCAACCTCCTATTCAAAAAAGACCCATGCACCGGTGGCATTTAAGCCGGTTGATTATTGGCAGGGCAATTTTACGGTCCAGGTGGGTGCCTTCAAGGTAAAAACCAATGCAGAAAATTATCGGAAAAAATTATCTGCAACCTATCTGAATGCCCATTTCATTCCCTATGAGGATGACCGGGGTCATTTTTACCGGGTCAGAATCGGCAAGTTTGCCAACCTGAAGGATGCGAACCAATTCAGCGAACGCCTCATGAAGGAAGGGTTTACCCAGGCCTTTGCCGTTGCAGAATAAAGGATAGAAAATGGGGTATATTATTTTTCTTGACCGGGATGGGGTGATCAACCAGGATTCTTCTGCCTATATCAAAAACCCGTCGGAATTTCACTTTATTCCCAAAAGCCCCGAAGCCATTGCCCTTCTCACCCAGCACGGGTTTGATGTTATCCTCATCACCAACCAGTCCGCCATTGGAAGAAAAATGGTGACCCAAAAGGTTCTGGACAGGATATTTGACAAATTAAAAAGAGGGGTGGCAAAGGTTGATGGGTATATCACGGATATTTATTTTTGTCCCCACACCCCGGATGCGGGATGCGATTGCCGCAAACCGCTTCCCGGGATGATCAGACAAGCCCTGGCTGACCACAACACAAATCCCTCCCAATCGCTTATGGTGGGGGACTCGGCCAAGGACATTGAGTGCGGACTTTTGGCCGGATGTGCCAAAAATCTTCTGGTGGCAACGGGCAATGGCAAAAATGCCGTAAAAACCCTTGGGGACAAGGGTATCATTCCCGATTTTTATGGGACAGATCTGTTTGAAGTTGCCCAATGGATCATCCGGCACGTGAACATTGCATGATTACCATCAAAGGGGTTCTCACCCGTCTCACCTTTCAGAATCCGGATAATCATTATACCGTCTGCAAGATTAAGGTGGGGCAGATCCATGAACCCATCACCGTGGTGGGGCATCTGGCCGGAGTGGCCCAGGGAGAAAGCCTCACCCTCAAGGGCAAGTGGATATCCCATCCCAAATACGGAGACCAGTTCGAAGTAGCAACCTATCAGGTGACCCTGCCAGCAACAATTTCCGGAATCAGACGTTATCTTGGATCGGACATGATTCAGGGCATCAGCAAAGGGCTGGCAAACCGGATTGTGGATACCTTCAAAGAAGAAACCCTTGAAATCATTGAGAATGACCCAGACAAACTCCAGGAAATCAATGGGATTGGCAAGGCCAAACAAGCCCTCATTGAAAAGGCCTGGAACAAGCATCACTCGGTCCGGCGGGTCATGCAGTTTCTCCAGGACAACCAGGTGGGTGCCCTCCACGCCGGGCCCATTTTAAAAACCTATGGCTCCGATGCCCTGAATGTTCTCAAATCCGATCCCTATAAAATTGCAAAGGATATCCAGGGGTTTGGATTCCGGACTGCAGATACCATTGCCAGGGCCATGGGGGTTGAAAAAGAGGATAAAAGAAGACTTGGGGCCTGTTTGATCTGTCAATTGATCCTGGAAGAACAGGAGGGCCATGTTTATGCCCGAAAGCCGCAATTATTTGCCGCCTGCTCCCGTATGGGGGGGGTTGCAAAAGGTTTATTTGAAGCCCCCCTCATTGAACTGGCAAATTCAAAGGATGTTGTGATTGAAGGGGAAGAGGCTTCAACAACGGTATATTTAGCAAGACTTTTCAGGGCGGAAACCAGAATTGCATCCCGGATTAAAGCGCTTTTGACCCTAGGGACAGCGGATTACAAAATCAGCGAAGAGCAGATTGTGGAAGAGGTGCTAACAAGTCTTGCAGTCAAATTGTCCCAGGAACAGCTGGATGTGGTCACCCAGATATTGCAGCAGAAGATTGCAGTTATCACCGGTGGCCCCGGCACCGGAAAAACCACCCTGGTAAGGGCCTTGTGTGCGGTTTTCCGAAAACTTAAACTGACCGTGGTACTGAGCGCTCCCACGGGCAGGGCTGCCCGGCGCCTGTCCGAGGTGACCGGGAAAAAAGCGGTTACCCTGCACAAACTGTTGGGGTTTGACCATGAAAGCAAAAGTTTTGAAAGGAACTTTACCAATCCCCTGGACCTGGATGTCTTTGTGGTGGATGAAGCCTCCATGGTGGATACCCAGCTCATGTACCATCTGGTGGAAGCCATGCCGGCCATGGCCTGTCTCATCCTTGTGGGAGACACCTTTCAATTACCTTCGGTGGGGCCGGGCAATGTGCTGTCCGATGTGATTGGATCAGATCGGGTGCGGGTTTTTTCTTTGACCAAAATTTTCCGCCAGGCCAAGGAAAGCCCCATTGTCATGCATGCCCACAGCATTCGCAATGGTGAAATGCCTGATTTTAAGGCAGCAACACCGGACAAGCCGTCTGAATTTTATTTTATTGAGAACCAAACCCCCCAACGGGTGGTGGAGACCATATTGGAACTTTGTTCAAAACGGATTCCGGCAGCCTTTCCCCACATCGATGAAATCCAGGTGCTCACCCCCATGCACAAGGGAGAGGCCGGCACCATCAACCTGAATCAACAGCTCCAGTCCGTTCTCAACAATGCCAAGGAGGGTATTGAGAGCCGGGGATTTGTTTTTAAACTGGGTGACAAGGTGATGCACCTGAAAAACAATTACGAAAAAGAGGTATTTAACGGGGACATCGGCCTGGTCCATGAAGTCAGCCGTTCAGAAGGCCGAGTGCTGGTGGACTATGACGGCCGCATTGTCTCCTATGACCTTCTGGAACTGGATGAGCTGACCCTGGCCTATACCATATCGGTCCACAAATCCCAGGGGTCTGAATATAGCGCCGTGATCATCGCCCTGACCACGGCCCATTTTCCCCTGCTCCAGCGGAATCTGCTCTATACCGCCATGACCCGGGGCAAACATCTGGTCATCATTGTGGGGGCATCCAGGGCCCTTGAAATTGCCTTTCAAAACAATAAAACAGCCCTGCGCCTCTCGGGTCTTAAAGAAAAACTCATGGCCCCCCAGGAAAATACAAATTGCCTGATATAATTATAAACAACCAAGATGGGATTGTTATAATGATCGGAGGACGTATAACCGGCACTTCTACACAAGGCTTAAGCGGCAGGGTGATGAAGGTGGCAAACAGCCCTCCCTAGGCCAGGGAGAAGGACGTGGGGGAAGGTCTTAACTCAGAAATTTCGGGCGGTATTGGCTGTCCATTCCAAAAAGCAGGAACTCCAGCAGGTCCGGGTGATTTTGGTGCATATGTTTTTCTATGGTATCCCAGGATGTGGCATAGGGGGTTCTTTTGCCGTGGTATTCAACACAAGCCCCTACCTGGGTAAAAACAAAGCCAAATTTATAGAGGGCATGGAACAATTTGTCTTCCGTTATCATGTACATATGGGTGATGCCCAGTTGCTTGCATTTTAGATAAATGGCTTTGTATAGGCCAAGGATAATTACCGGCTTCTGCCTTTTCTCTATATCCGGATTGTTCTTATTGGAGATGTCCGATACGCCGCCCTGGGATTTGGGGAGGTAAGACTCAACGCCATGCATCCCGTCCTCAAATCTTCTACGCATATTCTGGGACACGGCCAGCCTTGATACCTCGGTAATATATTGGGGCTCAGGTTTATCTTTGAAATCCGTTATCTCGGATGCATGTTCCACAGGAAACCCCTTGGTGGAATCCAATATCATCCGAACCGTTCCAATGACCTCATCATTCTGATTCAGAGTTACAAAATGGACAGAATGGTCATCAAACTCATCCGTTTCAAGCTTGTCCAAAAAATCATAAGGATTTTCAAATCCAAACTCCAATGCATAGACTTCATACCTCAGCCGAAAGACTTCTCTGCGAAGGTCATCCGAATCCACTTCTTTGAAACGGAATTTTCCATAATTAAATTCAATCATTTGAACCCCAATTTTATATTTTATCATGTGGACTAAGAATCTCAGCTCATGATAAGAGCATTTAATATTTTGAACCCATGGGGAAGTCAAGAGAAAAAACAAAAGCCGGCCCTGGTGGAAAATATACTGGAACGGCATAATATTAACACCATAGTCCATTTTGCCGCAGAATCCCATGCGGATCGATTTATTTCAAGGATGGGTATGGCGCTAAGTGGATGACCATAACCCTGGGGTTGATCTGATCCTGACCCACGGTCAAATCACTTAAACCTACAACATCGGCGGGAAAAACTAGTAATTAAATCTGGACATCATGGACTGGGTCTGTAATATTCTGTATGAGTAAACTGATCCCCCGGGAGGAATAAACAACATACAAGGAATATAAAGATGCCAATGCAATCTTATATGAAAAAACTTCAAGAGTACGGCATATTTTCCCAAAAAGAATATCATGCCGAAGCCTTTTCAAGGAATATCGGCCTGCTGTCTCCTGATGAACAGGAAATTCTTGCCAAAACTAAAATTGCCATCCCGGGTATGGGGGGGGTCGGCGGCGCCCATCTCATCACCATGGTCAGGGCCGGAATCGGCAAGTTTAATATTGCAGACTTTGATATCTATGAGCCAGCCAATATAAACCGGCAGTTCGGGGCCCGGGTGCCTGAATTAGGCCGCCTGAAGCTGGACGTCATGAAAGAACAGGCCTTGAGCATCAATCCCTTTCTGGAAATCACCGAATTTCCCGACGGCATTACTGCAGAAAATATGGACCGGTTTTTAGACGGGGCATCCCTTGTCATAGACTCCCTGGATTTTTTTGCCTTTGATATCCGCAGGCAGCTTTTTAATCGAGCCAGGGAAAAAGGGATATATGTGATCACGGCAGGCCCTCTGGGATTTGGTTCTGCCATGCTGGTCTTTGCACCGGACCGGGGCATGGCATTTGACGATTATTTCAACATTATCGAGGATATGAAACCCGAAGACCAACACCTTGCCTTTGCCATGGGCCTGGCCCCTAAAGCCCTTCAATTCAAGTATATGGATGCCGCAAAGGTCAGTTTTAAATCCAGGAAAGGCCCGTCTCTTAGCATTGCCTGCCAGCTTTGCACAGGCATGGCCGGAACCGAGGCCATGAGAATTATTCTTGGGAAAGGGGGGATAAAACCGGTTCCCTACTATTTTCAGTTTGACCCCTATCTCAGAAAATATTGTACAAAAAAGTTAAATATGGGCAATAAGCATCCCTGGCAGCGCATCAAAGCTGCACTCGTTAAAAGAATGCTAAGCAAAAACACTCCCATTGGACCGGAAGAACCTGATAAACCTGTATACCTGGGCCGGGCTGAAAAAATCCCAGGGGAAATACTGGACTATATCATAAAGGCCGGTATCCAGGCACCTTCAGGTGACAATGGCCAACCGTGGAAATTTACCAAAGCCAACAACCGAATTACCCTCTATAGAAACAACGAGGCTGATGATTCCTTTTTCAATGTTCATCAGATGGCCTCTGTCATTTCCTGCGGTGCTGTGCTTGAAAATATGATAATTGCGGCCACAGGATTCGGACTGAAGACAGATATCAGTTATGGAGAGGGTGATACAATGGCGCAGGTGGATCTAACCTTAAATGGTGCTGTTAAAAAAGATCTGCTCGCCGACTACATCTGGAAACGAAAGACCAACCGGAAGTTATTTGAAAAAAAAAACGTATCCCAGGGGCTGCTGGATGAATTGACAGATTCAATCCAAAGCATTCAGGGTACGGGTATTCATTTTATAACGGATACGATTAATCTTGAAAAACTGGCCCGGGTGGTAAGCAGGGCTGACAGGATAAGGACGGAACGACAGGATCTCCACGAACATTTATTCAAGATGATCCGGTTTTCTCCAGACGAAACCCTGGATAAAAGGGATGGATTTTACATCAAAAACCTTGAGGCCGGTGTGGATGGTGAAGCTTTTTTACGGACCACCAGATCCTGGCTGGTGATGAATATCGCCAATAAACTTGGATTCGGCAAAATTGTTGCAAAGGCTGCCTATGATGCCCTCATCCATTCATCCGGTGCCGCCCTGGTGGTTACCCAGGGTACAAAAACAGACCATTATCTCAATGGGGGGCGTGCTCTGGAGCGGGTCTGGCTCACCCTCTCCCGGTCTGGATATGAACTTCAGCCCATGACAGCAATCACCCTGTTTTTTTTGCGAAAACAATTGGAAGGAGATAAGGCCTTTGATCCAAAGCATAGAAAACTGCTCAATGAAATTGAGGGTGAGTATGGTGAGCTGTTCCCTGGCTGCGATTTTACACAAGACAGCCAGGTAATGCTGTTCAGGTTTGGAAAAGCGCCTCAAATCAAATACCAGACCCTGAGAAAGCATATGGATGATCTGCTGATATAATAGACAAATATGTAAGGAAAACTTTTGGATACGTCGAGACAACCCCATCTTACTTAATTTATCCGGAGACAGGCCATGAAAATGACAGGATCTATTCAGAAGTGTTATTACTATTTTAATAAGATTGTTTGTTATGAGAAAAATTAAATTTCATTCCCTATTTATATTTGTTTTGTTTTTGATGATTGCAGGGACAATGGCATATTTTTCAAGTTATGCTCTATATTTATATTTTCAGGGCAATTCTTTGGGCTTTATTTTATTGGTAGTTTTGTTTTTTTACCTATATGCCATCCTGATTTATAGGATATTTCTAAAGTTTTATATTTTGGAAGAGGGGGATATTGAGCCAGGATCCCGTTTAGAATCGATTTACCATGTTTACCTTCTCTTTTATCTTATTCTTTTTTATCAATTGATTCGTCCTAAAATAATTCCTGTGCCCATCTTAAAACTTGTATATCTTTTGCTCGGTGCCCAACTTGGGAAGAATACCTTTTCCAGCGGCACTATTTTAGATCCGGTATTTACCCTAGTCGGAGACAATACAATTATCGGAGAAGATTCTTGTTTGTTTGCCCATGCAATCGAAGGCAAACATCTGAGTCATAAAAAAATCATCCTAGGCAACAATGTGACCATCGGGGCTAAAAGCATTATCATGTCCGGGGTAAAAATAGGAGATAATTCAATTGTTGCGGCTGGATCCGTTGTCCTTAAAAATACGGTAATCAATGAAAATGAAACCTGGGGCGGGAACCCTGCCAAGTGTCTAAAGCGGGGTTAATCTTTTTTATTTAAAAAAGACTGAATCAGGAGAGCCGCCGTATCCGCACCCGAGTATTGGTTAATACTGTTTTGTAATGCAGCCACATTGTTTTTAAATATGCCCATATTTTTAAGTATAAACTTTGTCTTCTGAATGATGATATCCGGTTTCTTCAGGGCATCCTCCAATGGGATTCTGATCCCTAGGCCAAGGGTCTCAACCCTTCTCATGTTAAAATCTTGGTCAGGTAGCGTCGGTATGCCTATTATAAGTTTTCCGGCCGATAATGCCTGGTAAATTGTGCCGTTTCCTCCGTGGCAGACAACAAGATCTGAATTATTAAGAACCATTGCGCCATCCATATAGTTTTCTATATAGATGGTGCCGGGAACAGGTTTAAAATGGTCGGCCTGACTTCCTGTGGTGATAATTGACAAGAAATCGGAATTTTTAAACTGCTCATACACCTTGGAAAAAAGAGTATCCTCTCCTGTTGTTCCCATGGTGATATATATTTTATATTTATTTTTATCGGTTAAAGGCCACCATTTCGGTGTCGCCATGAAACCGGAAGGTTTCCAGGTAATGGGGCCGATATAGTGGTAGGAAGCCGGTTGATTTTCAACAGGAAAATATTCAGGGATATCGGCGATCAGAGTCAGGTCTGCTCCTGTCAAGCAATTGGTTGCAGTGACGTTTTTATTTAAATTATATCTTTTTGACAGCTTGGTAAATGTATTCATGCCAAAATTAAAAATTGCCATTTCTATTTTTAAATTCAGCCGGTCACATAAATCAAGAAATCGGTGATTGGACATCCTCTTGTTTAGGATGCGCTGAAAAAAGATCTGAACATACGGAATACTGCGGTATTGAGTTGATGATCCATTGACAATAGCAGCATGGGGGATATTGGATATTTGACTGGAAATCATCGCAGAAAGTCTGCCGTCAGTTAAAATCAGATCGGGTTGCACCCGTTTAAATAGACCAAGGTCATCTTTAATCATCTTCATCAAAACCGATTCTGCCAAAAAATTCAGTTTAGCATTTCTGATATTGCTGAAAAGGGTGTCTGGATCTGGTTCATATAATGACAACCACCGGAATCCTTCATTTTCAATAAAAGAAAGTTTAGATTTTTTTGTTTTAAATCCACCAAAGATGATGTTGAAACCAAGGTTTTTTAATTTTTTTGCAACTTCAAGGGGCCTTGAAATATGGGACAGGGTCGGAGTATAAGTCAGAATCAATATAGTTTTTTTCACAAAAGGAATCTCCAGCAATAGAAAAGAACGGGTCCATGAGTACGCCATTTTTATAAAGTAGATCATAATAGAATTCAATATAAATTGTAATTCAGCACCTGTTTTGAGGTGTGCCGGCATCATAAACTATCTGGTGAAATTCCAGCCATAGCATAATATAAACAAAGGCAAGATTGCCAGGATCACGGACACCCGCGGAAACATCCATGATTTTTACACAAGTAATTAACCCCATGGCGAATTTTAGCCTGGATGATGCCCTATTTTCTATAATTTATTTATGAAAACTGTAAGAAATACTATAATATACCATAGCAGGTAAAAAAATCCATGTTAGGAGGTCAAAATGAAGAAAATAACAAATCTGTCTGTGGTGATCTGCTCTTTATTATCCATACTGATTTTTGGATGCTCCAGCCTGGAAGTCAGTCAGGATTACAAGCCCGATAGAAATTTTAGCAATTTAAAAACATATGCCTGGAAGGTTAAATTTCAGAAACCCACCGGCGACGCGAGAATTGATTCACAATTATTGGACCAGAGAATTCGAAACGCCACAGAAAGGAGGCTGATGGAAAAAGGCTATGTCAAAAGCATCGGCACCCCCCCTGATTTCCATCTCATCTATTCCTATTCCATTTCAAGAAGAATTTATTCCAACCCGACCAGCACGGGAATGGGGTTCGGATACGGCCGTTATAGCAGCTATGGAACCATTGGCATTAGAACAGGAACAGAAATCAATGAGTACGATGAGGGGCTATTGATTATTGATTTTTTAAAACCGAACAGCGATATTGTTTTATGGCGGGGAAAAAGCACCCGTACCGTCGAAACCCATTCCACACCAGAAAAAACAATTCAAGAGGTTGACCAAACCGTTGAAAAAATGCTGGACCAGTTCCCTCCGGACCCGTAAACAGATGAATATAATCCTTTTTCACCCGTGAAACCCCGGGCTAAAAAAGAATCAAGATATTGAATTTTCTAATAATACCTGCTAAAAAGGGGTTTTGACTTTTTAAGGGATTACAACCTATGCACTATGAAGGAATGATCATCCGCCCGCCCAGCGAAGCAAACAGTATCCTGCTGCAGGTCACCCTGGGCTGTTCCCATAATAAATGCACCTTTTGTCCCACCTTCCGGGAAAAACGATTCAACATCAAAAAAGATGAAATTATTTTTAAAGATATTGAATTTGCCAGGGCCAATTGCCGTCGCCAGAATCGCGTGTTTCTCTGCGACGGGGATGTTATGATTATGCCCCAGAAACGGCTGGTTCCCATCCTTGAAAGAATTAAAGACCGCCTTCCCTGGGTGGAAAGGGTTGGGCTCTATGCCAACACCAAGGGAATTGGCATGAAAACCGATGAACAGCTTGAAGAACTCAAATCCCTGGGAGTGGACATTGCCTATATGGGCCTTGAGTCCGGGGACGATACCGTGCTCAAGGATGTTTGCAAGGGGGCCAATGCAGAAAAGATGATCCGAATGGGCAGACGGGTCAAAGCGTCGGGGATCAAATTATCTGTAACCGTTCTGGTGGGATTGGGGGGACGGGAAAGGTCCATGATCCATGCCCGGGAAACCGGACGGGTATTATCAGCCATTGATCCGGACTTTGTTGGGGCATTGAGCCTGATGCTCGTTCCCGGAACAGAACTGAACGACCAATATGAACGAGGGGATTTTATCCTCATCAACCCGGAAGAGATGCTGGCCGAGCTGGGGGGAATGATTGCCTCCACCCATCTGACCGACGGGCTTTTCCATGCAAACCACGCCTCCAATTACTTGCCCATCCGGGCCCGCTTGCCCCGGGACAAAGAAAAAACACTTGAATTGATATCACAGGCCCTCAAAGGAAAAATAAAATTAAAATCCGAATCCATGAGAGCCTTGTAACACCCAATTAACCCACAGGAGAAGAGAAGATGGCAGAAGCCAGAAAAAAGATTGACCAATTAACCGTTGACACCATTAGAACCCTTTGCATGGATGCCGTTCAAAAAGCAAATTCAGGCCATCCTGGAGCCCCCATGGGCCTTGCACCGGCAGCCTATGTTCTGTTCAAACAATTTTTGAAACATAACCCCAAAAATCCATCCTGGATTGACCGGGATCGGTTTGTTCTGTCCGGGGGCCACGCATCTTCCCTGCTTTACAGCCTCTTGTATCTATTCGGATATGGGCTGGAGATTGAAGACCTGAAAAACTTCAGACAATGGGGATCCAGAACACCGGGACACCCAGAATACGGAGACACCCCCGGGGTTGAAACCACCACAGGCCCCCTGGGCCAGGGAATTGCAAACGCCGTGGGTATGGCCATTGCCGAACGTCATCTGGCGGCAAGGTTCAACAGAGAAGAGGAAGAAGAATTAATCGATCACCACACCTATGCCATGTGCGGTGACGGCGACCTCATGGAAGGGGTTGCCATGGAAGCGGTCTCCATGGCCGGCCACCTGGGCCTGGGGAAATTGATCCTGATTTATGATGACAACGCTATCACCATTGAAGGCGGCACCGAGATTGCCTTTACGGAAAATGTCCAGGCAAAATTTGAGGCCATGAACTGGCATGTGGTCGAAGTGGCAGACGGCAATGATCTGGAAGAGATTCAGAAGGCCATCCAGGCGGGCAAGGATGCCGTGGCACGGCCCACCCTGGTAAAGGTTTCAACCCATATTGCCTATGGCAGCCCCAACAAGCAGGACACCTCCGGAGCCCACGGTTCGCCCCTGGGAGAGGAAGAGATCCGCCTGGTCAAAGAATTTTACGGCGTTCCTTCGGACAAAACATTTTATGTGCCCGATGAAGTGTTGGAGGATTGCAGAAAAGCGCTGAACTTTGGAAACGGCTTTGAAGACTCCTGGCAGGAAATTTTTGACAAATATAGAAGCCAATATCCCGACCTGGCAACTCAGTTTGTGGATGCCATCTCCGGATTTCTGACCCAGGGCTGGGATGCAAAAATCCCGGTATTCAAAGTTGAAGACGGACCTGTGGCAACCCGGGCAGCATCGGGAAAGGTTTTAAATGCCATTGCTGATAACCTGCCCGTGCTCATGGGCGGATCCGCCGACCTGGCACCCTCCAACAAAACCTATCTGGACAATGCCTCTGTGTTCCAAAAGGATGCCTGGGAGGGCAGAAATATCCGGTTTGGTGTCCGGGAACACGCCATGGGCGCTATCATGTCCGGCATGTACCTCCACTCCGGAATCCGTCCCTATGGCGGAACCTTTTTGGTCTTTGCCGACTATATGCGGGGAGCCATCCGGGTGGCAAGCCTGATGAAACTGCCCATTATCTATGTGTTTACCCATGATTCGGTTGCGGTTGGGGAAGATGGTCCCACCCACCAGCCAGTGGAACACCTGGCATCCCTGAGGGCCATTCCCGGCCTTACGGTAATCCGGCCTGCAGATGCCAATGAAACCGCCATGGGTTGGAAACAGGCCCTGACCACGGTAGATTCTCCCACGGCCCTGATCCTGAGCCGTCAGAAACTGCCCACCCTGGATATGTCCAATAAGGACGGAGAGTTCCAATATGGCGCCTACACCATCAAGGATGCAGGCAAAAAAGCTGACCTGCTGCTGTTGGCATCGGGATCTGAGGTGCATATCTGTTTGGAAGCGGCCCTGATTCTTGAACGAGAACACAATATTGCAGCCTCGGTTGTCTCCATGCCTTCCTGGGAGCTGTTTGAACGAGCACCGGCCCCTTACAGAGAAAGAATTCTGCCCTCGGATGTGACCAAGAGACTGGCTGTTGAAGCCGGCATCACCATGGGATGGCACAAATATGTGGGAATAAACGGTAAAATCATCGGTATTGATCGATTCGGCGCCTCGGCACCCGGCGGAACCGTGCTCAGGGAGTATGGGTTCTCCCCGGAAAATATTGTAAAAAATGCCCTGGACTTTGTAAAAAAATAAATTAAGAAACCGATAAGTTAAGAAACAGAAAAAAAGAAAGGCCGCCGGCCAGGAAAGGTTGCTCCTGGCCGCCGGCCCTCCCATGAAGCGGCACCCCTTTTCTTCGTGTTCTTCATGCCCTTAAACTTGTTTCATTTTTACTCGAGGAGGTCCCTATGCAGATTTCCCTTAAAACCAGCGGTCGGACCCAGATGATTGACATCACCTCCCAGGTACGCCGTGTGGTCGAAGAATCCAAGGTCCGGAACGGCCTGGTCCATGTTTGTTCCCTGCACACAACCGGTGCGATCACCATCAATGAAAACGCTGACCCCGCCGTTGAAAAAGATATCCTGAACACCATCAACCGAGTGATCCCCTGGGATGATCATTTCACTCACCTAGAAGGCAACTCCGCCGCCCACATCAAGGTCAGCCTCTTTGGCCCCTCGGAATTGATTCCCCTTGAAAACGGCTGTCTGGTTCTGGGCACCTGGCAGGGAATCTTTTTCTGCGAATTTGACGGGCCGAGATCCCGGCGGGTCAACATAAAAATCATGGCCGATTCCTAAACCATTTTACCGATCCTGTTGTTTCTGCCCATAGGGGATGCCCAGCTTTTTCATCCGGTTTCTAAGGGTGCTGGGGTTGATGCCCAACAGCGCGGCAGCCCCTTTTTCCCCCTGCACTTTTCCATGGGCCATAAGAAGTACTTCCCGGATATGGGCTTTCATGGCTTCATCCAACAAAAGTGAGCGGGGTATGGGGCAGGAAGCTTCCTCTAGGTTGGTTTCCGGAGATCTGGGGCGAAGGGTATCAAAACCAAGGGGTTCTCCCGGTGTGGCGGTCATACTTTGAATCATGCTCCGTTCCACCATATTTTCCAATTCCCTGACATTGCCGGGCCAGTCGTAGGATTGAAGTCTTTCCAGGGCCCCGGGCATGGGAACAGGTCGTTCCCTAAAGTTCATCTCCCTGGCTTTTCTCTCCATAAAATAAAAAACCAGGGCCGGGATATCGGATTTTCTCTGGCGCAGGGGAGGGATGGTAATGGGAAACACATTGAGCCTGAACCAGAGATCTTCCCGGAATTTGCCCTGGTCAATCATCTGTTCCAGGTTCCGATGGGTGGCCGCAATAATCCGGATGTTCACCGGTATGGGAACCGTCCCTCCCACCCGCTCCACCTCTTTGTTTTGAAGAACCCTAAGAAGTCGCACCTGGGCCTGGAGGGGCAATTCCCCAATTTCATCCAAAAAAAGGGTGCCCTTGTCCGCCCTCTCAAACCGTCCTCTTTTCAGGGTGAGGGCGCCGGTAAAGGCCCCCTTTTCATGGCCGAACAATTCACTGTCCATAAGACTTTCAGGAATAGCCCCGCAATTGACCTTGATAAAGGGGTTGCCAGCCCTTGGGGAGGAGTAGTGAATGGCATTGGCAATAACTTCCTTGCCCACGCCGGTCTCCCCTAAAAGCAGTACCTGGCTCGTCAGGGGAGCAACCTGCCTCACCATCTCCATCACATTTTTCAATCCAAAATTGCCCCCCACAATCTCATCGCCTGAAATATGGTGCAATTGCCGGTTTAAATATTGATTGTCATCGGCCAACAACTCTTTAAGCCGGAGGACCTCCTGGTGTTTTAGGGTATTGGCCAGGGCCACGGCAAAAGGATCATGGAGCAGGCCGAAAAGCCGGGCATTTTCCTGGGTATATCGGTCAACCCCTTTGGTAAAAAGAGAGACAACCCCAAGCACCTCATCCTCTATGACCAGGTGAAGTACCAGGGAAGACATGGGAAGTTTGCCCATGGCTTCCCAAACATAGCGGCCCACAATATGTTCTTCGGGATGGTTGATGAGGTGAACCGATCGTTCCTTTTGTTCCTCGACAAACAGCCTGGCCCTGCCGGAGATGGGAAGCGGAGAGTCAATTGATTTAAACCCCGATGCTTTTGTCATGGCAATGTTCACAAGACAAGCATCTTTGGCATCATAAGTATGCATGCAAAGGCCAGCCGATGGAATAAAATCATTCAGAAAATCAAAGCATTTGTTTAAAACCGTATGGATATCCAGACTTCCGCAGATTCTCATGGTGGCCTGGTGGAAAAAACCCATATCATTTGTCTTCATATCCCCTCCCCATTAAACTGTCATATAAGACATATATACTTGTTTTCTATCAAATATGGAATGACAATCTGCCATATTCGACATGCATACGAGTGCTGCACTGCTAACCTCCTGTATATGCATCAAATACTTTTTTGGCATGGTTCTGGCAATCAAGGTCAGTCGGTATGTCACAAATTGACTGGAGATCGGCAAAATGAACAAAAAAACGGACAAATGGATCGAAATCATCAGCGTCAGGCTTTTCAACCCGGAAGCCCGGGGTGTCGTCCGGGAAATTTTTCGGAAGATTTCCCGGGAAGTAAGCGCAGAAAAATCTCCGGTCCCAGAAAAAGCAATGGCTGTTGAGCTCTACGAAAACCAGAAGGTTGAAACCGACTGGTCCATCTATCTTTACCAAAGCGGGTGGGATGGATCTGCATCCAAAAGTCGGCTTGGCTTGAGCATTGCCGAGGCCTTTTCT
>JADGEQ010000045.1 GCA_016744295.1 Desulfobacteraceae bacterium | reverse complement strand
AGACGTTCAAACTTCCAATACCCAGGATTGTGCACAATATCTAAACTTTACAGGGTAGCAAATGTTATTCACCAGTTGGGGTGTCGCCTGGCTGGCTTTATATTTGGTTAAAAGAATATAAACTGAGGAACCGGATGAGGGAAATCTTCACGTCCGGGTCTGTTGGGAGGGCGCTGGGCAACCAATGCCTTTACCTGGAACTGGACCGCGAGCAACGCAGCCGTCTTTTTAAGCGCCTTGGCGCGGCCCGTCAGTTCAACCGTTATGTCCGTGCCCGGCTGGGTTGATATTTTAATTCTTTAATAATTATTATACTTTTTTTTAATCCGAAGTATCTCAGGAGGCATCTTGAAGCAACTTATAATCAAATACGGCTTGGATGAGCGGCCGCCATTGGCTCAAACTCTGATCTTTGGTCTGCAATGGCTGGCCATCACCATCGCCACTGTGATCATTATCGGTAAAGTAGTGGCCGGGCTGCATTTTACCGATTTTGCCCAACAACTGGTCTACATGCAAAAATTGTTTTTTGTCATGGCTACGTCGCTGTTTTTGCAGGTACTGTGGGGCCATAGATTGCCGCTGATCACCGGGCCGGCCACGGTGCTGTTAGTGGCCATTCTAGCCGGAACAGGGAGCGATATCAACGCCATATATACCTCCATTGCAGCCGGAGGAGCTTTCCTGGCGCTGCTGAGTATTACGGGATTGTTCTCGCGAGTCTCCCGATATTTTACCTCCCGAGTGGTGGCCACCATCCTGATATTAATTGCACTGACCATTACCCCCACCATTCTGAACTTGATTCTCGTTGCAGCCTCCACGGAAACGGCGTTAATCAACCTGGGGTTTGCCCTGTTTTTTTTTATGGCCATGATCATTGCCGATCGTCTGCTCCCGGGCATTTGGAAATCCACCATGATCGTTTGGGCCATTATTGCCGGCAGCATCTGTTATCTGATGTTGGTACCTCCCGAGGTATGGCGGGACCGGGGTCAATTGGGAATTGTGTCTAATTTCTTTACTGATTTTACATCAAACTTGATCTGGGAACCGGGTCTGCTGATCTCGTTTATGATCTGTTTTTTAGCCCTTTCCATAAATGATTTGGGTTCCATTCAAGCGGTGAGCCAGCTCATCAAGTCCCCAGGCACAGAACGCCGGGTAACTGCTGGCATCACCCTCAGCGGCCTGTCCAACATGCTGGCTGGATTCTTTGGGGTGATCGGACCGGTGAACTTTTCCATGAGTGTGGGAATCATCGCCGCCAACGGAAATGCTTCGCGTTTTACCTTGATTCCCACCAGTCTGGGTTTGCTGTCCATAGCCTTTTTTCCCGGTGTGGTAGCCTTTGCCTGGAACGTGCCTTCCGTGGTGGTGGGTACTATCCTGCTCTACATCATGTGCTCCCAATTGGCCGCTGGCTTGATGGTGAGTTTTGGTGTGGACGGTTTCTCGTTTCAGGACGGCCTTATCATCGGTATTCCCATGATGGTGAGCATTCTGGTTTCCTACCTCCCCGCGCCTGTCAAGGCCGCCTTTCCCTCTTTGTTGATGCCGGTGGTCGGTAACGGTTTTGTCATGGGCGTGTTGATGGTTCTGATCCTTGAGCACATCGTGTACCGCAGAGAAACCTAGCAGCCCCCCAGATAGACTCTTTGTCAGGAACATCCAGCCTGAATAGTGCCTAACTGAAGAAGCTTTAAGAAAATATAGGATCAGAGTTTGCATTTTGTTAAGCAATATATAAAAATTATTCGATTATTTTAAAATTAGCATAACAATTTTAATGCAGCCGACGCAAAAATCCGCGCGGCTGATTAGAAAATTGGTCTTTTTGGTTTTCTTTCAATAATAGGCCTTTGGATCTCAGTATTCGGAAATGATTTTTGGGTAGCAATAATTTTAGGGAGACCGGATTTATAAAATTTTCCTGTTTTCGAAAATTTAATCGCAGAATAGGTAAAGCAGATAATGCCTTCAAAAGGAACAATTTATTATATCGCTGGGCTTGCTATTATGCTGTTCTCACTCTTTTCGGTTCATTTTCTTGAAGAGATTTTTGGCAAATGGGATCTCTGGGTTTATTGCTTAGGCATGCCGCTTGGTGGCTACTTAATTTTCAAAGGAAGAAAAGAGTATGGGCTCAAGAATAAATAAAGCAGAGCGTTCAATACCTAATATATCCATAAGTTCAAGAATTCTTGGATCTGTGAGAAGCTTCTCTTTGAAACTTTGATGTAGACTTTCGTTATCTCCTTCAGCTTGAAGTACCTTTGCATTATAATTTCTTTGAGTTATGCCTTGTTCCTCTTTCGCCGCTGCATAATAGTTGTTTAATTTTTCTCCATATTCCGCAAGCTCATCTTTATACTTTGAGCAAAATTCATTATTATCACGCATTGTCTGATTTGCAGTCATGTTATTGTTCCGGTAACTATTCAGGCTTTGCTGCTCGTTACTGGAAATGTGGCCATCTGAGTAAAATTTATCATGCATCTGAAAGAGTTGCCTTGTTTCTTCGATAGCCTGGCTCGATATTGATAAATCCATTTGTTTCGGATAATACTGAGAAAGCCACGACGGCATTCTGAACTTTTCAAGATCCTGCCGTTGGGAGTTCTCTGATGCCTTCATTCCTTCCGTTGAAAGGGTTACTTTGTCCTTGCTGTTGTTTGATGAACTTATACCCTCGGAATGAGATATCGGACTGGATGTGCTATTTGCTGAGGTATCGTATGAGTTGTAAAGATAAGCATTCTGTATGTTTGAAATATTCATTAAATCACTCCTTTTCTGAAAGTTTCTATTAAGTAATAGCAATTTATATGCCACTCCCAAGACATTTACATTACATGGCATAGAATCAACTTCCAGGGCGTTTTTCGGATTAATAATGAATATTTTTTGAATGACGACATAGAGTTATGGGGCAGTTTTTTCCATTTCGGTTGGAAAATTTTATCCATAAAAAGATTTTTGATTACACCAGCAGAAAACTAAAAAAAGGAACTGAAATTCGATCACCTAAAGATTCTTGATATCGAGATATGTTTTTTTGAGAAACCTGTTTTTTAGTATAGCCAAGCTTCAAAAGCTCCGAATATATTCTGGGAGCACCCCAGATAAAGTTTTCAGTTGCCACCTTTTTGATAAGCTGACGGATTTACAAATTTATTGATGGCCTGCCAAGCCTTTTACGTTTAGCTGGCTTTTTAGTCCAATATCTCTTGAAATGCCGCCTTTGCCAGTCGATTACTGTTTCGGGTTTAACGATTATCAGAGCATCCATCCATTTTGGCCAGGTCCTTTTTAATGCGACTAACAACGAACGGGTTAGATCAGTGATGTTTTTAGAGTCATCTTTCTTTGTTTGGTGAATCATTAATTGTTGCCGCAGTTCTATGGTTTCCAAAACAAGGTTATTTTTTGATTTGAACAGGATCTGAATTATTGTGAACTGAAAAGTCAACAGCCGGATTAACGCCCGATACATTTTGTGCTCCTTATTTAATTTTCAGCAAGAAGCAGGATAAACTATTGACGTCTGGTAAAAGACTAACCTTGCCTGAGCTAAACATAGGTACATAAAGGGTAACCACTTATAAAAAATATCATTGGCGATTGACGTAACGCGTCATATACTATTGGCATGATTAAATCTTTTAAAAATAAAGATACGGAAAAACTTTTTAATGACTTGGATGTAAGAAAATTCCGGAGTATATCCAGAGCCGCCAGAATAAAACTTGAAGTGTTGAATGCAGTCGTGTCTTTAAACAGTTTGAGGGTACCACCAGGGAATAGACATGAACAATTAAAAGGCAACAGAAAAAATCAACACAGCATCAGAATAAACGATCAGTGGCGCATTAGCCTCACAATGATTTGAATTTGGTGGACGTATTTCAAGATCAAATTTAAGAATAAATAATCATAAGCGAGGGTCAAAAGATGGCTCCAAATGAAAACTATGACCATATTTTATTTCTTGATAACTTACGGTATCTTCTTGTTTTGCTGGTTGTAGTATTGCACGCAACTTTTGCCTATAGCAAATTTGTTCCATGGTGGTGCGTGAAAGAACTCAAAAAAAAAGAACGAAACAACACAAGAATTAAAAAAGGCTAACAAGTCGTTCTACTGGATTTCTCAAATAGCGCAAAACCAATGAATTCAAAGATAGGCATGCCTCCATGAGTTTTAATTAATGAACTGATGACTTATATGAAGCTCTGTATAATATCGAAAACCAGGTACCAATATTTGCGTAATGCAATTTATTGTTACTTTTTGAAGTGAGGAAACAATTTGACAGATTCAGGTAAAATACAATTGATTGAGGCATTGGAGGAAAAAGTATTTCATGATATTCCGGCCCACAAAAAAGAACTGACCGAGCTTGTGGGTTTATTTATCCAGAGGGCCTTTCCACGTAAAAAAAAATTAGTCCTTGCCGGGGAAAAATGGGATAGGGTGTTCTTTATCCATCGGGGCATTATCCGGCTGTATTACACGGATAAGGAGGGCAGAGAATTCAACAAAGAGTTCTACCGGGAAGGTCAACTGGTATGGCCAGTGGCCCCTTCTGCCCGGAAGAACGACAGCCTGTTCAGCATTGCCGCAGTGGAGGATATCGAGGTGTCTGTCTGCAGTTTTGCCTCCTTTTATTCTTGGCTTGCCAATCACGCTTATTGGGAAAAATTTGCTTTACCCTATGTGGAATTCTTTGCAGAGGAAAAATTTTCAAGAGAATACGAATTCCTCATGAATTCAGCGACAAAACGGTTTCAAAATTTCTGCAAGAAAAATCCAGATCTTGCCGAACGAATTCCAGATTATCACCTGGCCAGCTATCTTGGAATCACCAATGTATCCCTGTCAAGAATAAGAAAATCGGCTGATTTTAACCTATGTTAATTACAAAATTTTTCTTTCTATTATCCTCTGAACCGAGCACCACGGATTTTTTCCAACGGAATTCTTAAAAACAGGAGATAGAAAATGAATTTATTAGCCAGTAAAACAGCCCTGATCACAGGAGGAAGTGATGGAATCGGTTTTGCCGTTGCAACAGCTTTTGCAAAACAAGGAGCAAACCTGGTACTGATCGCCAGAGACCCGCAGAAACTTGCCCAGAGGGAAAAGTTTCTCATACAATACAATATTGATATTCTGTGCGTGGCTGCAGATATCAGCAGCAAGGAATCTGTCTCTGAAATTGTACGACAAGTTCGTAAAAAAGGGATGGAGATCGACATCATCGTCAACAATGCAGGCATAGCCCGGTTTATTCCTTTTGCAGATACGGATGAAGCTATGTTGGATTATCATCTGAATTTGAATGTCAGATCCCCCTATCTGTTGACCCAGGCATTCCTGAAGGACCTGATCTCCTCCCAGGGAAATGTGATCAATGTTTCATCCTATTTTGCCAGAAGGATGTTGCCGGACAGACCGTCGACAGCATATTCACTCACCAAAGGAGCCCTGGAATCTTTTACCAAAGCCCTTGCCTTTGAACTGGGCCCTAAGGGCGTCCGGGTAAATGCCATAGCACCTGGAACTGTTGCAACCCTCCAGGTAGAAACAAATATGAATCGCCTGGATGATCATGGGAAAGAGCGCTTCAACGCGATGATTCAATCCATCTATCCGTTGCAGAGGATCGGAGAACCGGAAGATATCGCCAATCTCTCTATTTTTCTGGCATCAGATCAGGCAAAGTGGATTACGGGGGGGATATTTCCTGTTGACGGAGGTCTTACTACAAATTGAACGAAAGACTAGAAACTTTTTCAAAGGAGCGCAAAAAGCCGCACCCGCTGAAAAGGGTTATGCTCTATGAAAGGAAATCAATGAAAAGAATTATTTTAGTAGTTGCACTGGTTGTATTTGGTTTTTCTGCCAACGCAGAAACTTTTGTTAAACGAACCGTGTTGAATGGCAAAGTTACGCTTACAACACCTGAAAGTTTTGGCCCAATGTCAAATGAGCAATTAGAACTAAAATATCCGAGTTCAAGAAGGCCTACAGAAGTTCTTAGTGATTCAACTGGAGGTGTATCATTAGCATTTAATCACACACAAAATAAAATGACGCCAGCTCAAGTGAGAGTGGCCCATGCTAGTCTTTCAAAAAGTTTCCACTCAATGTATCCATCTGCTACCTGGATTAGAGATGATCTTATTGTACAAAATGGGCAGATATATATGGTGCTTGAGTTAATTACTCCTGCTATTGATACCAAAATCCACAATATCATATATGGAACTTCGGTAGGCAACCGTTTTCTTCTAATTGCCTTTAATACGACCATTCAACAATCGGAAGAGTGGCTTCCGGTAGGCAAAAGAATCATGGAATCAATAGTCACCAAGTGATGTCAGCATAACCTGGGCGCTGAACTTGACCGGAAAACCTTCGCGGGTTCTCTGGTAACGTTGTACAAACCTGGCGTCTTTCAGTCATGGAAATTGAGATCGAACGGTTTTATCATAAGCGAAGGTTTTTTTTTGATACCGGTTTGCCACATATCCTAAATAATCGTTTTAATAAATGCGTTTTTTTCTTAAAGATCCAAAAAAATAAAGCAGAAAGATTGAGTATTCCATTAATGTGTGGCTGTGATTCATAGATGATGAAAGGCAAAAAATGTGCAATCATATTTGTTTAAAATCAATAATTTTTAATTATATAGTAATATTTTTCATAACCTTTTTCTTGGGATCGTGCATTTTAAAAAGCGATTTGCCAGGCAAAAATACGTGTAAAGAAAAAGATATCACACAAATTCGAAATGTTTTAAATAAAAGCTTGAATGAAAAAATAACTATATCTCATATAGCTGAAATGAAAGGGATAGAGTCCTCAACCAATGATCCGGAAATCAACCGTATATTGTGCGAAACAATAGCACAGCAGCTTTCATTTGTAGGGAATTACAAAGAATCTCTGTACTACATGGACAAATATAGTAAAAAAATAAAAAAGCGAAAAAAAGCAAAAATAACAGAAGAATACAAACCCAAAAATGCAATAAAAATCATTGAAGCCATAGCAGATTTAAATCAAGTTATATTTATAAATGAAGCTCATCATGCACCTTTACACAGAGCCTTTTCGATTAGATTGTTAAAGATCCTATATGATAAAGGATTCCGTTATTTCTCAGCGGAAACCTTAAACAGATCTGACTCAAATTTGAATCGTCGTGGTTTTCCCTTGGTTAATGACACAGGTTATTATGCCAATGAACCTCTCTATGGGGATTTGATACGTACCGCATTGAATTTAGGATATACAGTTGTACCATATGAAAATGAAATCCCGTGCAAAAAGCCGCTGACAACAAAGGATTTGCTTGCTGCAGAAACTAACAACAAAGATTTTAACTGGGATTGTCAGAATCATCGTGAGTATAATCAAGCCCTAAACCTTTACAATCGTATTCTGAAAAAAGATCCAAAGGCAAAAATATTCGTTCATGCCGGCTATGGGCATATTTCTAAAAATGGTGATGACTATTTTACCCCAATGGGCGAATATTTTCAGGAGATAAGTGGTATAATTCCATTTGCGATTGATCAAGAGCTCATGAGAGAACATAGCTCTCCTGAATTTGAGAATGAAATTTATAAATACATTATTAATAAGTATAAGTTTAATCATCCAACAATACTTCAAGCATCAAATAATAAAATTTGGGTGCATAAAGAATTTCAGGGCAGATATGATATGCAGGTTTTTCATCCGAGAACTATTTATATTCATGGCAGGCCTAATTGGCTATCATTAAATGGTTCAAGGACGCCATATTTTTTGCAAGATGTCAATATTAATGGCAAATTTCCATATTTAGTCTCAGCTTACATAAAGAATGAAGGTGTGGCTGCAGTTCCAATAGATCAACTTATCTTATCAAATCCAAACAGCCATAAAGCATTAATGCTCCCCAAAAAAGATTTGATCGTTATTATTAGAGATAAATCAGGCAAAATAATCAAAGAGTTACTTGCCAATAATTTAAGTGAAACGGAAGATGGGAACAATTTCTTGCAGCGGAGCACAAAAAGCCGTGCCCAGTGATTCGTTAGGTAAAAGGAGACCAAACAAATGATTAGAACATTATTGTTACTCTCAATTTTTCTATTAAATATTTCCTGTGCTGCCAGTTTTGACTGTCAGACGGCTCATCAAGATTTAGATAACGCAATTTGCGCCAATCAAAAGCTGAACAAGCTTGATGAAGACATGTCATCTTATTATTTCAAACTCAAGCAAACACTTGATAAAGAGGCCTCTGACACATTATTCAAAGCGCAACGGACGTGGTTGAAGAAAAGGTCAGCAGAATGCAGTCCAGGAGATGCAAACTGCCTGATCGGGTTGTATAAAATAAGAATTCTTACACTAAGGAAAGAGTACGAAAATCTCATTCCCTATACCCACTCAAAAAATATTATGTTTCAAGGCGTTAAAGGAACCTGCAGCTTTGATAGTGATGTGATATCTGATGATACTCTTATCTATGCAGGAGGCTCGTATAGCGGAAGGAAAATAAACTTTCAAATAGACCAAAGTGGACATCAAGCAACTCAATTTGAGGTAATTGTTAATTCTCCAGATAAACCAGTTGCTTTAATTTTAGGTGCTTATGAACCCTCTATTTGGAATATTGCGTGGACTCAAGGAACACAGATATCTGCTGTTGTGGCCACCGGTTATCACAGGCAAGTGGTTGCCGGTTTACCTAAAGATATACCAATACTGATTAGTTCCTATGACAATCGCGGACCATGTGGATATATCTATGTAGCAGAGAAAAACGTAAGAAAGATTAATCCATTTTCGATAAAGGTTTTTAACAAAAAAGTGACATTAGTGCATTATGCTAGCAAGGGTCACTTAGTTATTGGCAATCAAATTAACCAAAGTGACAAATTGTTCACCTCGAAAGACACTCCACCAGGCGTATTTTTTGACAAATCTATTCCCTTAGCAGGCAAGGCAGGTTTAGAGGATCTAGTCCGGCAAGGGTTAATTCGCAGAGCTACAACAACGGATTTTGAAAAATGGGGACAACTGAAAGCAAAGATGCATAAAGAAGAAATGCCACCTGTTGCCGCAGGCTCTAATTCTGCAACGTTCAAACCAAGAAGTATTCATAATGGATATGTAATACTCACTCAGGTTACAATACCTGCTGGGTTATACGGCGGCAATTCAGCCACATTCTTTATAGAGAAAGGTGCGCCGTATCCAAAAGGAAAGCTTGGGCATTCAACCTTATATGATTTTAATACTATGTCTTGTTCAGGCACGGGTTGCCGTAGATAACCGCTGAACTTTGGGTTAAATGGAAATAAAAAAGCCCCGGTAATAGCGGGGCTTTTTTATTAAGAAGTTTGCTTTTTTCTTTAGGAGAGAATATCCAGGGCGCTTCTGACAATGAGTTCCACCCCTGGTGCCAGGCAGGATTCATCAAAATCAAAATAGAAATTGTGGTGACCTGCGGCAAGATCGGTTCCGATCATAAAATAGGTGCCTTTGCCCCCCTGTTCCTGGACCACGGTCATCATGTGGGAATAGTCTTCACTTCCCCGCATTTCAGTGTTGTCAATCATTTGATCCGGATTGAAAAATTCGATTTTTTGTCCGTTGTTTTTGATGATTTCCATGATCTGAGGGCTGCTTTGACCGCTGCTGGTTTTACCCATGAGTTTGATATCAACCTCGACATCGTAGCTTTGGGCTGACCCGGCCAGGATCTGTCGGGCCCGCTGAAACATGAATTCATCAATTTCAGAGGTTTCACCCCGGGTTTCCACTTTGATCAGGGCATTGGGTGGGATCACATTTCTTCCCTGGCCGGCCTGGATGGTTCCAACGGTGATCCGTGAGGCGCCCTGGCCGTGCCGGGTGATGGCATGGAGGTTCAGGGCAGCGGATGCAGCGGCCAGCAGAGCGTTGCGGCCCTGTTCAGGTGCCCCTCCGGCATGGGATGGTTCGCCTGTGAAGGTGGCGTCGAACTTGGTGGTGGCAAGAAATTTATCCGTACTGCAGATGAGCATTCCGGTTTTGGCTGCCTGGAATCCGATGTGCCCGCCCAGGATGGTATCAACCCCCTCCAGTATGCCGGCATCAATCATGGGCTTGGCCCCCCTGACCCCTTCTTCGCCGGGCTGGAAAATCAGCCTGATTTTTCCCTTGAGCCGGTCTCTGATTTGGCTGAGGATCTCAGCCACCACAAGTCCCATGGCTGCATGGCCGTCGTGGCCGCAGGCATGCATGACATTCGGGTTGATTGAAGTGAATCCCTCCCTGAAGGGCCGGTGTTTATCATCTTGGGCCTCACTGATGTCATTGGCGTCGATGTCGAAGCGCAGGGCAAGGAAGGGGCCGTCTCCGCAATCCAGATCTGCCACCACACCGGTGAGGCCGCCTTCCATTTTTTTGACAAGTTCAGGGTCGGCGCCCTGGTCCACTGCCCGTTTCATGTGGGCCTCCAGTGTCGGGTCGTCGGGGACCCCCATCATGCTCTCTTTGCAGATGATCTGGTCTCCCATTTTGATTTGGTATCCCAGATCCTCCAGGGCCCTTGCAATGACGGATGTGGTCCGAAATTCGGTCCATCCGGATTCGGCGTGGACATGGAAGTTTCGCCGGTATTCAACAAGTTTGTCTTTTAAACCATGAATCAGTTCTTTGATCGTATCGTTCATAATTTTACTCCTGGGCTAGTTTTAATGCGGTCTTTAACAACAGGTCCATGCCCTTGCGGATATCTTCCATTCTGGTGAATTCAGCGATGTTATGGCTGATGCCGTCTTTTGAGGGAATGAAAATCATGCCCGTGTCAGTGATTTTAGCCATGTTCATGGCGTCGTGCCCGGCGCCGCTGGGCATCACCCAATAGGGGATATTCAACTCTTGTGCGGTATCTTTCAAGGTGTTGATGATTTTATCCGACAATGCAACGGGCTCATCATTGCAGAGGATTTCATGGGTAATTTCAAGATTCCTTTTTGCACCGATCCGGGCAAAAAGTTCCTTCACCCCTTTAACAGCCCTGTCCTTGTCCGCCATGCTTACGTCCCTTATGTCAATGCCCAGTTCCACCTGGCCCGGGACCACATTCATGGCCCCCGGAGTGACATAGAGATATCCCACGGTACCTACGGTTTTTTTCCCTGCCTCGCAAGAGGCAATTTGTTCAACTCCCAGCAGGATCTCTCCGGCCCCTGTAAGGGCATCTCTTCGCATATCCATGGGGGTGTTGCCTGAATGATCGGCCCGGCCCAGGATGTTGACCTTGAACCGTGTGGGGGCTGCAATGGATGTGACAATGCCGACGGGTATGTCGTTGCTTTCAAGAACAGGCCCCTGTTCGATATGCATTTCCAGAAAACTGTGGATCTCATCCCTGTCGATTTTGGCGGATTCAAGGGCATCAGGAGGGTACCCCCCTTTTTCAAGGGCCTCATAAAGGGAGATTCCGTTTTTATCCCCAAGGTCTTTGAGAGCGGAAGGGTTAAGCGTTCCGATCATGGCTTTGCTGCCCATGGTGGCAAGACCGAACCTGCTGGATTCTTCAGCGGAAAAATTAACCACTTCAATGGGGCGCCGGGTCTGGATATTGTTGTCGTTAAGGGTTCTTACAACTTCCAGACCGGCCAAAACCCCGATGGTTCCGTCAAAATGGCCGCCCTCGGGGACGGTATCGATGTGGGAGCCCAGCATGACGCAGGCAAGATTTTTTTCAAGCCCTTTCCTTTTGCCCCTGAAATTGCCCAGGGCGTCCTGGCTGACCTCAAGCCCGGCCGCCTCCATGGCTTGCTTTAACCAGGCTTTGGCGGCCAGGTCCTCCCGGGAAAAGGCCAGCCGTGTGGCACCGCCGTTTTCCAGCAGACCGAATTGTTTGAGTGCTTTAAAATCCTTTTGAAACCTTTCAAGATTGGATTTCATCTTTTTCTCCTTACATGATCAGGTAGGTTACGATAACGGCAATGCACATGCCAAGGGCGTTGCGCTTGGCAAGTTCAATGGGGTTGACCTTGGCAATGGAGGCACAGACAATGGCAGCGCCTGCCAGGGGGGACATGGTTCTTCCCAGGGCGCCGGCAAGGGCTGCAATGCTTCCCATGCTGGTGATCTCCATGCCGAACTGAGCAGCATGGGGGGTGACAGCCTCGTTAAAGGCAAAGGCGGCCGCATCTCCGGAGCCGCTGATCAGGCCAAGGATAAAGGGGCCGAAGGTTCCCCCGATTTTGGCAATACTGGGCGTGGTGGTCAAAAGGTCGATGAATGCGCTGACCAGGCCGATGGCCTTCATTCCGCCCACAAAAACCGCAGCGGCAATGATAATGCCCATGATATTGCCGTAGGCAGACCCCATGCCGTCAAAAAAGCCCACGGTAACTTTTGTGGGAGAGGTCCGGGTCAGGGCAAGGCCGATGAGGCAGCCGATGATCATGGCCTGGGCCACGCCCATTTTCAGCACCGGAACCAGGCCGCTGGCACCCAAAACCAGGATGGTTACCGGAATGACCGGGACGATTGCAAAGAGTGGATTGACCTTTTCAATGGCATCTTTGACATCCGCTTTCTCTGGGACATAGCCTTTGTGTTCCTTGAGATAAAAGGCCACCAGGGTCAGGGAGACAGCGCCGATGATGCCGGCTGTGATATCGGCGCTGGCATGGACGCCGATGACACTCATGACATCTATTCCGGCAAGTTTGGCGATAAAGGGGTTATGGGAAAGGCCCGGGTTGAGCATGGAGCCGAATGTGCCGGCAAAAACCGCGGCCGCTGAAACCGCAGGGTGGATACCTGCGGAGATGAGCAGGGGGATGAAGATGGAGCCGACGGCTGCTGCGGTGCCGGCCGCGCTGGGCAGGGCCGTGTTAATGGCAAATGTGGCCAAAGTGGCACCGGGGATGAGAAAGAAACTGGCCTTTGAAAGGGCCTGGGCCACCAGGCGGATCAGGTGCTGGTCGCATTTGGTCTCCTTCATGACATAGGCAAAGCCCATGACCGAACAGATTGCCTGTATAAGGCTGCCCGTGGTCATCCGCTTGGCAAATCCGTCAAGAACCGTCAGGGGTTCCATGGCAATTCCTGCCATGAGCAGGCCCGCTGCAATCAATACCATTCTTGTGTCATACTGCTTCACAAGAAAATAGACCGTTGCGATAATAATAATGATTCCAAGTATGATGTTCATGATTCTTAATCCTTAATGGGTTTTGGAAAAATAAGGGCAGCCGGGTCTGGCCAAAATACGGGCCGGGCCAATTGCCCCTGTTTCTCCATGGTTTTTGTTGTGGCCTGCTGCATGGGAAGCAGGTTTTATGTCCATGCCCTTAATTCAGGGCAAATCTGGGTGACATCATATTTTCAGGCGACAGGATTTGATCCAGTCTATCCTTGGATAAAAGCTTTTTTTCCAGAACCAGGTCGTATACCGAGGTGTTTGTCTCCAGGGCCTGTTTTGCAACGGCATTGGCGTTTTCATACCCGATGCAGGGATTCAGGGCCGTGACAATGCCGATGCTGTTTTCAACCATTTGTCGGCAAATTTCCTTGTTGGCACTGATACCGGTGATGCATTTTTCCTTTAGGGTGAAGCATCCCCTGGTGAGCAGGCTGATGGACTGGAAAAGGTTGTAGGCGATCACAGGTTCCATCACATTCAGCTGGAACTGGCCGTTTTCACTGGCCATGGTGATGGCAACATCACCGCCTGAAACCTGGTAGGCGATTTGGTTGATGACCTCGGGAATGACCGGGTTGACCTTGCCGGGCATGATGGAGGAGCCTGGCTGCATTTTGGGAAGGCAGATTTCATTGAATCCGGCCCTGGGCCCGGAAGACAACAGCCTCAGATCGCTGCATATTTTTGAAAGCTTGATGGCAAATCGCTTCAACACCCCTGAAACCTGCATATAAGCTCCGGTGTCCCAGGTGGCCTCCACCAGGTTGGCCGATGTTTCCAAGGGGATGCCGGTGAGGTCTTTAAGGTGCTGGGTGGCGATGCAAGGATAATCCGACGGGGCGTTCAATCCTGTCCCAATGGCTGTGGCCCCCAGGTTGATTTCATGGATCAGGTTATGGGCCTCAAAAATTCGGTCAATGTCTTCACCGATGGTGGTGGCATAGGCATTGAATTCCTGGCCCATGGTCATGGGAACGGCGTCCTGGAGCTGGGTCCGCCCCATTTTCAGGACGTCGGAAAATTCACTTCCCTTGTCGGCAAAGCTTTTCTGAAGGGCCAGCATCCCTTTCATGAGTTCTTTGAGCTCAAAATGCAGGGCAATGCGGAAGGCCGTCGGATAGGCGTCATTGGTGGACTGGGAACAATTGACGTGGTTGTTGGGATGACAATAGTCATACGCTCCTTTTTCACGGCCCATGATTTCAAGGGCAATGTTGGCAATGACTTCATTGGCGTTCATGTTGGTAGAGGTGCCCGCCCCTCCCTGAAAAACATCAACAATGAACTGGTCATGGTATCTGCCCGAGATGATCCTATCGCATGCCTCGGATATGGCCTTGGCAACATCGGTGGGCAGCAGACCCAATTCGAGATTGGCCAAGGCGGCTGATTTTTTGACATAGGCCAGGGCGTTGATCATGGACGGGGTGGATGAAATGGGAATCCCTGTGAGTTGAAAATTTTCTTTTGCCCTCAATGTCTGGATACCATAATAACAATCCTTTGGGACATTTTTATCACCTAGAAGATCGTGTTCCAATCTATATTTTTCTGACATTTAATCGTATCTCCTGTTTAATTATTAACAGTCGGTTGGATTTAAAATCCGGTCCGATCGTATCTGCCATGTCATAGATAGCAATGATGGTGCCAGGGAAATTTTTTTCTCCAAGGGCTTGATTATATAGAGTTTTATTAAAACAGGATCTGTCATACACAATAATTCAAGGGGTATGGCATTGGTTATACCCCTTGAAGGGGTTTTTGCTTGAATAGCTTTAATATCAGCAGGTTATCCTCCTTTACAGGGGTTATAACCTATGGGTTTGGTTATAGGGGGTGAAAACTCAGCCGTTGGCCATTTTTTTCAGCCGCTTGTTGAGGGCCGGCTGGGAAACCCCAAGAAGCCTTGCGGCCAGGGATTGGTTTCCCTCTGCCTGCTTCATTGCTTCAAGAACCAAAAGGTCCCCGACTTCCCTTAGATGGGGCAGGGGACGGTCAGGGGCAAAAACGCTTTCCCCTAAGGCCTCTTTGGAAATCTGCCGTGAAAAATCCCCTTTATCGATGGCTTTTTTAAAGGCCGCCATTGAGAGCATCTTGGCTTTATGGAGGCTCATGGCGTCATAGACCATCCCTTTAAGTTCCCGTATGTTTCCCGGGAAATCATACTTCATGAGCATGAGGGGCAGTTCTTTGGGAATTCTGGGCGTTGTTTTGTTAAACTCATGGGCGGCTTTCTTGAGAAAATGGTCCAGCAACAGGGGGATATCGTTTTTCCGGTTTTTCAGGGGAGGGATATCTACATGGTGGCCGCAGAGACGGTAATAGAGGTCTTTTCTAAGTTTGCCCGATGCCTGGCTGGCCGCCAGGTCCTCGTGGGTGGCCACCACAATGCGGGTATTGCTTCTTTTGGGCATATCGCAGCCCAGCTGGAAATACTCTCCTTCCTGGAGGAGGCGGAGTAATTTGATCTGGGAAGAGACATTCAGGTCTCCGATCTCATCCAGGAACAGGGTGCCGTTACTTGCGTTTTCCACCATGCCTTTTCGGGCGGTTTGGGCTCCTGTGAAGGCGCCCTTGCAATGGCCGAACAGGGTGTCTGAAAAAATAGAATCGTCCAGGCCTGCCACATTTACGCTGACCAGGGGACCTTTTCTGCGGCTGAGACTGTGGATGGACTTTGCAATCAATTCTTTGCCCACCCCGCTTTCTCCGGTTATGAGAACTGGTTGGGAGCTTGAGGCAATGGCTTCAATGTATTGAAAAATGGAAAACATACCCTTATCCTGGGTGATGATCTCTTTGAAAAGCGCCGGGTTTTCCAGGAGGCCCTTTAGAAACCGATTGCGGATTTCAATATTTTCTCGTTCAAGCTCAATGGTCCTGATGGCCCGCTGTATCCCTTTTAGCAACCTTTCTTTTTCACCGGTTTTGACGTAAAAATCCACTGCCCCTTTTTTGATGCATTCCACGGCAATGTCGATCTGGTTTAAACCAGAGACCACAATCACCGTGACATCGGGATGGCTTGCAACAATCTGGGAAAGGAGTTCGTTCCCGCTGACATGGGGCATGTTCAGGTCAAGGAGAACGATTCCGACATTCTGACCGGACAGGATATCCGGCACCTGGCGGCTGTCCTGGCAGCGGATGACATTATTGATGCCGCCGTCCATGCTCAGGGTCATGGTCATTGTTCTGAGCCATGCATTCTCATCGTCCACCAATAATATACTGAATGCCGGGTACAAGGTTTCTTCCATTGTCTATATCCTTTTGGCGGCATTAAGGTGAATGGAGGCCGTGGTCCCCATGCCGGGTTTTGACTCGAATTTCAAAGAACCTTTGTGTTCCGCCATAATGCTGGCCGATATTGAAAGGCCGAGGCCGGTGCCCCCCTGGGTCCGACGGGTGGTGTAAAACGGATCTGTAAGATGTTCAAGCTGGTCAGAGGGGATGCCCACACCTTCATCCTTGACCTCCAGGATGATTTCATTGTTTTCGGAAAAAAAGGTTTTGACACAAACTTTTTTTTCCGGGTCATCAAGGGCCTGGCAGGCATTCAGGATAAGATTGATGATCACCTGTTCGATCCTGCGGCTGCTTCCCAAAAATTCCGGGATTGGATCCCCGTAACTGACCTCAATATGACAAGTTGTCTTTTGGCTCGGGGTTTTGATCAGCCGGACGGCATTGCCGAGAACCTGATTCAGATTAACCCTTTCTGTCAGCGGGGCATCATCCTTTCGGGCAAAATCCTTTAAATCATCCACAATCTGTTTGATACGGGTGGCCCCGTCTTTCATTTCTTCAAATACAGCCGAAGATTCCTGCCGCAACAGGGAGTATTTCATGCCGCCGATGAAAAAATCCCCCGAGTCCCGGTATTGTTCTTCAAGGGTGGATTCAGCGGCCTGGCAGATCCTTTCCAATACTGAAAGATTGTAAAGGATCAAGCCCGTGGGATTATTGATTTCATGGGCCACCCCCGACACCAGGGTTCCCAGGGAGGCCATTTTGTCTGCATGGATCAATTGCTGCTGCTTAAGGGCCAATTCCTTGGACCGACGTTCTACTTCCCTTTTCAGGGACCGGTTCCACAATACCACGGTGCAGACCAGGAAAATAAGAGGGGTAAAAATATAGTTGCCGATCCTGAGCCTGGGATATTTCCCATGACTGGTGGCCAATGCGTCTTCCCCCAGCCATTGTTCCTGTATCTCCTGTTGCAACCCTTTGTTCTGGAGGTTTTTAAAGCCCAGGCTGAATTTGTCCATCAATTTTTTATTTTCCCGGGCAGCTGCAAAACCGTATTTCAGGGGGGGGTGTATCTCTCCGGCCGCCATGATTTTCTTGCCCTGGGGCCGGCTGTTTAAAAATTTGAGTTGCCTTTTGATGTACAGGCTTGAAATGCTGGATATAATCGCATAGTCATATCTGCCGGAAGCCAGTTGTCCAAGGGCATCCGCCTTTGTATTGACGGGTGTGACATACGCCTTTGTACTGTGCTTGACCAGAAATTCGTGGCTGATACCGTCTTTTTTTACAATAAGTTTTTTTCCCTCCAGCTGTGCCAGTGAAACGATCCCGGGCAGGCCGGGATCATGGGTGAAAACCCTTTGTCTCACCCTTGTATGGGGGGTGAACAAAAAATTATTTTTTTTGGCATATGATTCCATGACCCCCTCGAGTAAATCGATATTGCCGTCCAGTAAATCCTTTTTGGCCTGGGGTATGCGAGTGAGCTTGATTTTAACATCAACACCTGTTTCCGTGGCGATAGCCCGTGTCAGGTCCACATTGTATCCGTCGGGTTCATTGTCATTGTCCAAAAATTCATATGGGGCGTTACTGCTGCTTCCGCCTACCACAATGGTCCTGTGCGGATTGGATACTTTTTCGCCCTGGGTCAGAAGACCGGGTAAAAAGGCAATCTGTATGGAAAGCAGCAATAGAAAAAAAAGAACAATCTGCATTCTAATCCTTTGATGAATTTATTGTATGGAAATCTTCACTGCCTGGGCTTTGTTCCAGCAGGATAAACTGAGCCTTGTTCAGGGTCGATAACTTGAAGGTGTTTAGGGTTCGAATAAGGTACTGACGGGGAATGTCAAGGTTTGTAAGGATATGGGAAAGCCTTATCTTTTCTCCACAGGATACAACAAATTCAATGATGTCTGTTGCACGGTCAACAGCTGTTACTCTATTTCGGATTTTTTTTTCATTCATATGATCACATTTTTGGCACAATCAAGTATCCCATTGGACACTCTGGTGTCAAGGGAAAAAAGTACCACCTTAATCCAAATTCAAAAGGAGAAATGAAGCTCTTTGAGAAATATTACGGATATTCTTTTTATATTATGAAAGAAATTATATTTCAAGGCAGTAAAATATTTGAATGTTAACCAACCTGCTTGTACCGGGATTTTATAGAAATTGTTTTGGAAGATATTGACAAAAGATAAATTTGTATTGGGATTAAAAAAGCGTAAAATCGGTTCCTTCCCTGCGGGATCGTGGTTTGTCAAAAAAAAATTAAGGGAAGATACATGAAAAAAAGCGGCTTCCCCAGGAAGGGGAAGCCGCTTTCTGTTTACACGAAACTAAGGTCTACTTACTATAGTCTTTCAAAAATAGCTGCAGCACCCATGCCGCCGCCGATACACATGGAAACGATTCCATAGCGTCCATTTACCTCTTTGAGGTTGGCAAGGCAGGTGGCGGTGAGTTTTGCGCCGGTACATCCCAGGGGATGACCCAGGGCAATGGCGCCGCCGTGGATGTTGATTTTTTCCATATATTTTTCAAGATCCAGTTCCTTAATGCAGTAGATGGCCTGGGAAGCGAAGGCTTCATTGATTTCATAGATATCGATGTCATCAATGGTGAGACCTGCCTGTTTCAGGGCTGCGGGAATGGCATATCTGGGGCCAACGCCCATTTCATCGGACTTACAGCCTACTGTGGCATAGGTCACCAGGCGTCCAATGGGGGTAAGTCCCAGTTCATCACATTTTTCCTTGGATGCGATGATGGTGGCGGCTGCACCGTCGGTTGTCTGGGATGAGTTGGCAGCAGTCACGGAACCCACGGCAGAGAACACGGTTCTCAGCTTGGCAAGTCCTTCAACGGTTGAGGCCCGGATACCGTCATCGTGTTCCACAATGAATTGCTCTTTTTTATAGGTGCCGTCGGCTTGTACTACAAATTTAAAGGCAGGGGTGGGGATGATTTCAGTAAACTTACCGTTATCCCTGGCCGCAACAGCTTTGGCCTGGGAGGCGGCTGCAAATTTATCCTGATCTTCCCTGGACACATTATACCGTTGGGCCACATTTTCTGCGGTGATGCCCATGGAAATGTAGTTTTCAGGGTTTGTTTTGGAAAATTCAGGATGGGGGCGGGGACAATTTCCGCCCATGGGAACAAAGGTCATGGATTCGCAGCCGGCACCCATGGTGACTTCCGACCAACCCATCTGTACCCGGGCAGATGCCAGTGCAATGGCTTCAAGACCAGAGGCGCAGAAGCGGTTGACAACGGCACCGGAAACTTTCTCGGGAAAACCTGCCATTTGATTGGCAATGCGGCCCAGGTTGAGTCCCTGTTCACCTTCGGGGAAGGCACAACCCAGCATCACATCATCCAGATCTTCCGGGGACAGGTTTGGGGTTCTTTCAACGGCTTCTCTCATGATGAATGAGGCAAGCTCTTCGGGTCTGGTCTGGTTGAACAGACCTCTTTTTTGTTTACAGCCCGGCGTTCGGACCGATTGTACGATATATGCATCTCTCATTATAGCATTCTCCTTTGGTTTCTGAGCGCCTAGTTTCTGAGTGGCTTTCCGGTTTTAAGCATGTGGTCAATTCTTGCAACGGTCAATTCTTCTTTACAGAAATCAACAAAGGCTTCCCGTTCAAGTTTCAGGATGACATTTTCGTCTATTGCACTGCCGGATTTTACATCACCGCCACTCATGACAAATGCAATCCGTTTGGCAAGGAATGCATCGTGTTCGCTCATGAATTTACCATTGAGCATGTTGTAAATTTCTGCATTGACCATGCCCTGTCCGCCATTACCCATGACGATCAAAGGCTGTTTGACCGGGGGAACATATCCGTCATCCACCATCTTTAAAACTTCTTTTTTAGCTTCGCCGATGAGATTGTCACGGTTAAACACAATCCGATCCGCAAGTCCAAGGAAGCCATTGCCCTGTGCCTGGGCGGCAGACATGGAAACTGCTGCCATGGCAACCTTCATAAAGGCGGGGATAAAAAGTTTGGCCAGATCCATGTCCTTGGCTGTTTTAGCAGGAAGGGCATTGATATATTTTTTCCAAAGGTTCATGCAGCCACCGCCGGCAGGCAAAAGACCCACACCGATTTCCACAAGACCCATGTAGAGCTCCGAGTGGGCAACCATTTTGTCGGCACCCAGGCATGTTTCGCATCCACCGCCCAGAACCATTCCATAGGGTGCTGCCACAACCGGAAAGGCTGAATACTTGGTGGCCTGGATTCCATCCTGGCCTTTTTTGATGAAGGCTTCAATCTCGGTATATTTTTTGTCATGGCAGAGTTTGGAAACCTGGGACAGGTCCGCTCCTGCAGAAAAAGCACCGGGCATACCGCCGGCTTCATTTCCGATAACCAGGCCTGCGCCGTTTTTGTCAACATAGGCAAGGGCTTCACCAATGGTGTCAATGATCTCGGCATTCAATGCATTCATCTTGGTATGGAATTCGATGCAAAAGACATCGTCTCCAATGTCCACCAGACTGGCCGAAGCATTTGATAAAACGGTCTTGTTGTTGCCCTTGGCAGCCGCAATGGAAACCATGGATTTGGAAACCGGTACCGCTTTGTATTCACCTGCTGCAAAATCATAAAAATATTTGATTCCGTTTTCAAGTTTGTAGAAACTTTGCGTACCCGTGTCCAGCATGCCCTGGACATTGGCAGGAACATCCATCTTTTCTGCTTTCATTCTTTCCACTGCTTCTGCAACACCATAGGCATCCCAGGCTTCAAAGGGGCCCATTTCAAAATTGTAACCCCATTTCATGGAGTTGTCGATTTCAACGATGGTGTCGGCTATCTCAGGCACCCGGTTGGCAGCATATTGGAAGGCGTTTGCCACACATTTCCAGGCAAACTTGGCCCCACGGTCATCACCCTTGAGAACGCAGGCGATTTTATCCGTCAGGCTGCTTTTCTTCTTGGCTTCATCCAGGCAGGGAAAGGTTGGTCTTACAAGGTCTTCATATTCAAGGGTTTTTATATTGAGAACCTTGCGGATTTTTTTCCATTCAGGCGTTAGCTCAGCCTTGTAAAAACCACCCTGGGTCTTGTTGCCCAGGTAATTTTTTTCCACCATCGTGCCGATGAAATCCGGCAGATCCATGGTGTCTCTCTGCTCATCATCCAGGCAGAGTTCAAATGAATTTTTGGCCACATGGGCCATGGTGTCCAGTCCTACAAGGTCGGTGGTCTTGAAAATAGCCGTTTTGGGCCGGCCCAGGGCAGGACCGAAAAGGGCATCCACTTCAGGGATGGACATATCGTCTTCAATCATGAATTTCATACAGGCGCCAATGCCCTGGATACCAATTCTATTGCCCACAAAGTTGGGGGTATCCTTTGCCCAGACAATTCCTTTGCCCAGATTTTTTTCACCAAATCCGGCAATGAACTCGAGGATTTCAGGCAGGGTTTCAGCGCCGGGAATCAGCTCCAGCAGGTGCATGTATCTGACCGGGTTGAAAAAATGAGTGCCCATGAAATGCTCTTTGAATTCCTGGGGAAATCCGTCACAGATATCTTTGAGGGGAATACCGGAAGTGTTGGTGGAGACGATGGCACCCTCTTTTTTTACCTTGACTATCTTTTCGAAAAGATTTCTTTTGATCCCCAGGTTCTCGACAACAACCTCGATGATCCAGTCGCATTCTGACAGTTTTTCAATGTCATCATCCAGGTTGCCGATGGCAATCTGACCCGCATCTTTTTTGTTGAAAAATAAAGAGGGGCTTGATGCGAGCGCTGCGTCCATGCCAGCTTTTACAATTTTGTTTCTGGCAGCGCCATCCTTTTTTTCTTCATCTTTTAAGTCAAAGGGTACAATGTCCAGGAGCAGTACATTTACACCGGCACCGGCCAGAAGGGCAGCAATTCCGCCTCCCATGATTCCGGACCCGATGACTGCAGCCTTTCTGATTTTTCTTACCATGATTTCCTCCTATATTACGAGTATGTATCACATCACTTATGAATGAGTATTCATTTTTGATTAACAGAAAAATCAGGAGATTGTCAAGGAAAAATATTTTAGACAATTTAATGGGTGTTCGGATAAAATATCATTCAATTTCAGAGATTTAACTTGAAAGCCTCGGTCATGAACATCCTGGGATAACTCTGTTTGTTAAAAAAAAACAGCCAATGAATTATCATTCATGAATAAAAATGCTTGATCCTTGAAAAAAAAAAGAAGATTTGATACGGTGACCCTTCATTATTTAAGGGTATTATCAAATTAGAGAGGCACCAATGTCCCAAACACCAGCAAAGTCAAGACCATTTTCTGCTCTGAACATCGACTCAGTTGCAGGTATGATTGCAGCGCTTCAGAAAGATAATGGGGATATCCCCTGGCATATTGGCGGTAAAACCGATCCATGGGACCTGGTTGAATCAATCATGGGGTTGAATATCGGGGGACTGCATGGGGAATCCGGATTAGCCTTTCAATGGTTGGAAGCAAATCAGAATTTGGATGGTTCATGGTTTTCTTCCTATGTGGATGGAGAGCCTGAAGACAGAACCTGTGAAACGCATATGGCCTGTTATGTTGCGGTGGGTCTGTTCCATTGCTATTTGATTACCCGGGATATCTCATTGCTTGACCGCTATTGGGCAACATTGGAAAAAGGGATTGAGTTTGCCCTGAGTCTTCAAACCTCAACAGGAGAGATTTACTGGGCAAAAAGTCCCCAGGGGAAAATCGATCCCATGTCCCTGTTGGCAGGTTCCAGCTCCATTTTCATGAGTCTCAAGTGTGCCCTGGCCATTGCCGCTGTCCTTGGTAAAGAAAAACAAGACTGGGAACATGCCTTTGAAAGTCTGGGGCGTTCTATCCAGGAAAATCTCCATGTCTACAATGTCAGCAAATCCCGGTTTTCCATGTACTGGTTTTACCCTATTCTAAGCGGAGCCCTTCGGGGTGAGAAGGCCCAGGCCAGGATTGACAAGTACTGGAACAAGTATATGATTGAAGGCCAGGGTGCCCGATGCGTGTCTGACCAGCCCTGGGTAACCATTGCAGAAACATCGGAACTGGTGCTTGCCCTGAATGCCATGGGCAATACCCAGAAGGCCCGGATTGTTTTTTCATGGATTCAGGATCGGGTTTATGCGGATAAAACCTTTTGGTGCGGCTATACCTATCCTGATATCGTTATCTGGCCCGAGGAGAAAATCTCCTGGACCAATGCCGTCGCCCTCATGGCAGCGGACAGCCTGTATAACCTGACCCCGGCAGCCCATATGTTTGATCATTCAGTCTGGCAGGGGCATCAGTATCTGGGGCTTTCCAATTGATAAAGGACAATAGACCCTATTATATTAAAAAAATCTGGTATCAATTTCAGGATTTTTATGTCCGCCATTATCTTGCCCCCCAGCTGACTTGCCTGGGTCTCCATTCCTTTATTGTCAAACCCTGGCATATCGAGGTGTTTGGTGGGCCTGTGCGTATTGGCAGTCATATTACCCTTTTGGGGTGTTCTGATAAGAAAACGCGGCTGACAGTGTGGTCGGACCGTAAAGATATTGACGGCATCACCATTGGCGACCATGTGCTGATTTCTCCCGGGGTAAGGATTTCTGCTGCCAATAGTATTTTTATTGCGGATTCCTGCATGCTGGCCAGCCATGCATATATTACCGATTCCGACTGGCACGGCATCTATGACAGATCTTTGCCCCCGGATACAGTGAGCCGGGTAGTGCTTGAGGAAAATGTCTGGATTGGGGATTCTGCCATTGTGTGCAAGGGCGTTACCATCGGAAAGAACAGCATTATTGGCGCCGGGGCCGTGGTCACCTCTGATATCCCCGCCAATGTGATTGCCGTGGGAAATCCTGCCAGGGTTATAAAGAAATTGGATCCGGACAAGGAGATTGTCACCCGAAGGGACCGGTACGGTGACACGGAAAAGATGACCCGGTTCTTGAATACCAGCGAACAAGCGTTTTTGGACGGAAATACTTTGTGGGGGTGGATCAGATCCTGTTTATTCCCTAAAAAAGAAAAATCCTAGTCTTTTTGACTAGTATGCGTATCCATTTTTTCAATGGCACGGGATAGATGCTTCAGTACAAAACTGATGTTTTTAATATCAAAAGATTCTGTGTGCCGGAATAATGTTCTTCCAAATTCTTCAATTTCAATAAGCTGGGATTCATTGCCCATTGTGATGATCTTTTTTGCTATTTTTTGGATATCAGATATTTTCATGCCTTCCTGGAGTTTTGGAAGATGGGGCCAGATTTGCTCTTTTAACTGGGATTTCACTTGTGGCGCCAATTCTTTGTTGAAAATTAAGGAAATTTTTCGATCCATGTAGCCGGCAGACCCATTTTCATCCTTGGGGATACTTTTTTGTCCGGAAGCGTTTGTTTTGCTGGGATTGATGGTTTTTCTGCTGATCTCGACATTTGGCAAAGAAACTTCAAATAAACTGCCCTTTCCCGGCGCACTGGTCACGCAGATAACGCCACCCATCAATGTTACCAGGTGTTTACAGATGGATAGGCCAAGGCCGGTGCCGCCAAATTTCCGGCTGGTTCCTGCCGATTCCTGCTGAAAGGATTCAAAAATGATATCTGTTTTGTCCGGGTGTATACCGATACCTGTGTCCTCTATTTGAATAACCAGATGAATGAAATTTTTTTGTTGATTTGGGGAAGGTTGGGATTTTGCCATCACACGGATTTGGCCGGTGGGAGTAAATTTAATGGCATTGTTAATGAGGTTGATTAATACCTGGCGGAATCGCAGGTCATCCAGTAAAAGGAAATCAGGAAGGCTGGTATCAATTTCAGAGATATATTCCAGGGATTTTTCCTGAAGTTTGACATTGAACAGTCGGTGGGTTTCCTCGAAAAGTGCATTCAGAGAAACAGGAACTCTGTGAAGTTTAAGTTTTTGTGCTTCCATTTTTGACAGATCCAGGATGTCATTGATCATGCCAAGCAGGCTTTTGCCCGCATTGGTAATGGCATTGATGTAATCGGATTGTTGTTCCTCAGAGGTCATTGTGGACAAAAGTTCGCTGAATCCAATGACTGAATTTAACGGAGTTCTTATTTCATGGCTAACATTGGCCAGAAAATCGCTTTTTGCCTGGTTGGCTTTTTCCAATTCAATTTCTTTCTCTTTTCGTATCAGAATTTCTGTATTCAGGGTTTTATTCAGCACAACAAGCTCTTTGGTTCTTTCTTCAACCCGGTTTTCAAGCTCCTGGTGGGATCGTTGAAGGGCTCGTTCGGCAAACTTTCGTTTGTTGATATTACGGGAGTTGATCACCATGCCTCTGATGGCCGGATGCTCCAGAAGATTTGTGCTGATGGATTCCAGGGTACACCAATAATCTTCTTTGTGTCTCAACCGGTGTTCTGTGAGCACTGGTCTGACAATGGATTTGACCCTCATGTTAAACTGTTGGATAGTGGGGGGGGTGTCATCGGGATGAATCAAATCAAAGGCATTAATGCCAATGAGTTCTTCGGATGAATATCCAAGAATTCGCCGGGTGGATGGGCTTACATACATGAAATTACCTTCGGCATCCAGGATCCAGATCAGGTCATTGGCATTCTCAATAAGGGATCGAAAGTGTTCCTCACTGTATTGCATGGCAGTCAGGGTTTCCTGGAGCCGGAAGGCCATCTGGTTGAATCCCTTTGCTAGACGGCCGAATTCATCCCCGGCATGGATGGGTATCCGGGTGTCAAGATTCCCCTTCCCGATTTGATCAGCTCCCTCCACCAGTTCGTCAAGGGGGCGTGTCAAGCGGCGGGTTAACAGCATCAAGGCCAGGGAAATAACAATGGCGGCAAAAATAACAAGGGAAAAAAGGTAGGGCTTCATTCGGTTTGTTATCCCGTAAACCTCTTCCATGGGATCCACAGCCAAAAGAATCCAATTCCATTCCTTGAAAGATTCAAACCTTGCCAGGCTTGGTTTTCCTCCCAAATCGAGTAACAGACGTCCTGTATCGGACTGCATCTGCCCATACCATTTTTCCGAACCGATATCCGTATCAATCAGATACTTGTTGGGATGAAATATGATGGTGCCCTTTTTATCAACAGCAAAAATATATCCCTGTTTTCCAACCCCGATTTCTGCAATTTCCGTTGCTGCATCCAGTTTTGCCTTTGCAATACTGGCAGTAATTTTTTCCAGTCCATATTCATGGAGCATGTTCTCCTGGTTTTTCGCAATGGTCATGGCTTCTGAAAGGCGTGTGTCCAACCAGGTTTCACCCAGAGCAATCAAGGCATTCCTGGAAAAATAATAGGTGGTTCCAGCCGTTGCAAAAAGAAAAAAAAGGACCAGGGGCAGGGTTGTCAGCAATATTTTTGTATAGGTATTCATGGAAAAACCTCAGTGGGGGTAATTTGCGGGCAGGAATGGTTTATACTTATCGTTTCAAGCATGTGTCCTCGGTAAACTGCGGATAAAGGGCCATTGTGGAAATCAGGCTGTGGCCGTAATCCACATACGCTTTCCTGGCATAGCATTGTCGGGTAAACATGACGGGAAAGGCCACCATATCGTTTAGAATCCTTATCTGTGCCTGGATCCACAGGTTTTCCTGTACACTCGGATCAATGGTCAGTCGAGCGGCTTTTATGAGTTTATCGATTTTGTCATAATGGGAAAAATTGGTGTCAGGTCTGGCTCCCTTGACAATGATGGAATCCGAGTGAAAGAACCGGGTCAGGTATGCATCGGCATTGGGTCGCCAGGCCGGATAAATGACAATGGGTTGGGGGGTGTTTCGGATCATTTTGTGCATGCGGGAGTGTGTTTCAATGGTGATATTACAGGTGATCCCTATTTTGGCCAATTGCGCTTTCAGGGTAAAATAGTAGGTTTGATACAGCCGTTTTTCCGAAGTGATCAGATCCAGGGAAAATCCATCGGCATACCCGGCTGATCTTAGCAATTGAATTGCTTTTTTCAGGTTACGGGGGAAAATAAGCTTCAATAGCCTGGCCTCCTTTTCGGATAATCCGCCGGGCAGGAACGGGTCGGGAACCGGTGAAAAAATAGGACCTGACAGCCTGGGGTTTGTGGTGATTAAGAAGGCATCCCGGTCCAGGGCGTAGGCAATTGCTTTCCGAACCCGAACATCATCCAAAGGGGGCATCCGGGTGTTGAAATGAATGGTGCCAACTTCCCCCATGCCATGGGTATCGATTTTAAGGGTGTTGTCTTTTTCAATGGCTTCAATCCATCCTTTTTTGGCCGACCCGATAATCACATCCAGGGTTCCCTGTTTTAATCCCTCCTCCCGTTCTTTTATACCGGGCATGAAAATAATTTCAACCCCGGCAAGTTTGGGTTTTCCTCTGAAATATTGTTTGTTGGCCGTCAAACGCAGTTTGCTGCCGGGCAATGATTCTTTAAAGGCAAAGGGGCCTGTTCCAATGGGGTGGGATTTGAATTGCTCATATCCCATGGTTTTAAAGGCCTGTTTACTGATGATAAAACCACCGCCATAGTTGGTCAGCTTGGGAAAAAATAAAATGGAGGAAACGGGTTGATCAAGGATGATTTCCAGGGCATAAGGATTCAGTTTTTTGATGACCATATCAGCATATTCACCGGCATATGCACAAAACTTTTTGTCGGCTGATTTTTTTAGTGAAAAGATGACATCGTCGGCGGTTAGTTCATAGGCCGGGGTAGCAGGGGACGGGTGGAAGTATACGCCACGGCGAAGGTATATGGTCCATACCTGCCTGCCGCGCTCCATTCTGAATTCAGGCATGGCCAGGGCAAGATCCGGCTCTATTTGAGGGGCATTTCCTGGAACATATCGAAGCAATCCGTTAAAAACCATGTCTGCAAAAGCCCGGTCCTGGGAGCCAGCTGCAAAATGGGGGTCCAGATTCCCCATGGCAGAGACATGGACGCCAAATCTGAGTATATTTTCTGTCTGCCCCGCCTTACAAGGGATGTTAAAACAAAACAAAGTTAGAAAAAGGCCAAGGCTAAACAGACAGAACCTCAACGAGGTTGTTTTTATCATTTCCACCCTCCGGATTCCCAATTTGTATACAGGTTAGTCGCAAACATGACAATTGTTGGGGGCCTTAAATTATTGAAAAGAGTATACATGAAAATATGTTAAATGCAAAATATGTGGACAGCAAAGTTTGTCAAATTAAAGATTTGTGGTTATAGTGACGAAACAAAAACGCTTTGGTAGCAGGTTGTGCCAGGCATATGATAATGATTTGCCCCGTGTAAGGGTTTTAACCTTGCCCGGGCCGATTTTACCCGGTTCAAAGAGGATGTACAGATACAGGTAATGGAAAAATCCAGCAAAAACCGACTGATGCCTTGGCATGCATCCATATTTAAAACAGAGAGCCTCTTTGACAGGATTGCCAGGTCTGTTTGCCGTGCCGGGACCCTTCCTAGAAAAGAACTGTATGAATCCTGGGAAACTGCCAAGCGGGTCCGGCGTAAATACCGGGGGGGGCGGGTGGTGGACCTTGCCTGCGGCCATGGCCTTTTGGCCCATATTCTGTTGATCCTGGATGATAAGTCTGACCATGGGATTGCTGTTGATGCAAATATTCCCGACAATGCACTCAAACTCTCCCAATCCCTGGTGGAAAGATGGCCCCGCCTTGAAAACAGGATCCATTACAAACAAATGCGTATTCAGGATGTTCAAATTGAGTCCACCGATCTGGTGGTCTCTGCCCATGCCTGCGGCAGTCTCACCGATTTGGTGATTGAAAAGGCTGTTGAGGCCAATGCCCGGGTGGCGGTCCTGCCCTGCTGTCATAATTTGAAAACCTGTGCAGCGGGAAATCTGACAAACTGGATGGATGGCGCTTTGGCCATTGATGCTGTCCGGGCCGTGAAACTTGAGGCAAAGGGGTATGTGATCACTACCCAAAAGATACCAGAGAGTATTACGCCCAAAAACCGCCTGCTCATGGGGCATCCAATGTTAGCGTCCATCTAGTGTTTTGGGGCAGCGCATGGGGAACCGTCAGGCTCCCAGACCCCCCTCCTTGAAAACAGAGATGGCAACGGAAATCGCAACCGCCCACATGATAATACCCACAAGGGAGTCCAGAATCCGCCAGGAGAGCTTTTTCTTGAAAAGAGGGGCCAGAAGACTGCTGCCGAAACTCAAGGAAAAAAACCATACAAAGGATGCCGTAACTGCACCTGCTCCAAAGAACAGGTGTTCAGGATCCTGGAACTGGCTGGCAATACTCCCCAACAGCAATATGGTGTCAATATACACATGGGGGTTGAGCAGGGTAACGGCCAGGGTTGTCAGAACCGCTGCCTTTAAAGAGGTTTTCCCCCCTTGATCCGCATCCAGCCGCTGACCTTTAAAGGCAGATCGAAATGAACCGATCCCGTAGCAAAATAAAAACACAGCCCCGCCAATACCGGCAATCTGGGACAGCACCTTGCTGGAAGCAATAAAACTCCCGAAACCCAAAACGCCTATGGTCACCAGAATGGCGTCACAGGTAGCACAGATCAGTGGGATCATAATATAGTGATTTTTTCTGACCCCCTGGCTTAGCACAAATGCGTTTTGTGCACCAATGGCGATGATCAAACCACCCCCCGTTCCCATGCCTGTTAAAAATGTCAGCAGCATTGTCTATCCTTTTGGCTTCTATTGTTTCTCAAATGAGGATCAGCATACTCGGGGGATTGAAACAAGTAAAATTAATATATTTTATGAAACATTAAATTATTTAATTTAACGACTGCCTTTTTTAACTCACCGGGTAGGTATAAAACTTTGTATCCACGGACATGAGGGGAAATTGGAGGGGCAGATTTTCTTTCTCAATAGAAGTAAAACCATTCTTTTCATAGAATCTGTGAGCAGCTAAAAATTTTTCTGTGGTGCCCAGGAAGATTTCGGATATGTTTTGGGCTTTGGCCCATTCAAGGGCGACACCCCATAGTGCCCTTGCTGTCCCCAAGGCAGACCCCCTGAAATCCGGGTGCACAAACATTTTTCTCAATGCTGCCTGGCAATTGTCAATATCTTTCAGGGAGAGGGTTCCAACAACCTGCCCATTGTTAATGGCGATCCAGAAATTGCCGTACCCTTGCTGATAAAAACCCGGGATGTCCCCAAGATCCGGTTGGTCCTCGGCAGTGATGGGGATGTTGAACTCTTTTTGCTGTATCTGGAGGATAAGGGCTATCACCTGGTTCCGGTAGTGCGGGGTAAAGGGACGTATGTCCATACTGTTTTTAAGATCTGTTTTATCTCCTGTTAAGGAGGGGATGCCTGCATCCACGGTTTCAAGCAGGGAAATCAGGGTTGTTTTCTGATTCGGGGTCAGTCCCTGCATCAGACCGTTAATTCTATTATAATAGTCCGGCAGCATGGATTCAAGGCGGTGAATGCCCTTGGCGGTTAATCGGATGTACTGCTGTCTTTTGTCAACGGGATCAGCCTGACGGGCAATCAGTTGGTCCTTTTCAAGTCCATTGACAAGTCCGGTCGTGGTGGCCCGGGTGACCCCGAGTTTTTTTGCCAGTCCGGAGGGGGTGAGGGGAATATCCGGAGCACGGTTCAAGATAACCAGGATCAAAAATCGTCCCTGGGAAAGCCCATGGGTTCCCAGCATTTTTTCAAATCCTGTCAACAGGTCACTTCCGGTTTTCAATAGTTTGACCAATGCCTGGACAGACTGGACATCCATTTGATCATATCGCCGGGCCAGGCTGTCAAATTGTTCTTGGCTGGGTGTATCCGTCAAAAAAAACATGGTGCCTCCTTGTTGAGTTGAAAAAGTAGTTAGCTTCCTAATAGTATGGCACCTAACTATATGTCAAGGCATTTTTTTTCTCTAAAACCATCAGCCAACCCCTGGTCATGGATAGTTATATTGGTAGTTATATTGTTATGTCGGTTACGGAAACTCTGTTCTTAAAAGAATGGGTCGGGTGGCCCCCACCCGAAAAGGCATTGCAGATTATCGGGTTATTTGACCAGGCAGGAGGCAAATCGCTTGAACAATTCTTTTGAAAACTTTCCCTGCAGAACTTCTTCCTTGATGTGATTTAAGGCATCAAAGGGTTTTTTTGCTTTTCTGAAAAGTTTCCCTCTGTAGGTAAGGGATTCATAGCTGTCGATGAGGCCGATGAGCTGGCTGTATGATGCCAATCGCTTTAACCCGGCGGGGTATCCACTGCCATCAATGCGTTCATGGTGCTCCAGGGCAACCTTTGGAATGGCCATATCAAAATCCGTGCTTTGGATAATCATGTCATGACCCATCTCCGTATGGGTGGTATAAAGTTTGAATTGCTCATCCGTAAGGCGCTTGGTTGTTTCGATGAGAATTTTGTCAAGTTGTGCACAACCAGCGTCGTGAAGCAGTGCTGCCATGGCAACTTGCCGGGTATCGGATTCTGAAAATTTGTGGAAAAAACAGAATTGAAGGGCCAGGGCCGTGACATTGACGGTGTGCTTAATCAGTATGGAAGAATTGGATTCAATTTTTCTTAAATATTCCATGGCTGCATTATCATTATGGTATCGACCCAACAGGATATCAAGGGTTTCAGGAAGCGCATTCATGTTTGATTCATGCCCAGGGGTAAGGGCCTCTTCGACGATGAATTCCAAGGATTGCCGGACCTCTGTGAGTTGTCCTTCGGCAATTTTTTCCTTAAAATCTTTATTCAGGCCAGCGATGAGTTCTGCCATGGCCTTTTCCCTGTCTGCCTCAAGAATGTATAAATTCGGATATCTGGTTTTTTCCAGCCGTGCTTCATCCAGGCGATCCCCGGTTTTTTTGTATAGGGCATATTCTTTGTTTTGGGTTTGATAGTAGAACGGGACGGTTTTGAATAAGGAAACTTGGGACTTTTTTACCAGAAGATGTTCTGCCATGACCGGGCCCTTAAAATAGTTGTTTCAGGATACCTGATGATATCCTTTTATGGATTAAAAATACGAATTGCATCCTATGTCCTATTGGTTTTTATGTCAAACCATAATAGATGTGATTCTGGATCTTTTTATCTTCAAATATGAAATTGGCTGGCCTGTTTTGTCTGTCGAAATTCATCTGGTTGAATGTTTTTTCATGGAAGGTTATATTGTGGGGAACAATATAACCTAAAGGAGAGAAAGATGACCACAGATTTGGTGCTTGAAATATTTTCAGATTATGTCTGACCCTGGTGCTACTTCATTACCGGGAGTATTGAAAAATTAGAAAAACAATATGGAATTCAGATAAAATGGCGGGCCTTTCCCCTTCATCCGGATACTCCGGAACAAGGGCTTTCCCTTGAAGAATTGTTTGCGAAAAAAGGAATTCTTGCGGATGTGGACAAGATCGTTGGTCAGCTTAAAGCCACAGCTGCAAAATTTAATCTTCCCATGGGCGACAGAAAGATGACCTATAACAGTCGTCTTGCCCAGGAGGTCGGGTTGTGGGCCGAGACAAAGGGGAAGGGACATGCATTTCACATGGCCGCTTTTGAGGCCTATTTTGTGGATGGCCATAACCTGGCAAAAAAAGAGGTCTTGCTGGCGCTGATCCGGTCTGTTGAACTCGATCCCGGGGAGGGGGAGGCTATAATTGATCAACGGACATTTAAAGATGCCGTGGATGGAGACTGGAAATTGTCCCGGGAAAAGGGCATTGCCGCCGTTCCCACATTTATCATGGGACTGGACCGGCTGGTGGGAGCCCAGTCCCATGAAATTTTGGAAAAGATGGTGATCAAATATGGGGGAAAAATCAACCCACAAAATTAAAATCCCTGATCTTAAATGGAAAAAATGACTGCTGCCAGGCAAAAAATACCGGGAAAAAGATACCCGTTTTATTCGGGTATCTTTCATTTTTCCAAGCAAATCAATACCTAAGGAATCATGGTCTGCATGTTGCTTGCTTCAACAGAAAGGCAGGGGTTTCTCCCCTGATGATCCGGTGTAACAGGAAGACACCGATGGCAAGCATATTCGGCGCCGATTCTGGAGGATAGGGCGGCCGAAAGTTTTGTAAAAGGAGGCCGATATTGAAAATTGATACTTTCGATTTAGACCTTTTCTCGTCAAGAAGATATTCTGAAATCAGCAAGCAGCAGGTTACCCGGGAGTTTAAATTTCTGGATCTGGTGGATCAGAAGATGGACCAAAATCTGGACCAAAATTTGGAGGGGACACAAACCCGGGAGGTGACAGGCCAGACCAGCACAGAACAGGAAGTGATCCAGGCGGGTCAGTGGTTTCGGCCGATTTCGGTTGAGGGTCAGCCTGCCATTGCGCTGACAGATCAGTTTATGGCTGAAATGGAGAAAATGAAACAGATGCTGGATGCCATCATGGATCGTTTCAGTAATTTGAATGTGATCCGGCAGACATCCCATGGCTGTTTTCACCTTAGCCGGATCAGCCAGATAAACAGCAATCAGTTTGGGGATTTTACCCAACCCGCCCGGCTGTCCGCCTATGAATATTCAGAAACAACTGCCTATTCCTATTCGGAATCTGAACAGACACGGTTTTCTGCCAATGGAATTGTCAATACCCTTGACGGCAATGAAATTAATTTTTCATTTGAAATGGAAATGGACCGTTCTTTTTTCAGGGAGGAATCCTTTGCCTGGACAGAGACGGGGGTGGCCCTGATTGATCCGTTGATTGTCAATGCCGGGGTGACAGTCCCCCAATTTTCCGGGGTTGGCTTTTCCTTTGACCTGGATATGGATGGAAGTTCAGAGGATATTTCTGCGCCTGCATTCGGTACGGGTTTTTTGTCCCTGGATAAAAACAGGGATGGACTGATCAATGACGGCGGCGAATTGTTCGGGCCTTCCACCGGAGACGGATTTGGAGAGTTGGCAGCCTATGACCTGGACAAGAATTCATGGATTGATGAAAATGATGCTGTGTTTGATGAGCTGACCCTATATGGGCTGGATGAAAGCGGGGAAATGCACCTTACCCGGATTAAGGATGCTGGAATGGGCGCTATTTACCTTGCCGGGGTGAACACGCCCTTTGATTTGAAAAATGGGGAAAATGAGCTTCTTGCAAGGATTAAAAAAACATCCATTGCATTAAATGAAGACGGTAGTGTCAGCTCTGTGCAGGAGGCAGACTGGACTGCCTGATCTCCCACCAGCGGATCTATCCCCCTGACGCCGGGATAGATCCGTTTTTTCATCCAATTCCTTTTTTTATCCAGGATTGAAAGAATTTATGTTAATAATCTTTTATGTTAAATTATAAACTATTGCAGGCCCTGGCCGGTGTCATCCAGGAAGGGGATTTGATAAGGCATCCCAACAACTGAATATCACCCAGCCTGCTGTTTTCCAGAGGATAAAATTTTTGGAGGACCAGGTGGAAACGCTTTTGGTGACCCGAACCATTCTTCTTGGATGAATTTTTAAAGACAATTGTGAAAAATGCCGTGATCTGTTAAAAAAAAACATGCGTATTCATCTGAAGGATATTATTGACCTGGATTACCTTTTAAGCCTGGACGACCAGCGGGATTCAGGGGAGGAAAAGGAACAAACCCTTGCCCGGGATCGAGAGATTTTCAAACAACTGGATTCCACGGGTCTGGATCAAAATAAGATGGATGATACCCGTCTGCTGTTTGCATGGCTTGAATACCGGCGGTTGGTATTTTTCCACGAGGCCGGGGAGCAAAAAGGTATCCTGCTGCCGGGAAGGGTGTTTTCTTTTCTATATCGTTGGATTGTCTATTTTTTGATGATTACAGGTTTTTTGTCTGGCATTTCCCTGGCCTATTCATTTTTGGCTTACCACGGGACCCGACCCGTTAATGTGACAATTTTTTTTGCGGTTTTTATTTTTTCCCAGGTGCTGCTGTTTGCCCTGACCCTTGTTTTTCTGGTGCGCCGTTTTCTCAGGGAACAAACCGGAAGCATGGGGCATCGCCATTCCATTGTCCATACCCTGTTGGCCGGAGTTTTTTCCAGGGGGTTGCCGGGGCTTTTAAAAAAGATAAGGGGTCCCATGGGTGAGAAAAAAATGGATACCATTGAATATACAGCCTCTCTGGTCCAAATGAACAACAGGGAATACAGGGGGGTTTTTTTCTGGCCCTTTTTTGTTCTTTCCTCTTTTTTCGCAGTTTCGTTTTCCCTTGGCGCCCTGGGGGGGACCCTGTTCCGGGTGGCGGTTAGTGACATGGCCTTTGGTTGGCAATCCACCCTTATGACGGCAAGCACCAGCATCCGTGACGGCCTGTCACTGATCTCTCTTCCCTGGTCCTGGTTTGTGCCGGTCGCCCATCCAAGTCTTGAACAGATAGAAGGAACAAGGATACTGTTAAAGGAAGGAATTTCCACCCTTGCCACAAAAGATTTGGTTTCCTGGTGGCCTTTTTTATGCCTGGGCATATTGTTCTACGGGGTTCTGCCTCGCTTTTTATTGATTGTGGCAAGTTTTATGGCCCAGAAAAAAGCGTTGGGCCAATTTAATTTTGAAACGCCCCGGTTTAAAAGATTGGTGGTGCGAATGCAGTCTCCGGTTATGGACATCCGGTTTGAGGAGCAGCCAATAAGCCGTGCAGGCAGGAAAATTATTTTGCCGGATCCGTCTGAGCCCGATTTGTTTGGCCTGGATTCCACTTTGCCTGATCCGTTTGGCCCGTCTGGATCGGAGGGGGAAGCGGAAATGGATTTCACCGGAGCTCCGTTTAAAGGTGCCATGGCCCTGGTCCTGGCATCGGGGTCTGTTTATGGAGAGGATGATTTAGGCGCTGTTGCGAACTTAATCAGCCGGCAATTTTTCTTTGATGTTCGTTCAAGTGTTCCTGTCTCTTTTGATTATGCAAAGGATAGAGAGAGCCTGGCTACCCTGGCTGCATCTTTTCCAGATCCAATTATTATACTCCAGGAGGTCTGGCAGCCCCCCATCCGGGGATTATTGCACTATTTTGTTCAGTTGAAATCTCAAATATTTACCGACAGGCCCATGTGGATACTTTTGACCCAGACCCCCGGAGAGGAAAACCGGGTGGTGGAGGGGGAGGATGTCAACTTTAAGGTCTGGAAAAAAGCTGTCCGCCAATTGGGCAATCCCGAGATCATTTTGGAAAGGGTGTATAAATGATAGAACGGCTCCATATCCCGGAATTTGCGGTTCTGGGTCATCCAAATGAAGGCAAGTCCTCGGTTGTTTCCACCCTTACCGAGGATGATCAGATTCGGGTTAGCCAGGTGCCGGGTGAAACCACTACTTCCCGGACCTATACCGTTAAAATTGACGGAGAGCAAATTATCCGATTTGTGGATACCCCGGGGTTCCAGGCTCCCCGGCAGACCCTTGCCTGGTTCAGGGAATATGGGGGGGATCCCGAAAAGATTTTAGATCAATTTATTGAAACCTTTCATCAGGATTCCTTTTTTGCGGATGAGTGTGAACTCATGGGGCCTGTTGCCAGGGGGGCGGGTATTATTTATGTGGTGAACGGATCCAGACCGGTCCGGGACGACGATATTGCGGAAATGGAAATATTAAGGCTCACGGGCAGGCCCCGCATGGCCATCATCAATTCCAAGCAAATGGAAAAGGATTATACCCGTGAGTGGAAACAGGAGTTTCGTAAATATTTTAATTCCATCCGAATATTTAATTCCAATACCGCTGATTTTAATGAGCGCATCCGGATGCTTGAGAGTCTGAAATCCATTGATCAGGAATGGGAAGCATCACTTTCAAAGGTTATCCAGGCCTTTTGCGGGGAATGGAAAAAACGGAATCGGCTGGCCTGCGCCCATATCACCCTTGGCCTGGAAAAAAGTCTTTGTTTTTCTGTGTCTGAAAAACTTTCCAACGGAGCTGATCCGGTTCCTATTCGGGAAAAACTTACCCTTTCTTTTCAAAAGGGTATCCGTAAAATTGAGCAAGAGATGTTCGCACAGATTAAATCGATGTTTAAACACACCCTCTATGATTACCCCCTGCCTGACTATTCCCTGCTCCAGCATGATCTGTTTTCAGAGCAGACCTGGGAATTGCTGGGATTGAACAAAAAACAATTGGCAGCTGCCGGTGCGGTTGTGGGGGGCTCCATGGGGGTTGTCGTTGATGCGGCTGCCGGCGGCCTGACCTTCGGGGTGTTTACTGCCCTGGGAGGACTGTTGGGGGCCGGCTCTGCCCTTATGGGCGCCCAAAAGATCTCCAAAAAAACAGGTCCGGGAATCCGTCTGGGAGGGGACCGGCTCCAGGTGGGACCCAATGAAAACCCCCAGTTTCTCTATGTTCTTATGGACAGGGTTTTGATCTATTATGCCCATATGATTCGCCGATCCCATGGCCGTCGGGAGATGACGGATATCGGCGGGAATACAAGAGGCCTGGATTCAAAGAGGGGGATATCTGCAACCCTTTCCAAAGACCAGCGAAGGATCTGTTTCCTCTTTTTTAAAGCGGTTCGTGGCAGAGCCGTTATCAAGGGGAAAACCGCCATACCTGAATTTGCACTTTTGGTGGAAACCCTGCTTGAAGAAATCGCCAGCCAAAAGATCTGATCTTCTGTCTTTTGATTCGTCTTTTATCATTGATCCCGGTGGAATGAAAAAAAACTTGTGTAACACACTAAAGTTTGATTTAGTCAAACTTGTTTTACAGATTTAATCTGTTGTTTGTTTCAACCTGTTCGTTTAGACCGGATAGTCTATACCCGTTCGTTTAGATTTGAGTTGTCAGGTAAGTGTAGTTGTACATTGTTTACTAAAAATTGTTCGCAACCAAGGGGAGTCTTGATGCTATCACACCTTTTTAATCCGATCCAAATAGGAAATATGACGGTAAAGAACCGGCTTATGATGTCCGCCATGAGCATCAATTTCGGGGTGGATGACAATTGCCATGTAACAGATCAGCTGATTGAATATTTTGTGGAGCGGGCCCGCGGGGAAGCGGGTATGATGCTGGTGGGAGGGGGCAGTGTCCACCCGGGGGGACAGGAACTGCCGGATCTTCCCCAGATGTATGATGATTCTTGCATCCCCTCATTAAAGATAATGGTGGACCGGGTAAAAAAGTATGATACAAAATTTGGGGTTCAGCTCATGCACGGGGGGCGACAGTCCTATCTTCCCCAAAAGGTTGCCCCTTCGGCCATTCCGGCCCCGGCTGTTGTTAAAGGCGAGGTCAGGGCCCTTGAAATTCAGGAAATAAAAGAATTGATTGGTTGTTTTGGTGATTCTGCCCGGCGGTGCAGGGAGTCGGGGTTTGACTTTATTGAAATCCACGGAGCCCACGGATATCTGATCAACCAATTTATGGCCCCCAACTCCAATATCAGAACCGACGAATACGGCGGGTCCTTTGAGAACCGCACCCGGTTTTTATTTGAGATCATTGACGCCATCCGGGAAAAAGCAGGAAAAGATTTTCCCGTGGGCATCCGGATCAATGGGAACGATTATATAGAAAATGGCTGGGAACTCAAAGACACGGTGCGCCTTGCCCCTTTGCTTGAAACAGCTGGGGTGGCCTATCTTCATGTTTCCGGCGGGGTCTATGGCTCCACTGAGTTGACCATCCCCTCCATGTACACCCCCCAGGGCTGCTTTGTCCATCTGGCCGAGGCCGTGGAAAAGGTGGTAAACATTCCGGTGATCACCGTGGGCAGGATCAAGGACCCGGAACATGCAAATCAGATATTGAAAGAGGGAAAAGCCGATATGGTTTCCATGGGACGGTCTTTTTTGGCAGACCCCCACTATCCAAGAAAGGCCCGGGAAGGTAATTTTTCCCAGATTCGTCCCTGTGTGGGATGCTGTCTTGGCTGCATTCATGCGGTTTTGGCAAAGGAACCAGGGTCCTGTGTGGTCAACCCCGATGTGGGAAGGGAATATAAAATTAAGGAAAAAACAGGCCCGCAAACTAAGCTAAAGGTGATGGTGGTTGGCGCAGGTCCTGCTGGAATGGCAACCGCCAGGATGTTTGCCCTGAATGGACACGATGTTTGTCTTTGTGAAAGGTCATCTGCTTTTGGCGGTCTTTTGGCCCTGGCGGCCATTGCCCCGGGCCGGGGGGAGATGGGGGATATTTTAAATTTTTTTAATAAGGAGCTGGATCGTCTCGGGGTCGAGATCCGGTATAACACAACCTTGTCCATGGATATTTTGAATGAGATCAAGCCTGACCATGTGATTCTCGCCACGGGTTCCCTGCCGGATATGCCTGTGATAAAGGGATTGTTTCAGACGGATATGGGGTTGATAACCAATGTGGATCTGCTCAGGGGCAAGGAAAAACCAGGGGACCGTGTGATTGTTCTGGGTGGGGGGATGACCGGTTTGATCACTGCGGATTTTCTGGCAGACCAGGGAAAACAAGTGGTGGTGTTGAACCGGAAAAAGAGTTTTGCAGAAGAGATGTCCAGCAATGACCGGTATTATCTGAGGGAACGCCTGAAAAAGGGAAAGGTTCGCCTGTATAAAAATGTGGCTGTTCAGGCCGTTACCGATGATGGCGCTGTGTTTAAATCCAATGGGGAACCCATCACCCTGACAGGCTTCGATACGATGGTTATTTCTGAAAAGCAGCTGCCCATCCGTGATGCCAAGAAACTTGCAAAAAAGACCGATGCCAAATTTTATTTTATTGGCGATGCCAAATCTCCCCGGCATCTGATGTATTGTATAAGTGAGGCCGAAGAGATAGCAAGTTCTGTATAATACCCGGGCCTTTATGTGCCAGGGGGACCGATTTTTTCTTGACTTTTTCAATATTTTTGTGGGAAATGTGTGAACAATGTTTTTATTTAGATTGCATGTTTTTGATAACGAATGAAGGAGGGAGTATGGGGAAAGCGGTCGATCCAAAATTAATTTTACGGTACAAAAAAGAACAGGTGCTGGCGCTTGCCAGCCGTTCGTTGACCTCGGTGATCGCTCATTTTGCATTGTTTATCTTTGTTGCGGTGATCACCCCCATGCGAATGGATCATCCAATGGTTCTGGCAACGTTTGGAATTCTCATATTTGTCATCTCCGGTATCCGAATCGTCATGGCCAAAAAGGTGCCAAGGGGATTTGATCTGGCTCCACGGGCCTGGGTTAACATGATTATAGGGTTTAATCTAGTATCCGGTATTTTATGGGGAATACTGGGCCTTGTGATGGCAATTTATTATCCCCTTGAATGGCCTTTGTTTTTTACCCTTGTGATTCTTTGCGGATTGGCAGCCGGTGCAACCAGCTCCCTGGGGCCGCATTTTGCCCTTTCCAGAAATTTTACCTTGCTGATGATGGTGCCCATCACCCTCTGGGGGTTTTTTTATGGATCCCTGGGTATGGGGGTTGGAATCCTGTGTGCCTTCTCCTCTTTTATGTTCATTCGCATGGCCAAGGATAATTATCTTTGGTATTGGGAAAGTATGGTCAGCAATGAAAAAATCCAGGCTGACACCATAACCATGGAAACTGTTTTTAAAGGGGTTCACGACAATGCCGCCCACCTGAACCAGGCATCAAAAAATCTGTCTGAGTATTCTGGTGATATGACCCTGAATGCCACGGATATGGCTAAAAAACTGTCCGGGGTTGCAGGTATTGCAGACCAGGTTAATACCAATTCCCATTCCATGGTTTCCATTATGGAACAGGCCACCCATAATTTTTCCAATATTGCCTCTGCTGCAGAACAGATGACAGCCAACATAACCCAGATTGCTCAAAGTACAGAGAAAACCTGTGAAATTACAACCCGGGCGGTTGCCCAAAGCGAAGCAGCAGCTTCCCAGATGACAATTTTAGGAGAGTCTGCCACTGCCATCAACAAAATCACCGATGCCATCGGGGACATTTCCGAGCAGATCAACCTTTTGGCATTAAATGCAACCATCGAAGCGGCAAGGGCGGGAGAGGCCGGGAAAGGGTTTGCCGTTGTGGCAACGGAAATCAAGGCATTGGCGGTTCAGACCTCTGGATCAGCCGGTGAAATCAGCCGGCAGGTAAAGGAGATCCAGGAAGCCACCCAAGGGTCAGCAGGAGAAATGGATGCCATCTCCAGAGTTGTTCAGGAAGCAAATAAAAGAGTGGAAAATATTTCAAGGGACGTGGAAGAGCAGTCAGCAGCCACCAATGAGGTGGCAAAAAATATTAATGAGGCTTCAGCCGGGTTTGAATCGGTCAATCAGATGATGGGGGAAAATGATGTGGGGTTAAAACAGGTTTCCCATGATATTTCTCAATTGGAAGAGACTGCAAAGGGGGTTGAAGCCGGAGCCTCCCAGGTGGATAAAAATGCAGACACCCTTTTAATCCAGGCCCGGGAGATGGTAAGAATGGTGGATTTGTCCGCCTGATCGGACGGCCTATCCTGACCAATCAGCTTCTGCCGCCGCTCCATTTGAGCCGGGTTTTTAATACCTTGAAATAGGATTGATCTTCAAAGGAAATTGTTTTGACAAAATTACCGCTTTTTCTGATGAATATTTTATCCTTGGGATCCATTTCAAATCCCTCCTGGCCGTCCAGGGTCAGTATCATGTCTTCGGGACTGCCCTCAAGCCGGATTTCCACCCGGGTTGTGTCCGGAATAAGCAATGGCCGGTTGGTCAGGGTAAAAGGGCAAATGGGGGTTAGGATAATGGAGGGTACTGCCGGATGCACAACAGGCCCGCCGGCCGCCAGGGAATAGGCAGTGGATCCTGTGGGGGTTGCCACAATGAGGCCGTCGGCCCGGTAGGTGGTCAGATAGGTATCATCCAAATATACAGCACAGTAAGCAAGTCGGGAAAGGGCGGCCTTGTTGATCACTGCATCATTTAGAACATCCACATCAATGATCTGTTCCCCTTGGCGTATTACCTTGATATTAAGCCTGGACCGCTCCCGTATGAGATAATCACCTCTGAACACCGCCTCAACCGCCCCATAGAGATTCTCCTCCGTGGTTTCGGCAAGAAATCCAACCTCCCCGAATTTTACCCCCATCAGGGGAATATATTTGTTTTCAATGAACCGGGATACACTTAAAAAGGTGCCGTCTCCCCCCAATACGATGATGCAAATCAGATCATCCGGGATAGTATCATCTGTATCTTTCTGGGTATCAATCACCACACATTTATCTCCAAGCCTCTTGATCAGTTCCCGGGCTTGTTCCTGGGCATGGGCTTCGTTTTTGATAACAATCCCGACACGTTGGTTTTTCATGCTTGCTGCAATCCTTTTATTTTCACCTGCTTACGTTGGCTTCATCTGGTATTAATGGGTTTGATTCTAATTAGTCTGGTTTTAATTTGTCTGGTTGTCATCTGGCTGGTTTTAATGTGCCTGGGCCCAATTGCCGCCGGATCCAAAATTAACCTTCAACGGGACCTTGAGGGGGGTTACATTTTCCATTACCTTTCTGGCAAGATCTATCAATTGCTCTTTTTCTTCCATGGGACTTTCAAATATGATTTCATCATGGACCGAAAGCAGCATTCTCGATGACATTTTGTTGTTCACCAGGGCGGCTTCCATCTGGATCATGGCAAGTTTGATCAAGTCAGCGGCGCTTCCCTGGATGGGGGTGTTGATGGCTGCACGCTGGGCAAAGTTTCTAATGTTGGCATTGGAGGATCTGATATCATCCAGCCGCCGTTTCCGGCCAAAAAGGGTGGACACTTCACAACTTTTATGGGTCTGCTCGATGGTATTGTCAATGAATTGTTTTACCCCTGCATATCGTTTGAAATAGTTATCAATATAGGTCGTGGCCATTTTCCGGCTGATATTTAATTCATTGGAGAGCCTGAATGCGCTCATCCCGTAGACAATACCAAAATTAATGGCTTTTGCCTGGCTCCTCAGATCGTCGGTGATAAAAGCGGGCATTACCTCGAAGACTTCCAGGGCGGTCCGGGTGTGAATATCCTCATCATTGTTAAATGCTTCAATTAAGATCTCATCTTCGGCACAATGGGCCAAGATGCGCAGTTCGATCTGGGAATAATCCGCTGAAATAAGGGTGTGCCCCTCTTCCGGGATAAACGCTTCCCTGATCTGTTTGCCCTCTTTCTTCCGAATGGGTATATTCTGGAGATTGGGTTTGGAACTTGACAGGCGCCCTGTCACGGTGATGGCCTGGTTAAAGGAGGTATGTATGCGACCTGTATCAGTATGAATTAATTGGACAAGAGATTCCACATAGGTGGATTTTAATTTGCCCAGGGTTCGGTATCGCAGCAGTTTTTCCGGCAGTTCATGGGTTTTGGCAAGGGTGGTAAGTACTTCCACATCTGTTGAATAGCCGGTTTTCTTTTTTGTTTTTTTGCTGGTTTTCAGGTTAAGCTTTTCAAAAAGAATGACCCCAAGCTGCTGGGAAGAATTAATATTGAACTCTTCCCCTGCCAGATCATAAATTTCCTGCTCAAGAATTTTCATCTCTGCCTCAAAGGTTGTGGACAAATGAGACAGGGCCTTGGCATCCACTTTTATCCCAGCCATTTCCATCCGGGCAAGCACTGAAATTAAAGGCACTTCAATGGTTTCCATAAGGTGTAAAAGCTCTTTTTCCTGGAGCTGTTTTTTGAATTCTGTGTAGGCCATGAAGGTGAGGTCCGCATCTTCTGCCGCATAATTAACGGCCTGCTCAATGGGAGTTTCTGCAAACCCGATCTGGTTTTTCCCCTTTCCCGCTATTTCCTCATAGGAAATGGTTTTGTATCCGAAAAGATCCATGGCAATGCTGTCAAGGCTGTGACCCCGGGTGGCCGGGTTGAGAAGGTGTGATCCAATCATGGTGTCAAAGACAATTCCCTCAAGTTTTATGCCGTATTTTGCCAGAACAATATAATCATATTTAATATTTTGTCCGACTTTTTGGATCTCCGGATTCTCCAGGATTGGCTTGAAAATGCGCAGGATTTCCTCTTTTGCGGGTTGTTCAATGTTGCTTGGGTGGGTGTGGGCAATGGGAATGTAAAATCCTGTGTCGTCCATATAGGAAAAGGAGATTCCAACCAGTTCCGCCTCCATGGGATGCTTGGAGGTTGTTTCGGTATCGATGGCAAACACTCCTTTGTTCTCAAGAACTTTTGCCAGCTTTTCCATTTCCTGGGTCAGGGTTATTAATTTGTATATTTTTTTTGATTTGTCGGTTTTTTGGGCAAATTCCGAGGCCAGATTTTTAAATTCAAGTTCCTTGAACAACTCAAAGGCCGTCTGGGTGTCAAAGGCTGGAAGTTTGAATTCTTCAATGGGTCTGTCAACCTTGATCTTTCGGTCAATGGTGGCCAGATCCCGGCTTAACATGACAATTTCCTGACTTGCACAAAGACTCTCATATAGTTTTTTCTTCTTTTTAAGCTGGTCAATCTTTTCATAAATGCCATCAATGGACCCAAATTCTGAGATGAGCTTAATGGCTGTTTTGGGCCCAACGCCCTTGACCCCTGGAATATTGTCGGCAGTATCACCGGCAAGCCCCAGCACATCAATGAATTGAATCGGTGTTATCCCCATATCCTCTTGCACCTTGGCCACATCTGTGATGGTATCCTTCATGGGATCCCAGAGCACACAATGGTCAGTGATCAGTTGGATAAAATCCTTGTCCCCGGTTACCATGACCACATCAAAGCCCTGGGCTTCGGCCAGGGCGGCATAGGTGCCCACAAGGTCATCCGCTTCAAAACCGATTTTCGAGATAATGGGGATATTTAAGGCCGATATCATCCGTTTGACATCGGGTATCTGGACCGCAAGTTCTTCGGGCATGGGGGGGCGGTTGGCCTTGTATTGGTCATACATGGTGTGGCGGAAGGTGGGGCCTTTGACATCAAAAAAGACCACGGCATACTCGGGCTTGTTTTCCTTTAATAACTTGAGTAGAATTCTGGTAAATCCAAAGGTGGCATTTGTGGGGTGGCCATTGGAGGTGCTTAGGGTGCGGATGGCATGGAATGCCCGGTATAAAAATGCGCTGCCGTCAATCAGAAATATCTTTTTTGATTCTGCCATTTGCGTATAACCCTTTTTGGATATTGAATTATTCTAAAATTAAGGGCATATATACTATCTTTTCAAAAAAAGGAGAAGTATATTTATATGAAGGGTGAAAAAGCAAGGGCCCGACGGGAAAACCGCAGGCAAAAAAAAAATCATAACTGCCATTGCTGTCAGGGTGAGTTTATGTTCTGTTGGCAGTGCCGGTGCGGTTTTGCCATGTGCCAGGCATGCATGTACGAAAACCAGTGGGGAATGACCTGTAACGGGATTACCTGGGAGTGCCCGGACTGCGGCGACCAGAACGGATTTGGCAATCAATAAACTTTAAACAGGAGGAGCGGCCATGGCAAAAACCATTAATGTGGGAACCTTGATTTCCGGAGGCGGTACCAATCTCCAGGCCATTATTGACGCATCGGGTGGCAGCATTGAAAATAAAGCGGCCGGCAGCATTGAAAATAAAATTGATGCAAAGATTTGTTTTACCGGTTCAGATACCCCGGGGGTTAAAGGGCTTGAAAGGGCTCAAAAAGCAGGTATCGACACCTTTGTGGTAGATTATGCCAAGATTATTCGTTCCTGCAAAAAAGGCATTGATTCAGCCGATCTTCCCCCTGATTTTGACATGAATGATGTGGAAAAAAAACAGCAATTGATAGCCCCAGATGCCGGTTATACAACTGATACAAGTGTTAAAATTGAGACAATAAATGATTCAAGGAAGCGGGTTGAATTTTTTTTGAAGTCCAGGGCCATTGCGGAAAAAATGCTGCTGGACCATATTCTCGCCTATGATATCGATCTTCTGGTCCTGGCCGGATTCATGCGGGTGCTGACCCCCTATTTTATTGACCGGATCAATAGGGTTAAAGGTCAATACCGGATCATGAATATCCACCCGGCCCTGCTGCCCTCATTTCCGGGGACGGATGGATATGGAGATACCTTCCGGTATGGATGCAAAATTGGTGGATGCACGGTTCATTTTGTTGATTACGGTGAAGATACCGGTCCCATTATCGGCCAGAAAGCCTTTGAGATTGAAACGGGTGATACCCTGGATGATGTTAAAAGCAAAGGGCTTGAAAAAGAGTGGGAACTCTATCCTGCCTGTATCCAGAAATTTGCCGAATCTATCCGATGAAAAATGTTGGTGAAAAATGTTGGTGAAATTAAGTGAAAAATTTGACTGGGATCAGGTGAAAAACGAATCTGCCATCCGGATGGCATTCATATAAAATTTTGGCAGCTCATCAATGATTTTCCGGCCGTCCATCAATTTGTAAAGCCGAGTATCCCATTGGCCTTTTTCAAAATTTGTTATTAACATGAGTAACAGGCGAAACTGCTTGTCCTGTCCCAGAAGGGCATCTTTGATTTTGTCGGAAAAAGCGATGGTGGGAAGAATCTCTCGCATGGGTCTGTCCAGGATGGCATCCATGGATGAAAATAGACCGACGGTGAACAATTCATCGTCTGTAAAATTGGTTTTCAGCATCACGCCACATAGTTCACACATCCTGGCCCGAATGATTGAGGAGCGGATCAGTTCATTGGGTTTGTTCTCATTGAGACCCGATATCGTTATTACATGGATGAACTTTTTCAGCTCGTCGGTTCCAAGAAATATGATGGCATCCCTGATGGTATTAATGGCTACGGGCCGTCGGTAATAGGCGGAATTAAGAAATTTCAGCAGTTTATAGGATACCGACAGATCTTTTTTAATCAAATCTTCTATTTTCTCCAGATTAAGGTCTGTCTTCCAGAGTTCATTGATCAGCTTCAGTTTTGTGATTTGGCTGGGCGAAACATCTTTTTTAAAGAGAATTTCAGGTGTTGCAAAAAAATAGCCCTGGAACAGGTCGAATCCCATTGCCCTGGCTTGTTCAAATTGTTGGTGGGTCTCTACTTTTTCCGCAAGAAGGGAAATCTTGTGACGGGATTGAATATCCCTGATAACCGGGGCGATAGTATCCAGAGGGGTTGCCAGAATGTCAAATTTTATGATTGAACAAAATGAAATCATGGGATCAAATTTAGGGTCATAGACAAAATCATCCAGAGCAATGCGAAATCCTTTGCGCCTGAATTCTTTTAATGATTCAATTACCCCGGGCTCCGGTTCGATATCCTCCAGCACTTCAATGATAATATGCTCCTTGGGAAACAGCAGCGGCAACCTTTGGAGAATCAGATTTCTGGTAAAATTTATCAGTCCGGGTTTCCCTGCCAGGATTTCATTGAGATCAAAGGTGAAAAATGTGTTGGTCAGCACATTGGCAGTGGCCATGTCCCCGTCAATATTTGGGAACATATTTTCAAGGCTCGTCCTGAAAAGGAGTTCATACCCGAAGACCCGTTTCTTTTTTGTGAAAACAGGTTGACGAGCAACAAATATATCCATGGGTAAATAGTTTCCGTATTTTTTTGATCACGTTGGGGTGATTTCGATACTAAAAGCAATATCGAAAATATGGAGATGACTATAGCCTGGAATAATTGAGGAAATCAAGTAAAACCGGTTTGGAATTAGGAAAGCAGTTTTAGCATCAAAGGCACTGCTGTCATTGTGCCGACGGAAGATCCCAAATTGGTAAAAATAACCACCAAAAGAATCCGGGTGACATTGTTCCGCCAGAACCCCTTGATGGAAACAATATCATTGGGGATGGCTTCCAGGTCCCTAACCTTTGGTTTTCTGGCAAAGGCTTCCACAAGGCCGGATACCCATCCTGCCGCTATCATGGGATTCAAGGAGGTTAGGGGAGCGGCAATGATGGATGAGATTATCGTATAGGGGTGGGCCAGGGCCAGAAGGGCGCCCAGTCCGGCAAAAATACCATTGGCCGCTATCCATATCCATATCATATCAGCACCTGCATTTTTTCCTTCCATTATAAATCCCACTGCAAACAAGAGGAGGATAAGGCCGGGAATCAGCCACTTTAGAATTTTGCCCATTTGTCCAGCCAGGGGGACCTGGTTGAGGCTTTCCAGGTCAATGGGAGTTGCATCGGCGATATATTTTTTAATCCCCGGTACATGGGCTGCTCCCACCACTGCCACAATTTTGTTGCCTGGAGCGGACCGGATATTTTCTGCAAGGAACTGATCCCTTTCATCAATAAGGGCCTTTTCAATGATGGGATGGGCCTCTTTTACATCGGCCAGCAGGGTTTGAAGGATATCTTCCTGTTTCATCCGTTCGATGTCCTCTTCCTGGATGCCGTCGGATTCGCCAAAGGAAAAGATCATGGACATCATCAGTTTGAGTTTCTCCCAGAATCCCATGCCCCGCCAGACCCGGGAAAGGGTGATTTGTATCTCCCGGTCAGCCGGTACAATCAGGGAATCTGTTTTTTTGGCCGATTCAATGGCGTTGATCATTTCCTGGCCGGGTTTTATATCAAATTTATCGGCAATTTTTTTCTGGAAGGATGCCAGCAGCAGATTCATGAAGAGCATCAGGGCTTTCTTCTGCTTGATCACCTTGACGATGTCCATATTTCGCCACCGGTCTGAATCCTGGAGGGAGGCAAGTCTTGTGGCGCAAAGTTCTACACAGACTGTGTCAGGGTTTTGTTCGAGGATGGTCTCTTCCACCAACAGGGCGCTATGTCTGGATACGTGGGCGGTGCCGATTAAAAGAATCTCTTTGCCCTGGTAGGATAATGTATGAATGTCTGATGTTGTCGTGTTTGATGCTGTTGCGTCTGATGCTGCTTCACCCAATGGTTTTTCCATGCTCCTGATGCCCTTTATTTCAATTAAAATGGAAATTGGATTATAAGCATTATATTTTCCATGGCAATACAAGAATTGGGTTATATTAAAGATAAAAATTTGCAAATTCTTGACCTTAACATCTTCTTTTGGTATTCAGATCCCTATGAAATCCATAGATGAACATATCCTTAGAACCTCTAAGGAAATCATAGTCAAATTTATTGAACTGGGCAGATTGTCTCCAGCAAGCGTACACGAATCCTTTAAGGATATTTACGAGACAGTGAATGAAACCGTTAAGAAACATATAAACAAAGAATCCCCTTCAGATGAGCCATGAGGTGGTTGTTCCCCGCATCCAGACCGGCACTAAAGCAGGTATAAAAAAGGGGTGGAGCGGACTGATTTGGCTGTTGAAAATCCTTGTGCCCATCTCTTTTTTAACCGCATTACTGGTCCATTTTGGCGTTATTTATCGGCTTGATTTTTTATTGACGCCGGTGATGAACTGGGTTGGTCTGCCAGCCTCTGGGGCCCTTGTGCTGGTTATCGGGCTTTTTACCGGGATTTATGGGACCGTGGCCGCCCTTTCTGTCATGGCATTTTCCATGGATCACATGATCCTTATGGCTATTTTTACCCTTATCTCTCATAATTTGATCCAGGAGAGTATTGTTCAGGGTAATTCCGGGATAAATCCTTTTGTGGCTGCTGGATTTCGTCTGATCATGGCCTTTGTGGTTACTTTTGTCTGTGCGAAGATCATGGGGGTGACCCCGGAACAGGCCGGGAGTGCAGTTTTGGACATTGGTAAAAATCAGGGCTCCTTTCTTCCCATGCTCAGGGAATGGGGGGTGGTCACGGCAAAGCTTGCCCTTCAGATTTTTTGTATCATTATGCCCCTGATGGTAGTCCTTGAGTTGGCAAAAATTTTTAATATTATCCAGATTGTTACTAAGATTTGTTCTCCGGTTGTAGCCTTTCTGGGACTGGACCGGTCCTGTGGAATGCTCTGGCTGACGGCGGCTGTTTTTGGTCTGGCCTACGGGTCTGCCGTAATTGTTGAAGAGACGCGGGCAAATAAATATGATAAAGAGGCTTTGACAAAACTTCACCTTTCCATTGGGGTCAATCATGCCATGATTGAAGATCCGGTTTTGTTTTTACCCCTGGGAATTCCGCCTTTCTGGCTCTGGATTCCAAGACTGATTGCCGCTGTTGCGGTGACCTATCTGTTTTCAGCATTTTCATTTGCAAGGAGGCTCTATGCTAGGCGAGCTTGCCATAAAAAAATTCGCAATAATTGACGACATCAGAATTCCCTTTAAGGAAGGTCTTTCGGTACTGACCGGCGAGACCGGGGCAGGAAAATCCATCATCATAGAAGCGGTGAATCTGCTGTTGGGATCCCGTGCGTCGGCAGATCTTGTTCGAACCGGAGAACAAACTGCGGAGCTTGAAGCCTACTTTGATATTGAGCCGGACTCCCATGCCGCTGTAATTTTAACCGAACAGGGCATGGACGGATCCGAAGGATTGATGATTCGCAGGCTTATTTCCAACTCTGGCAAGAGCCGGGTTTACATCAATTCCAGGCAATCCACCCTTGATCTGCTGAAGCGGGTTACCTGGAATCTGGCAGGGATTTCAAGCCAGCACGCCCACCAGGGATTGCTCCGGGAAGAAAATCACCTGGATATTTTGGACGAGTTTGCCGGGACCCGTTCCCTGAGAAAAGAGGTCACAACGCTTTATGGGAAAATTCTCCCCATCACCCGAGAAATTGAATCTCTGGAAGCCCAGAGGGAAGAGAAAATAAGGGAACAGGACCTGCTCCAGTTTCAGGTGGATGAGATTGAGTCTGCGGCTATTTTGCCCAATGAAGATGAGGATCTTGACCTTCAGCGGGATCGGCTTCAAAATGCCAGTAAAATTTTTGAAGCGGTGAATGGAAGCATTCATGAAATTTATGACAGGGAAAAGTCCCTTGTTGAGCGTATTTCATTCCTAAAGACAAATGTTGGAAAGTTTTCCCGGGTGGATGATGCTCTGGACAGCGTGGCAAGCCGTCTGGGATCCATGATATTTGATCTCCAGGACGTGGCAGAAACCTTGAGAACCTATTCCGCTACCATTGATCTGGATCCTGAATCCCTGGAACTTTTAAACCAGCGTCTGGATAATATTTCAAAACTCAAACGAAAATATGGGGGCAGTCTTTCTTCTTTGTTTGAACAATATGAAGAAATGAAGGCTGATCTGGCCGGCACCCTGGGGTTGGGCAAGAAAATTTCTGCCCTGGTACAGGAAAAGCAGGGGCTTGAACAGCAGATTTGTCAACAGGCAAAAATCCTTTCCATGGAGCGGCAATCCGCCGGCATTACCCTGTCCGATCTTGCCCAAAAAGAACTTGCTGCCCTTGAGATGGGAAAAGCCCGGTTTGAGGTGGTTGTCTCATCCCAGATTTCGGAGAACCCCCAGGATCTCCAGACCCAAAACAGGGAAAAAATATTTTCCACGGGCATGGATAAAATAAGTTTTATGCTAAGCCCCAATCCAGGGGAATCTCCCAAACCCCTTGTCAAAATTGCTTCGGGGGGAGAGTTGTCCCGGATTGTCCTGGCCCTTAAGGCGGTATTGTCAACCACTCAATCCCTTGAAACCCTTATCTTTGATGAAGTGGATGCCGGAATCGGCGGGGCTACCTCGGAAAAAGTAGGGCTTAAATTAAAAGAACTGGGAGACAAACACCAGGTGATCTGCATCACCCATCTGGCACAGATTGCCAAATATGGTGCAAGTCAGTTCAGGATATCCAAACAGGTGATCAACGACCGCACCTGCACCTCCATTATCCCCCTTGAGACTCGGAAAGAACGGGTGGAAGAAATTGCACGGATGATTGGCGGGCAGGAGATTACCCCGGCCACCCTGACCCATGCAGAAGAATTACTCCACCAGGCCCTGGCTTGACAAATCCAAAAATGTGTTTATATTAGCAGGCTATTGTAAATTAGATACCAAGGAGTGCGGAATGCCTATATTTGAGTTTAAATGTTTAAAATGTGAAGAGTTTTTTGAAGTCATCGTCAGACCGACAGATGAGGATTCTGTCAATTGTCCCAAGTGTAAATCCAGTGAATTTCAACGGGTTGTTTCCAAAATAAATTACGCCATGGGCGGTTCTTCAGCCAGCAAGGCCCAGGGGGTTCAGACCCAGGAGAGAGAATGCTCAGGCGGATCCTGTAAAACCTATACCGTCCCGGGAGCAACAAGAGATTAACATCCCCACCATAAATTAAAGCCGGATTATAGGGGTTTTAATTTTCTGTTACCAGGGTTCCCAATCACATATTTGTTTTTCAGGCCTGATGCCAAAGGAGGTTTTATGGAAGAATTTGCAAAATTGATCATTGACGGAAAGGAGATCACCCTGCCGGTGATTGTTGGATCTGAAGGTGAACGCGCCATTGATATCAGGAGTTTGCGACCTCAAACCGGTTATATTACCTTTGATCCCGGGTATGGGAATACGGGTGCCTGTAAAAGTGCCATTACCTATATGGATGGGGAAAAAGGCATTTTGCGGTATCGGGGAATTCCCATTGAGCAGCTGGCCAAGTCCTCCACCTTTGTTGAAACAGCTTTTTTATTGATCACGGGCAAGCTGCCCACCCGGGATGAGTTGACCAGTACCTCTGTCTATTTGAATGACGCTTCCCCCGTCCACGAGAGCATGAAGGCCTTTTACCAAAATTATCCGCCCAAGGCCCATCCCATGGGGATTTTGTCTGCCATGGTCAATGCCATGAGAAGTTTTTACCCGGAGCTGATAGACCTTGAAGAGGAAATGAACAATACCTATTTGCGGCTTATTTCCAAAATTAGAACCATGGCTGCCATGGCCTATAAAATTTCCATTGGCCAGAGGGTGATCTACCCCCGGCCTGATCTATGCTATTGCTCCAATTTTCTAAACATGATGTTTGACTCGGCCGTGGTACCCTATCGCATGGATAATGACCTGGTTCGGGCCCTCAATGTGTTCTGGATTCTCCACGCCGACCATGAGCAGAATTGTTCTACCACGGCTGTCCGGGTGGTGGGGTCCGGGAAGGTGAATATTTATTCTGCCATTTCTGCTGGAATATCAGCCCTGTGGGGTCCTTTGCACGGCGGGGCCAACCAGGCGGTTATCCATATGCTTGAAAGAATTCGCAAAGATGGTATGAGTGTGGAACAATGTATTGCCCGTGCAAAGGATGCAGAGGATGACTTCAGGCTCATGGGATTTGGGCACAGGGTATATAAAACCTATGATCCCCGGGCAAAAATTATGAAGGAAATGTGCGATATCGTTCTCAAGAAGGTCAAGTGCAAAGATCCGTTGCTGGATATAGCCCGGAACCTGGAAGAGGCAGCGCTCAATGATACCTATTTCAAAGAGAAAAATCTTTATCCCAATGTGGATTTTTATTCCGGGATTGTGTTGAGGGCAATGGGAATCCCCACCGATATGTTTACGGTGATGTTTGCCATCGGCAGGTTGCCCGGATGGATTGCCCAGTGGAAAGAGGACTGGATCGACCCGGAAATGAAGATCTGCAGACCCCGACAAATTTATACGGGAAATATTTTAAACGAGTACGTTCCCATTGACCAGCGGGAAGAGGAGTCTTCTGTTTCTTAGGACCGCAGATGAAATAAGTTGAACATAAATAGCGCAGACCAATCTTTAAAATCTGGTGGTTCATCTACAAGGCGCATTAAAGGTTTAATAGCAGGCCTATTTGGCCTTTGATGCAACGCGGTCGATGGGCCAAAAGGCAAGCTATTTTGTTTAAATTATAAAATTTGCGGTCCTTAAGCGGTAATGGAGAAGACAATTAATCTTCACCACCCATATTTTTCAACACCTCACGCATATAAGGTACCCTGTTTGTGAAAATCCCATGTACTTTATAGTGAAGCGCTTTCTTAAGATTCTTTTTATTGTTGACAGTAAACGCATTTATTTTTTTTCGTAGAGAACGTGCAATCTTAACCGTTTCATCCGTAAGATGATCAATATTGGGATGAAGATAATTAACTTTTGTTTCGAGAAGCTGGGCTTTCAGGTCTGTTGGTGGTTCATCTATAAGAAGCGCTGTCTTCAATTTTGGTCTGTAGTCAGCAAGAACAAGAAGCGGCAGGTAAAAAAACGATGAAATGATAATCTGTGACGACATTTCATAATGTTCTATCATATCGACGATTTCTCTTTCCAGGTGCTTTTCCTTCAACTCAATATTAAGCATAATCTCGGTATCCTTTGCAAGAAGAAGCACTTCTTCTAGTAGCGGAATCCTTTCGTCCTTGGAACCGAGCCTAAGGTTTCTTACTTGTGTAAAATTAGCTTTCTTCAGTGAAATATTATGCCCGGCTATTCGTTGAAGATTGTCATCGTGAACTACATAGAGATGCTTTTTCTTTCCTTTCCGGACATCAAACTCAATCCACTCAGCCTTCTCACGAATTGCCCTTTTAAAGGATACAATAGTATTTTCTGGTTCTTTTTCCGGTGACCCACGATGGGCATATAATTTAATCATGGCAAACTCAACCAACTTTATATTTTATTTAAAATAATAATAGCTTATATTTATTATTATTTTTTAACATTGTACAGGACAAAAGTTCCTATGGGCGAGTTTAACCAATGTAATTGAAACACCGCCAGAATAAAACTTTTGGCCAAACATGATTATCCCCCTTTTGAAAATAAGAACTGTCTGTCTGGCAGATATTGCAACCGCACTCTCTGGTAAGCCTGTTTGGGATTTTAATAATTGTAAAACGCGCCAAATGAATCGGATGAAACCGGTTATTTCGAACATTAAAGTTATTTATACTGCCTGGAAATCTCAGTTTTTAAGGGCCAGGACTATTATCAACAAAGCTCTTCCTTATCGAAAATAGAACAGATCCTACCTATTGTGATTTAATTGTTTTTGAAAAACACCTGGATTTACAGGGATAATCTTGGGTGCTCATTTTGATAAAAATTTGAACCTCTCTTGCAGGTAGTCCTCACTATAAAAAAAAATGCAGCCTGGCAAAAACAAACTTTTCCATCCAAAATATTTGAAAAAAAATTTCATGGCTGAAAGAAAAAAACAAAAATCCCACATCTTGTGGGGCATATTTTTTGCGGAATGTGAACCCTACACGTTATAATCGTCGCTGCCATCCAATTCAGAGCCCTGAGCCTTTCTTTTGGAAGTCATCGCCCATTATCAATGTTTCCTCGTCACTATTGATACCATTATGTTGCGAGTGGACTTAACCTCCTGAATTTACAATACATTCAAGCAACGCTCGTGTAAGTTGATATCGCCTTATAAATCAATAGGTTA
>JADGEQ010000044.1 GCA_016744295.1 Desulfobacteraceae bacterium | reverse complement strand
CCTCGTTGATGATAGTTTTTTGGTTGCACAAATATTCTATCTGCTTGATCCATCAAGCACAACGGGGTTTTTTATTTTTTTTGATGGTGGATTGGGGTCAGAATATCGGGTGCCCAGGTGTCGGATCGATCAGTATATCCGTATAGGCTATGGAGGCGGTTGGGATAAAACTTCGGGGGCAATACAAAAAATTGGCGATATTAAAAAAGGGTTAATGGTTGTGCCGGTGGTGTAAGTCCGGCCAGTGGGGGTGGCTGTGGCAAACAGGCTTGTGCTGATGCCAATGGGTATGTGTTTTTTGCATATTTTCGGTCAGATGATGTTCATGGTGGTCGTCATCATGCCGGTGACCATGTTTATGGTAGGCAGGGTCGTGGGCGTGGGCATGGCCATGCTGATCCCGGAACAAAATGACCAGGGAAAGGATCAGTATTCCGGCGGCTGCAATCTGCAGGCTGGAAATGTGTTCGCCCAGCAGCAGCACCGATAACAATACCCCGAAAAAGGGAGCACAGGAAAAAATCATCTGTCCCCGGGTGGCGCCCAGGTTCTGGGCTGCCAGGATATACAAACTGATGCTGAAGCCATAGGCAAAAACCCCCACAATAATTGCCGCAGGGATCAATCTGATGTCAATCTTCCAGGATTCAAATAAAAAACTGATAACAATGTTGGTTGTACCAGCTGCCATACCCTTCCAAAAGGTGCTTTGGGTCGGAGTAATCCCATCGATGATTGCTGTCAGGTGGTTATCCAGTCCCCAGCAGAAACTGGCGCCTCCTAAAAACAGCAATGCCTGAAAACCGCCGGCACCTTCCTGCCAGGACAACAAAAGGGATGCGCCAATGGTTCCTATCACCCCCAGCCATCCATAGACACCCAAATGGTCTTGAAATAGGATGTATCCCAGGAGGGCAGTTGCCACCAATTCCAGGTTGAGCCACATGGCAACGGAAGCCGCAGGGGCAATTTTTAATCCGAAAAGCAGCAATACCGGCCCGATAATACCCCCAAAGCCAATGGCCCCGACCAATCGCCAGATGTTTTTTGTGCCCATGGCACAAAGGGATATCCTGTTTCGCTTTTCCCGGGCAAAGGGAAGCACCCCCATGGCAGCCCCCAAATAAAGGAGTCCGGCAAGCAGAAAGGGGGGCAGGCTGTCCAACAATATCTTTCCAAGGGGAGTGGATGCGCCGAATAAAAGGGCTGATATCAGAACCATACCAATATATTTCATTTTTCTTAGACCTCATTCTTTTTCCATTGGTTGACAGGAGGTGCCAAGTCAACATTATTCATGATATGGACAGAAAGCAACCCAGCACCTGTAAATAATTTTCCTCGGCAAAAGAGCGATGGCATCATTTATGCTATATCCAATTCCAGGTGTTTTTAAGTTCAAATGGAGATTTTCTTTTAATCAGGAATTATGAGAGGCAAAGATGAAAAAAGTATTGATTGCGTACACCAGCAGAGCCGGCACCACTGACAAAATGGCGAATTATCTGGCTGAAGGTATTCGGATGTCTGGAAATGAAACCCAGGTGATTAAAATATCGGCCATCAAAAAAGAGACAGATTTGTCCGGGTTTGACGGGTATCTTTTTGGGTGCCCCACCTATCATAAGGATATGACAGGCGGAATGAAACAATTTCTTTTTTTAGCTGCAAACGCCAATTTAACCGGAAAAATGGGAGGGGCGTTTGGGTCCCACACCCACAGTGGGGAAGCCGCTCCCATGATTTACGAAACCATGCAGCATGTATTTAAAATGGATGTGTCAGAGTTGGGTCCCTTAAACCTGACAGAAGAGATGATGGGGACAGATGAAGGTTCAAAAGCCTGTCAGCAATATGCCAGGGCCTTGTGCGAGAAATTTTAAAGAAACAGTATTTTAAAAAAACAGCAGTTTAAAGACAAAAGTGTCTCAAGAACCTTTTGTCTGTTTTGGAAAAATTATCCCCTGGTTGCAATCTCTGTGGTTAGCATCCCGGGGATAATTTGTTCTGCCCCCAGCCTCATACCCGCTGTGCTCCTTAACTTTGGCTGTTGAACCGATAGCCCACCCCGGCAATGGTTGTTATCAGGGTCGGGGTCTCCGGCTGCTTCTCTATCTTTTTCCTCAAACGCTGGATATGGACATCCAGGGCCCGGGAATGGGAGTAAAGCTGGGATTCCCACCAGATCTGTTTTTCAATAAAGGGTCTGGCAAGGCTCTGGTCCGGGTTGGAGATAAATAGTTCCAAAAGCATGAATTCAGTTTTGGTAAGTTTGACTGTGCTCCCCTTGATGGTAATCTGCCGGGTCTTGTGGTTGATTTCAAGATCCTGAATCTGTTGTTTTTCCTGGATCATGCTTCTGTCAAATCGGTTGAACAATGCCGTGATTCTGGCGGAAAGTTCCAGGTACTCGAAGGGTTTTACCATATAATCATCTGCCCCGCTTTTTAAGCCCAGCACCTTGTCGGACAGGGTATCCCTGGCCGTGAGCATGATGATGGGAAAATCAAACTCTTTTCTTAAGATTTCACAAATGGAGATGCCATCCAGATCCGGCAGGTTCAGGTCCAAAAGGATGAGATCCGGCCGGTATTCCTTTGCAAGATCAATTCCTTGAAAGCCGGTGGTGGAAGAAATGATCTCATAGCCGTCAAGGGTCAGGTTTGCTTTGATGGTTTGAACAATGTCCGGATCATCATCTATAATCAGAATTGTTTTGGCGGTGGAAGGGGAGTTCATCTTTTATCCTTTGGGCAATGAGACAATGAAAGTTGTGGTGTCTTTTTTGCTTTCCACTGAAATTTCTCCCTTGTGGGCGGTTATGATGGCCTTGGCAATGGCCAGCCCCATGCCAGCTCCTTTTTTACTGTTTTTCGACAGGGTGTCAACAGTGTAGAATTTTTCAAAAACAGTTTCAAGATTTTCTTTGTTAATTCCCGGACCCTGGTCTTTGACATGAATTTCAATGTGGCTGTATCGGTCTGTGATCCCCAGCCGGACCCCTGTGTTCTGCTTTGAAAATTTGATGGCGTTGTCCAGAAGATTTACCAATACTTGTTCCATTCTTTCCAGGTCAATGATGGCATGGAGGGGGCCGGGATTATCAAATTCAAGGGAGACTCTCCTGGCCTTTGCAATGGGGCCCATGATTTCGATCACCTCGGTGATCAGTTGTGAGATATCCTCTTTTTCAAATTCCCAGTCTATTCTCCCGGCTTCCAACTTGGTAAAATCAAATAGATTGGCAATCAAACGGGTCAGCCGGGATATGTTTTTTTCGATGATGTGGATATAGTCAAGGGCCTCCTTGTTTTTCACTGTCCGTTCCAGGTAATGGATGCTGCCCTTAACAGCTGTCAACGGCGTGCGAAGCTCATGGGACATGTTGGTAAGAAAATTGGATTTAAGCTTGTCCAGTTTTAAGAGTTCCTGGTTGGCCTGTGCAAGATCTTTTGTGGCTTTTGCCACTTTTTCTTCCAGGCTGTCCCGGTTTTGCATCAGGCTTTGGGCCATGAGGTTGAAGCTGTCGCCCAGGCGCTCCAACTCGTCGTTGGTTTTGAGGCTGACCCGTGAATTGAGATTGCCCTTGGAAAGTTGTCGGCTTTTTTCTTTCAGTTCATTCAATGGCTTCAGGACAAGGGTGTGGATGAAGAAAATTAAAACAATGATGGTTAAAAGGGTGATGCTTATCCCGGCTCCCCCAAGGATCAACAGGTTTTTTTTAAATGTTTCCCTAACGGCCTTATAGGGAACGCTTACCCTTAACCCTCCAATGATATTGGCTTTTTCGATGGTTTTATTGGTGTGGCATTTGACACATCCCCGGGTTTTGTAAAGGGGAACCATATAATCCATGACATCTTCTGTAAACCGGTAAAACTCTGCTCCATGGGTTTTGTTGAAAGGTGTTTGGTTGAAACTGTTCAGGGCCTGTTTTTCAAAGGAATCCGGGCTGTTTGCCGTGTTCAGGGGATTCAGGCTTGACAGTCGGAAATGGTAGGATTTTTCCTGGACTGAATACTGGGACAGTTTTTTAGTTACCATGGAGGGGGTGAACATCTGGTAGGTACCATGATCCGTAATAATTTGGTCCTTTGTGGCATAGGTGACATTCCGTGCACCAGGACTTTTTGTGTTTATGAACACACCACCCATACAGTCGGTGATCCATTGGCGGGTCAGGATGATCTGGTCTGTCACCACCCGGGCATTTTCCAGGGTTTCTTCCTTTGCCTGGTTGTGCAGTTGAAGAGAAAGCCAGGAAAATAGCAGGCCAAGTACCGGGACGATGATGACAATTACCCCAAAAACAAATTTTTTTTTCAAAGAGTAATTGGGGTTGCCAGATATGGGATTTGTGCTATTGTGATGGTAATACTGTTTGTTCTTCATTTATAGAGCCCTATTACAACCCAAATTGTATTTTTTGGGAATTACTTTCCAGTCAGTGCTTGATATGCGTTTAACCTGGGTCATCATCCAGGAAACCCAGAAAATGTCAATATGAAAATTTATATAGGGCGATATGGCATGATTATTGAATGTATACAAGTATAGTAAACATAGTAAAATAGCATATAAGCAAAATAGTATATTCGTACATATGCTTTATAGAACAGGTGAACCCCAAAACAATTAGAAGGAGGCAAATCATGGTTAGTTGGATATGTGATAAATGCGGATACAATATGGACGCGGATACACCGCCGGAGCAATGTCCGTCATGTAAAAAGGAATGTTCCTTTGTGGATAATTCCTGCTATACCCCGGATTGTGCCGGTAAACCCAATGATCCGAGAATAACCGGAAAAGAATAAGCAAAGGAGAGACCCATGGCAAAAAAATACAGAATTACCACTTCCTGTCCCCAGTGTGGCTGCGGCGGTGAAGCAGAAATGTCCGAGGAAGAACTCAAAAAAAAATATGGTGATGTTCCCAATATAGAATTGGAATGCCACGAATGTATGATGGTCATGGAAGCCAAGGTTGAGAAAGATGACAAGAGCGGCAAAGAGTAATGAAACAAATCGGGATACATGATTTGTACACTTGTGTATCCCGGACTTTTTTTGGATAGGAGAAACAAAATGGCAGAACCAAAGGATATGTACCAGTGCCAGATGGCAAATTGCGGTTGTATCTATGACCCGGATCGGGGTGATAGAAAGGGGAAAATCAAAAAAGGGACCCATTTTGAAGAATTGCCCGAAGATTGGAAATGCCCGGTTTGCGGTGCCAGCACCAAGTCATTTAAGTCCCTGGGATAAGGGTGTTGAACTTTTTATTAAAAGGAAAATACCATGAAGTGGATGCAGTTTTTAACACCGGCAACCTCCATAGATTTTAAAGAGACCCGGGATATGATTGCCCGGGCCAAGGTGGATGAGCTTGTTATTCTGGATGTGAGACAGGCAAATGAATATCGGCAAAGCCATATTCCCGGGGCCACCCTCATCCCCCTTCCTGAACTGTCAGGCCGGCTTGGAGAAATTGATCCCCAAAAGCCTGTCCTGGTGTATTGAGCTGTTGGCGGACGCAGCCGTGTTGCTGCCCAGATGTTATCCGGTAAAGGGTTTAAGCAGGTGTATAATGTATCCGGCGGTATCAAGGGATGGAAGGCCGAAACAGCTTTGGGCCCCCGGGAGATCGGCATGGATCTGTTTACAGGCAGTGAATCTGCCGAAGATATTCTCAAGGTGGCCTATTCCCTTGAGCAGGGACTCCGGGATTTTTACATTTCCATGGGAAAAAAAGCGGAAAACGGCCGGGTGAAGCGTTTGTTTTCACAATTATCAAAGATAGAGGTCAAACACCAGCTGTCCCTTTTAAGTGCTTATAATCAGCTGGGTAAGGGCCAGGTTACCCGGGAAGAGTTTGAAGCCATGGTGGCAACAAAGGCCATGGAAGGGGGGCTGACAACGGATCAGTATCTTAACCTTTTCAGCCCAGACCTTGGGTCTGAAGTGGAGGTGATTTCACTTGCCATGTCCATTGAGGCCCAGGCCCTGGATCTTTACCAGCGGGTGGGGGTATCCATTACAGATTCTGAATCCAAAAATATCATCAACAACATTGCCAATGATGAAAAAAGTCATCTGGCAAGCCTTGGAAAATTGATGGACGAACTTTAATACCATGTAATTGTAATTCTGATTTTTTGGGAGAGATCGCAACATGAGAAAACATCTTGTGCTTGTCGGGGGAGGCCATGCTCACATGGTCACCCTGGAAAATATCAGTTTGTTTGTTGAAAAAGGCTACAAGGTCACTGTGATTGCTCCCTCCTTTCATCACTATTATTCAGGCATGGGACCGGGAATGCTGGGCAATACTTATTTGCCGGAAGCGATCCGGTTTGCAACCAAGCAGGTGGTGACCCAACAGGGGGGGATTTTTGTAAAGGACCGGGTGGTTCGCATCGACCCTGTAAAAAAACTGGCTTTTACCCGGGGCGGCAGTCAATTTGCCTATGATGTGCTCTCCTTTAATGCGGGCAGTTATGTGCCCATGGAATCGGTCCCGGAAGACAGGGGAAATATTTATCCGGTCAAACCCATTGAAAAGCTCATGGAAGCATCTGAAAAACTTAAAATATTATTCAAAGGAAAGGGTTGCACCGTAAGTATTGTGGGGGGCGGTCCCTCGGCAGCTGAGGTGGCGGGAAATGTCTGGCAATTGGCCAGGGCTGCAAAGGGATATCTGCCAAAGATCCGGATTTTTGCCGGGAAAAAATTTATGGCACGGTTTCCCGCTTCCATCCGATGCCGGGTGTTTTCTGTCTTTCGGAAACGGGGCATCGAAATTATTGAGAAAGGATATGTGAAAGATGTAACAAATGACAAGATTACCCTGGAAAATGGAGAGATCTTTGATACCGATTTTGTCTTCATGGCCCTGGGGGTAATCCCTTCCTCTTTGTTTGAACTCTCGGGTCTGCCAATGGGCCCTGATAAGGGGCTTCGGGTGAATAAATATCTTCAGAGTGTTGCATATCCTGAAATTTTTGGCGGCGGAGATTGCATCTATTTTGAAAATCAGCCCCTGGATAAGGTGGGGGTTTATGCGGTTCGGGAAAATCCTGTGCTGTTTCATAATCTCATGGCCAGTCTGGACGGTACAAGTCTTGAACCATTTGACCCGGGGCCTGACTATTTGCTGATCTTTAATCTGGGCGGGAAAATAGGGATTTTAAAGAAAAATAGGTTTGTTTTTGGCGGCAGGCTGGCCTTTTATATCAAGGACTATATCGATCGAAAATTTATCCGTAGATTCCAAAACATTGAGAAAATTAATTAATCCCGGTGCCGGGGGCCCACCCCTGTTTGCCCGAAAAAAAGGAACTTGATCATGAAAAAACCTCTGAGGAATAAACTCATGTTGGCAGCGGGTATTGTGATCTTGATTTGGCTTTTTTTCATATTTGATCTGGACCGGTATTTTTCTTTGGACACGCTTAAAATTGAACTGGACCGGCTGCAGGCCTATTACCAGGCGAACAAGATATTGACCATCGGGATCTACATGGTGGTATACATTGTCATGACAGCCATGTCACTGCCGGGTGCCGCAGTCTTGACCCTGGCGGGAGGGGCTGTTTTTGGTATTTTTACCGGCGTACTCATTGTTTCCTTTGCCAGTACCATTGGGGCCACCCTGGCATTTTTATTTTCCCGATATCTGTTCAGGGACTGGGTTCAGGCTAGGTTCTCTGCCAAAATCACTGCCATTAATGCCGGGATAAAAAAGGAAGGGGGGCTTTATCTGTTTACCCTGAGGCTTGTCCCGGTTTTTCCTTTTTTTATGATTAATCTGGTCATGGGTCTGACCCCTATTTCCACGGGCCTGTTTTACCTGGTTTCCCAGATTGGTATGCTTCCGGGCACCATTGTCTACATCAATGCCGGTACCCAATTGGCCAAAATTGACGCTTTGGGCGGTATTTTATCCCCCAATATTTTGTTTGCCTTTGTGCTGCTGGGTCTGTTTCCCATTGTTTCAAAAAAAATTATGGAAGGGATAAATTTAAAAAAAATCTATACCAATTATTCTAAACCCAAGCGCTTTGATTACAACTTGGTTGTAATCGGAGCGGGTGCTGCAGGGCTGGTTTCCTCCTATATTGCTTCTGCAGTAAAGGCTCGGGTTGCCCTGGTTGAGGAAAACAAGATGGGGGGAGATTGTTTGAATACAGGCTGTGTCCCCAGCAAGGCATTGATTGCCAGTGCTAAATTTATATCCCAGGCAGCCCGGGCAAACCAACTGGGGCTTGAAGATGCAAAAATTTCATTTGATTTTGCAAGGGTCATGGAGAGGGTCCAGTCCATTATTAAAAAGATTGCACCCCATGATTCGGTGGAGCGGTATTCACAACTGGGGGTCACCTGTATCCAGGGGCGGGCAACGATTATATCTCCCTTTGAGGTCCGGGTGAAAGGGGTGGCCGGGGACCAGATATTGACCGCACAAAATATCATTGTGGCCACCGGTGCCAGGCCCATGGTCCCGGATTTGAAAGGAATTGAAGCTGTTCGGTACCTGACTTCGGACACCATCTGGAATATCAGAACCCTTCCAAGGCGTCTGGTGGTTTTGGGGGCAGGTCCCATTGGATGTGAACTTGCCCAGGCGTTTTTGCGCCTGGGGTCAAAGGTGACCCTGGTGCAGCGGGGGGCGCGGATAATGAAAAAAGAAGATTCTGATACTGCTAAAATTGTCATGGACAGGTTTGGTGCCGAGGGAATGGATCTTCGCCTCAACCATGGCGCCAGGGAGATTCGGGTCAATGGAGAGGAAAAATTGCTTGTGTGTGAGCATCAGAACCGAGAGGTTTTGATTCCCTTTGATGAAATACTGGTGGCGCTTGGGCGTACTCCCAATACCACAGGGTTTGGGTTGGAGGCGCTTGGGGTGACCCTGGGACCTAAGGGGAACATTGAAACCAATGGTTTCTTGCAAACCAATTATCCCAATATCTATTGCTGCGGGGATGTCCACGGGCAATATCAGTTTACCCACACAGCAGCCCATGAATCCTGGTATGCAGCGGTAAATGCCCTGTTTGGCAGATTTAAGAAATTCAGGGTGGATTATTCAGTGATCCCCTGGGCCACCTATACAGATCCTGAGGTTGCCAGGGTGGGGATCAACGAGCAGGAGGCTGCAGCTGCGGGGATAGACTATGAAATGGTTATATACAAGTTGGATGACCTTGACCGGGCCCTGGCAGATTCCCAGCCCCATGGATTTGTAAAGGTTTTGACCATTCCCGGCAGGGATAAAATTCTCGGGGTTACCATTGTGGGGCACCACGGGGCTGATATTATTGCTGAGTTTGTGCTTGCAATGAAATATGGGATCGGACTCAATAAAATATTGGGAACGATTCATATTTACCCCACCATGGCAGAGGCAAACAAGTATGCAGCAGGGCTGTGGAAAAAACGCCATGCCCCGGAAAAACTGTTGGCATGGGTGGAAAAATTTCATACCTGGATGCGAAATTAGAAATGCTTTATTAATCAACCATTTAAAGGAGAAAAATCAGATGAAAGTGACAATCAGCAAAATGTGCATGGGCGATAGAAATTGTAACGATCTTTGTCCCGAGATGTTCAAATATGATGAAGATCAGCTTCTTTCAACCGTTCAAATAGATCCTGTTCCAGATCACCTGGAGGAGGTTGTTCGAAGGGCAGCAGCTGAATGCGGCGCCGATGCCATTACCATCGAAGAATAAAATAAAGCGAGTAAAAACAAGAGAATAAAATTAAATCAATAAAAACAAGCGAATAAAGAGGGTATCCATGGGTAACTTCAGGGAAAGCAGGACCGCCATAAATCTTCATACTTCTTTTGCAGCAGAAGCCCAGGCCAGAACCCGGTATAACTTTTTTGCCAACAAGGCCAGGGAAGAGGGATTTATTCAGATTGCAAAAATATTTGATGAAACTGCTGACCAGGAATTTGAACATGCCCTGCGGTTTTTTAAGTTTTTCAATGGAGGAGAATTGCCCATTAACTGGTCTTTTCCCACGGGGGTCATAAAAGACACCCATGCCAACCTGCTGTCTGCAGCAGAACTTGAGCGGTATGTCAGCTGCGATATGTATGCCAAATTTGCAAAGACAGCCCAGGAAGAGGGATATCAGCGGGCAGTAGATACCTTCCACGCCATTATTATAGCTGAAAAGCACCATGAAAAACTATACCTGCATCTGGCCGAAAATATCGTATCTGGTAAAAGTTTTTGCCGGGACGAGGACACAAGCTGGCGCTGTCTTAGCTGCGGATATATCCATAAGGGCCGTGATGTTCCTGATAAGTGTCCGGCCTGTGTGAAACCCAGGGGGTATTTCGAACTATTGTGTGAAAATTATTAGATGATAATTACCGCCTCCCAGAGACACTTGTGTCTCTGGGAGGCGGTATCAATTCTGTCTCATTTCCTTCCTCTTTTTTAATATTTATCATTTCTTTGATTTCAACATTCTGATATTAAATGCTATTTTGTTTTCGGCACGTAACTTGCTAAAGTTAGGGCAGATGTATTGTTTGTTGCCTAAGAAAACCAAAAAGATGGAGGAAGTATGAATCTTCATGAAATAAAAAAGAATTGGGATCTTGTAAATTCCGTTGACTGGGACATGACACCGGAAGAGGCCATTGCCCTTCACCTGGAATGGGGCCCCCTTAGATCCCAGGCCTATTATAATTCCCGGGATAATAACAATGAGACGGTCTACTTTGTTATCAATACCTGGAAGCGCCCACCAATTCTGACGCTGGTTCGGAGACGGGGGTTTGATTCCGAAGAATTGGGTAATTTTCAACTGCCCAAAAACCTTGAGGACGAATTTTTGCAGGGAATTGGAAAATATAAAGGGGTGTACGCCGTAGAGGGGAATGTCAGGGACTGGCTTAAAAAGGAACTTGATGTTTAAGTAAGGAGTGCAGATGAAATAAGAACCTTTACAGGGGACGCAGATTAGAGCAGATTTTTAGGATAATCAATCTGTGTTCATCTGCGTCCCATGAAATAACAATAGATATAAAAATTTTTTGAAATCTATGCTTATTTGCCGTTTTTGTTATTTTCAATAAAATCTTTGACCATCATTTCCCCTAACTGCTTTGAGCGTTCGCTTGCCGCTTCCACCGCATTTATCAGGGTGGTTCTCAAGCCCCCTTGCTCCAGGGTGTGGATGCCGGCAATGGCCGTTCCACCGGGGGATGCTACCCTGTCTTTGAGTTGTCCCGGGTGCTCCTTGGACTCCTGGAGCAGCTTGGCCGCACCCAGAACGGTCTGGGTGGACAGAAACAAAGAATCCTTTCTGGAAAGTCCCATTTTAACCCCGGCATCTGCCAGGGCATCCACTATGATAAAAATATAGGCGGGTCCGCTGCCGCTCAGTCCGGTAAAGGCGTCCATGAGTACATTTTCCTGGATGAAAACGGTTTTGCCCACGGAATCAAAAATAGCCCGGGCCATTTCCACATCCCCTTCCAGAACAAATTCACCCGCGGCAATGGCAGTGGCACTCTCTTTTACAAAGGCGCAGATGTTGGGCATGGATCGGATCAGACGAAGCTCCTTGCCAAGGCCTGCGGCAATGGCAGCCAGGGGGACCCCGGCAGCAATGGAAATGATCAATTTGGATTTGTCCAGGGCAGGGGCGGTTTCTTTGAGGACTGACCCTATGATCTGGGGTTTGGTGGCATAGACAATGATATCTGATTTTTCAACCACTTCCAGATTGTCGGTGGTGATTATCACCCTGTATTTTTGCCGGACCTCTTTTAAAAGATTTAAAGAGATATCAGAGCAGATAATGTTTTCGGGTTTTGCCGCCTTGGAAAGAACCAAGCCACTGACCAATGCTTCCCCCATGTTTCCGCAGCCGATGAACCCTATTTTTTTTTCCTGTAGCATTTTTTATTGTCTCCTGTTTTTATTTTAATAAGGGGTTTATATTAGGGCCTTGGATAAAATCATGTCAAGAAGATTAATGAAATCAATAATGGAACAACAGGGGAACAGGAAATGAAAAGCCCGGGATATGGATAAAAATAGTATGCTGGTCCCTGTTTTGCTATGTTAATTAGGATAGTTAATATGTTGGTTCATATTTAGTTGATAATGATATTATTGTCCCGGGGCGTTATCAGTATAAAGGTTAAAACATTGGAACAAAAAAATATTTGATTGCCCAGGCAAGGAGAGTCTAATTGAAACCCCTTAGAGAAAAGCTGGATGCCATATATGAAAGATACAATAAAAAATTATATGTGGATCCCGACCCCCTGCTGTTTTTATATGCGTATCCCGATGTCAGGGATCGGGAAATCGCAGGAATTGTGGCGGCCTGCCTGGCCTATGGCCGGGTGGAAATGATCATGAAAATTGTGGGGCAGGTGCTGGAAAAAATGGGCCGGTCTCCCTTTGATTATTTGAGTGGCACCCAGGATGAAAGCATTGATACAGGGTTCAGGGGGTTTAAATATCGGTTTGCAACGGATATCCATTTGTCGAATCTTCTAAAGGGGATCAGGCAGGTGATCCTGGAATTCGGATCCCTTGAAAATTGTTTTTCAGCGGGTGATAGCGGTAAAGATGAGACAGTCCTGACCGGTCTTTGCCAGTTGTACCAAGGGATCAATCAGGTTGGTCAGACCGGGCATCTGCTGGCAGATCCCAACAAGACCAGCGCCTGTAAACGAAGTCACCTGTTTTTACGGTGGATGGTGCGAAAAGACGCCGTGGACCCCGGGGGGTGGACCCGTGTATCCCCGGAACAATTAATCATCCCCCTTGATACACATATGTATAAGATTGGAACAACCCTGGGATTTACCAGACGAAAAAATCCGGATAAAAGATCTGCCCTTGAAATAACCGGAGGGTTCAGAGAAATCTTGCAATCTGATCCGGTTAAATATGATTTTTCCCTGACTCGGTTTGGGATCCGGCGAAATCTTGATATGGATGAACTGAAAGAATTTCTCCGGTCAGACCATTTATCAGGTGACAACCATGGGATGATCAACCGGTTAAAAGGAGAGCCACGTGAGCTATAAAGGATATGAATTGCCGGAGTTGATACAGGGAAAATTGATCAAGCGGTATAAACGGTTTTTGGCGGATGTTGAATTGGAAAATGGTGAAATTGTTATTGCCCATTGTGCCAATTCAGGTTCCATGAGGGGGTGTGCCACACCTGGCGCCCCTGTTTGGCTTTCTATGAGTGACAATCCCAAACGAAAATTAAAATTTACCTGGGAACTGATTCAGACAAAAGATTCCATGATCGGTGTCAACACCCAGGTGCCCAATCGACTGGTCAAAGCCGCCATTGAAAATGGAACGGTGGACGAACTCAAAGAATACACAAGGGTTAAACCGGAGGTGAAAACCAGTGAGCACACCCGGCTTGATCTGTTGTTGGAAAACGATACGGGGAAGCGCTGTTATGTGGAAATTAAAAACTGCACCCTGGTGGAAGAGGGGGTGGCCATGTTTCCCGATGCCGTGACCACCCGGGGGCAAAAACATCTGGATGAATTGGTCCGCCTGAAAAGAGAAGGGTATGAAGCTGTTATCTTTTATCTTATCCAGCGAATGGATGCTAAAACGTTTACACCGGCTGCCATGATCGATAAGGTGTATGCCGAAAAATTAAAAAATGCAAGGGAAAACGGGGTGGAAATAATAACCCGGGATACCCGTATTGACACAAGATACATCCGGCTTCGGGATGCCATTCCGGTTTGTTTGTGACAGCTCGGCCTGTTCTCCCAGAAAGATGCTTCCGGCCGATACTTCTGGGTTGTTTGCAAAAAAAAACAGCTCATTGTTGACAATCTACCACTCTGTAGTATTTTAGGACAAGGCATCGGCCAGGCTGTTGAAAGTCCAGATGTTTATACTGGACGAAAATCGTTGAACGCTTGTGAAAATTGATTAAGGAGAGAATTTATGTGGGATTATACAGATAAAGTAAAAGAACATTTCTTGCACCCCAGGAACGTGGGGGAGCTTGAAGATGCCAATGCAATTGGGGAAACCGGCTCGCTGAACTGCGGGGATGCGTTGAAATTATATTTAAAGGTTAATGAAAACGAAAGGATCATTGAAGCAAGTTTCATGACCTTTGGCTGTGCCAGTGCAGTGGCTTCCTCATCTGCCCTTACAGAGATCATCAAGGGGATGACCCTGGACGAAGCTGCCAAGATCTCCAATGATGATATTTCTGATTATCTCGGGGGGTTGCCCAAGGCCAAAATGCATTGTTCGGTCATGGGTCAGTCGGCGCTTAAAAAAGCCATTGCCAATTTCAGAGGGATTCAGATCCTCGCAAAACCCGGGCAGATCGTGTGCGAATGTTTTGATGTGACGGATCTTGAGATCATTGATGCGGTCAGGGCCAACGGGCTTGAAACCACCGATGATGTCACCGATTATTTGAAAGCCGGCGGCGGGTGCGGGCAGTGTCTGGAGCGGATTGAACAAGTAATCGAGTCAGCCAAAGCCAAAGGATAATCCCCATGAACGTTATATATACGGATAACAATGCCACCACAAAGGTAGATGACCAAGTCATTGAAGAGATGACCCCCTATTTTGGGGAACTCTATGGGAATCCCTCTTCCATGCATACCTTTGGTGATAATGTGGGCAAAAAGGTAAAACAGGCACGCCAGCGGGTGGCAAATCTCATCAATGCAGATCCCGATGAGATCGTGTTTACCTCCTGCGGCACGGAAAGCGATAACGCAGCCATCCATGCCGCGATCAATGCCTTTCCCGAAAGAAAGCATATTATTACCTCCACAGTAGAACATCCTGCAATTAAGAACCTTTATTCCCATCTTGCAGCAAAACAGGGGTATGAGGTCACCTTTGTGCCGGTTGACAGGAAGGGCCGCTTGAACACCCAACTTTTGTATGAGAGCATGTCCGAGAATACCGCCCTTATTTCCCTCATGTGGGCCAACAATGAGACCGGGGTTATTTTCCCCATTGAAGAGGTGGCCAAACGCGCAAATGAAAAAGGGATACTCTTTCACACGGATGCAGTACAGGCCGCGGGCAAATTAGACATTGATGTGAAAAAGGCGGGGGTGGATATGCTTTCCCTGTCCGGACATAAGATCCACGCCCCCAAGGGTATTGGCGTGCTCTATGTTAAAAAGGGATTCAAATTTACTCCCTATCTTATTGGGGGCCACCAGGAAGGCGGCCGCAGGGGCGGAACTGAAAATACCGCATTTATCATCGGCCTTGGCAAAGCCTGCGAATTGGCCAGGGAAAATTTAAGCGTGATGAATAGTCAGGTAGGGGAGCTGAGGGATTACCTTCAATCCCGGCTGCTGGAGAAAATTGCCGGCACATCGGTAAACGGTGAACTGGATAATCGATTGCCAAACACCTTGTCCATCGGGTTTGATGCAGTGGAGGGTGAATCCATTCTGCTGCTGTTGGATAGGGACGGCATCTGTGCGTCTTCCGGATCTGCCTGCACCTCGGGTTCCCTGGATCCCTCCCATGTGCTCATGGCCATGGAAGTTCCCTTTAAATCTGCCCACGGCACCATCCGCTTTTCCCTGTCCCATTATAATACAAAGGATGAGATGGATCTTATTGTCAAGACCATGGTGCCAACCATTGAAAAACTGAGGGCGATGTCACCATTCTGGAAAGATGGCAAAATGATATGATTGAATTACAAAAAGGTCATACAGACCTGGCAACAGATATTCAGAAGCGGTCAGGCATTAATTTCAATGCCTGTCTGCATTGCCGAACCTGTAGCAATGCCTGCCCCTTTGTTGCGGGGATGGATTATCTCCCCAATGTTTTGCTGAGAATGGTTCAGATGGGGATGGAAGAACAGGCGTTGGAATCTTCCACCATCTGGGTTTGTGTGGGCTGTAACACCTGCTGCAGCTTTTGCCCCATGGCCATTGACATTCCTGCTGTCATGGATGGGCTTCGGGAAAAGGCGTTGGCTAAAGGGGTAAAGATTGGAGAGCCGGATATCTTAAGTTTTCACAATGAGGTTTTAAAAACCGTTGAGAAATACGGCAGGACCCACAAACTCGAGATCATGATGCGGTATAAGCTTAAAAAACGGGATTTTTTAAGTGATATGGGGGTGGGGTTGAAAATGTTAAAAAAAAGAAAATTAGATCTGACCCCTTCTAAAATCAAGGACAAGCAAGCCCTTGTAAAGATATTTAAACACAATTCCAAAACATAACAACAAGCCCAATAATAAGCGTAACAACAAGGATTAAAACACTCTTAAAATCTGATCCGCAATTCTTAACCAATAGAAACACGTCATGGAAGGAACGCTGGTATGGGAAAGACAATTTATTCCTTTTTTCCCGGATGCTCTCTTGCGGCATCGGGTCATGAAAATACACAGTCATTGTTGAAATTTTGCAACATGGTGGATATTGAACTCAAAGAACTGGATGACTGGAATTGTTGCGGCTCTTCATCGGCCCATAGTATAAATCATGAGGTGGCAAGGGATCTTCCTTTGCGAAATATTTCCCTTGTTCCCGAGGGACAGCCACTGCTCATTGCCTGCCCCAGCTGTCTGATCCGTTTAAAACAATCCTATCTTAAATTGAAAAACAATGCAGACCTGCAGAAAAAATATGAACAGGACTGGGGCAGAAAATTTGATTCAAAACTTGAAATTATTCATTTTTTTGAATTGTTCAAACGGATCCAATTGAAAGACTATATACAGAATTCTGAAAAGCAGCTCAAGGGTATTAAAATTGCGCCCTATTATGGGTGTATGCTGTCCATGCCGCCTGACTTACGACATGAGCCTTCCCATTCTGGACTCATGGAAGATGCCTTGTCCAGCCTGGGAGCAGAGGTGATTTCCTATGGATATGAGACCCAGTGTTGCGGTACTTATCTGTCGGTTGCCAAACCATCTTTGTCGGAACGAGTGGTCACCCAGATTATTTCCCGGGCAGTGGATGCCGGAGCTGAATGTCTGGTGACGGCCTGTGCCATGTGTCATCTAAATCTGGAGATTCGGTGCAGCCTGAAACATCCTATTCCTGCATTTCACTTTTCAGAACTGCTGTCCATGGCCCTGGGGGCTGAAAATCAGAAAAAATGGTTTCCCAAGCATATTGTGGATCCAATTCCGCTGTTGAAAGCAAGAAAACTATTCAAATCCTGATTTAAAAAAATATTCCCGTTAAGATCCGGAAAGGATCTGATTTCAACCATCCGGCCCGGGTGGGTCTGGTTTTCCTCTTCTTAAGAGATTGAAATTACCTGATATTTTCCCATTACTTGTGTTATATATAAATTGACTTTTTCAGGAAAAAGGGTTAGGAAAAAAGGTTTTAATGCTTGATATAATGCTCACTGATACAAAGGAATAAATATTTGTCATGGTCACGCTTGATTTTAAACTTGATTTTAATAAAAATAAGGGGTTGATTCCGGCAATTGCCCAGGACTGCGATTCCGGTGAAGTTCTGATGCTTGCCTATATGAACCAGGAATCATTCAATGAAACCCTGGCTTCGGGCAAGGCAACCTATTTTAGCCGTTCCAGGCAAAGCCTGTGGAAAAAAGGTGAAACATCTGGGCATGTTCAGCATGTAAGGGAAATTCGGGTGGACTGTGACCATGATACGATTCTTTTAAAGGTGGAACAGGTTGGCGGTGCCGCCTGCCACAAAGGCTATAAAAGTTGTTTTTTCAAGGTAGTTGAAAATAATGAATTAAAAATTGTTGAAAAAAGGGTCTTTGACCCGGAAAAGGTGTATAAATAATGGAAAAAACACTCAAATTAGGTATTCCCAAGGGAAGTCTCCAGAATGCAACCATTGACCTGTTCAGACGTTCTGGGTGGAAAATTAATGTGGAGGGCAGAAGTTATTTCCCGGACATCAACGATGATTCCATTGAATGTGCGCTGTGCCGTGCCCAGGAAATGTCCATCAATGTTGAGAGCGGTGTCATTGATGCGGGGTTGACCGGACTGGACTGGGTGGCAGAGCATGAATCCGATGTTCATGTTGTTTCAGATCTTATCTATTCAAAGGTTAGTGCCAGGCCAGCCCGCTGGGTTGTTGCCGTGGCAAACGATTCCCCCATCAAAAGACTGGAAGACCTGGCGGGAAAGACCATTTCCACGGAATTGCTCCAGTTTACCAAGCGGTTTTTCAAGGAGCGCAATATTGATGTAAACGTGAAGTTTTCCTGGGGCGCCACAGAGGCCAAAATCGTATCAGGGCTTGCCGATGCCATTGTTGAAATCACTGAAACCGAAAGCACCATCAAGGCCCATAACCTCCGGGTGATTCATGTGGTCATGGAAACAAATACCCAGCTTATTGCCAATAAGAAGGCCTGGGAAGATCCCAAAAAGCGGGAAAAAATTGAGCAGATCGCCCTGCTTCTCCAGGCTGCCCTCGTGGCAGACAAACTGGTGGGGATTAAGATGAATGTTCCGGAAAATAAAATCGCCAAAATTGTTTCTCTGCTGCCCAGCCTCAACGGCCCCACCGTGGCGCCCCTATACCAGTCTGACTGGTTTGCTGTGGAGTGTATCATCGATACGGGTCTTGTCAGAGATTTGATTCCCCAGCTGCTCAGAGAGGGGGCTGAAGGTATTATTGAATATCCCCTGAACAAGGTGTTGTAAGATGACGATTGCCAGGCGATGTGAAAAAATTACGCCCTTTATTGTGATGGATATATTGGAAAAGATTCACAAAATGGAGGCCAGCGGGATTGATGTGGTACACATGGAGATTGGAGAGCCTGATTTTAATGTGCCTTCCTGTGTCAGCCAGATGAGTATTGAGGCTTTTTCCCGGAATGAAACCTGCTATACCCATAGTTTAGGGGATATCCGCCTTAGGGATGCCATCAGTTTATACCACAGGCAAACCTATGGAACCATTGTGGATCCCGGGCAGATTCTTGTGACCTCGGGAACCTCGCCTGCCATGCTTCTGCTTTTTTCAGCATTGGTGGATCCCGGGGATGAAATCATAATTTCCGATCCCCACTATGCCTGTTATGCCAATTTTATCAATTATGTACAGGGGGTTCCGGTGCCTGTGAAGGTTTTTGAGGATGAAGGGTTTGTCTATACCCCCAAGGCCATCGAGGCTGCGATCACCCCGAAGACAAAGGCGATCTTTATAAATTCTCCCTCCAATCCGACCGGAAATGTGATTCCAAGGGATCGTATGGAAGAGATCGTGGCAGTGGCAGAATCCCATGGACTTTATATTATTTCAGATGAGATCTACCATGGATTGGTATATGAAGGTCAGGAACATTCGATCTTTGAATTTACCGACAAGGGGTTTGTGCTCAATGGATTTTCCAAGCTTTTTGCCATGACGGGCTTGCGTCTGGGATATTTGATCGCTCCTCCGCACTTTGTAAGACCGTTGCAGGTGCTTCAGCAAAATTTTTTCATCTGTGCTAATTCCGTCACCCAGTTGGCCGGTGCTGCCGCCCTGACCGGCGCCAAGGCAGAAACCGATGAGATGAGGCAAACCTATAATAACCGTAGAAAATATGTGATCAAACGGTTAAAGGGTATGGGGTTTGGAATATCGGTTGAGCCCACCGGCGCGTTCTATGTTTTTGCCAATGCCAAGCATATTTCCAATGATTCCTATTCCCTTGCCTTTGATATTCTTGACAAGGCGCACATCGGGGTTACACCGGGCATTGATTTTGGTGCCAACGGTGAAGGGTATTTGCGGTTTTCCTATGCAAATTCCATGGAAAATCTTACCATCGGTATGGACCGGATGGAAACCTATTTAAAAGAATACGCCTAAAGATGTCTATGAAAATAAAAGAGGTTGAGTTTGTAAAGAGTGCTGTGAAACCGGACCAGTATGCGGAATACGATTTTCCGGAGATTTGTTTTGCCGGCCGTTCCAATGTGGGGAAATCCTCTCTGATCAACACCTTGATCCAGCGGAAAAACATGGTGAAAACCAGTTCCAAGCCCGGGTGTACCCAGTTGATCAATTTTTTTCTGATCAATGGGGATTTATCCTTTGTGGATCTGCCCGGATACGGGTATGCCAAGGTGTCCAAAAAAATCAGAGCCCAGTGGCAACCCATGGTGGAGCTGTATCTTTCCAAGCGGACGAGCCTTTTGGGACTGGTTTTGCTCATTGATATCCGGCGGGATCCCGGAAAAGAGGAACTTGATCTGGTAAAATGGCTGGAATCCCATGGAATGCCCTATCTGATTATCTTGACCAAGGCGGATAAATTGTCCAAGACAAAGCAGAGCAAAAGGGTTGCAGCCATCTGTTCCCAATTGAACAGGGAGGAGACGGGTGTGATATTGTTTTCCGCTAAAACAAGTAAGGGCAGGGATACCCTCCTTGATGAAATTAATAATCTGATCGACTGGCAGAATGAATAAAGGTGAATTTATGAAAGAAGATATGCGTGCAGGATTTGTGGGCATTATTGGGGCTCCCAATGCAGGTAAATCCACCCTGCTCAATCAGGTGCTGGGTCAGAAGATTTCCATTACCTCTAAAAAACCACAGACCACCCGGGATCGTATTTTGGGGATTGTGAACCGGCCTGATTCCCAGATTATTTTTGTGGATACCCCGGGTATCCACAAAAGCGCCACCCTGTTGAACAAGCGAATTGTGGATCAGGCCATGCAGGCAATGGCAGATGTGGATGTGGTATTGTTCATGGTGGATGCTTCCTCCAGAAATTTTTCTTCGGAAAAGCTGATTGTCGAGCAAATGAACAAGACTGGCAAACCGGTTGTTCTTGCCTTGAATAAGATTGATCTGACCCAAAAGGCACAGGTTTTTTCCATCGTAGAGGAATTTAAGGATTTGTTTGATTTTAAGGCGATTATACCCATATCGGCCAAGCAGAATATCCAGGTAGACCAGTTGCTGACCCAGATAGAATCCTCCCTGGCCAAAGGTCCCATGCTTTATCCCGAAGAAACCTTCACCGATGTGTCTGAAAAATTCATGGTCAAAGAGATCATCCGGGAAAAGGTATTTCGCCTGACCGGTATGGAAATACCCTATTCCAGCGCCGTGACCGTAGATGCCTTTGATGTGGAAAAAAAGCTCATTGTCATCCATGCCAGCATCCATGTGATAAGGGATTCACAAAAGGGGATCATTATTGGGAAGAAAGGGTCCATGCTCACTCAAATCGGCACCAAGGCAAGGATTGATATCGAAAAGATGACCGGGTCAAAGGTGCTGCTCAAGTTATTTGTCAAGGTGACCAAGGACTGGATCAGCAATGCAAAGGCCTTGAACGAGTTCGGGTATTAGAGAAAATCCATGGATCCCTATTTTACCTTTACGGAGTCGGTTTTAAAAAAGGAACGGGCCCGTGCCCGGAAAATAAGGGCAAGTCAGTGGTGGAAACGAAAAACTGCCGTTGGGATCTGTCATTATTGCAAAGAAAGCTTTTTGCCTGGGGAGTTAACCATGGATCATATTATTCCGGTTGGCAGGGGGGGGAAGTCTGAAAAATTCAATCTGGTTCCCTGCTGCAAGACGTGCAACACCCAAAAAAGCAATTTGTTGCCTTCTGAATGGGAAGATTATATGGAAAGACTAAGGAAATAATCAAGCAGGTTAATCGTTCAAGCTAGGCAGATGCAAAAAAAAACAGCGAAAAAAGCCTTGATTGGTTTTTTTCGCTGTTTATAGTTGAGCGTTATTTAATTTTTTAGTCTTTTATTTTTTGCTGCAGAGCCTGTGGATGGTCTGGGCATGCCATTCACCACGGCCTGAAAACGTCGGTTGTCCCAGGTCAACCAGACGTTTGGCAACCTGATCAAAGGTAGCGCCCTCGTCCCGCATGCTTTGGATGATGTCCATGATAGTATCACGGGGCATCAATTTTGCGTTTGAAGTAGCAGGGCTAGCTTTGGCAGAGGTCGCTTTTGTCTGTTTTGCTTTGGCTGGTTTTGCTTTGGTTGGTTTTACTTTAGCCGGTTTTGGTACAGTGGTTTCGATCTCAGGGGCAATGATTTTTTTTGCCACAATTTTTCTGCGTTTTCTTAATACCGGTTTGTTGTCGCTGACATTTTCGACCACCGCTTTGGCGGGTGTCTTCTTGGGCTTCCGCGCAACCGGTGGTTGAATGGGTTCGATCCACTCATTTCCCGGGTTGTATTCCGTTGTATCTTCCTTTTCCATTTCCCTAGTGGTTACATAATGATTTTCAAATGCCGGTTGCTCATTTGTTTGATTCCCATTTGGCTGAATCTCATCTTGTATTCCGTGGTCAATCTCATCTTCCATGTTCGGGGGAAGGTCCAGGTGGTCTACAATGCGCTCAATGGCAAAGGCCTGACGTTCCAACATATCTGCTGTTCTTTCCTGGATATTGACCATGTATTCCTGGTTTTTTACCAGGGTTTCAATATGGCTGGAAATATTGTCCAGAATATCGGCTAACAAGGTTGTGTTCAAGTCTTCGGACGGAATCTGGTTGCCAGTCTGGTGGGGCATGCCGTGGGAAGGGGGGCGTTTCATCTGATGGTTTCTGTTGTTTTGGTATCCGCCTCCGCCGTAGGAATTAAACCTGGAATTGTTGGTGTGCTGATAGTTGTTGTCAGAATTTTTGCGTGTTTTCGGTGTGCGCGGTTTTTCGGCCTGACCATTACGAAGGCTTTGCAGAAAGTCGTTCATTTAATTAATATCCTCCTTGGGACGTATATAATATGTGTCGGCTGAATTTTAGTGCCTGACAATGTTAGTGCTTGGAACATAACCCCTGTGAAACGATTGGGAACTTGAGGGATCACTATTTATAGGCATTTAAGCAAAATGCAGGGTATTTATCCATTTTTTTTATCCCTTTGTCAAGCTTTTTCTGCGATTTTTATTAGGGGCGATAATGCCGTTGGGTATTGTTGTTGTAGGCTTTCTCTGGCAACTCATTGAATTAAATTGAAATCGTTACTGCTTTATGATAATATTTCGGGTTGAAAAATGACAGGTTCCATGAGCATACAAAATTTAAGGATAAAAGATGATTGAAAATAAACAATACAAGACCCCGTTTAAAGTGGACACACCCGATGTGATTAAAACCGACCTGCTGGAACCCATTGAATATGCCTACAAATCCAAGAGAAGCATTGATATCAGCATCAGACAGCCTGAGTATACATCTGTCTGTCCCATGACCGGATTGCCGGATAACGGGTGTATCACCATTGATTACAGGCCGGATTCCCAAATTATTGAACTCAAGTCCTTGAAGTATTACCTGCTGCAATACAGAAATGTGGGCATGTTTTACGAGCATGTTATCAATAAAATCTTAGACGACTTGGTTGCGGTTATAGCACCGCTCAGCATGAAGGTTACCGGAGAATTTACCCCCAGGGGCGGGGTTAGTTCCCTTGCCACGGCGGAATATATCAAAGAGTAGGGGCTGTTATTGAATTTGTGGGTTTAATTTCCAGCGGTTTCATATGTCCGGATGAGGTCCAGGGCCTGGTCAGATGTTTCTAACCGGGCCAACTCTTTTCTGAAGGCTGAACACCCGGGCAACCCTTTTACAAACCAGGTGAGTCTTCCCCGAAGCATCCTTGTTGCATGTATTTCACCAAAATAAGCCACATACAAGGAAATGAGCCGCTCCATTGTTCTGAAGATGTCGCTGGGTTCCGTATTTTTATAGGTTCCGCTGGCTACATAGGCTTCGATCTGGGCAAGCAGATAGGGGTTGGACATGGCGGCACGTCCCACCATTACGGCGTCGCATTTGGTTTGGGCGAGCATTCTAGCTGCATCCTCGACGCAATTGATATCCCCGTTGCCGATCACAGGGATACTAAGGGTTTCTTTTATCCTTTGGATGAGATCCCAGTTTGCAAATCCCTTGAATCCTTGTCCCGCAGTTCTGGGATGGATGGTGATGGCATCCACCCCGGCATCCTGGGCAATGTTGGCAAGTGCAAATGCCTGTTGTCCTGATCCATCCCAACCAGATCTGATTTTGATCGTAAAGGGCAGATTTGTGGCTTTTCTGACCGCTTTTAATATGGCTTCACTGGTTTTGGGCTCCTTCATCAGGGCGACGCCGGCCCCTTGCTTTACCACTTTTTTCACACTGCAGCCAAAATTGATATCAATGATATCTGCCTCCCCCCTTTCCTCCACAAAGGCGGCAGCCTGACCCATGGATTCCGGATCTGACCCAAACAACTGGACGGACAGAGGTTTCTCATCTTCCCTGGAGGTCAAGAGGGTCAGTGTGTTTACCGAATTATAAAAAATACCCTTGGCGCTGATCATTTCCGAGCAGACCACGGCACACCCGCATTCTTTTACAAGCCGCCTAAAGGGGAGATTGGTGATGCCAGCCAGGGGGGCCAAAAAGGTTTTACCCTTTATTTCAAGTTCTTTGATTTTCATTATATACAGCCTTGTTTTATCTGGGTGTCAATTCCTGTGTTTGCGTAGCAGAACAAACAATTATGGAAACAGGGGTGGGCTTCATAGGAGCCGATATCTATGGATTTTGTGCAATTGCATCCTTGTTTTGACCGTTGCCCGTAGTCCCGGTGGATTTCGGGGGTGCCTCCATAAAGGCGTTTTAGAAGTTTGCCGTCTATACAGGCATTGGGTTTAATCTTGCAACCCGCGCCCTGGCCAGCAAATTCCTTAAATCCGGCAAAACCGTTAAACAAGGAGGCTTCACAGCAGAGGTGCAGGATTATATTTTTTTCTCCCAAATAATCTGCCATTCGTTGAATCACTTTTTGTTTGTCCGTAAGTTTCGGGTCAAAAAAAGAGATAAAAGGGGTTCCCCGGGAGACCAAATGGGTGATTCTCTTTTTGATTTTATTGTACCCATCCAGGAAGCTTGTGACGCACCGGGTGATTCCCATGGCTGCGAGGGCATCTGCAATTATGGTAAAATCGCCCAGGGTGTTTTTAAGCTGGTTGCTATGATCCCGATAAAAGCAGATGGGATCAAATCGCCAGGAGATTTGATCCGGTCCAAATCTTTCGCACAAAAGTGCTGCCTGACCCAGTCTTGTCGCAAGGTCTGGCAGCGCGGGTTCCAACAGAGAGTTCCTTGAGTTAATGGTGAAATTGAAATGCAGATTATATCCCATCTCCACCAGGAGTCGGTCTGCATGCAGGTCCAGAAAGGGATCAAAATTTTTTGACCATAAAACAATGGAATGGACTGTTTCGGGCCGGGCATCCACCCGCCGAGCCACCCGGTTATAGGGGTTTTTGACGGTGAAATATCCCTGTCGGATCTGATCCAGAAACCAGGGGGTATACCATCCGGGGATATCGGTTCTCCGTGACGCAGAAAGAATTTTATCCCGGGTCTGGCTCATGATTTTTTTTTCTGTTTTTCATCTCTGCAAAGGAAATGATCTGGGCATCTGGCTGGACATCCGTCTGGACATCAGGGCTTTGTTTATTCGCGTGGGATTTGGGACCAATTTTTGAAGGGGGCTTTTGGGAGTCTCCGGGCGAGTCCATGGGCAACTCTTCAACCGGGCACTCAACGGTTTGAAGTTTCATTTTTTTACCGTTCATATGGAAATCATCCCCGTTAATATACGCATCTTTTAAAATCCAGGTTACAACCTGCAGCGGAATTTGAAGCATGAGCAATTTAATCTGGTACCAGTCTTTTTTCGGATCGGGCAAAATACTCTCAACCCTGGCAAATGAAACCGGTGAATCTTCAAGATAGATCAATACGACATCGTTGGTTGTGGCCATGGTTTCCTCGTTAATATATTATTCTTGTCAACCTGGTGAATATAACATAATCTTTGGATTATCTAAAGAATGGAATGCATTCATGGAGTGGTATTTATGTATGACAAGAATATACACTAAAAAATGGAAGATCTTTTCCCTGGTTGCTGTCTCTATTTTTATGTCAACCCTGGACTCGAGCATTGTAAACGTTGCCCTACCCTATATTATGCAGGATATGGCTGCCGATATTGCCACCATTCAATGGGTGGTACTCATCTATCTGTTGACGGTTTCTTCTCTTTTGCTGACCTTTGGCCGCCTCTCGGACATTAAGGGGCGACAGTCCATCTATGTATCGGGGTTCATGGTATTCACCCTGGGCTCTTTTTTCTGCGGGATGGCATCTTCTCCTTTTCTTTTGATACTGGCCCGGGTGATCCAGGGAGCAGGTGCTTCTATGCTCATGGCCTGTTCCCCGGCCCTGGTGGTGGATGTATTTGAAAAAGAAGAACGGGGCCGTGCCCTGGGGATGATGGGGGCTGTTGTGGCTGGTGGCCTGACACTGGGGCCTGTGCTGGGAGGGTTTATTCTGGAGTACCTGTCCTGGCGGAGTATCTTCTATATCAATATACCCATCGGGATTGGGGCAAGTGTTGCCGGCATCTTTGTGCTCAAGGAAATCCCAGGGGGCGGGGGCTCCAGGGAGCCCTTGGATTATGCGGGGAGCCTGACCATGATCATTGGACTTTTTAGTCTGATTCTGAGCCTGACAAAGGTGTCTGCCTGGGGTTTTTTTTCATTTCAGTTTGCCGGCTGTTTTGCCCTGGCAGGCGTTGCCGGTGCCATATTTATATTCAATGCCAATAGGTCTGCCTATCCATTGTTTGACCTTAACCTGCTGAAAATCAGGCTTTTTGTTTTGCCCCTTGCGGCATCGGGCCTCCTGTTTGCGGCTCTCTTTGTCATCATTTTTATGATGCCCTTCTATCTGACCTATCCCTGCGGTTTTTCCGCCGTTCAAACCGGGGGCATTATGGTTGTCCCTTTTCTTTTTCTTCTGTTTATCTCTCCTGTATCCGGTGCCTTGTCAGACAGATTCGGTTCACGGGGGTTGTGTTCTTTCGGGATGCTGTTGCTGGGGATGTCTCTGGTTTTTCTCATGTTTATCTCTCCTGCCATGACGACTCCTGCCATCCTGTGGCGGGTGGCCCTTGCCGGGATAGGGACGGCATTGTTTGTTTCACCCAATAATACTGCGATCATGGGGGCGGTTCCCAGGACACGGCGGGGGATCGCTTCCGGGGCTGTTGCAACAGCAAGGAATCTTGGCATGGTGATGGGGGTGACCCTTGCCGGCACTCTCTTTACTAGTTCCTTCACCCATTTAACCCGGGGTAGCGGCCTGGACAGCTATACCCCGGCCATGGTCCCTTATTTTATGGTAAGTTTTCAAAAGGTAATGGGGGCCGGTGCCCTCATGGCCTTTGTCGGTGCGGTTTTCGCCTTTGCCCGGGGAAATGAGCCCCGCAAGCCGAATGAAACCAATAAAATTAAATAAAAATCCAAAGAAAGGAGCACATTTATGGCACAATTTCAAAATTATGCAGTGCTGGATCAACCCGATGTTCTAAAGTGTTTGTTTCATCCCGGGAGGGAAGAGAGACGGATTCCAGACAGCAGGCGGGATGATTTAATGATACCCGTGGGTCGGGGAATTGAAGTGGGTGGATCTTTCCATTTTAAAGAGGCCAAAGCCCCTGTGATCCTTTTTTTCCATGGCAATGGCGAGATTGTGTCAGACTACGATGAACTGGGCGCTTATTTTTTGGAGACAGGGGTGAATTTTTTTGTGGTGGACTATCGGGGATATGGCAGCTCAACGGGGGTTCCGACCTTTACCGCCATGATGAAAGATTGTCATATTCTATTGGATTATTTGATATCTTATATGGGCAAACGGAAGATGACAGGCCCCGTCTGTGTCATGGGGCGCTCCCTTGGCAGTGCGCCAGCCCTGGAACTTGGGTCAAATGGTTCCCACCCTGTCCACAGCCTGATCATTGAGAGCGGGTTTGCCTCCGCCGCACCCCTGCTGATCACCCTGGGGATAGATCCTGTTCAAATGGGATTCGTGGCGGAGGAAGGATTTGAAAATCTGGACAAGATCAAAAAGATTTTCTGTCCCTGTCTGATTATCCATGCCCAGCTTGACCACCTTATTCCGTTTTCCCAGGGCAGGGCCCTGTATGATACCTGTCCGTCTGACACAAAGTTTTTGCTGGAAATTAAAGGGGCCAATCACAATGATATTTTTTTTCGTGGAATGGCCCCCTATCTTGAGCACTTAAAAAAATTTACGTGTTCATTTCAGAAGTGATGGGTGTTATCGGCTGAAAGGAACAACAAATACCGGTACGCTGGTTCTTTTTAATACTTTTCTGACCACATGATCCCCCATGGCCTCGGCCAGCATTCCTTGCTGTCTGCACCCCATGACAATGATATCACACCCTTCTTGGGCGGCAGTGAGTGTGATTTCATCGGCAATGGATTTACCTTCGGTCACCAGAATTTTTTCAATGAGGGAACCGCTATCCGTCTGTCTGGCTGCTGTTTTTTCCTCTTGGAAAAAGCCTGCAATGGCCTGGCGGATTTTCAGGGCATCCACATTTTTGCCAATCAGCAGATTTTTCGCCCCGCTTCTTTGTTCGGTTTTGATGTCCTGGTAGAGTTTTTCGCCAAAGGCAATTTTGACAAGCCTCTCAGAGCTTTTGCTGGCTTCTTCCATGACATGGAGGACAATTATTTCTGCCTTTGAATAGGCTGCCATGGTGGCGGCATGTTCAAAAACCTTGGCCATGTCCGTGGACAGGTCAGATGCAAAAAGAATTTTTTTAGGTGGCTGGATCATTATGTTTTCTCCATCTATGATTTTAAGATAATGTTATGGTAAAAATCTGGTTCATATACTAAATCAAAATCAGCGATATGCAAACAAATTTCGCGTTATTATGAATATAAGCAATTGTTTATAAAATATGCTTCCCCAAATAAAAGATCAGGAAAGCCCGGGGAACCGCCAAAGGCTATGCTAGGTCTTCAATGGAAGGCGTCTGTGTTTTTTCCACTGTCCGGATGTGGGTGAGCACATCGTGGAACAGGGACAGATCCTGGGCAATGAGCAGGCCTGGAAGTGTATCGCCGGTTGCTTTGTTCATTCTGTAGGCAGACACGGTGCCCACAACGCGGGTCTCATCTTCATCATCCACATAGAGAACCGGTCCCCCGCTGACGCCGTTGATGGCCACCCCGTCAATGAGGTATGCATTCTCCTTGCGGGCAGATATCATGCCGGAAAAAAAACAGGGGGTATCCGGCTCCAGGGTGGGGAATCCGATCCAGCCGACCTGGGTACCGACCCTGAGGACATATTCCTGGTCCAGCAGGGATAGGGGAGGGGTTTGTTCAAACAGATTTTGGTCTTTTGAAAAAAGAATGATTGCCGAGTCCGACTGGTTCCCCATGGTGATGTGGCGTTCATTGGCCTTGAGGAGCAGGGATTTTGATCCGTCATGGGTATAGATCCGAATGGGCTCCATCCATTTGTCGGCATGGTGGATCACATGTCCTGCAGTGGCAATGGCGATCATTGATTTTTTGGGGTTGGAAAAACACAAGAACCCGGTACCGTGACCTGTGGGCGTGTCAATTTTTACGATACAGGGAAGAGTTGAGTTGACAGTATCAGACCAGTGCATGGGCGATTCCTTTATAATCTGTGATAAAAGCCATATTGTGCCCAATCATAACACAATTGAACAGGTTATGGTGAGTTTTCAGGCCGACCGGCCTGATTGTTTCAGCCGGCTCAGGAAAATTGTTTGGGTGCATCTGCCGCACAGGTGCCGATACTTGTGCCCATGAAACTTGTGGCACTCATTTTTTTGGTCACCTCGGAACTTTTACATCCCGGACATTGGATGTCGCACTCTTCTCCGGCAAAGACCAGTCTTTCAAATTCTTTTTTGCAATGGTCACATTGATATTCAAAAATCGGCATATGGATTCCTTAAATTTATTGATTTGTGGTGGTTTTTATATCAAGTTTGAGTGGTCTGCACAAGAGACCTATAAATTCTTTGGGAGATGATTGTATAAAAGGGGATGATTGCGGGCATGAATATTTATTACCATTTTCAAGATTAATGTATTACCTTGAAGTTGGTAAAATTGACATTGCACCAGGAGTTTCTATGACTGACGAACCAAAGAAGTTTATTATTTGAAACTATTGAAATAGTACTGATTTAGCACGAATCTTGCGCATGGTCACTGAGGATTCCAGCCTATGACTATTGAAAAAAAGATCATTTTAAATATTAGCCTTTTCACAGTCCGGTAAAGCCTTCCCGGCCTGTCGGAACAAAACAACAAAGAATCAGGTGTCAAACCCCCAGCGCTCAATGGCTTTATGACCGTCGGTTTATCTGTACGAAATCCGCCCGGGCTTCTGGTGGACATACGCTATGGCTGTAACTATGCGTGATTTTGGGTGCTTTAAAAATAAGTTCTGTGTTTTTTGGGCAAGTTAATTTGTCCACATCAGGTTCATATAAATGGAGGCCTTGGAATATTTTTCTTGACAAAAAGGAAGGTACTCTCTATTGAAAAAAGCTGCTTGGCAAATTGATACGCTTAAAATGGTCTTGCGAATGTTTGATTCAGCACGCATTAAAAAAGAGTCAACAGAAAAGACACTGATAAATACAAATAAATGATCTGGACTGAAGGAAAATTCATGAAAAAAATACAACATAAATATATTCTTTTCTTACTGGTACTGCTTTTTGCATATTTTTTATCAAGTTGCACCAATTTCCGCTCTGTGAAACTGCAAGACGGCCTTGAAGCCCCCCGGTATGACGAATTCTCTTCCTGGCTATTTCAGGAACTATCTCCACAGAAAAAATTAGATGTATTTTATGTGTATCCAACCATTTATGGGAACGAGAATCCCACCAATATGGATATCTACAATGAGGAGTTACGGGACAAAGCCACGCGGAGTTTTAAAAAACAGACCGGCGTTTATACTGGGGTCGGCAACATTTTCGCCCCTTTTTATCGCCAGGTTTCCATGGCTGTTCTGGATCCAAGTGAAGATACTTATAAAAATAAAAATTTTCTCTTGGGTTACAAAGATGTATCTCGGGCATTTGAATACTATCTCAAGCACCTGAATAATGGCCGCCCTTTTATTCTTGCCGGACACAGTCAGGGCTCGATGGATCTGATCACACTGATGCGGGAATATTTTGAGAGTGAAAAACTGCAAAAACAGCTGATTGCAGCTTATCTCATTGGCTACTCTGTCACAAAAGAAGATTTCAAGCAATACCCCTGGATGAAACCTGCCACAGGTGAATCAGACACTGGGGTTATAATTTCTTATAACAGCCAGGAACCAGGGGCAAAGGGGTCTCCGGTCATTCTACCAGGCGCTTTTTGCATCAACCCCCTTAACTGGAAAACAGATGGTACCCCGGCAGCCGCCTCGTCAAATCTTGGCGCTGTTTTTTTTAAGGCAGATGGCAGTGTTGATAAGGTTGTTCCGCATTACTCAGGTGCAAGGATTGATATCGGCACGGGCGCATTGACGACAGTCCTTCCCGAAAAATTGGACACAGGGGGGTTCCCAAAAGGTGTCTATCATATTTATGATTATTCACTCTGGTTTAATAATCTGAAAAAAAACATAAAGCTGCGATCAGAGAATTATATGAAATCTGCCAAATAGCACACCTTTGCAATGGGTGCCTGAAAGTGAGCCATGGCGGGTTTGACGCTACCTGTGCATCCTGGTAGAATGCTTCCATATGTTTTTTTAACATTTGTAAAAATAAGGTTTCCCTTCCTGATTTAAAGAGAGGGACGGCAGGCAAAAACCAAATATGCCAGTGCGTAAGCAACAGAAGCTCCCCATTCAACAATATGGTTTTTGCCTGATGATTTTTTGTTTTCTTTTTTTTCATGGTCTTTTCCCCCCCAACCCCGTCTGCCCCATCGTGTCACCATTGCCACCAGCATTATTCGTAACCTGCTCGAATGTGGGATATCTCATAGACATGCTGAGTTATGTGGGTGCGCCCGCAAGAAGCACTTGGGGTCTAAGCAGGGTTAAATGGGTGATTGTTGCTTTACCGAATAAATATTCTTTTGATCTTGGTTTGGTTAAAAAACATGTAACCATAAATATCCCTCTTCCAATTAAGTTTTCTAACAAGTAATCGACGCATTCCGGATATCTTTCATCAGTTGATCGCTAACCGTATATCATGCGGATATCTTCTTTAGATTTTCAAAAACTTATGCAAAATTAGTTATCCCTTTTGTTTGATTTTCCGGGAGAGGATCACTTTATCCTTGTATACGGATTTCATATTCACTATATCTTTGCGAGATTAAATTTAAGAATAGAGGTTACAAAATGTCATTGGAAGCTGTTATTGAATATTTTTCAGAATACAATATGGGGCACCGTGTTATGGTTTTAGAAAATTCCACGGCGACCGTAGAAGAAGCTGCCCAGGCCCATGGGGTAGATCCTGATCAGATAGGAAAGACATTATCCTTTAAATTAAACGAGGACCCGATCTTAATTGTTGTTGCCGGCAAAGCGAAGATTGATAATAAAAAGTATAAAGGGTATTTTTCCAAAAAAGCCAAGATGCTCAATAAAGATGAGGCCCTGGAGCATACTGGACATGCCATAGGTGGCGTTTGTCCCTTCGGGTTAAAGAAAACAATTAAGGTTTACCTGGATGTATCACTCAAAAAACACTTGGACGTTATTCCAGCTGCCGGAGATCGGTATTCTTCCATACGCTTGACCCTAGAAGAACTTGAAAAATATTCAAATTGTACAGAATGGGTGGACGTTTGCAAATATGATTAGTCTGCCACCGATATATTTTTTAGCCTGTGATTGCAAGCTAGGATAAATGCCTCCCAAAATTACCACTCCTGAAATGGAAATTGCCATCGCTAAACACTTTGGCTTCCGGGAAAATCTAATTGTTCCCAATGTTAAATGGGGTCTGCAGTTAAACGGTAAGCCGATGCATGAGTGCGATCTTTTGATTTTAACCAAAAGCCGATATCTTTGGGAGGTTGAAATTAAAGTGAGTAAGGCGGATCTCATTGCGGATAAAAAAAAGGCCCATGGTCATATCAACAGCAATGTAAAGCGCCTGTACTTTGCTCTGCCTCACTATCTTGAGGATTATATCGAACATATACCGGATCGGGCGGGTGTTATCCTGGTGAATAAACCCAGAACCCGGCTGTCTTGTAAAATTGTTCGGCCACCAAAGAACGAAAAAGGCTACCAGCTCACCGATAAAGAGGTGTTAAAGATGGCCAGGCTTGGGGCTATGAGGATCTGGAACCTTAAACAAAAACTGAAAGACAGAGTTACCTGAAATATTTCAAGACTTAAGTCATCGAATAAACAGGAGATTTAAAATGAAGATAGTTTATGTCAATAAACAACATCAGTGTCGAATGGTAACGCTTGATGAAGGTGAAAATCGGTTCTGGGTAAAGCCAAACTTAAGAGAACGACTCATTGAGAAAAGAATGATTGGGTTTAATCTAGATCAGCTTGAGTCGATAAAAGAAATGCCGGCTATTGCCGAAAAAGTTTCTTCGGCTCTTCCCATGGTGTATCTGTTAATGATGTTTAAAGATAAAAGACAGGTGGCGGTTGGCGTTGATGAAAAGGGTCTATACGCCATTACGGCTGCCTTAAAAATAGCCGGGCAAAGAGGCGAGGAAATTTCAGATTCTTTGGTTTACACCTCTTTATAATGGGGGCGATCCATTTTTAGGACCGGGCAGTTCTATGACCAGGCAGTTTATAGGACCATGGCCTGACCGATGTTGGTAACATCTATTCCGGAAGCTTTTAAATTCATATGATTGAAATCATTGTCATTGTTTGGTAGAATCTGAAAAGTTGCCCCGGTAAATGATATTCTGCTTGCCTGATCAATTTGCAAGACGGTTAATTTGCAGGGCGGTCTATGGCCGGCGGCGAAAAATTTTAATGAGAGGTGATCCATGGAAACATTATTATATCTTGGCGGATTTGTATGCGTATATCTGTTTTTGCAGATGTATCTGCTGCCCAAAATGGGCGTGTCCACGTGAATGCGAAATTCCTGTCAGGTGACAGACAACAAAAAAAAATCAGACCTAATGGGTGGAAACAAGGACTGAATCTAAAGCCGTGAAATCCATGGAGATTGAATGAAGGTGATTCATTCTCCTTTCTTCATGGGCTTCATGGTAAAAAAAAACAATTCGGACAGAAAATCGCCCCCCCCCTTAAAAATATTTCATTTTAATTTATAGCAGCTTGACAGGCGGAATTTGTTTGTTCTATAAAGTGCAAAGTATTGGTTTGTACTTTGAGATATGACCTTTGTAAACAGGAAATCCATGTCAAATTCAACTTCGAAGCCGGTGACAAAAAACAATTCCCCACTGCTGAAAATGAAACAATTGGCAGATGCCACGGGTGTGGCCAAATCCACCATTCTTCTGTACGTTAAAAAAGGGCTGCTGCCGGCGCCTGTAAAAACAAGCCCCAATATGGCCTACTATGATCCTGTCTGTATTGAAAAAATCGCATTTATTAAAAAAGTGCAGTCCAGTCACAGGCTTCCCCTTGCTGCAATTAAGGGGCTGATCCGGGAAATGGACCAGGGCCGGGATATTGCCCCCTTGCTGGAGCTTCAATCCATGCTCTTTGGTGCTGCCGGTGAAAAAATGGACAAGGAGCATTTTTCCAGGGCCGCAGGGCTCAGCAACTCCCAGGTGGCAACATTGTGCAGGCTGGAGCTGTTGTCTCCCCTTGAAAAAAATAAATTTGACGATCAGGATCTTGCCGTGGCAAAGCGTCTCAAGGAATGCATGGACCTGGGGGTGGCGCCCGTTGATCTGGCCTTTTATCCCGTCTTTGCCAGGCAGATTGTGGACAGCGAAATACAGCTGCGGGAAAAATATACAAAAAATTTAGGCTTTCGGGAAAATGCAGGGCTCACCCTGGAATTGACCCGGCTTGCCAGGGGGCTTCGTCCCTATATTATAGACCGGACCCTGACAAAGAACCTATTGGAATTCAAAGGATTAAATAAAACTTAATTTGGAGGCAGTATGACAGATCCCCTTTTTACCCCCATTACCATCAATACCACCCAACTTTCCAACAGAATCTATCTGCCGGCCATGCACCTTGGCATGGCCCAGGAATTTGAAGTGACCGACCAGATTGTTGATTTTTATGCCCAGCGGGCAAAGGGGGGCCCCGGAATGATCTGTGTGGGGTATGCCACTGTTGATGAACTGTCCGGCAATACCCAGAATATAGGTGCCCATGATGACAGGTTTATTCCGGGATTGACGCGCCTGGCATCGGCTATTAAGGAAAACGGATCCCTTGCTGCGGTTCAGATCAACCATGCCGGCCGGTATAATTTTTCATTTTTTCTCAATGGTAAACAGCCTGTGGCCCCTTCTGCCGTGGCGTCCCGCATGACAAAAGAAACTCCCAGGGCCATGACCATTGATGAGATTAAAGAGACGGTGGCTTCTTTTGCGGCCGCCGCAGTCCGGGTGAAAAAGGCGGGGTTTGATGCTGTGGAAGTATTGAGCGGCACAGGCTATCTGATCAGTGAATTCTTATCTCCCCTGACCAACCAGAGAACCGACGAATACGGCGGCAGCCTGGAAAACAGGATGCGCTTTGGCCTTGAAATAGTGGCGGCCATCCGAAACGCTTTGGGAGCGGATTATCCCCTGATTGTTCGTATGAACGGCAATGATTTCATGCCCGGTGGGAATCCCCGGGAAGAATTGATTGCCTATGCCAAAGCACTGGCACAGGGCCCGGTGGATGCCCTGTGCATCAATGTGGGATGGCATGAGGCAAGGGTACCCCAGATTGTGGCCCAGGTGCCAAGGGGAGCATTTGCCTATCTTGCCCGGGGCATAAAAGAGGTGGTAAATGTTCCGGTGATTGCCAGCCACAGGATCAATGATCCCCAAACAGCCCGGCAGGTTATCAGCGAAGGATATTGTGATATGGTGGCCATGGGCCGCAGTCTCATTGCAGATCCCATGCTGCCCCAAAAGGCAAAACAGGGCAAGGAAAATCAGATTGTTCATTGTATAGCCTGTGCCCAGGGCTGTTTTGATAACCTGTTTAAGCTTAAACCTGTGGAATGTTTGTGCAATCCTTTGGCGGGGTATGAACAGCATGAAGAACAATTGACGGCCTCTTCTGCCAAACGAGTGATGGTGGTAGGGGCAGGACCGGCCGGTATGACGGCGGCCTTGACCGCATTCAGACGGGGGTATTCGGTCACACTTTATGAAAGCAGCCACCGTTTGGGAGGTCAGTTGCACCTGGCGGCGGCCCCTCCGGGACGAGAAGAGTTTGCCCAGTTTGCCCGGGACCTTGAGGCTCAGATAACAGCCCTGAAGATTCCGGTGGTCCTGAATACCCTGGTTGACAAAAATTTGATTGAACGAGCGAAACCCGATGTTGTCCTCCTTGCCACCGGGGCCAAGCCCTTGGTGCCGCCGATTCCGGGGATGGAACTGCCCATTGTGGCAGATGCCTGGGATGTTTTGGAAAACAAGGTTGAAACCGGTGCCCGGGTGGTCATCATCGGTGGTGGGGCCGTGGGGGTTGAGACCGCTTTGTTTTTAGCGGAAAAAGGTACCCTGGATGCCGACGCCCTGAAATTTCTTTTTGTGAACAGGGCCGAGACACCTGAAACCCTTTTTGAAATGGCCACAAAGGGCAGTAAAAAGATAACCCTGATCGAAATGATGGACAGGGTGGGAAAGGATATCGGCAAATCAACCAAATGGGGAATGATGCAGGATCTTGGTCGCTTTGGGGTTCAAACCATCACCTCGGGGAGGGTGACAAAAATCACTGAAACAGGGATTGAATATGCTGGGACCCTGTCCAGTGAAACTCCTGGCAATGAAACCCCCGGTAATGAGACCCCGTCTAATGAAATCCCTGGAGAGACCATAAAAACGATTGCGGTTGATACCGTGGTGGTGGCGGCAGGATCTAAATCCCACAACCCACTTGAAGAGGTTGTCGAACAAATGGGTGTGGGATTCCGGGTGATCGGGGATGCAAATAAGGTGGCCACGGCCTTTGATGCGGTTCATGGGGGGTATCAGGCTGCCAGGGATATTTAGGGTACCTTTTTAAATTTATTTTCAGGACCCCGGGGAGAACTCGAGGTTAAGATCAAAAAAAGCCGCCACCCGGTCTGTATAGGCCGGGATGGAGGTTGATTTTAAAATTTGTTTCAAGGGTTTTTTATGACCCTTGAAGGAGGGACCAAGGTAAGTCCAAAACCCCTTCATCCGGCCGGTTAAATGGGCGGGACCTGAAAATATTTTATCATATTCCACAAACAGTTGATCATGGAACTCTCTTAACCGGTCAAGTTTTGGCTCGCCATTCTTTGGCTCTCCTTTTATCTGTTCTGCCAGAAAGGGATTGGCCAGGATTCCCCGGCCGATCATAAACCTGCTGATAGTGGGAAATCGGTTGCGGACTCGCTCAAAGGAGGCAATATCAACAATATCTCCATTATAGGTAAACACATGCCGGCTGTTTTGCATGGCCTTTTCAAAGGCATCGTGGTCCGAGGTGCCTTCGTACATCTGGATGCCGGTTCTGGGGTGGAGGATGATCTCTTCTAAGGGATGACGGTCAAACATGGCTACCAGGTTGAAAATTTCGTCTTTTGACCTTCTGCCCAAACGGATTTTGACGGAAAGGGAGGCGGATATGTTGGGGATGATCTGGCCAAGGAGGTCATCAATTTTTTCAGGATAGGGCAGGAGTCCAGACCCCCTGTGTTTTTTCGCTATCTTGGAATGGGGACAGCCCAGGTTCCAGTTGATCCGTTTGTGACCCATTTCATAGAGATGCCCGGCAAGGAAAATAAAGTCCTTTGACACATTGCCGAGAATCTGGGGAATCACAAACAACTGCTGGTTGTCAGCCGGGACCACATCTTTTATGCGGATCGGTTTGAGCCGCTCCTGACCCATGGTCGAAATAAATGGGGCGATGGCCTCGTCAATGCCGGAAAAGTGCCTGGCCCAGACATTTCTGAAGGTGAGGTCGGTAAATCCCTGGAGGGGGGCTAAAATAATTGTTATGTTTTTAGTGTTCATGGGGTGATGTTTACCTGTGCAGATATTGAAAATCCTTAAAAAAATTAAAAAAACTTTGACAAATATAAGAACGATAAATTATAGAGTCAATATTTTTGGTCTCAGCTCATAACATTAATGTGGATTGCAAGGAGTGTTTCAACGGTATGAAAGAGCTTTACAGAGAAGTCATCCAGATCAACCAGATGCCGGACAATTCGGAGAAGGAAGAAAAGGCAAAGATATTTTTTGAACGATTGAATGCCATGACACTTCCGCCGCAGTTTAACTGGGCCAAGGAAATTTTTGAAGACTTCCACGTAAAAGAAACTCCTGACAAAACAGCTCTGATCTGGGATGATGTCCATACCCTTGAGACCAAGCGCTTTTCTTATGTCCAGCTTTTACAACGGGCCAATCAATTGGTTAATTTTTTGGCCAAACAAGGGATTGGTCATAAAAATAATATGTACATGATGTGTCCGATTCTCCCGGAAACCTGGTTTGCAAGTCTTGGCTGTATCAAGGGTGGTATCGTTACCGTACCCACAGCCACCACCATGACCTCCAGGGAACTTGAATTTCGATTTGAAACCTACCGGCCCGATGTGGTCATGGCAGATGAAGCCTCGGCTGATTTGGTTGACCAGGCAGCAATGGAAACTGGGATTCAGCCTCTGGTGAAATTGGTCCTGGGTAAAAAAGAGGGCTGGATCTCCTATGAAGAGGTTCAAAAGGAATCAACCGATGCAGATGCCGCCGACACAGCAGCCGATGAAACCCTGTTCTGCTTTTTTACTTCCGGCACAACAGGGCTCCCTAAAAGGGTGGGACACACGGCTGTTTCCTATCCTGTAGGTCATCTTTCCACCACCATCATGATCGGGGTAAAACCAGACGATATTCACCATAATTTGAGTGCCCCCGGATGGGCAAAATGGGCATGGTCCAGTTTTTTTGTTCCCTTTAATGTGGGGGCAACAGCCGCGGGATTCCGTTTTTCCGTATTGGATGGTGAGCAATATCTGGAGGCCCTGTCCCGAAATTGTGTCACAACTTTTTGCGGCCCGCCAACGGCCTGGCGTATGTTTGTGAACATGAATCTGGAGTCCTTTGACCTTTCAAGCCTTCGACAGTCCATCAGTGCAGGCGAACCCCTGAATCCTGAAGTGATTACCCGGTGGAAAAATCATACCGGCACCGAAATCAGAGATTTTTACGGCCAGACTGAATCCACCGCCATGATTGGAAATCCTCCCTGGATGGCAGGTAAAATGCGGTCCGGTTCCTTTGGAAACCCCTCTTTTATGTATGATGTGGCCCTGGCCGATGATGAAGGCAATGAGATTACCCGGCCGGATCAGGTAGGGCATATTGTAATTAAATTGGAGAATTGGCGGCCCATTGGCCTTTTTTCCGAATATATCGGTAATCCGGAAAAAATGGGGTCTGTGTTTGTGGATAATTTTTATTATACCGGAGACCGGGCCTCCTTTGATGTCGACGGTTATTGGTGGTTTGTGGGACGGGCCGATGATGTGATCAAATCATCGGATTACCGCATCGGGCCCTTTGAAGTGGAAAGTGCCCTGGTGGAGCATCCATGTGTTGCCGAGGCTGCAGTTGTGGGAGCACCTGATCCAAACCGGTATCAGCTGGTCAAAGCCTATGTAATCTTAAACCCCACCTATGAAGGAAACAGGGAACTGGCCCTGGAGTTGTTCAAGCATACCATGAACATTCTGGCCAAGTTCAAGATCCCCAGAATCATTGAATTTGTCACCGAGGTGCCCAAGACCATCAGTGGCAAGATCCGACGCATCGAACTTCGTGAAATGATGGTGAATAAAGATGAACCTGACATCACAGACGGGATGAAAGAATATTGTTATTGGGATTTCCCCGAGTTGAGTTCAAAAAACAAAAAATAGTTTTTTCCCGGATCGTTTTTTTTCTGACCCCGCTTTTTTTAAAATTTGTTCTTTTTCTGATTTGCCTTTCCATACAGATCAGGAAAAGGGCATCTCCACTTCCACCTCACTGCCGCCCCTGGTAAAGTTTGCTCGGGGGTATCTTTTTTGGAAAACATTGAGCATTTTTCGGTTTTCCGCCAGAACAGTGGCTATGAATTGCTTGTAGTTGTTCTCCTTGGCAATGGTTTCTAAGGATTCCAGAAGAAAACTGCCAATGCCCATGCCATGGAGGTTTTCTTTTACCAGAAAGGCCACTTCCGCTGAATCGTTGCCCAGATCGGCGTAGGATCCGATGGCCACAATCTGTTTGCGCTTACCCAACTGCATCAGGCCGATAAGGGTCATGTTTCGCCTGTAATCCACCTCTGCCCATTGCTGCTGAAGCATTTTTCTGGAGAATACCTTGCGTTTGTTAAAAAAGCGATAATAGATGGAATCTTCCTGAAGGGAATAGAAAAAATGGCGGGATTCAAACTCATCCGAGGGCAAAAGCGGTCTGAATTCGATCCCCTTTCCATTGCTCAATTTCATGGAATAATTATAGGAGTCTAAAAACATAAGATCCTGGCTGGTGGGGGGCATCTGGTCCGGGAAGATATAATGTCTCTTTTTTGCCTGGCGGATCAGTTCTTTGCGAAATTTGGGGTGGGCAATCTGGGCCAGTTCCATCACCCGCTGATAAATGCTTTTCCGTCCCATTTCAGCAATTCCGTATTCTGTTACAATGATGTCAATATCTCCCCTGGTGGTTGCCACGCCGGCCCCTTCGCTTAAATGGGGTACAATGCGGGAGATGGAGCCATCCTGGGCTGTTGAGGGGATGATGATAATGGAGAATCCCCCCTTGGACATGGAAGATCCTCGGATAAAATCCACCTGATCCCCAATGCCGGAGTAAAAGAGGTATCCTTTTGAGTCGGTGCAGACCTGGCCGGTGAGATCCACTTCCAGGGCAGAACTGATGGAAATAAAATTGTCGTTTTTGGCAATCACATTGGGGTCGTTGACAAAATCCGAAGATTTAAAATAGAATTTTGGGTTGTTGTCCACATATTCATACAACGCTTTGGAGCCCATGCACAGGCTTGCCACCACCCGGTCGGGCAGATAATTTTTCTTTTGATTGGTAATGGCCTTATTTTTAAACAAAGGTAACAGGCCGTCGGTGATAACCTGGGTGTGGATTCCCAGATTTTTTTTGCCGGAAAGACAGGGCAGGATAGCATCGGGCAGATGACCAAACCCTATCTGAAGGGTGGATCCGTCATCCACCAGCATATTGACATAGTGGCCGATTCGTTCCACCACCTGCTGGTTCTTTGTTTCCGGCAGGGATTCTAAAAGGGGTTCTTCATATTCGACCAGAAAATCGATTTCATCAATGTGAACCACGGAGTCTCCCCAGGTTCTGGGCATTTGGGGATTGACCTGGGCAATGACAAGATCGGCATTTTTCATTCCGGAAAGGGTGATGTCCACGGAAATACCCAGGGAGCAATATCCATGCTTGTCCGGGGGACAGACCTGGATCAGGGCCACATCCAGACCGATTTCATGATTTTCAAATATTTTTGGAATCTGGGACAGGTAGACCGGTATATAATCAATTTTTCCTTCAAAGGCCGACTGCCGCATGCGAACAGAGATAAAAAAGAGCTTAATGGAAAACCGGGATAGAAAGTTTGCATCATTCACATAGTTGGACAGGGTAGAAGACAGCATTTGATAAATAATAATGTCCTGGATACTCAAATCTTCGACCATGGCTTTTATCAGGTGCTGGGGTTCACCGCAACCGGTTCCGATAAATACCCTGCTGCCGTTACCAATTTTTTTGACGCTTTCTTCAGGGGTGAGAAGCTTTCCCGGACATGTCTCCCTTAAATTCATGAATCATTCTCCTGAGCCTGCATTTTTTTAAATGGATCTAAAACGGGCTAAGTATTAAATATATTTATCTGAATGTACAGGAAAAACAGGCTATGTGTTTTTTGCGGGTCAAATTCTAACCTTTCCGTTGTACATGGTGACGCCTGGCGGAATTTTATCCAGGGAAAATCCCTTGGGTTTGGTCATCCTCGGATCATCATAGATGGTTTTTAACAGTTGTTCCCTGTGATCCGGGTGGGAGATGCTGGCAATGGCAAGGCCCTTAAAGCCCGTGGGCAGATCCCTGAGATCGGCAACCCCGTATTCGGTCACGATGACAACTCCGTCATAGGCAGATGCCGTCAGGGTGATGCCCGAGGGGCAGGCCGGAACAATTTTTGATGCACCTTTATTGGTAAGGCTTTTCATGGCAATGACGGGGGTGCCGTATTTTTTATGACTCAGGGCTCTTACAAAATCGGGTTGTCCGCCCACGCCGCCGTAATACCGCAGCGGGTCGATGAAATCTGCCCAGACATTGCCGCTTAAATCCACGCCAATTGCTGTGTTGACAGAAAGAAAGGGGCTGCAGGCCTGAACTTTGATGGCCGAATTGGTATACATGCAGGGGCGCATTTGTACCTGGGACCGCATATCCACATAGTCATATAATTCTTTAGATCCCATGATCAGGCTGGTGGTGCTGTAACCGGTATTGATTTTTTTTGCCTTGTTGGTGATGATCCCTTTTTTTTGCAGATACATCAAACCATCCCCGTAAAGTTCTGTCTGGACACCCAACTCTCTGTGGCCCGAGGTGGCGATAATTCCCACAACAGCATCGGGGATTTTGCCAAGGCCGACCTGGAGGGTCATGCCGTCATCCAGAAAGTGTTCGGTGATCATCTCCCCGATTCGGCGTTCTGCATTGGGGAGATTTTCAAAATCCGGTGAATCAAAGGTATAAACCTCTTTGATCCCATCTTCGATGATATAATCAATATCCTGACTGGAAATGACGCTCTGTCCCTGGGTAAAGGGCATGGACGGGTCTAATTCTGCAATCACAAGGGTGGCGGTTTCAAGGGCGGCATGGATGGCATCCACTGAAAGCCCCAAACTGTATTCTCCGGTTTGCTCATTTCTTCTTACTTTCATGATCACAAGATCTACTGCATATCCGCATCCTTTTCCAATGAGCCGGTCCATATTTCCCAGGGTACAGGGCAGGTAATAGGCACGGCCTTCATCGGCGGCCTTTCTGACATCTCCCCCGGAAAAGATGGAATAGGCCTTTATCCGGTCCTGGAGTCCTTCTTCCACATAAGGAACATTCCCATGAAGCAAAATATGAATCATCTTCATAAAGGGAAGTTGTCCTGTGTCGTTTTTGATATATTTGGTCAAAGCCTCAATGCTTGCGGTGGGTGTGGCTGCATTGGATCCGATGTAGCAATTGATATTATCCAGACCGCCCAGGTGGTGTGCAATCCGAGGGCCTATTTCATTTAATTTGATGGGGGTCGGTTGTCTTTTCATTTGCCACCTCTTGCCTTTTTGCTATTGTTCAAAATAAAAAATGGTCACTATTGTAGCCATCCATCTAACGATTCAATGGTAAACTTTCATGTGGTATTTTGTCATATCCCATGGATGATTTGGTTTTCAGCATATATCGGTTCTCAGTATATAAAGTAAATCCAAATGGGGCAAGGCTTACATTCATGTGAACTGACAAACAATTTCCGGTGAGTTCATTTGTTTCCAATGACTATCCCTTTACCCGGCACCGTCAGGGTGAAGGAACGCCGCTAAATCCCTTCCGCTCGTCCTGAGCGGAAGGGAAGCGGAAATGACCGAATCTTATACCGTCCTGGTGATCCGATCATTTAACGCCGCTCTGTCCCTTCACCCTGCCGCTGCCTGGATACTATCGTTCATCACAGGCACCCGTCAAAAAGCCCTCCCCCCATATGATCCGTGCAAATTTTATAACCTTATCGATGTCATAATCTTCCTCTGGACAAATTTCGACCAGGAAGTTTTATGCTCCAAATAAGTGGACTGCCTCATTCTTGTTGCTTGTCGGATCAACGTATTTGAGGACACCATATGTCTAAAAAAATTAAGAAAACGAGCAGTTACAAGTATGGTCCGGGGAGTTTCTGAGTTCTCAGTGTGATATCCAATTCGGATAATAAAATAATTTTACTATTATCCAGTTAGAATTTTTTAAATTTGATATGGATATCACTACCAATTTGTGGTTATTATGAATGATATCAAGGTTTGCACATGCACTGGTTAAGGGCTTTGGGGAGTTTTTTTCAAATGCTCCAGGTTCAAAAAAGGCATACATAAACTAATGTTCGACAGCCGTAGATACACAAAGTTTTAAAACCCTCGCCAGTCAAGGGAAGCCTTGAGGTGATCCAGATTGAACACCTCAAGGCTCACCACGCCTGTATTGCGCCATGGTGCTACTGACCATTGGCGGGATGTTGTGGATCGTGGATTACCGGCTCCCCTTGAAAGTGCACTGGCCCATGTCATCAAACTTTCTCTTTTCATAGTGGGCGTTTTATGTTCTAAAGGTTATCATGAAAATAGAAGTCTCCTTAGAAGGTTCCAACTGCGGTCAATCAGACACAATTTCCTCACATTTTGAATGTTTATCAAATTATACACATTCTCGTTTGCCGCCATTGGAAGACAGGAGAGGTAAAAAAATATGTGAGATCAGTTTGAACCCAATGCCAGTTGCATGGCCTTATTTCGTTACGGGAAACCAGGCATATGGATAAAAGAGAACTCAGTGAACGTGACATTTGTACAAAGTTTATCACCCCGGCCATAGAGCGAGCAGGCTGGAAGCAGTCCCAGTTTAGAGAAGAAGTCAAACTGACCGATGGCAGGGTCATGGTTCGGGGCAATTTGGCGTCCCGGGTTAGAAATCCTGACGCCAAAGGGGGACCGAAACGTGCAGATTATGTGATTTATGCACGCCCCAATGTTCCGGTTGCTGTGGTGGAAGCCAAGCATAATCGATTTGCCGTGGGACATGGGATGCAGCAAGCGCTTGTTTATGCGGAAATGCTGGATGCCCCCTTTGCCATTAGCTCTAATGGGGATGGGTTTTTACTTCACGACCGCACCGGGTTGACTCAACCTGTTGAACGGGAATTAAGCATTGATGAATTTCCAAAAATTTCCGACCTCTGGCCTGTGTACAGAAAATGGAAGGGGCTTGAACAGGAAAATTCGGTAAAGCTGGTGGAGCAGCCCTATCACAGTGACGGTTCCGGTAAGGCACCCCGGTATTACCAGCGGGTTGCCATTAATCGGACCATTGAGTCCATTGCCAGCGGAGAGGAACGGGTGCTGCTGGTTATGGCAACCGGAACAGGTAAGACCTACACAGCGTTTCAAATCATCTGGCGTCTGTGGAAGGCGAAACGAAAAAAACGGATTCTTTTTCTTGCAGACCGCAATATTCTTATCGACCAAACCATGCACCAGGATTTTTCGCCCTTTGGTGAGGTAATGCACAAAATCACCAACCGGCAAGTCAAAAAAAATTATGAAATATACCTTGCCCTGTATCAGGCCGTTACCGGCAATGAAGAGTGGAAGCAGATTTACCGGCAATTCCCGTCGGACTTTTTTGATCTGGTGGTGATTGATGAGTGTCATAGGGGCAGCGCTTCGGAAGATTCAGCCTGGCGTGAAGTTCTGGATTATTTTACAAGTGCCACCCACCTGGGATTGACCGCGACCCCCAAGGAGACAAAAGAGACCTCCAACAGCACCTATTTTGGAGCACCGATTTATACTTATACCTTGAAACAGGGGATTGAGGACGGTTTTCTGGCTCCTTATAAAGTTATTCGTGTGGTGACAGACAGGGACGCCCTTGGTTATACACCTGAAAAAGACAAGACTGACAAATATGGCAACCTTATTGAACATCGTCAGTATAATACCAGAGATTTTGACCGCAGCATGATTTTAACAAAACGTACCGAATTTGTGGCTTCAAAGGTTTGGGAATACCTTAGTAACACCGATCCCATGTCTAAAACCATTGTCTTTTGTGATGATCAGGACCATGCCGAGCGCATGCGGCAGTCCCTGGTCAAGCTGATACCGGAAGCTTCGACCAACCGGCGTTATGTGATGAGAATCACCGGGGATGATACAGAAGGGAAGGCCCAGCTCTCCTATTTTATCGACAATGATGAGCCCTATCCTGTGATTGCAACCACCTCCAAACTTTTAACCACCGGTGTTGATGCAAAAACGTGCAAGCTCATTGTACTTGATCAGAATATCAATTCCATGACTGAGTTCAAACAGATCATTGGGCGCGGTACCCGTATTCGTGAAGATTATCATAAGCTTTATTTCACGGTGATGGATTTTAAAAATGCAACCCGGCTTTTTGCCGACCCGGATTTTGATGGTGAGCCGGTGGTTATTTATGAGCCAAAACCGGACGATCCTGTCGTACCTCCAGAAGATGAACCTGTTCAACCCGGCAGTGAAGAAGAAGTCCCATTCAACGATAATCCATACGACTATGATCAACCGAGTGAAGATGATGGCAGTCCAATAAAGGAAAAAAGATCCCGGTATGTGGTGGAGGATGTTGAGGTCGGGCAAGGGGTATGGCGGGAACAATATCTTGATGCGGACGGAAAACTGATCACCGAAGATTATCGGGTCTTTCTGAAACAGGAAATTCAAAAAACATTACAGGGGCAGTTCGGAACTCTGAAAAAATTTTTAAACCGATGGAACGCTGCAAAGCGGAAACAGGCCATTATTGATGAATTGAGAGATAAGGGGGTTGATCTTGATGTCTTAAGGCAGACTGTTCCCAATGGGGAAAAGCTTGGCCTTTTTGATCTGGTGGCCCATATTGCATTTGATCAGAAACCGCTCACCCGAAAAGAGCGGGTAAATCATGTAAAAAAGCGAAACTACTTTGGGAAATATGGAGATCAGGCCCGGCAGGTTCTGGAAGCTCTTTTAGACAAGTACGCCAACAACGGCATAGCTGACATTGAAGATCCCAAGGTCCTGGAACTTCCGCCCTTTGACAGATTGGGAAGTAAAACCCAAATCCGGCGGGAAATTTTTGGTGGGCAGGAGAACTATTCCAAGGCCCTGACTGAACTGGAACACGCACTTTTTGAAACATTGAGTGCATGATATTTTAAAGTTATTTGAAAAGTGAAAGATAAAAGATGAATTTAAGTAGTACCATTAAAAGTATTCAAGACATCATGCGGAAAGATGATGGTGTGGACGGTGATGCCCAGCGTATCGGACAATTGACCTGGATGCTCTTTCTCAAGGTTTTTGATCAGAGGGAAGAGGAGTGGGAAGACGATGCCGCCGATTTGGGCAAGACCTATACGTCGCCACTTCCGGAAAACTGTCGGTGGCGTAATTGGGCAAAGTATCTGCCGGGAAAAGACGAAAAGCTTGCCCCCCAGATCCAGGCCAGCGAATTGATTGAATATGTGGAGAACACGGTATTTCCCGGCCTCAAAGAGATAAATATAGAAGGGGCCTCCGAAAACCCCACCATTGCAAAAGGCAAAGTGGTGCGCGATGTTTTTGTGGATTCCAATAACTATATGAAATCCGGGCCTCTCATGCTTGGGGTGATTGAAAAAATCGATGAGGCTATTAATTTTCATGATTTTAAAACCCGACAGAACCTTGGGGACATTTATGAAAAGATTCTAAATGATCTCAGAAGTGCGGGCAATGCCGGAGAGTTCTATACCCCCCGAACCGTGACAAAATTCATGGCACAAAGGGTCAATCCCCGTCTGGACAAGCGTGAAACCGTTCTGGATCCTGCCTGTGGTACCGGCGGATTTTTAACTGCGTCAATTGAGCTTTTAAACGGTCAGATTACCGATAAATCCAGCGCCGAAGATAAAAAAGCGGTGGAAGCAAGTATCCGGGGCTTTGAAAAAAAGCAGCTTCCCCATCTGCTCTGCACCACCAATTTGCTTTTACACGGCATTGACGTTCCAAGTCAGATTGAGCACAGAAATACCCTTGGAAAGAGCTGGAATGACTGGCGTAAATCCGACAAGGTGGATTGCATCATCACAAATCCCCCCTTCGGCGGCATGGAAGAGGATGGGGTGGGGTCAGATTTTCCGGCGGATATGCGTACCCGGGAAACTGCGGATATGTTTTTAACCCTCATCATCAATAAATTGTTGAAAGATGGTGGACGGGGAGCCATTGTTTTGCCCGATGGCACCCTTTTCGGGGAAGGGGTAAAGGCAAAAATCAAAGAACTTCTGCTTGAAAAATGCAATCTTCACACCATCATCCGCCTTCCCAAGGGCGTATTCAGCCCCTACACCGGGATAAAGACCAATCTTCTCTTTTTCACCAAGGGAAAACCCACCGAAACCATCTGGTTTTATGAGCATCCCTATCCCAAGGGATATAAAAGCTATTCCAAAACCAAGCCCATACGGCTTGAAGAGTTTGCGCCTGAAATCTCCTGGTGGGGTAAGGAAGAAAATGATTTTGCAGAGCGGATGGAAAATGAGTTTGCCTGGAAGATCGATTTCAAAACCCGCAAAAAGGAAGCTGAAGCCAAGGCCAGACCCCATTGGAACAAGGCGGAAGCCCTGAAAAACGCGGCCTCGGATCTTGAAAGTCACATCAAGGAGCTGCGGGGCTCCGTCAAAGGGTCAAATGGGAAGGCGCTTCGCAAAAAGGTGGATAAAGAGATCCAGGTGGTCCGTCAAAAGGCAGACAATCTCAGATTGAAAGCCAGGGACGAACAGACTGCAGGGGATCAAATCTACTGGCCCATCTACAATCTGGATATTAAAAACCCCAATTCGCCTGAAGCAATCGTCCATGATCCCGATGAACTGATGGTAAACTACAAAAAACTGCTCCTCGAAATTGAAGAGACGGAAAATATTCTCAAGGAAGAACTGGCTTCGGCATTGTCCCACCATTTTGAAAAAGAGGTGGACGCCTGATGGATGTCGGAATGTTTTTAGCTGAATTCGGGCATATTGCCAATGCGCCTGGGGGCGTTAAGCAGTTGCGGGAAATGGTTTTGTTGTTGGCTGTCCAGGGAAAGTTGGTTGAGCAGGATCCAAATGATGAACCGGTTTGGAAAAGTGACTCTAAAAAAGACTCGCCGGTTGTTGAGCTTCTTAACGAAATTGTTACGATTCAAAAAAAATCATTTTCTAATAAAGAAAAACGTGAAATTTCAACTCTACGGGAACCCTTTCTTGTTGGCGGAAATAAAATTTGTTTACCATTAGGATACTTAGTTAAAATAATTTCGGGTCAACATTTAAAGCCGACAGAATATAATAAAAACAATATTGGAATCCCTTATATCACAGGCCCAGCCGAATTTGGTCCAAGGAATCCAGAACCAAATAAATGGACAAAAGAAAAAAGAGCCGTTGCGACCACAAATGATATTTTAATAACCGTTAAAGGTTCTGGCATCGGAAAAACGAATATTTGCAATTTGCCAGAGTTAGCCATTAGTCGTCAACTAATGGCAATCCGAGCAATAGGCCAGCTAAATCAGCAGTACCTTTATATTTGCATTGATGCCGCTCAATCCCATTTTCAGAAACAAAAAATGGGAATAGCAATTCCCGGTATAGGAAGAAAAGAAATTTGTTCTCTTGAGGTGATACTACCATGTTTTGAAGAACAAAAACGCATCGTTGCCAAGGTAGATGAACTGATGGCGCTTTGTGACCGCCTGGAAGCCCAGCAGCAAAAGCGCAGCGAACTCACCAAGCTCTTCCGAATAGCTGCCTTGAACGCCTTGGCAAACGCCCAAAGACCCCAGGAACTCAAATTGTCCTGGAACAGGGTTCAGGACAATCTGGGGATGCTGTTTGAAGGTCCGGAGGATGTTGAAAAATTCCGACATGCAATAATGAATGCTGCAATTAGAGGAAACTTAACACAGAGAACGACTTCAAATGCATCTGAATTGTTAGAAAAATGTAGCAAATATAAAAATGATCTGATTAAAGAAAAAATACTTAAACGCCAAAAGCCAAAAAAAGAGTTAAAGGATTATCCTTTCGATTTACCCAGAAACTGGGCATGGTCTCGATTTAGTGACCTTGGAGTCTTTGGAAGAGGGAAATCTAAGCATCGTCCGAGAAATGACCCCCAACTTTTTTTTAACGGGAAATATCCATTTGTGCAAACTGGCGATGTTGCTATTTCGGTTGGGAAAGGAATCTTTTCATATAAAAAAAAATATAATGACTTTGGTTTAAAGCAAAGTCAACTGTGGCCCCAAAGAACCTTATGTATTACTATTGCGGCAAATATTGCCGATAGTGCAATTTTGAAAATTGAAGCTTGTTTTCCAGATAGCGTTGTAGGCTTCATTCCTTTTGAAGTCGTTGGTAATGTTGAGTTTTTTGATTTGTTTGTTCGAACAGCAAAATCAAATCTATTGGAATATGCGCCTTCAACAGCTCAAAAGAATATAAACTTAGGGATATTGGAGCAAGTTGCTATTCCTTTACCACCAAAAAATGAAATGAAACAAATAGTTGCCAAAGTTACATCCCTGATGGCACTCTGCGATACCCTGGAAGCCCAACTCACCAAAGCCCGTTCCATTGCCGAAAAACTGGCACAGTCAGCCATTGCCGCAATCACCGGAACCCAACTGGAGGATAAAGAGAAGATGAAGGCCCCTAAAACCGAACTTGTGACCAAACTGCGACTGGTGAAAAGTCCTTCAATTAAATCCCAGGCACCCCTTTGCGCCATATTGGCCAAACACAGCAGCGAGCTTTCCGCAAAAGTCCTGTGGAATCATTCGGGCTTGGAGATTGATGCGTTTTACCGCCAGCTCAGGGCTGAAATGGCAAACGGATGGATTGAAGAGCCCCAGAAGGCCGAGATGCGAATCGTTGAAGAAAAGGAATCAGCATAATGACCGTGGACCGGAACCTGGAATACCTTCAAAGCCTTGTAAGGGAGTTGTGCAGACTCTCCGATGAAACGGAATGGGTTGAGTTCAAAGTGGGCAATGAGAAGCCTGACACAATTGGAGAGTATATCTCTGCACTGGCCAATTCTGCGGCATATTCCGGCAAGGTGCACGCCTATCTTTTGTGGGGCGTTGAAGATCAAAACCATGATATTGTGGGAACCGACTTCAAACCGCTTCAGGCTAAAATAGGTAACGAAGAGCTTGAAAGCTGGCTTTTGCGTCTCATCAACCCCAAGGTTAATTTCAGGTTTTTTGAAGTTGAAATAGAGGAGAAGTGCGTGGTCATGCTGGAGGTGGGGGCTGCCTTCCGTCATCCGGTTCAGTTCAAGAATATCGAATACATCAGGGTGGGGTCCTACAAAAAGAAATTAAAGGATTTTCCAGAAAAAGAGCGGGAACTCTGGCGGATTTTTGACCGTAAACCGTTTGAAAAAGAGATTGCCGCCGAACATGTGTCTTCGGATGAGGTGCTGAAACTTCTTGATTATCCCGCCTATTTTGACCTTCTCCAGTTGGCCTTGCCTGAATCTCGGGAAGGTATTCTTAAGGCACTTCAGGCTGATGACCTGATTGATAAAGGAAATGCCGGTAAATGGGATATTACCAATATGGGGGCCATTCTGTTCGCCCGCAGGCTCAGTGATTTCACACGGCTTAAACATAAGGCGGCGCGGGTTATTTTATACCGGGGGGAAACCAAGCTTGAAACGGTTCGGGAGCAGGAGGGCGGTCGGGGGTATGCCTGCGGTTTTGAAGGCCTTATCGAGTTTGTGCAAAATCTGCTCCCGTCGAACGAGGTTATGGGCCAGGCTTTGCGTAAAACTATGCCCATGTTTCCGGAACTGGCTGTTCGGGAATTGATTGCCAATGCCATTATTCACCAGGATTTTCATATCAGCGGCACCGCACCCATGATTGAGATTTTTGCCAATCGAATGGAGATCACCAATCCTGGACTCCCCCTTGTTAAAACCGACCGATTTTTAGACAGCCCTCCAAAATCACGCAATGAGGGCATCGCTTCGTTTATGAGGCGCATCGGAGTGTGTGAAGAAAGAGGAAGCGGGGTGGATAAGGTGGTGATTCAGACAGAACTCTATCAGTTGCCCGCGCCGGTTTTTGAGACCACCGATGAACACACAAGAGCCATCCTCTTCTCCCATAAAGAGCTGAAAGAGATGGACAAGGCTGACAAAATCCGGGCATGTTACATGCACGCGGGATTGCGTTATATCCAAAGGGATTTTATGACCAACTCCACTTTACGGGAGCGTTTTGGCATCGAAAGCAAGAACAGCGCCATTGCTTCACGAATTATCAAAGAGACACTGGAAGCAGAGATGGTTTCTCCCTTTGATCCAAAAGCATCCCGAAAGTTTATGAAATACGTTCCATGGTGGGCTAAATGAGGCAGTTTCTTTATTTGACGGTTATTTGATTGAAGGCTTATTCTCTGAGGTCTTCATGCGGTTAAGTTGTTGTTTTATTAATGCATTCTTATTTAATCTTTATTTGACGGTTATCTGATTTCCCTTTGAAAAATCAGATTTATGAATTCATATGCATATAGATAAATTAAAAATTGCAGACTTTAGAAACCTGAAAAATTTTGAGATCGCCTTTACCTCTTCGACTGAAACGGCTGATGGTGAATTCCGCAAAATTGGAAGTCATGCTATCATCGGCCGGAACGGTTCCGGCAAATCCAATCTCATGGAAGCGATTATTACCATCTTTCGGGACCTGGACCTGAACAATGCCGCCAGTTTTGATTATGAAATGGAATACGGGGTTCGGGAGCATCAGGTAAAACTTGTTGCTGTTGCAGGGAAAAAACCGGCGGTGGTCATTGATGGAGAGCGCAGTTCAGCCACTGCCCTTGCAAAGCATGCAAAAAAGTATCTGCCATCCCACGTGTTTACCTACTATTCCGGGAAAAACGAACGAATCGAGCAACTTTTTCAGGCACATCAAAAACAGTTTACCCAGGCCCTTCGCAAGAATAAGGATGACCTTATCCGCCGCTTTTTTTATTGCCGGGGTGGTCATAGCCAGCTGGTGCTGCTTGCCTGCCTGCTCTCAAGGGATGCGGTGTTCACTCAACTGCTCAATGATCTAAATATCTTGGAGCTTGATTCGGCGCTTTTTGTGATAAAACAACCCTATCATATGAAACGAACCCTGAAGGATGATGATGTTCAAAACGGGGACAATCGATTTTGGTATGCCCGCGGAACGGTGGTTGATGAGTTTCTGGACAAGCTCTGGTCGCTGGCCGTTGCTCCCATTGATGACGTTAAATCCAGACAGCTGGATTTTCGTGGTAGAACCGAAAAGCAGGAACAGCTCTACCTCTACTTACCGGACAAAAATTCACTGGAAAAATTGGGTGAACTGGTGGGGCCGCCGGAAATCTTTTTTCGCTATGCCGAGGGGGCCTATATCGGAGACCTGATTGACGAAGTGCGTATTACCGTCAAACACAAGGATTCCAATGGCGCTATCAGTTTCAATCAGCTTTCGGAAGGAGAATTGCAGCTTTTAACTGTGCTGGGACTCATGCGCATTACCAGCCAGGATCACTGTCTCTTTCTACTGGATGAACCGGATACACATTTGAATCCTATCTGGAAGCTGCGGTATTTTGATGAAATAGAGAAGGTGATTGAAACGGATTCCAAAAGCATCCTGGCCGGTGACTCTCAGATTTTAATTACAACCCACGATCCAATGATGGTCGGCAGCTTACGAAAAGAACAGGTAAGGATCTTACACAATAAAAAGGGCTTTTCCGTTGTGGCTGAGCCCGATGAACATCCCCAGGGCATGGGAATTTCAGGATTGCTCAAGAGCGAACTCTTTGGCCTTCGTTCAACCATAGATTCTGAAACACTTCGCCGTTTGGACCAACGAAACTATCTTTTTGCCCTTGGGCGGGCACGCAATAAAGCCCAGGATGATGAGCTGTCCAGACTGAGTGATGAACTCTCGGACCTCGGATTTGCAAGCGATTTTAAAGATCCTTATTTTGCAATGTTTGTCCGGAAAATGGCACTTCATACCAAGTTCCACAAAGAGACTTTGACTTTTGGAGAACAGCAGGAACAGGATGCCATTGCTGATGAAATTATTGATGAAATTCTGAAGGAAGGTGGCGGCCATTGATTTATATTGATTTCGAAGGGAAAACACCGGTTGATACGGATCTCCCAAACTGGTCCCCCTGGACCCAGAAAAAATGGCAGGCCTGGCTTGATAAATCAGCGGAATTCCTTGCGGAGCTTGAAAAATTTAACCAGGCCGGTGATATCGCTGGAAGAAATAAATTTATTGATTCCAAAAGTGCCCACTGGGGAAAACTTAAACCCTGGTTACAGGCTCTTTCAGGTGGAAAATGTTGGTTCTCGGAAGTAAAAGAGCTATACTCTCACTACGATGTGGAACATTTCCGCCCCAAAAAAGAGGCCAAATCCCTGGATGGTTCAAGTCGTGACGGTTACTGGTGGCTGGCGTTTGATTATACGAACTTCAGAGTTTGCGGCAATGTGGGAAATAGAAAGAAAGGTGGATGGTTCCCGCTAATGGAAGGGGGACTTTGTTCTACTTTTGAAAATCCGTGTGAAGAATCAGAAATAGCATATTTATTGGATCCTACAGATCCTGAGGATGTTAACCTGATTGCCTTTGATGAAGAAGGAAAAACGATTTCTGCTCCAGGAATATCGGAATGGGAAGAAAAACGGGTGGAAGAAACCATTAATCGTCTTAAGCTAAATGAACATGAAGCTTTAAGAGAAGAAAGGGGGAAAATTTGGCAACGGGTCAGCCGGGAAATTGAGCAGTATCTGACGGCAAAATCACGCTGCTCAAATGGTGGAAATCCTGTGGCAAAGGAAAATGTAAGAAGGCACTTGCTCAAGATAAAAGAAATGACCCAGCATGATGCTGAGTTGTCATCTGTCGCCAGGTGGTGTGTCCTTTTTAGGAATGATGCTCAACTCATGCGCCTGGTTGCTTAACAGATTTTTTGAAGATGTTTATATAAAGGGTAAATACTGTCTGTAAGGCGGTTTTTTCTGTGCCTGATCAATGGTATTTTTAAATTTCTTGTTGAAGGATGGATCCGATTCGTTCTCAGGAGGTCAAAATGGAAAATCAAAAAAAAAATTGACGGCCATTATGTTGTCTGTGGCTATGGCAGGATTGGTCGATTGCTGACACAGTACATGGTCCAGAAGTACATCGATGTGACGGTCATAGGAAAGGACTGTAAGCATGAAGCACAGCTGGATGGAGATGGTGTCCTCTAACTGATCGGAGAGGCGGCTGATGAAAATGTGCTGATCCGGGCCGGTATAAAACGGGCTTCCGGCATCATTGCAGGCGTAGGAACAGATGATGAGAATGTTTTGCTTGTTCGGTTGGCCGGGCAGTTGAATCCTGATATTTTTATCGTGGCCCACGTATCCCGGGATTCATCCAAAAAAACCCTGGAAGAAGCAGATGCCAACAAGGTGATATCATCCTATGATATCGGTGCCCGGCGCATGGCCCACGCGATTTTACGCTCTACGGTCATTAAATTCCTTGAAACCGCATGGCATCAGCAAAATTAATTCAGATGTTTGAACACATCAGCGAGTATCCCTGAATAAATCCAAGCACCTCTATTTTAGTTTTAGTGGAATCCCAAGGATAATAGTTATTACAACAAAAACATGCTACGGGCAAGCCGCAGATGTTTGCGGTTAACCAGGACACCGCCCCAATCCACCATCAAAAAAAATAAAAAACCCCGTTGTGCTTGATGGATCAAGCAGATAGAATATTTGTGCAACCAAAAAACTATCATCAACGAGGT
>JADGEQ010000100.1:586-2726 GCA_016744295.1 Desulfobacteraceae bacterium | reverse complement strand
GTGTACAGGCGTTTCGAGAAAAGCGCAAACCTAATTTTACCGGGAAGTAAGCACAGACTTCTTAACTTGTTCTCGAACAAGAAAGGAGACCAATAAATACAATTGAAGCAGGTCTGGGATGGCATGTATCCCCAATCCACCGCCTAAAAAAAAGAAAAACCCCGTTGCGCTTGATGGATCAAGCCGATAGAGTGTTTGTGCGACCAAAAACCTATCATCAACGGGGTGAAACAGAGTATGACACAAGGCGTATTACCATTCAAGTACGAAGAAGAAAAATCAAATAGCGGTATGACAGCTCTGGCGGGGTTACCACTGTATCTCGACTTGGCTGAAGTGATTGGCTTGTCCAAATCCATTCAAAAGCACCTAAAAATAAGAACAGGTTCTCAAGGCTGGACAGACACCCAGGTTGTGCTGGCGATAGTATTGCTGAATTTGGCAGGCGGTGATTGTGTTGATGATTTAAAAATTCTGGAAGCTGATCAAGGATTTTGCACAATACTGGACAAAGCAGAAATACACGGGCTGAAACGTAAAGTGCGGAGGGCTTTGGAAAGACGGTGGCGCAAGGAGAAAAAACGCTCGGTGCCGTCACCTTCTGCGGTCTTCAGATATTTATCCAAATTTCATGATGCAAAACAGGAGGAACTTCGTCTGTCTTCAGATGTTAAAGCGTTTATCCCAAGACACAATGAACATCTGAGAGGGCTTCGGGAAATCAATAAAGATATATGTGCCGGGTTGAACAGGGCAAAGCCTCAAACAACAGCGACTCTTGATATGGATGCGACTCTGGCCGAGACCATGAAAAAGGCTGCTCGCTATTGTTATAAAGGATTTAAGTCCTATCAACCGTTGAATGTTTGGTGGCATGAACAAGGCATTATTCTGCACACGGAATTTCGTGATGGCAATGTACCTGCCGGGTATGAACAACTCAAAATATTCAAGGAAGCGTTGGCCTGCCTCCCAGAAAATGTAGAAAAGGTAAAACTCAGATCAGACACGGCTGGATATCAGCATGAATTATTAAAGTACTGTGAAATAGGTGAAAACGAACGCTTCGGCAGGATAGAATTCGCAATCGGATGTAATGTAACTACAGCATTCAAAACAGCTGTGGCTCAAGTTCCGGATCTTGAATGGAGGCCGATTCATAAAAACGAAAAGGGGGTCAAAATAAAAACCGGCAGTGAATGGGCAGAAGTGTGCTTTGTTCCCAATGAATTATGCCATAGTAAAGATGCGCCTACATACCGATATATTGCCAAACGGCAACGCCTTGAGGAGCAACCGCCTCTGCCGGGCATAGAAGAACCCAAGCAGTTAGAGTTTCCTTTCCCTACAATGGAAATGCAAGAAAAAAAGTACAAGGTTTTCGGGGTCGTGACCAACATCAAATACACCGACATGAAAGGAGAAACCATAATCCACTGGCTTCATGAGCGATGTGGAAAAAGTGAAGAGATCCATGCCGTAATGAAAGATGATTTAGCCGGAGGAAAATTTCCATCTTCTGATTTCGGTGTAAATGCCGCCTGGTGGTGGATGATGATAATCTCCTTGAATTTGAACGCAATGATGAAAAACTTGGCCTTAGCTCCCATTATGGCAGTTAAACGAATGAAAGCCATCAGGTACTCCGTCATCAATATACCGGGCAGAGTGATTACCCATTCACGCCGTTTGATTCTGCGTTTATCTCAAGGCCATCCGGCATATGACATTTTTGTTGAGGCACGCAGAAGAATAGCAAAGCTCAATGGAGCTTGGGCTCCACCAGGATAAGGGCAGATGAAAAAAACATGTTAGAAATTATATTTTCACGGTTCGTCCAAGGGATAGTTGCGCCTAAGATTTGGCGACATAAGACAGAGGGACCCTCAAAAGATACTCGCTCGTCAAAATAACCAACGCCCCTGAAAAAAATCCCCCCGAATTGCCGATGGAATGGTGCACAAAAAAATAGGCGGTGGATTTGGGACTCATTGACATGGTATATTTTCGATGCTAAGTGTTTTGTTGATGAATAGTTTGTCCCTATATCCAAAGCCCGGACGTTTGACTTTATTACCGCGTCTTTTACTCGCGGTTTTTTCCGTATGGATATTCACCGTGAGTTTTCCCGGAGGCCACT
>JADGEQ010000100.1:0-576 GCA_016744295.1 Desulfobacteraceae bacterium | reverse complement strand
ATGGAATGGTGCACAAAAAAATAGGCGGTGGATTTGGGTTTAGGTCCAACCCTTGAAAAATTCAACATCAGCGGAACCAATGATATTGCCGTCCTGTTTAAGGGGGTGAGTTCCATGGGGGGACCAACTACCTTGAAAATTTCGGTAGTATTTCAAGCCCCGGGACCGCTGTTCAGTCAGAAGCAGGGGATACGGTGATTCTTCTAAACGGCGGTAGTATCACGGCTAAAGACCATGCCATCTTGACCGGGCCAGGCAATGACAGGCTGGTCATAAACGGCGGGAGCGTTTCGGGGAATATTGATCTTGGCCCGGGACATAACACCATCATCTTAAACCTGCCCGGCAAAATCAACGGGGAAATAAATTTAAAAGATACCGCGTTGGAATTTAATCTGGCCGACACCGGAAGCGGTGAATTATCAGTCACAGGGCCCCTGGATTTGGCCGGAGAATCAGTCCTTATTACCACCACACTTACCAAGGCCGGCAGACACAGGATCATTGAGACAGCCCAGGCGGGTATCCCCACAGACAAACTGACAACCGCCAAAACACAGGTTTTGATCAATGAAA
>JADGEQ010000099.1 GCA_016744295.1 Desulfobacteraceae bacterium | reverse complement strand
AACGTGGACGCAAAATTCCAAATTGCAAAAATATATTATATGAATCAAAAAATACTGAAAGCGGATGATTATCTAAATCAAATTCTAAGGTTAGACCCAAGTAATGAAGAGGCACTTGCACTCCGAAGAGAACTATAATTTTCAAAATGGGAGATGATCCTGGTAAGCAGTCATGCCCAGGATCACCTCTTTATTATGGCAGTGATCTCCTGTGTCTGGTTCGGGACGATATTTATATTTTTTCAAAAAATATCGTCTTATCCGGTCTCGTCCGGATTAGAAATTGAATTTATCAGCCACCTTGGTAAACAATCTGATAAATTCCTCTCTTTCGCCGGGTTCAAGTGACGCTATGATATGACTGTTTTGTTCATGATCCAATTTCATATGGGCAGCCATCATCTCTTTTCCCTTGGTTGTGATTTTAAGGGAAAAAGATCTGTAATCCCTTGGATTAATAACCCTTTGAAGAAACCCTCCTTTTTCCAGTTTGGCCACAATGCTGCTTAAGGTCGTTTGCGGGAGGTTCAGCCTTTTTCTGATATCCTTGAGAATGATATCCGGTTCTTCATATGCCATGCTGATGACGTGAATATCTGAAAAGGTCAACCCCTTCAATTTTTTAGATTTTGATTCCGGTCTGTTGGCCATAATCTTAAACCAGAGTTTATGGAAAGCCTTGTTAAATCTATCAATCTGTTCTTTTGTTTTTTTATTGTTTGTCATCAAATCTCCAAAGGCTGTTGGTTTGTTCTCAATAAAGATATAACGATCTTCGTTGTATATGTCAAGTAAAATAATGCACGTCAAATTGACGGCCTGGACAAGGGTGTCCGGTGGATGATGACCTCTTCTGTGACCTCAGGTTTCGTAAAAAAAACTGTCATCCAAGGGGGTGGGTTTTTGTCTGAACCTTTGTTTGAGCGATAATACCCCACCAGCACCAGATAGGAGGAGGTCAGCGGCTGGGTATGGGGCGCCTCCCTGGGATTAAGATTTTAAGCCAGGGGACCGGGAAGGAGCGATGGGGACAGGGGCTTGACCATGAAATAAACATGGCCAAGCCCCTATCGGTAATACTTTTAAAATTATTTCGCATTTCAGTTTGTGATCAAAAAATTGTCTGGTTTGCTAAATCTTAACAAAAAGAGCCTTTTGGTGTGATCACCCTGAACTATAATTTCCAATATTTTATCTGCCCTTCTCAAGGTATCGTGATGTAAAATAGTCATCTTTATTTTGGGGCGTAAATTTGATGTCATTATATTTGAATATTGATTTTCTATTATTTTTTACATTGGTCATCACCATATCTATGATTTTATATTTGTGGTTAACAGCATCAACTTCTTTTACTTCATTAACGTCCAATTGTTTGAAAATCTCCCCTTGGTAATCATAGTAATCGGCTTTACGCTCGATAAAATCGACTTTGCTTATCCAGGATACTTTTTTTGTAAATCCGTTTTCATCCGCAACTTCATCGGTTTTAGGTATGGCTTGAATGATCCAGCAGTCTTGCTTTTTGACAACAGCCTCTCCCAAATTCGTGTATTTAAAGTCATCGGTTATGGGTCTGGATGTATCCGCATAGGAGAATTCAGACCCCATAAAACTTTTTGATTTCTGGGAGCTTACAATTCTTCGTGTCTTGCGGAGTGCTGGCAGGTATATCCATGTATCATCATCCTCTTTATGATAGTCGTAGGTTAGAATACCGATCCCTTTAACATCTGTGGGGGAAAGAAATTTAAAAAGGACTTTTTCAGTATCGCCATCACTTGCCATTTTACTTACCTGGGCATAGTTTCTGATCCTTTCCCGTCCTTTTTGATCAATGATGATTAATGTTGCAACTGCTTGTAAACCGGCAACCTTGCTTGCATCATTTCCATTTTCTACGATTTGCTCAGGACTGAGTTGTTTTTCTGCAAAAGCATTTGGAGAAAAGTGGAGTGAAAACAGGGTCATAACAATAAAAACTATTTTGTAAATTTTTTTCATAATTATTCCTTTTTAAAAGGGGTGAAAGATGATTTTCACGAATCAGGCAATCGATCGCGAGGGATTTTCCTTGGGAACTATTTTGGGCTCCAGAAAATCGGGTTTAAACACAATGCACACTGAAGGAACAAAAATGATGGCACCCATCAAGCATGAAGAGATTGATACAATAATCAGAAAACCGAAGAATTTCACCGGTACAAAGTTTGAACTGAATAAAATAGAAAACCCGATAACAACTGAGAGTGCGTTAAATATGATCCCCCGGCCTGTTGTCAGCAAGGTATGTTTTATGGCTTCAACATGATCATGAGAGTCTTTCCTCTCTTTTTTATACCGCCATAAAAAATGGATGGTATAATCAACACCAACGCCAATCATAATTGATGAAAGAAGGGCATTGATAATATTTAACTCAATACCCAGGTATCCCATGAGACCAAAGAGAAAAATGACGGATAACCCGAGAGGAATGGCTCCCAATAGGCCTGCAATAAGAGACCTGAAGACAATCATGAGAACGAGTGAAACAAGAACGATTGAAGATGCAATTGCAATGAGCTGACCTTTAACAACATGATTTGCCAGACCTGAAAAAATATCGGCAACCCCGCCAATACACGTTACATCGGGGTCATCCTTTGTCAGTTCACGGATTTGATTGAGAACCTTTCGCAGGACAGGGGTGCTTGAATTTTTGATCCGCGCTGAAATTTGTGCATTTGTAAATGTAAAGTCCACCAATTTTTCAAAATCATCCGGCTC
>JADGEQ010000043.1 GCA_016744295.1 Desulfobacteraceae bacterium | reverse complement strand
TTGGCATCCCCCTGGGATTTATTTCAGCCTTAAAACAGGGCACCTGGTTTGATACCCTTTCCATACTGGGTGCCGTATCCGGGGTGTCCATTCCCCAATTCTGGCTGGGACTCATGCTCATGTATGTGTTTTGTTATATGTTTAACCTTCTCCCCTCTTCGGGCTATGGTGACGGAAGCTTTCTCCATTTAATCCTTCCTGCCATCACCCTGGGGGTCAGCTATATTGCACTGCTGGCCAGAACCACAAGGGCTGCGGTCATTGAGATTTTGTCTGCAGACTATGTGAGAACGGCAAGATCCAAGGGGATTTCCATATTTTCCATCAATGGCAAGCATGTATTTAAAAATGCCCTGATCCTCATACTGACCACGGCAGGTCTGCAGTTTGGTTCTCTCATAGGGCAAACCGTCATTGTTGAAAAAATATTTTCATGGCCCGGGATTGGCTCCCTGTTGGTTGAATCAATTTTTCAAAGAGATATCCCGGTTGCCCAGGGGTGTATTCTAACCATTATTTTTGTTTTTCTGATCGTTAACCTTGTGGTTGACCTTCTTTATTCAGTCATAGATCCCAGGATTACCTATCAATGAAAAATAAACTCAGACATATACTCCAGAGAAAAAATATGATGCTTGGAGGGATCATTGTTTTCGTCATGATTTCAATGGCGATATTTGCCCCCTTGATGGCCCCCTTTGATCCTGTAAAAGATGCAAATCTTATGAATGCGGAGCTGGCCCCCAACACCACCTATCTTTTAGGAACCGATTCCCATGGCCGGGATGTGTTGTCCCGGCTTATTTATGGTGCAAGAATTTCATTGAGCGTGGGCCTTGTCACTCAATTTCTCAATACCTGTATCGGGGTATCCCTTGGACTTTTAGCCGGCTTCATGGGCAACAGGTGGGACGATATCATCATGGGAATGACCAATATCATGCTCTCCATACCTGCCATGATTTTTGCCCTTGCCATCATGGCCTCCCTGGGTCCTGGACTGATCAACATCTATATTGCCCTGGGGTTTACCAATTGGTCCTATTCCTGCCGGATTACCCGCTCCCAGGTGTTGTCGGCTAAAAATGCCGATTATGTAAAGGCAGCACGAATTTTGGGATACAGCAAACTGCGAATCATGTTTGGCCAGATTTTGCCCAATATTGTGGGCCCCATACTGGTCATTGCAACCCTGGGCGCAGCAGAAGCCATCCTCATGGAAGCCTCCCTTTCCTTTTTGGGGCTTGGCGCACAACCGCCCTCACCCAGCTGGGGCGGTATGCTTTCCTCGGCAAGGGATTTGTTTTTTTCCGCTCCCTGGATCTGTATTTTCCCGGGCATTGCCATTTTTATAACCGTTCTCGGCCTGAATCTTTTTGGAGACGGGTTACGAGATTATCTGGATCCCCATGCAACCTGGAAATCCAATTAAAAAAGGCGGACCCATGAAGGCAAATTCAAGCTTACTCCAGGTAGAAAACCTGAGCACTCAATTTCATACCATCCAGGGCACTGCCAAGGCGGTCAATGATGTTTCCTTTACCATGGAATCAGGGGAAACCGTGGGCATTGTGGGGGAATCCGGTTCCGGAAAATCTGTAACGGCATTGTCCATCATCCGCCTGATCAAGAGTCCCCCGGGAAGGATCACCAACGGGAAAATTTTTTTCCAGGGTAAAGACCTGTTGGCAATGGAAGAAAAGCAATTTCAGCAGTATCGCGGCAGCAAGATTGCCATGATCTTCCAGGAGCCCATGACCTCGTTGAATCCCTTGTTTACCGTGGGCAACCAGATCTCGGAAATGATCCGAAAACATATGGCACTCAGCAAAAAAGAAAGCTGGGACAGAGCCATTGAAATGATGAAAAAAGTGCAGATCCCCTCCCCGGAAAAGAGGGTAAAGGATTATCCCTTTCAAATGTCCGGGGGGATGCGCCAGCGGGTCATGATTGCCATGGCCCTTTCCTGCAATCCGGATCTGCTCATTGCAGATGAACCCACCACAGCCCTTGATGTCACCATCCAGGCCCAGGTGATTGATCTGATCCTTGAACTAAAAGAAGAGTTTAATACGGCCATTATGATGATCACCCATGACATGGGCGTGGTAGCCGAAACCGCCCAGCAAGTAAACGTCATGTACGCAGGTCAGATTGTGGAACAAGGAGATGTCGCCGCAATTTTTAAAGATCCCAAGCATCCCTACACAAGAAGTTTGTTAAAATCCATCCCCGCTTTGGGGGAGCGCAGCCGTCACGGAAGAAAAAGACTCAAGGAAATCAAAGGGATTGTGCCCAGTCTTTTCAATCTGCCGGGAGGGTGTCATTTCAGCCCCAGATGCCCGGAAGCAAAGCCTGAATGTTTTACCCAAAGGATAAAAATGAAACCACTAGGAGAAAAAGGCAGGGTAAGATGCATCCTTTATTAAATGTTGAAGATCTGAAGGTTTATTTCCCGGTAAAGAACGGATTGGTCCAGGCCGTAAACGGGGTCAGCCTGGAAGTTGAGAAGGGTAAAACCCTTGGTATAGTGGGAGAAAGCGGTTGTGGAAAAACCACCGCCGGCATGGCCATTGTAAATCTGGTGACACCCACCTCGGGTAATATCTATTTTGAGGGCCAAAATATCACCCACTTTTCCCAAATGCCCAGATCCAGAAAAATGGAATTGCGGAAAAACATCCAGGTCATATTCCAGGATCCCTTTTCCTCCTTAAATCCCAGGATGACCCTGTTTAAAATCCTCCATGAACCCATGAAAATCCATAATCTCTATACAAAACAGGAAAGACGGGACCGGGTTGCCTATCTTTTGGAGAAAGTAGGCCTGACCCCCAGCCAATGGGACCGGTATCCCCATGAATTTTCCGGGGGCCAGCGCCAGCGAATCGGAATTGCCAGGGCCCTTTGCCTGAATCCCAAGCTGATCATCGGAGATGAGCCTGTTTCCGCCCTGGATGTGTCCATCCAGGCCCAGATCATCAATCTGCTGATTGATCTGCAAAAAGAGTTTGATCTTTCCTATATCTTTATTTCCCATGATCTTGCTGTTGTGGAGCATATCGCCGATACCATTGCGGTCATGTACCTGGGAAAACTTGTGGAAAAAGCCTCCTATAAAGAAATATATGACAACCCCAGTCACCCCTATACCCGGTCATTGTTATCCGCCATCCCCATACCGAACCCCGGTCACACAAAAACAAGAATCAGACTTACGGGGGACGTTCCAAGCCCCCGCCATCCCCCAGCAGGATGCACCTTTCACCCCCGGTGTCCCCAGGTTTTGCCTGTTTGTAAAACCCATATCCCGGAATTTACACAAATCAACAAGGGCCATTTTGCGGCCTGCCATTTGTACCATGGACACTAGCATGCAAACAAATTCAGCACCCAATTTAGAATTCAGTTTAGTACCCAATTTAATACCCAATTTAGTATCGGGGGTCATATCCGGAAAAACAAAATATTGCATCCGGATATTCCACCCACGGGAGGTCAAATGATAAAAAAAATAGGATTTATCGGCGTGGGCCATATTGCACACTATATGCTCACGGGGTTTGCCCGGACAGAAAACAATTTTGAGTTCATCCTGGCCGACCCGGATCCGGATAACCTGTCCCGGATTTCAAAACTATTCGCCCCCAAATTTAACTGCGCCGTCACCCGGGACAATCAGACGGCTGTGGACAAGTCCGAGCTGATTATTCTGGCCGTTCGGCCCGACCATATGGAAGCCGCATTGGGAGGCCTTACATTCAGGCCGGGCCAATTGGTTGCGTCGGTGGTGGCGGGTGCGTCATTGAAGCTGCTTGAGGGGTTTGTCTCTCCTGCAAAAGCCATTCGGGTCCTTCCCATCTCCTGTGTGGCCATCAACAAAAGCCCTATTCTGGTTTTCCCGGAAAACCAGCCCGTACAAACTTTATTTTCCCTTCTGGGCCAGGTCCATGTGCTGCCCGATGAAACAACATTTACCCCGGGCACAGCCCTGGTGGGAGCATTCTATGCCTGGATCTTTGCCCTCATGGATGAAACAGCCACCTGGACTGCTGACCAGGGGATTGACCCGAAGGTAGCAAGACAATTGGTAATCCAGACCATTGAAGGGGCCTGCGGAATGGCCTCCCACCAGAAGGAAAAAAGCCTCACCCAGATCTGGGATACCCTGGCAACCCCCGGCGGCATCTCCGAATATGGCGCAAAAATATTAAAGGAAAGGGGATGCCTGAAGGCCTGGCCAGATGCTTTAGAGGCCGTGACCCGAAAAATGGAGAGCTGACCCAGGGTTGGCAAATTAGGAACAATTCAATGAAATTTTCAGATTTTGAAAAATTGACACAAGAAATTCTCGCCCAGGAGCTCCCCCCCGGCAATCCCATCATTTCAAGGGGAAGGGCCACAGCCCGAGAAATAAAGATCGGTCGAACCCTGTTCATGGACAAACATGGGGTGTCTTCCGAAGCAGAATATAAACAAGGTTGTATTCGAGACAAAAAGATCACCTTCCATGCCCATATTGGTTTGAATTCCTGGGCTGCCACGGCAGATGCATTGAAAAAATTAGACGCAGGTTCAGGGTTTAAAATTGACAGAGCCGGTATCTGCATGGACAGGCGAATGGGGCTGCCCCAATCCCTGCGCCAAAATGCACCGGCAGAGACAGGCCCCATGCTTACATCGGCCGAGGACTGGCTGTCAATAGGCCAAGCCGCTCCCATCCAGCCCCACATGGGGGATTTTATGATCGGTTTTCCTTCGGGGGTTGCCAATACCATCAATGCCCTGGGTGCAGGGGTAACCACCATTGGCAATCTATCCCAGTTTTTCTCCCATGAAGTTCCCAATTGGAAGGACCATGTTACCACCACCGTGGAAACGGTTGAGGCCATATCCATCATGGGAGGTCTTCGTCATCGCGGCACCCTGGTCCACTCCTACCTTGAAGACGGCTATGGCGCTCTTTTTTATGATTGTGCCACCATTGCCGGATGGGCCTTTCTTGAAAAATATATTGTGGAAAGTCTCATGGGAGCAAAACTGACCCATTGTATCGGCGGGCTGACCTGCGACCCTGTGAAACGAGCCGGGTGGGTATTTGCACTGGATATGATCCATGACCATGATTGCCTGGGCAGTATGATATACGGGGATACCATTTCATTCACCCAAACCCCCATTGTCAATGCCGGGCTGGTCAGTGAATATCTCCTCTGGGATATTCTGGCCCAGATGGCATGCCCCACAGGCCATGCACTGCTTCCCCTGCCCCTTACCGAAGGGGTTAGAATTCCTTCTGTCCAGGAAATTGAAGAGGCCCAGCAACTGGGGAACAGGGTACTTCAAACAGCCAGAAGAATCTTTGACCACGTCGATCTGACCCCTTCCCGACGCTTTGCCAAACAAGTGGTTACAAAGGGAAAGCGGGTCTTTGAAAATGCACTTGCAGGCTTAAAGGAAGCCGGGGTGAAAATGGATGACCCCGTGGAACTTTTGTTTGTTCTCAAAAAAATGGGGCCGGCAGTATTTGAAGAGATGTTTGGCGCTGGAACCGAAAACCTGGAAAATGTTCGGAAACATGACCTCGTGATCCCAACGGATGTATTTGAGATGTCCCAAAAAAGCATCGAAAGACACCGCAGCCTTTTTATGGCGCCTGGGAACCGACAAATGATCTCGGGGAAAAAATTATTGATCGCCTCCACCGATGTCCATGAGCATGCCATTTTGGTGCTCAACCAATTATGCAAAGAGGCCGGGGCCAGGGTTTACTACCTTGGGGCTGAAAAAAACCCCGATGAAGTGGTGGCAGAAGCGGTCAAGCAAAAGGTGGACGGGGTGCTGCTCAGCACCCACAATGGCATGGCCCTGGATTATGCAAACAGGCTCAAGCAGGAGCTTCAAAAATATTGCCCTCAACTGCCCATTATATTCGGCGGCATCCTCAATCAAAAAATGGAAAATTGCGAGCTGCCGGTGGATGTATCTTTCAACATCAAAGAATTGGGATTTATCGCCTCGGGCCGGTTGGAAGCAAATCTGATTGGCCAGCTGGGCAATAAGATAGAATAGAATAAAGGGTTATTCCATCTGGAATGGCCATTGGCAATGGTGTCTGACAGGTGATGAAATATCTCATCATTTTTTAATAGTTGCAGATTTTAATAGTAAGAGATTTTAATAGTAACAATTTTTAAGCGAAAAAAGGAAAAAATATGTATCATTTTGGTTATGGCTCAAACCTGAGTCTTGAGTATACAACGGAGATGCTTCCCAGTGCAACAGTGGCCATGAAAGCCTACCTGCCCAATTTTTCAATCCAATTCCAGCAATGGTCTGAAATACGCAAGGGCGGGTTGAGCAATGTTGCATTTACGCCGGGTAAAGTTGTCCACGGCGCTATTTTTAATACAACAGAAGAGGAAATGCATATTCTGGACGAAAGGGAAGGGTATTATAAGGGACAATACCAGCGGGAAACCTTCATAGTCCTGGGCGAAGATGGCAAATTATATCCTGCTGATCTCTACCGGGTAATTGATCCCCAGGGACCCTTTACCCCTTCTAAAAGCTATGTTGAAATAATGCTCAAGGGCGCAAAGGAACGTGGGTTGGATCCTGAGTATATTAAAACATTCCAGGAGTTTTACGACCGGTCACAATAACTTTTTTTATCGGAACCCCGGGGGGTATCTGCATTTTGAATTAAATGAAGAACCCGGGGTTCCACAATTGACAGATTTCCCACCCAGACGCCACCAGATCTAAACGATCCCCAGCTGGCGGTAAAGATACAACCCTAAAAAACGCTCACCCCAAATAATCATTGTGAATATTTGTTAATTATGGTTATTTATAGCTATAAAGAGTCGATATCAATCTATTCTTTGAAATAAAAGGACAATACTTACACAAACAAACTCAAATTGAGCTATAATTTTGCTGGGAAGGATAAACTATGAACACACCCGCGGAAACATCTCTGAAGAATGAAAACGCCCCCCGTAAAATCTTTGAAAGTCAAAGAAATGCCTTCCTTGAACAACCCTGTATCCCCTATGAAGAGCGGGTGAACTTGTTTAAAAAAATTGAGCAGATCCTGGTGGACAATGATGAAAAAATATGTGAAGCAATCTGTGCCGATTTTGGAAACCGTTCCCACCATGAAACAAAGATCCTGGAGATAACCAGCAGCATCATGGGATTGAGATATACACGTAAACGGCTGAAAAAATGGATGAAATCTCAAAAACGCCATACCTCCCTTGTATTTTTTGGTGGAAAGAACAGGGTTCTTCCCCAGGCAAAAGGTGTCGTTGGCATTGTTGTTCCCTGGAATTATCCCTTATTTCTGGCCATTGGCCCTTTGACCAGTGCCATTGCGGCCGGCAATCGGATCATGATTAAACAGGCTGCAAATTCCCAAGCCCTGTGCCGATTGCTCAAGGAAAAATTTGCTGAAAAAATTTCTGAAAAATTAATCGCTTTTTTACCGGGAGTCCCTTCAAGGGATTTTTCCTCCCTGCCCTTTGATCATATTCTATTTACCGGCTCACCAAAGGTGGGGCGGACCATTATGGAAACTGCTGCGAAAAGCCTGACACCCGTCACATTGGAACTGGGAGGCAAGTCCCCAACCATTATAGATGAAAATTTTGATTTAAAAACAGCTGTAGAACGGGTGATGTATGCCAAATTAATGAATTCAGGCCAAACCTGTGTTGCCCCGGACTATCTGTTTGTTCCAAAATCAAAGGCAGATGAGGTCATCCAAATAGCAAAAACAATCGTTCCCAATCGATATCCAATGCTGGAATCCAAAGACTATACCAGCATTATCGACGAGAAAGCCTATTCAAGACTCACTGCCACCCTTGAAGACGCCGGGGAAAAAAAGGCAACGATTATCAATCTGCTGCCGGGTCCCCAGGCAAATGAGGCGCTCCGAAAAATTTCACCCACAATTGTCACCGCTGTAACTGAATCCATGACAATTATGCAGGATGAAATATTTGGCCCACTGCTGCCCATAATGACCTATACGTCTTTGGATGAAGTGATTGCATATATCAATCGCCACGAACGTCCCCTGGGACTGTATGCTTTCTCGAATAATCAGAATTTTGTGGACAAACTGATAAAAAACACCATGTCCGGGGGTGTTACGATCAATGATTGTGCCATGCACGTGGCCCAGCACGATATCCCCTTTGGCGGGGTTGGGAACTCAGGGATGGGTCATTATCACGGATATGAAGGCTTTCTTGAATTTTCAAAACTCAGACCGGTATTCAAACAGGCCAAAATAGCCCTGGCCATACCCCCCCCCTACGGGTCAACCGTTGAGCGAATTTATACCCTGGTTAAAAAAATAAAATGGATTGCCTGAGAAAGATCAGAAGTTAACCACCATCACTACCCGATGGCGACAATGAGAGGTCATTGATTTTTTTTGCGTTATTGTTTGGCAAACCAGGATTTTTTCTGATAGTATACGGCATACGCCTTTCCTTCTCGGTCAAATGAATCTGCTGCTATAAAAAAATCGTCAATCCATTGGGAAAAATTATTCAATTGGGAAAAATTATTCAATGAAATGGATCCATACCTTAATTTTTTTCACCATTTTTCTGGATTTCAACAATCCGGTAGAAGGTGCCGAGTTAAAAATGGGTGGAACCGAATGGTCGCCTTATATGGGCAGTGAATTACAGCATCACGGAATTGCAGCCCAGATCGTTACCCAGATATTCAGCCAGACAGGTCATCAGGTCGAATTTAAATTTTTTCCCTGGAAACGAACCCAGGTTCTTGTCAAAACCGGCCAATTGGATGGCCTTGCCATTGCCTGGTTCACAAAGGAGAGGGCTGAAACCATGGTCTATAGTAAGCCCTATATCAGAACGGCCATCGTGCTGATCAAACGGAAAGATGACCCCTTCGCCTACAACGGGATCCAAGACCTTGATGGAAAAAATATAGGTGTCATAATGGGATACGGCTATTTAAAAAAAATTCAATCCAGTAAAATACAAAAATCCTTTGTTAAAACCCTTGAACAGAATTTGCGGAAACTTGCCGGGGGAAGAATTGACCTGACCATGGAAGAAAAAATAAATGCCCAAATCACCATTGCCTCAATGCCCCGGGAAATACAAGCGGCATTAACCATCATTGAAAATCCCTTTGAGACAAAAGAACTGCACATTACCTTGTCAAAAAACATCCCACAGCACCAGGCGCTTTTGGATAATTTCAATAGGGTCCTGGCCGCCATGATCAAGGATGGGCGCTATCAGCGAATGCTTGATCATCTGGACCCCACCCCCCTGGGTGTGCAATAAATCAGGGTTTTAACACCAGAAAATACAATTGCCCCGGGTTATTCATATGGCCGGCTGTAAACTCGGCATAGGACCCGTTACCGCAGAAAAGATCGGCCCGGCCCGGCCCCCGTATGGCCCCCCCGGTGTCCTGGTTTAAGACAAACAAAGAAACCTTTTCCCATTGTTCCAGGGGTTCAAGACGATGGGGGTCGGGCAAAGCTGTTTGGGCAAAACAGAGCCCGCCATTGGGAAATATTTTCTGGTCCGTTGCAATGGACCGCAAAGGGGTTACTTCCACATTGATACTGCCGAAGGGCCCCCCCTCCTCTGTTTTGAAGAAGACAAAACTTTCATTGTGGTGGAGCACCTCATCCATACGATGGGGATTATTTTCCAGCCATTTACGGATGGCCTGCATGGACATGTCTGCCTTGGCAATCTCATTTTTCTTAATAAGATACCGTCCCACGGACCGATAGGCATTGCCGTTGCTGCCGGCATAGTGAACTCTAAGTTCTTCCTCCTGATCATCAAGGATCACCCTGCCCGACCCCTGAATTTCAAGGAAAAACCGGTCCACCCGGCTTTCCAGCCAGACCACCGGCGTTGCCCTCTCCATGAAATCGGCAATCCCATTGATCTCTTTACGGGAATAATAGGGAACCACCCTCCGGGTCTCGGAATTAACCCTGGCAGTGAGGCGCTTATGGCCTTTGTATTTATCTGAGAAAAGGGAAAGATCGATCTGCACCAGATCTTCGGGTTTGGAATAGACAGGAAAAACATGGGTGGTGTCCGGTTCAAGACTGCCCCGGTAGGTGGGTTCATAATAGCCGGTGAACAAAACCCTGCCCTTGTCGCTTCCCACGCTCTTGTACACCAGAAACAATTCTTTTATGCTATTATTGAGTTCTCCTGGGGAGGGATTTTTTGCCAGGAGGGCCTGGAAGACCTCCATCGAACGGATCATGTGGCCAGCATCAAAGATATCCTTTCCATAGGTATATTTCCGGGACAGGGGCACCCGCTTAAAATAGACCAGGCTCTGGTCAATGGAGTGGTTTAGCCCTTCAAAGCTGTGGCTGTCTGAAAATTGGGGATAATTTTGGGGCAATATCTTTATCAAGGGTGTCTGGGGGGTTTCCTTGGGCCCCTTTGAAGACCCGCATCCAAAAAACGAGGCCATCCCCCCCATCAAAATCAACCCACAGATAATAAACCCACTGGCAATAAACCAACTGACAACAAATTTCTTCCATGGGCAATTAAACCGCATCATCATGCCTCGCATTAAAGTGTTGAGTGGTCCCGCACCCGGGATCAATGGAAGTAAGATCCGTTATTTTCCGAGAAGAAACCGAAAGAATTTCCAATTTTTTCGCAGAGGTCATCACCCGGGTTTCCATGGCTCCAACGGTCCGGTTAAAGGTGGTAGCAGTTTTTTCAATGTCCTTGCCCAATCGGTTCATATTATCACTCATGGAGCAAAGCCTGTCATATAATTCCTTTCCAAGGGTTCTGATCTTATCTGCATTTTCATAGCCTTTTTGCTGCTGCCAGGAATAGGACACTGTTTTTAAAAGAGCAATCAGGGTGGTGGGTGTGGCAAGGATCACCCCCTTTTGTATCCCCTTTTCGATGAGATCCGGTTTGATTTCAAGGGCTGCTGAAAAAAAACTTTCCCCCGGTATAAACAACACCACAAACTCCGGGGTGGGTGAAAAATGCGCGGCATATTCCTTGGAGGACAAATTGGAGATATGGGCCAGCACCTGGCGGGCATGATCCTTCATTCGAATTTTTCTTTCCGAATCATCCTTTGCCTCCAGGGCATCCAGATAAGCGATCAAAGGCACCTTTGCATCCACAATGATCTGCCGATTCCCGGGCAGGGTCACCACCATATCCGGCCTCAGACTTCCCTTGCCTGCCCCCTGGCTCATTTGCTCTTCAAAATCGCAATGGTCCACCATACCGGCAAGCTCCGCAACTTTTTTCAGGGTGATTTCCCCCCACCGCCCCCGGACATGGGGCTGCCGAAGCGCCTTCACCAGATTGCCGGTCTCCTGGTGAAGGTTTGCCTGGGTTTGGGCCATTTCCCGAAGCCTTTCCGTTATGGCCCCAAAGGCGTTTTCCCGATCTTTTTCCATGAGTCCCAGATGAATTTCATATTTATCCAGAACCTTCCGAACCGGTTCAACCGTCCTTAAAATCTCATCCCCTTTGATATCAAAATCTTTTCTGGCTTCCCTGACATACCCGCCAAAATGGGATTGGGCAAGTTCCATAAATTGTTGGGTATTCTCATTTAACGCCTGGCTGGACAACTCTTTAAGTTTTCCTGAAAAAAACAGGGAGGAGGACCGGGCGATAAGAATACTCACCAGAACCCCCAGGACAAAGCCCAGGCTCAGACCTATTCCAAGCAAGGTCAGTGTTTCCGGAGAAGCAAAATTATTTTGCACAAGTTCCATCGGGATCTGCCAGATAGGTTCCGCTTTTGCCCCCTGATTTTGATTTCAGAAAAATTTCGGAAATGCGCATCCCTCGGTCATAGGATTTGCACATATCATAAATGGTCAAAGCAGCCACAGACACGGCTGTCAAAGCTTCCATCTCTATGCCGGTCCGGCCGGTCAGGGAAACTTCCGCCTCTATATTTATCACCGATTTAGCGCTGTCCGGAATAAAATCAACCCGGGCATAGGTGATATTTAAGGGGTGACACATGGGAATGAGATCCGAGGTTTTTTTAGCAGCCATGACCCCGGCGATGCGGGCGGCCTCCAGAACATTACCTTTTTTCACCTGTTCATCCAGGATGAGTCCAAGGGTCGCAGGTTCCATGGCAATGGATCCCGTTGCCACGGCCACCCGTTTGGATTCTTTTTTATCCCCCACATCCACCATTCTGACCCGGCCCTCAGGATCAAGGTGCGTAAACTCTGTCATATTATTTTTCCTTATTCCGCAAAAATTTGTGTTTTTTTAGTCACTTCAGACTTGATTTGATTGAGGGTATCGGTAAGGGTTTTGATCACGGTCTCCCGGATATCCCCTGCCACCACCAAGAACATCACATCATCCCCCACGGCCAGGTGTTTATCCTCCTCTATGTGAACAAGAATCTCCACAATGCCCGGGGTGTTTTTTTGTTCTGCAAGAATTTGGGCCAGCCGCTGGTGATCCACTTTGATGGAGAGGCCTGTGACAACAGCCCCTTCCCTGGAGGTTACCCGGACAACCCCGTTATGGCACAAAACCATGCCGGCCTTTGGGTAATCAGGGTGTTTTTTTATCTGTTCAAGCAGTGTTGAAATATTCATGGACAACTCCTCTTTTTTCCCTTTATAAGTTTCTCTATTATTTTCTAATTTGTTTTTTATGATTTTGGTATTTCAACCATTGATCTGGCCTTTTCAAGGTCCTGGGGTGTATTCACATTAAACATAAACTGCATGGACGGGTCCAGTCTTCTCAAATCCGATACCGGTATTTCCTTGATACGTTTCTTCCTGAAAAACTTCTTGATCATAAATATTTTTTTTCCCAGATTGGTCTCAATCAAGGGGATACAATCACGGGAATAGACCGCTGCCAGGGGTTCCAAACCGTCGTCGGTACGGGGAACGATTACCTCGGCCCCGGCCGCCCTCTGGTCGATCAAATGCCGGATTACCTGCTCATTTGCAAAGGGGACATCACAAGCCGTAACATAGGCCCAGGGATTGGAGGCATAAAAAAGCCCTGCATGGAGGCCTGCAAGGGCGCATCTGGAGGGATGGATATCTGTCACCACCATCATATCCAATCCAATGAAATCCTTTGGGTCGTTGACCACTATGATGACCTCGCTGAACATTTTTGAAAACAAGGATTGTATGCGTGTCAACATCATCTCATCTCCAACCCTGCGAAAGGTTTTTTTTTCCCCCGGGAGGCGGCTGTTTTTTCCCCCGGCCAGGATCACCCCTGTGCAATCATATTTCATCCATGCCCCACCCCGTCAAAAAGTTAATAACCCTGTCCCGTATTATAAGAACTTGAACTTAAAATCAAGGTGTTGCTCCCCGGAAAAAAAGATGATACAGATTCTGGGGTCTGGCAAATCTGTTTGGCAGACTCAAATTTTTACCCAGTTTGGGAGAAGCTGTCTATGAAAAAGAAACGAACGATTCTCAATGATCAGGACTTTAAACGAATCATTACCCGAATCGCCTATGAAATAATCGAAACCCACAAAGGGGTTCAAAACCTTGGGCTGGTCGGAATTCAAACCCGGGGGGATTCGCTTGCCAAACGGCTGGCCGATCAGATCATGACGATTGAAAACGTAATCGTTCCCGTGGGCAGCATGGACATCAACATGTACCGGGATGACTGGACCAAAATCAGCCACCAGCCGACGGTAAGGCCCTCCAACATTCCCTTTAATGTGGATGATAAAAAAATTATCCTGGTGGATGATGTATTGTACACCGGAAGAACCATCCGGTCGGCCATGGGCGCCCTCATGGATTTTGGCAGGCCCTCCCGCATTGAACTTGCCATCCTGGTTGACAGGGGCCACAGGGAACTGCCCATCCAGGCGGACTACAAAGGAATTTTTGTGGATACGGAACCCGAAGACATGATCCATGTCCATGTCACTGAACATGATGATGAGGATCTGGTTTACAAGGAAATTGAAAAATGAGTACCCTTTTACATAAACAAGAAACCCCGGGCAATATCAAAGTTGCTGTCCTGTCCGTCTCCACCACCCGGAAATTATCCGAAGACAAGAGCGGGGCATGGATAAAAAAACAAACAAAAAAAGAGGGCCACGAGGTGGTGATCCACCAGGTGGTTACCGATGAGGTTATTCCCATTCAGGAGCTTGTCCGCCATATAACGGAAAAAATCAATCCAGATGTTGTGATCATGACCGGCGGCACCGGGATCAGCCCCAGGGATGTCACCATTGAAGCGGTTAAACCTCTGTTTGAAAAGGAGCTGACTGCCTTTGGCCCCTTGTTTGCCCAATTAAGCTTTGAAGAGATCGACTCTGCTGCCATTTTATCCAGGGCCACGGCCGGTATCATCAAAGAAACCATCCTCTTCTGCATGCCCGGTAGCATAAAGGCGTGCAAACTGGCCTGCAACAACCTGATATTTCCCGAACTTGGACACCTACTCAAGCACATAAAGGAATAAAAATGGAAAATTTTATCACTGACTGGAAGGAAACTGACACTAGAACAAAACAGGCATTTACAGAACTTTTAGACCATTTAAACAGCCTGGAGAACATTACCCTGGAATTTAATGCCCGCCCCGGTGTGAGCTATTCCCTGCGCCCTAAGCATGCAAACCAGAAAGAAAAATCTTTGTTTGCCATGGTGGATGTAATTGATGACGACCCAACGGAAAGATGGCTGTCCGTCTGTTTTTACGGAGAAATGATCACTGACCCCGATGAATCAGGCGACCTTATTCCCGAAGGTCTTATGGGAGAAGACGGGTATTGTTTTGATCTTTACGAATATGATGCCCAGGAAATTAGCTATTTAAAAGAACGGTTGACCCAGGCCCACACGAACGCAGCAAGCTAACTTGTTCTCGGGGGAGCTTACCCCAGCTCCCCCATTTTTTATTGAATCAGACAAGCATTTAACAAACCCCTTTAAACGGAAAAGCGAATATTTAAGATATCCCCATCCTTAACAATATATTCCTTGCCCTCCACATAAACCTTACCGTTTTTCTTAAGTTCTGCCTCGGAACCCAGATCAATTAGCTCATCATATTTGAAAAGCTCGGCCCGGATAAACCCCCGCTGGAGATCCGAATGGATGACACCGGCAGCAACAGGTGCCTTGGAATTTTCCCTGACCAGCCACTGGCGAACTTCATCCGTACCCACGGTAAAAAAAGAGATCAGGTTCAAAGATTTTAAACAAAGCCGGGTCAAGGTTTCAAGGGTGGTGGTGGTTATCCCCAGGTCCGCCAGAAACTCTGCCTTTTCCTCTTCGGAATCCAGCATGGCAATCTCCGCCTCTACCTTGGCAGAAACCAGCATCACCTCAATTGTCAGACGGTCACAGCTTTCCTTGAACCCGGCCAGTAATGACTCATTTCCCAAGTCATCCTCGGACACATTCACGGCAATCACCAGTTTTTTCAGGGTGATAAAGGGGTAGGACCGAATCAAACGCTCCTCGTCCGGGCTCATTTCCAGGAGGCGCAGGGGCAATTCCTGCTCCAGGTGCTCTTTTAACCTGTGCATCAAAACCAGTTCCTTTTGCTGGTCTTCATCCTTGATTTTTTTCACCATGGCCGTCAGACGTTCAATCCGTTTTTCCACAAAGATCTGATCATGCATGACCAGCTCGGAGTTGACCATTTGAAAATCCCTGACAGCATCCACAGAACCCTCTTCATGGTAGATGGCATCGTCCTCAAAAGCGCGTACCACATGACAGATGGCATCCATATCGGCAATGTCCCGGAAAATATCCCCCCGGGAAATGGTTTCCGCCTCCATCTTGGGCAACAGCACCAGATCAATCCGGGCGCGAACATCTTTTTTAGGCTCGTACATATCCCTTAGGATGTTAAATCTTGAATCCAGAATATCAGCAGTACCAGGAACAGGTTTCAATGCCTTTGCAGGCTCTGTAATTTCGTTTCCTGTTAAAATCTGAAATAACGTTTTTTTACCTGTCTGGGGCAGGCCAATGATTCCAACCTTCATATTATTTATCAATCCTTATTTTGAATTTACTTCACCGAGAAAATAATATATCAAATTTAAAGACAATGAAACAGTGAAATTCAGCCCGCAAAAGGAGCCACCCCGTGAAGACCCAATATACCCCTCCCTTTCTACTTGGCAACGGCCATATCCAGACCATTTACCCGGTATTATTCCGAAAAATCCCCCCCCTGACCTATACACGGGAGCGGATCACCACCCCTGACAACGATTTTTTGGACCTGGACTGGTCTCCCATTGGACGCCGCAAGCTTGCCATCATCTCCCACGGACTTGAGGGCAACACCACAAGAACCTATGTAAAAGCCATGGTCCAAGCACTGAATGCCGGCGGCTGGGACTGCCTTGCCTGGAACTACAGATCCTGCAGCGGCGAACCCAACAGACAATTGCGTTCCTACCACAACGGGGCCACCGATGATCTTGCCCTGGTGATTGACCATGCCACACGAACAAACGAGTACGAAGAGGTCGCCCTGGTAGGCTTCAGTCTTGGCGGCAACCTGACCCTGGTCCACCTGGGACGTGACCAAGTCGATCCTTTGGTCAAAAAAGCCGTGGTTTTTTCCGTTCCCTGTGATCTTGCAGCCAGTGCCACTGTGCTGACAAAACCATCCAACCGATTGTATATGAAGCGTTTCCTGGTGATGCTCCACCAAAAGATACGAGCAAAAATGGCGATTATGCCCCATGCCCTGGATGATAGTGGGTATGAGCGAATAACGAACTTCAAGGAATTTGACGACCGCTACACAGCCCCCATCCACGGATTTAAAAATGCCCAGGATTATTGGGAAAAATGCTCCAGCCGCCAGTTCATCCCAAACGTCAAAATCCAGTGCCTGATCATCAATGCACAAAATGATCCCTTTTTACCCCCGGAGTGTTTCCCCGTGGCAGAAGCAAATCACAATCCCAATATAACCCTAAAGATGCCCAAATCCGGCGGTCATGTTGGTTTTATCGCTTTTAACCAGGGGCAATATTGGTCGGAACAGGAAACACTTCGATTTTTAAACCGCCAGATTTAGCCGGTCCATCAGATCCACAGGGAGAACTCTTTTTTTTATAGGATCCAGAAACAGTTTTGAGGCGGCAAACAAGGGATCGTGGGTATAAAACAGGTAGGCACCTGCATAACAGAGAACGGCAATGATTATGCCAAGCTTGAATCCTACTCAGGAAAATAGGAAAGCAGTTTCTACAGAAATAATGGGTGGTATTCAGGACCGGTATTTGTAAAAAGCTGCCGGCCCTGATTAGCGCACTTAAAAGATTTTGGTAAAGGTCAGGGTAGTAACCATGCCTTCTGATCGGTCAACAGCACCGAATTCATTGAGACAGCGCAGGTTCACAAGGCCCTTGAGTTGTGGGATGAAAACGTTGATTTCCGGGCCAACAGCGTAAACACGGTCGTGAACATTTCCCGGTGCGGCATTATTCCCTTTATCGTCATTGACCTGCCATTGGCAATATCCTGCAAAACCTGCTTCCCAGATCCGGGCAAAGGATTTGCCGATGCCCCATTCAAAATGAAAATCGTCTCCGGGTGTGAAATCATCATATTCCCTGTCGGAATGGATTTCATACCGCCCAAGCAAAGAGGCTGACCATGTCTTTGCCTGGTCCAGATAAAGGGTTCCCCCAAGGGTGGTCATATAGGTCCAATACCCTTTTCCCGGGGAGGCCGGCTTGGTTCTGTCATAATCACCTGTGGGCAGATAGACTGACAGGCCAAAGGAGAGGTCATATCTGTCCCCATGCCAGGAGAGTCCAAAGGGCTCGACGTTAATGTCTCCCAGGCCAAATTCTTCATTGTCCAGGTTATACGTTGAAATGTTTAAATCTGTATTCACCAGGGGGATGGTTGCATCCATGAAAAAATCGGCCCCCAGTATTTTTGTGTCGCTTACCCAGAGAAATCGGTTGGCCATGGCAAATACCTTGATATCAAAACCAAGATTCTGTTCATTGCCGTTTTTATCCATAATTGAATCGGCATCATAAAAGACATTGTACATCCGGTAATAAAAGCCGGAAGGGCCTACACTCGCCCCTTTGATGCCTTCAACGCCGTTGGTGTAATGATGGTTTCCACCGGCCCAGGAGGCCATGGGAATTACAGTGATACAGGCCAGACAAACCAGAACAATTAATACTTTTTTCATTTTTTTCCTTTTTTAATATTAAATTAGCTTAATGAATACCAAAGAGAAGTATTCTCCTTGTATTTAGCCAGCCCTTAGAGGACCGGTTCTAAATTCTGATACAGATAAATAATCACCAGTGCAGCTGTTGCCAGAATGGCTATAAGGCTTGCACCGTATTGCAGACCATTATTTTTCATTGGGTTTCCTTCGGATGAACAGATGATTCCGGAACCGGTTCCCATGGTTTAAAACACATCCCACAGGGCAAAAAAAACGGCACCAGAACCGGGGGATGAACAGGGCAGCCAGGATCACCAGAGGCAGGATGAACCATATGGTTCCCTGTCCTTCAAAGTTGAACATGGCCCCAAAGGGTTCATAGTTACCCAGAGCCGGGTTTCTAAAAATAAAAATGATCATCAACGAAAGCCAGGTCAGAAAAACGGGCAATTTTTTCCCATGTTTTATAACCTTTGGGTGAATTTTAATCCGCAGGTCGCTGATCCGGGATAACAGTTCCTGAAGTGCTCCAAAGGGGCAGATCCATGAACAATAAATATTTTTCCCAAAGGCTATCAGGAAAATCAAAGCCCCTCCCAAAAGCAGCCACCAGAACATATGGGTTGCCAAAGAGGGGATCATGCCGAGAGCCAGGGCCGATATGTGGGATAGGGAAAGGGGAAATCCTGCATAAAAACCGAGGAAAACAAGGCCCAGTCCCAGGGAAATTCTTCGAATCCCCTTGCGGAACCGAGCCTTTCCCATGATTCCCGCCACTACAAGGAGGTATAAGCCCATGAGGCAAATTTCGTTCTTACCCGGCCCCCCCTGGGGAGAAGGCGGTTCAAGGGGAAGCTTGAAAAGGGATTCTGCCGTCCAATGACCTGCTTTTGCCACGGCCCTGGCAATGGCCTTTGAAGAGATCGTGGCCCCGGACACCCCATCAATATCAATTCCCGGTTCAAAAGGGGCGTTAACGGCCTTGCCCGTGAACTGTTCTAAATACTTTTTACGGGTCAGGCGATTGAAAAACGAAGGGGTTTCACAATGGTGCAGCACCTTGACAGCTTGAATCCTGCCTTTTTTCGAGATTTCCACGGCAATATCCATGGGGCCTGCCCAACCCTGTTCTTTTTCCACCAGCAGATAGGCTGGTCTGCCATTTTTCTGGATACAAAACATTGATCTGTTTTCGTCCTGGATGGGTGTGGCCGTGGCATACCTTTCATGGACAAGGGCGGTCAATTTAACCCGGGCCTGCCCCCACCCGTACCAATACGCTGCGGCCAGAGAGATCAGTGCAAAGCAGAACAAGGTTCTGTTCATGATTTTAGTCTTCATTTGGGTCACTTTTTTCAAATGGGATTTTCTGAATCAGGCCTCTGGGCACAAGCTTTTTTTAAATCCCCTGGCTTTTGGAGAAATTTGCGGGCCATCAATCCAGACATCAATGCAGGCAGGCCGAACAATATCAGCCCAAGGCCAGCGGCCTGATTTTCCCCTTCGATCAGAGAACTTGCCGACCAGGCAAGGGTAAAAACCCCCAGAAAAACGCTAACGCATCCAAGGGCCATGGTTTTCCATTCAAAACCATATTTTAGGTTCAAGGCCATCAATAGTTGTATTCCCAGAACAGACAGGGCACCCAGGGCAAAAAATAGGATTTCAATTCCATAGGACATGGTTACACTCTTCCTTTCCAATATTGTTTCATTAGTTTGGGATCATGGGCCTTACCATAACCAAAAGCCTCATCCAGGTATCTTGCAACGCTGTTTAGCTTGGGAACCCGGGTAATCAGCTTGGCCGCATCATGGTGCCACATTTCAATTTTATTATAGGGGCAGACCGATATGCAGACCCCGCATTCCGACCAGTTTTCCCCCCAGAATGAAATGCATTTCTGATGGTTATTATACCATTTGTCTACGCCAACCTGGTTGCAGGCGTCATGGGGTTTATTGTCGGGATCAGTTGTCTTGACAGCCTTGGATATGGCCTTGGACGGGCAGGCATCCGCGCATTTCATGCAAACTTCGCAAAAGGCTTTGACCCCAAAACTCTTGGGGTTGTCCGGGGTGATTTCCATGTCCGTGTATACCTTGGCGATACGCACCCGGGGACCATATTCTTCGGTGACCAGAAGTCCCATACGAGAACATTCTCCCAATCCGGCCTGGATGGCCAGGGGCACTGACACTCCGGTGTCGTTGGATGCATGACGGGCATTGTATCCCAGGCGTCGGATCATATAGGCCATGCGCAGAGAGGTTTCCATCATCCTGGAGTACCCCATTGAGGTTGCAGTCTCCCCTATGGCGGAAGGCTGGCATTTATAGGCCTCGTAGTCCATTTCAAACACCAGGACAATGACGGATTTGGGTGTAAAGCCCAGATTTACTTTTCGAAACGGATCCACATGTTCTTTTAGGGGGATGCCCTTGACCGGGTCCAGAGGCATGTAGACTTCCGTGTTATAAAGAAATCTTTCCTCAAAGGGGGCAATCCCCACCAGGTCAGCCCCAAACAATTTTGCAGCCTTTTTCATGGCAAATGAGGCATCATCCCCTGATTCAAAGGCTGATACCTTTGGAAATTTTTTAAAAATCCCGGGAAAGGGGACCTCTTGCTTTAACAAGCTCAAGGAAAGCAGCTTGCCATCCGGGCCCGGAAGGGCGGGACCAGAATCCCCGCTGCACACACGGGCCATGAAAGAACCGGAAAAATCCTCCATGGCAAACCCCCCACGGCTGAAGGCATAGTCAAGATCGGTATGACCTGGCTCCTGCTTTGCCAGATGGGGATTTTCAAGGCCGGAAAGCGGGTTGCTCCCGGTCCAGCCAAACATGATGTTTGAAAAGGCAAAGGCCATGTTTGGATCATCCCCGGGTTTGAGAGGAATCACACCAAAGTCACCCAGTAATGATTTCATGAATGCAGTTTCTGCCTGATCAAAGCGCTTGAGATCAGGGGCAATTTTTACCATCTCGTCAATGCTTGTGTGTTTTTGGGAAGCCTTTTTTTTGAGGCTGGTTTGTGCGGCTTTGGCTGTTTTTGTGCGGCCCAGGGTATTCAGGGCGGTCACTGCTGTTCCTGCAGCACCCAGTTTAAGCAAGTCCCTCCGGCTTAAACCCGGTTTTTTCTGTTCGTTTGGTTTGTAACTCATTAATATCTCCTGTGATATTGTAAAATACATACACGCATGTATGTTGCCGGTTATAAAAAATCCGGGACATGTGTTAAACATTCCCGGATCCTTAACTCTATGCTTTTAAGGGGTAGATAAACATCTTTTTAAGATATTCGATAATCAGGGTGGATTCATAGGCCTGGAAAAACCGGGCCCTGTTGGTATAATATCCCCAGATAAAATTGTATTGCCCCCTGGCCTGAAAATCCGGGTTAATATCATCCCGGATCACCCCTTGTTCAATCCCTTCCTGAAGCACACGGGTGTGTTTTTCAAACAGGGCGTTAAACCAGTTTTCCACCTGTAAAATGTCCTCCTCCAGGCCGGCGGGTTTTTCCAGCAAAAGGTTGTTGTAAATCAATGCGGATTTGGTGTGGATTTCAATTTTATCCCCCAGAAGATATTCCACCCCGGATTCCAATTTATCCATGACCGGCCGATCGGAATCAAAAATGGTAAAAAGATCTTTCATGCTGTAGTTGAAGGATTGATCCAGGATATGCCGGTACAGCGCAAGTTTATTGGCAAAATGCCAGTAAATTGCTCCCCGGGTCATATTGACCTCCCGGGCGATATCTTCCAGGCGGGATGCTTTATAACTCGTGTTGCTCAACACATTCAGGGCCGATTGAGTGAGTATTTCCTTAGTAATTTGGGGTGCTTTTTTAGCCATATCTCCATCAACCTCATCAATGTGTATTTTAATTTATTTCAAAATACATACGTGTATGTATTTTCGTCAAGAAGACTTATTAAAATTATGACCCTGTGTCAATCCATTAAATGTAAATTGGCATTTTTTTTCGGGGCAACTTGCTTTCAAACAACAAGACCCCATGTAAAGGCCGTGGTCGGAACAGGAAACACTTCGATTTTTAAACCGCCAGATTTAGCCGGTCCATCAGATCCACAGGGAGAACTCTTTTTTTTATAGGATCCAGAAACAGTTTTGAGGCGGCAAACAAGGGATCGTGGGTATAAAACAGGTAGGCATCGGCATTCAAAGCCCTGTTCAGAATCTGCTGTTTCTCATCTATTAATCCTTCGGGGAACCTGTCATACCCCATGGTAATGGGAAGATTCACCCATTGGTGACCAGGTGTCAGGTCTCCTGCAAAAAGCAGACGAACCCCCCGGGCCTTGACCAAAGAAAGCAGCATCCCCGGGGTATGTCCATGGCTTTCAATAAATTCAATTTCAAGACCGTCCATCTCCAGCCGGTCCTTATCTTGTTTCAGATCCAGGCGACCGCTTTTCTCCAGCAGCCCTGCAAGACCCGGAATAAACGAGGCCCTATCCCGGACATGGGGGGCTCCAGACCTATCAAAATTTTTTTGCCCTGTTATAAACCGGGCATTGGGGAAAAGAAGCTCATGGGACACCCCGGCTTCATAGGGTTTCAACACGCCGCCGGCATGGTCAAAATGAAGATGGGAAAGGATTACATGGGTGATATCCCCATGATCCAGGCCAACTTTGGCCAAAGAATCCAACAGCACATGGTGATCTTCCTGAACCTGGAACCTTTTTTTCATCTCAGGGGAGAGATAGGCCCCTGCCCCGGTTTCAAACAAAAGATTGCTGGAGGGGGTCTGAACCAACAGGCTTTGGGAAGCAATCCGAATCATATTCTGATCATCCGCCGCCATCCACTGGCCCCACAAAGCCTTGGGCGCATTGCCAAACATAGCCCCTCCATCCAGCTTCATACTGTTTCCCCGCAGGGATGTAAAAACAAATTCAGGCTCAGCCAGGGCAAGTTCCATAAATTCAACCGTTCGTAAAAGATTAGGATAGGGGGCAGGTCATCAAGGCAGTTTTATCTTTCGCTTTTCAGGGTCTGCATGCTGGCGGTACAAAATGGCCACATGTCCAATCATTCCGGCCAAATGGCTATGGGTAATTGAGGCGATCTCTTCAATCAAGGCAGTTTTCACCTCTTTTTCCTTGTGATCACTAAATTTTATTTTAATCAATTCAGCGGCATCAAGGGCAATATTTATTTCATCGGTCAAAGAAGAGGTTATCCCCTTATGCCCCACAAATGCTGCCGGGTTCAATTTATGGGCAAGTCCCCTTAAATATTTTCTTTGCGATCCTTTTAATGGTGTCAACGTCTATTCCTTTTCATATCAATTTAAATCCGCCATTTTATCACAGCTTGACAAATGTGAACAGAAAAAAGGACAATTACCAAATTATACCTAGATAATTGCGTATTGCCCTTAATGCTCCCAACTCTTTGTTCGCTGTATAGCTGAGAATAGTTTTCCTTATATTATGGGAAGCTGTCACTCTATTAGAAAATTTTCTCGTCGCTAATCATACCATAAAGACTCAGGGGCAAAAAAAATCCAGAAAAATATTTTTCACATTTCGTCCTCCACTTTTCGTGTTGTCATGGTTTAACTTGGCCTCCAGTTTTTTTTGGGGGGAGGATCACATGTTTTGAATTAATTGGGTTCCATCTGATTTTTTAAGCGAAATATTTAATTTTTTTCTACATCTTTTAGGAATGTGTGTAAACTTTTACATATTGTTAGGTAAAGAAGGTGTGATACTTTGAGGTATGAGTCTGTGAAGTTTAAATTTTCTTAAAAAAAAGCCTCTTTATATCAATAGGTTGTCGCTTTTTGATGTTCAACTGGAACAATTATTGCTTTTTTAAAATTAAAAAACACATCCACTCATCCACGTAAATAGATCTCAATGCATGAAAATTGATTCAGCCCGGTTGTTTTTTTAAAGTCACAATTATATTTGAAGTCAAATAAATTTGGAACTCAAATCAAGGAGGGTCTATGAAGTTAATAAACTATGGTAAAAAAATTTTAAAGTTAACAGGGGTTTTGATTGTCAGTTTATTAATTATCCCACTCCAGTTACAAGCGGATCCAATTTCGCCCATCGATACCACGGACAGTTTTATTCGACTCGATACCGGTGGCTCTTTTGAAGACGTAGTCGGCAAAGGCATGTCTGGAGATTTTAAAGCTAAAATTGGAGGGAGTGACACTACAACCACCTATTCCGGCGCTGTTCCAACAGGTTCTAACCCTATTGATGCGGTGTTTACCCAGACCGGTGATGGATTTGGAATTTCCGGAGATGCGGATGTCCAGCATGAAGGAGAGCAGAATCAAAATTTTGGTGATTTAGAGATTTGGTATTTGAGTGGTATTGATTTTGATCTCGTGTTGACTAACAATTCTGCTGATACCTATGAAATTATTGTGCGGGTGGACTATACGCATTCTCTTCAAGCTGATGGCAATGCATTTGCCGAGTCTGAATTCACTGTGGATGGTTCCCAAGATTCCATGTTTACGCATTTATTATCAGATACTGCTGACTTTGATCAGAAAAATGGTGAATATGTAGACCCGACCTCCACTACGCCTGGTGGTGGTGTTCTGCTTGATGATTCCAGTGTTATTGATTTAACGTATACACTGATTGCCAATGCGACAGAAACCCTGGCCGGTGTATGGACAGGCCAAGGTGGTGTTTTTGAAAATGGTGCCACATCATTTATCGATTTTGATGCGACTGTCAGCATTCACAGCATAACCAACACCAGCAATCCGGTTCCGGAACCCGGCACCTTTTTGCTCCTGGGCTTTGGTTTACTGGGTGTTGCCGGCGCAGCAAGAAAAAAGAAAGCATAAGGGTGGGTGTAAACCCATTTTAATTTTATAAAACAGGAGGTTCATATCATGACAAAACGATATTCATCTTTATTTATTGTTTTTTTACTGACCATTATTTTACTGGCTCCCATGGCCGGTCCCAAAAAAGCCCATGCCTCAGAACCGTTTCTTGCTCAGATTACCATGTTCGGCGGAAATTTTGCCCCAAGAGGATGGGCGTTCTGTGATGGACAATTGCTTGCGATATCACAAAATTCAGCTCTTTTTTCTCTTTTAGGCACTATCTACGGCGGGGATGGCAGAACAACATTTGCGCTACCGGATTTAAGAGGTCGGACTGCTATTGGTCCTCGAACAGGCGCTGGACTTAGTACTTATAGAGAAGGTCAACGCGGAGGAGCTGAAAGGGTTACGCTTACAATAGCTGAAATTCCATCCCATAATCATACTGGCGTAATAGTTGCCACTGATGCAACTGGTAATTCAGAAACCCCTGGCGGCAATATCCTGGCCAAAAAATCCAGAGACAGGGATTATCACAGTGGTGCACCAGTAACCGTTAACATGAGCGACGATTCAGTGACAATTGGCAACACAGGCAGTGGCAATTCTCATGAGAACATGCAGCCGTGGATTGCTATTAATCATATTATCGCACTGCAAGGTACTTTCCCAAGCCGGAACTGATTGTCAGTCGTTTTCAAAGGAGAATTATTCAACCCGTATGGTCAGCGCAGACAGGTGTCAACCTGGCTGCGCTGATTTTGTTTAAAGTATATTTCAAGCCGTCTCTTTGTTTACATTTTTCAAGCTTCCTGTTAAAAAATTGTTAATTATTGCTTATTTAAATCAAACTTCCCAAAGGATATGTCATGTGCCTTAAAAACACTCGCTTCTGCTCTTTTTTGATCATTGGATTGATTATTATCTTTGCAAGTTTTCCGTGTTATGCCAAAAACAAGACCACAAAAGAGCTTCAGACAGCCCAGTCATATCTTTCAAAGGGAGAGTACGACAAAGCATACGCGTTGTATCATCAAGTTGCGGTTAAAAAAAAGAATCCCCTTGCCCAGTTTACGTTGGGACTTTTTTTCCATTTGGGATGGGGAAGACCCGTGGATCAGTTCCAGGCCTGTAAATGGTTTGAAAAAGCGGCTGACAATAATATTCCTGCTGCAGCCCAATTTTTTGCTGATTGTCTAAAAAACGGTGGGAAGGGTATACCAAAAGATCCTGGAAAAGCTGCCAAACTGTACCAAAAAGCTGCGGATCTGGGTATTAAAAGTGCATTGTGTTCTCTAGGCGAATTGTATGTGACGGGAAACGGTGTTCCCAAAGATGTTCAAAAAGGGATCAGCTTGTGTGAGCAGGCCGGCAAGGCCGGCGTTGTTCCTGCCCAGGTGAGGCTGGGCCATCTGTTGAAGGAAAAAGACACCGGATTCCAGGACCTTGGCCGGTCATTCTACTGGTTTTCCATTGCTGCCCAGGCCAATGTTCCCGAGGCCCAGTATTATCTGGGAATCATGTTTAAAGACGGCATGGGGATAGCAAAAGATATGCAGTCTGCCCGTCTCTGGCTCGAAAGGGCAGCATCTCTTGGATATCAAAGCGCCTATCTGCCTGTGGGTCTATTATATTTCAATTCACCTGAAGATCCTGAAACCGGCAAGTTATCCGCCCATGATCTTGCCAAAAGCTATTTGTGGTTGTCCGCAGCCCTTCGTCAGATATCAGATGCTGAAGCATCAAAAAAAGCAGGCATGATTTTAACGCAAGTCGGACAGATCATGCCCGAAACCTGGAAGTCTGACCTTGATGCCAAAGTGGATGCACATTTTAAATCATTTCCGTCTGACAAGCCTTAAAACCGGTTTTTCAATGATGTAATACGAACCGGTTGCCATAAAAAGGGTTACCAGAAAACTTGTAATTCCAAAAAGAAACCAGTGATGCGTCACATCCAATGCCTTTTGTCGCATTAAATATTCAAGAAACATCAGACACGGATAATGGTACAAATAAATGCCATAGGAAATCATTCCTGTTTTTTTAGGAATAGGGGATTCTAACCGGTTTTTTTTCGATGGGCTAAAGGCAACGGCAAGAATTAAAATAATGATAAGGATCGGAATCAACGGAAAACTATAGGGGTTATAGGACCAGCTGATGGTATCTTCCCATCCAGTAGACAATAAGGTTAGTATGAGAATTAAACCGATCCAGAATATTTTTTTACTGTGTATAATGAATAAATGGGATTTATTATTGTCCAGAGTCATTCGGATATAGAAGAAACCAGCACACAGGCCAAATAAAAAATGGGGCAGAGTTGCTAACAGCGAAAAGTTGAGAACAGCACCATACGGCCTAATCCAATTTAACCAGGGTTGGAAGGGCCATGGAATAACTTTATTAAAACCGTTTAACACGGCGTATTGAAGACAACAACTTGTCAGAATCAAAAGGCTGATAGCGATCAGGGTATGCGTGTTGAATTGTAATCGTTTAATTCCTAAAAAAAACAAAGGCAATAAAAAATAAAATTGCAATTCCACAGCAAGGGTCCAGAACTGGGGACTGATACTGTAAATGGTAAAATCGGTAAAATTAAATATAAACAAATAATGAGAGAAAATATCTATCTTTGCTCCTGGAATTTTCCATAATTGTCCCCAAACAATGAGTATTGTCAATAAAAAATAGTATGCAGGTAAAATTCTTGAGAGCCGCCTGTAAACGTATGTTTTGATTTTTGGATTGGGGTTTCCACTGATAATGGCTCTCCAGAACGGCAAGCCAAGCAGAAAGGCACTCAAAGAAAAAAACAAGGATACCCCATGGTCACCATTGGCCATAAGTGTTGCCAGATCAAACGGTCCCAAAGTGAATTCAAGTCCAACCATTTGATTATAATGAACAGCAAATACACTCAGTGCGGCCAGGGCACGAAGGCCATCCATACCTTGGATCGATTTTGTATTTTTTATTTTAATAGTTTTCTTCAAAAAGTAAGGATTCTAATACTGTAGAAGGACGATATTTTACCATTAAAAAAATTGGCTTTATATTGATATCTTTTTTGTTTACAATTATTAATATCATTAAAGGAAACTGAATGAAACCGTTTAATTTTTACATACTGGCCGTTGTTTTTGTTGTTTTAACTGCTATACGTGTTTCTTCGTCATCCGCAGAACAGACCTTCAGCATTGAATTTAACAAATCAAACCAAACATTGTCGATTTTTTCGGATGGCATACCGCTATCTGTTATTTTAAAAGAAATTGAAAACCAGGCAGAGTGTAAAATTTATTTATTCAAAGATTTGGATGATGTGGTCTCAGTAACTATTGAAAAGTTCCCACTGGACCGGGCCATCCAAAAAATAGCTAAAAATTATTCAATGGCAGCTATTTATCGAATCGAACCGATCCTTGAAAATGCAGATAGTATTTCGAAAATAGAAGAAATTTGGTTGTTTAAGAGCAACACAGTATCTTCTGAAAAAAAACCACCAGAACGTATTCAGACGGTACAAACTTCACAACCAACTATCAAAAAGAAACTCAATATTGAACCAAAGAGCAAGCCATTAATAAAAAAATTAAAAAAAACAATGTCCGCTAAAGAATTGCAAAAATTAAACATGCCGACATTTGATGATAGGGATGTCGGGTTTTGGGCCAATCGATTGTTTGAAAGTGGTAAATATGATGATAAAGAACAATCTGTAATTGAACTAAAACGTATTGGCAGTAAAGAAGCACTTGCTGCAATGACCATTGCCTTAGGGGACACTGATGGTCAACTGCGTAAATTTACGGTGGAAAGTATCAAATCAATGGAGAATGAAGATGCTTGGCAAATTATTGGGCAAACCTTTCTCGGAGATAAAGATATCGAAGTTAGAAAAACTGCACTTGAATATTTTTTCAATCAATCAACTGAAATTTCACAAGCGATTTTAAATACGGCTATAAAAGATAAAGATCCACAGATTCGAGCCATGGCTAAAAAAGCGCTTGATGGTTTTTAATCGTGTTTTTTGTTACAATCGTCACTATAAGGCTGGATGACAATAAAACTGCGTGCCAGAAAAAAGTTGATACGCTTGGCCCAGGGGAAGTCATCTTGGATTTTGATTTTCTGGTTAATGAACAAAAAACCTAACCGGAAGCAAACGCGCATGCAGATATAGCCTGTTAGCGCCCTGGACATTTCAGAAGCAAACGGCGCATCAGCCGAAAACACCCAATTTTTCCATACCAAAGTGAGCCCTTGTGGAACAGGCCATTATGCCATTGCCAAGGCAGGATATCCGGCTACCCTGCAATAGGGATACAACAGCCTTACAAAAGCCCGGACAGATCAAAGTTTTCTGATCTATTGATGGTTAAAATAAACCGTCTGAGAAGATCTGTGTCAAAACAATGGGACATGCCCTGGTCACGCAGCCTGGTCCGGGCTACCACCCGTTTTTTTGCCTCTTCCTCCAATATTTCCCTTTCCCGGAGGCGGCGCAGTTTGGCCTCATAATCATCCCTCACAATGGCGGCGACAGGAATTTTGGTATTTTCCCTGACCTCGGCCTCAAATTTTCTCAGGGTTGCAAGATGGGGATTATCCCCAGCCATGATCTTTAATGCCGCAAAGGGTGACCGCGCTGCCTTGTAAGACCGCTTTGAAGTTATCGCGTCAAACACATCCGCAATGTGACATATTTTTGCAATCAAGGGAATCTGTTCTCCTGAAAGCCCGCAGGGATAACCGCTGCCGTCCTCATTCTCATGATGATATAAAATGGTCTGCATGGAGGACCGGGGCAATTTGCTTTCAAAGAGAATACTTGTGGAATAGGCTGTATGGGACTGGATAAGAGCGTATTCAAGATTGTTGAGTTTGCCTTTTTTATTGATCACATTCCTGGGGATTTTTATTTTACCAATATCATGGAGAAAGCCAGCCACTGTGGCCTGGACCATGAGATCTCTTAATTGGTCTTCTCCCAATGGGGCACCTGTTTCCACCTCGAACAAATCCGGGTTGGCATTGATAAATGTTGCTGTCAGCCAACCCACCTTGATCGAGTGGGTATGGGTTTGATAATCATGGCCGATGAGATCGGCAATCCCCTTTAAAGAGTCAATGCCGGAGATAAAATCCATTGCCTGGGAAACCAGTTTTTCGATATTTTCAATTGCCCGGTCGCACTCGTGTGGGGAAACAAAATTTGCGGCAAATGAATCCTGGATCACCTCTGTGGCGATGTTAATAAGGGTCCCTGTTTTCTTTTTGACATCAATATTTTCATGATTCAGAATAAATTCAAGATTTTGTTTTACATACTGAGTATAATTGAAATTCTGTTTTTTATGGATATAAACAACCTCCCAGGAACTCAGCAGCTTGAGGAGGCGCTCCCATGGGATGGCTTGGGAATCCACCAGAAGGCAGCGGAACCTGTCTTGTTCATTTTTCCGAACATGGCGTTCAAACAGAGAAAAGTCCACGAGAGACTCGGGATTTATTGAGAGGGGATCAATTGCAAGAAATGAACTGCCATCATCAAAATACTCTTCTGCCAAACCCATCAAAACTTCTCCTTCCACCATCCGGGTCAGCAATTTTTAGCCGACCCAATATATCTAAGGACTACCCCACGCATGTACCTTCTGGACAATTATCAGAATCTCCTGCCTGTGTAAAGATTTGAAGCAAATCTGTAATGATTGAAGTGCCGGTAGACAAATTCCCAAGGCTCCCCAAAAAACAGGGGTTGACAATCAGATTTTTTTTATTTATCGTTGATAGGCGATAAACGATGATACCGGATAGATAAATTATGGACACAGAAAAACTTTCAAAAATTTTCAAGGCACTGGGGCACCCCACCCGGATAAAGATCGTGGAGTACCTGATGAATATAGACACCTGTGTGTGCGGTCAGATCGTCGATATTTTTCCCTTTTCCCAGTCCACCATCAGCCAGCACCTGAAACAGCTCAAAGAATCGGGGATTGTCTGCGGTGAAGTGGAAGGCCCGAAAACCTATTTTTGTGTTGACAAACAGGTCTTAAACCTGGTGAAAAACTATATAAACAAACTAAAATGAGGCCACTATGAACATCAATAAAAGCACACCCCGGGAGAATCCGCATCTGTCCACTTCCGGTGTGACACTCATGCCCTCCGTGGATAAAAGTGACAAAGTCGACGGCGGTTGTGGTTGCGGTAATCCTGCAGCCCCTGGCTTGGCCCAGGAGAAACCCGGCTATAGTCTCTGTTCCCATGTGGATGATTTTATTGACACCGATATTGGCCCTGTGCCCCGGATAAAAACTAAACTGGATATCCGGGACAAAATATCAACGGTTCTGGTCCGGTGCGGAATCAACCGCAACCATTACAGGGTGGCCCCGGGGCTTTACGGGGTGGGCCGTCCCGACAAAAAATCCGAGGTGCTTGTCACTGCAAATTTCAAACTGACCTTTGACCACCTGAGAAGGGAACTTGAAACCCTTAACGCCTGGATACTGGTTCTGGATACCAAGGGAATTAATGTCTGGTGTGCGGCAGGGAAAGGAACCTTTTCCACCCGGGAACTTGTGAACCGCATAGACCTTACACAGCTTGATCGAATAGTGGATCACAAAAGGGTGATTGTCCCCCAACTGGGTGCCACAGGGGTATCGGCAAGGACAGTAAAAAAAGAATCCGGGTTCAGGGTGGTCTATGGCCCGGTGAGGGCCTCGGATATCCTGACATTTTTAAAAAACAAACGAACAGCAGACCATGCCATGCGGACCGTAACCTTTCGTTTTGCGGAAAGAATAGTTCTGGCACCGGTGGAGTTGCAGATTTTGCTCAAACCGGCACTGATAACAATTCTGGTTCTCTTTATGCTATCGGGCCTGGGACCGGGGTTTTTCTCTTTTTCAGGGGCCTGGTCCCGGGGGCTGATTGGTTTTGCCGCCCTTCTGACCGGAATTATATCAGGAGCCGTGATTACCCCGGCTCTTCTGCCCCATATTCCAGTCAGGGAGTTTGCCCTCAAGGGGTCCATTGCAGGCAGTCTGGCTGCCCTTGCCATGCTTGGGGTGATGTCCCCCGCAACCTTTTGCACCGGCCTTGCCCTGTTTTTGTTCTCGGTGACCATCAGCTCCTATTTGGCCATGAACTTTACCGGAACCACCCCCTTTACCTCCCCTTCCGGGGTTGAAAAAGAGATGAAACGGTATATGCCCATCCAGTTGATTACCCTGGTATTGTCCACGGGTCTCTGGATTTACTCGGCTTTTTAATCCAAAGGAATATAAACCCATGAAAGAATTCAGACATTTGGATGATGTATCCACCCTGGTTCTGGACAAAAGCAAATGTATCGGGTGCAGTCTGTGTACAGAGGTCTGCCCCCATCATGTACTGGAAATGCACCAAAACAAAGCCGAAATTGTCGATTTCAACGGTTGCATGGAATGCGGGGCATGTGTGAACAACTGCCCCTCCGGCGCGTTGGCGGTCAATCCCGGTGTGGGCTGAGCCGCCTATATTATCCAGGTCTGGATAAAGGGCAAAGAAAATGCATCCTGCGGAAACGGTGACTGCTGCTGACAATACAGGGGCAGATACGCCATTTATCATAATAACTGGCATGGCCGGAGCATGGTATTTGATTCTGGCCACAACGAAAAATGAAACTCCTATAATTACAAGATCTTGGTGAGAGTTTCATATAACCGTCAGCATATTATGGTGTGCCCAATTTTTAATCATTCTTTTTACCTATTACCGGGAGAAAACATTGAAAAACAATGGATATTACCAAGTTGAGAAAAAAGGGACCATTGGATGGGTGTATTTAGCTCGCCCTGAAAAAAAAAATGCCATGCATCCTCCGGCATGGCAGGATGCACCAGCCATTTTTGAAGATCTCACCAATGACCCTGAAATCCGGGTTGTCATCATTGCAGGAAAAGGGGATTGTTTTTGCACCGGGATTGACCTGATGGGCATGATCGGAGAGCTGCCTGAGTTAATGGAAAATGAACAGAAAGGCGGGGTAAAATGGCAGCTGATCAGGAAAATCCGCAAACTTCAGGAGGCCATTACCTGCATCGAAATGTGCAGAAAACCCGTGATCGCAGCAGTACACGGCTATTGCATCGGGGCCGGCCTGGACATGATCACAGCCTGTGATATCCGCCTTTGCTCAAAGGATGCCGTCTTTTCTTTGAAGGAAGCGGCCCTGGGCATTTGTGCCGACGTGGGAGTTCTCCAGAGAATCCCGCATATTGTGGGACAGGGTGTGGCCAGGGAGCTTGCCTACACCGCCAAAAACATCGACGCAAACCGGGCCCGAGAAATTCTCCTGATCAACCAGGTGTATGAAGATAAGGATGAATTGTACAAAGAAGCCGAAAAAATGGCCGTTGAGATTAGTGATAACTCCCCCCTTGCCGTCCAGGCATCCAAGGATGTTCTAAATTACGGGGTTGGAAAATCCATTGAAGAGGGGCTCAAATATGTGGCCTCTGTCAGCGCCAATATCATTCCGTCAAATGATCTCATGGAGGCGTTCACCGCTTTTTCAGAAAGAAGAAAACCAAAGTTTACAGGGAAATAAAAAAACTTGACACAATATCCCAAACATGTTTTAGGTAGGAGAATCTAACAGGAGTGAATATAATGAATTTTTGCAAAACTGACAGCTTTTATTTTTATTTTAGGTATTATTTTTATACCTGACTGCCTGTGTTGCGCTAATTTAGTTTTTGATAATGAAAGCCGCAGGCAAACCGCCTGCGGCTTTTTTGTTTTTTGCTGTGGCGGTTCAAAACTGCAAAGGAAACAGCCATGAAACAAACCTACGATGTCAATATTAAAGAGTTCAAGCCCCTGGCCTCTCCGGCGGTCATCAAAGAGGAACTGCCCATCACAGACGCGGTTGCCCAAACTGTCATTGCCGGACGAAAAGATGTGGAAAATATTTTACAGGGCAAGGACAAGCGCCTCCTGGTAATTGCCGGCCCCTGCTCTATCCACGACAGTGATGCCGCCCTGGAATATGCCGAAAAAATGACCTTGCTGCGCAACCAGGTCAAGGACAAGATCAATCTGATCATGCGGGTTTATTTTGAAAAACCCAGGACCACCATCGGCTGGAAAGGAATGATCAATGACCCGAATCTTGACGCTTCCTATGATGTGGACCAGGGATTGAAAAATGCCCGCTCCCTGCTGATCAAAATCAATGGAATGGGATTGCCCACGGCCACTGAAATTTTAGACCCCATCACCCCCCAGTATATTGCAGGTCTTTTAACCTGGGTGGCCATCGGTGCCAGAACTACTGAATCCCAAACCCACAGGGAAATGGCCTCTGGCCTGTCCATGCCCGTGGGATTTAAAAACAGCACCGACGGCAACCTGACCGCAGCCATAAATGCCATGCAGGCAGCCGGAGCCCCCCAGCATTTTCTGGGCATTGACCCCAATGGGTTTTCCTCGGTTGTCAGCACCACGGGCAACCCCTATGGCCACCTTGTTCTTCGGGGGGGAAACACCCCCAATTACGATCCGGTCTCCGTGGGCAAGGCCCAGAAGAGACTCCTGGAAAAAAATATCCTTGACGGGGTCATGATCGATTGCTCCCACGACAACTCAGGTCAAAAATTCAAGGGCCAGTCCTTTGTCTTTAAAAGCGCCCTGGACCAACGGATGGACGGTAACGACCGTATCATAGGCCTGATGCTGGAAAGCAATCTTTTTGAAGGCAACCAAAAGTGCATCAACGGGGCCCGTAACCTGAAATATGGTGTCTCGATTACAGATGAATGCATTTCCTGGGAGGATACCATCGGTCTCATTCGCTGTGCCTACGACAAGCTGTAACCGTTAATCCGAGGTGTCCTGCCGGGCCTAAAGGCGAGCTGGCGGGACACATAAAACCACACAAGGTATCTTCATTGCAATCCCCCTTCTTTTCTTTCGGTTTATCCTCCTGATTCCCGCCAATTCCCTTTCTTGACCATTATCCATGGTTCAAATGAAACCCATGGTCGCATTTGTGCGCCGGATAGCAGGTCACCTGCCTATCACCATCCGGGCAGCCATATCATAATAACCTGATTTTTAAGCATATTATAAAAAATTTTATTTATTATACACCCCTGGCACACCCCTTGCTAATTAGGATTTTGAAAGATGAAAATTAACATTTTGAAAGGGGTAACAGAGTAAAGCCCCTATTGGTCAAATTAATTGTTTTTGGAGAACCGTCAAATGATTTGCGCATTCGTCAGCAAGGATAAAAATTTATTTTCCGATTTTGAGCAGGCCATGATCGGAAACCATATAGAGATTGAGTGGATTGACACGGGAAAAAATCTTTTATCCCTACTTTCCCGACAAGAAAGCAAAAAACCAGTACAGCTTGTGATCATTGATGAGGATCTGCCCGGTTTCACTGGTAGACAACTTGTTGAGCAGGTCATTACCCTGAGCCCCATGACCAACTGCGCTGCAATCAGCACCCTTTCCCCGGAAGAATTCCACGAGGCATTTGAAGGCCTTGGTGTACTAATGCAATTGCCGTTAAAGCCCGATGCCCAGGATGCCAAAAAGCTTGTGGCGCATTTGAATAAAATATCGGGACTAATTGCCTAACACCCTGGCAAATGCGGACAAGGAGACATACATCAGATGATTATCAGCATAGCAAGCGGAAAGGGCGGCACCGGCAAAACCACGGTGGCCACCAATCTTTCACACAGCCTTGGAAAACAGGTAACAATTTTGGACTGTGATGTTGAAGAGCCCAATTCACACCTTTTCCTAAACCCGAATATCACGGACAGACAAAATGTCATCGCTCCCATCCCTGAAATCGATGAAAGCAAATGTACCTATTGTAAACGCTGCATGGAGATTTGTCGATTTGGGGCCATTGCCGTGGTTGGCAAAAAAGTATTGACCTTTCCTGAACTTTGCCATTCCTGCGGCGGCTGCAAAGCAATTTGCCCGGAGGATGCAATAGAGGAAAAGGACAGGATTTTAGGCGTCATTGAGACAGGATTTATTAATCCGGGCTCAACAGATTCAGGCTCACTTGATTCAACAACCGACAATGGGGACAATATTAAATTTGCCCACGGTCTTATGGATATCGGCCAGGTCATGGCCCCTCCCATTATCAAACAGGTCAGAACCCATGCCGCACAGGAAGGTGTCACCATTATCGATGCCCCGCCAGGAACCTCCTGCCCGGTCATAGCAGCCATGAAAGGGGCGGATTTTATACTTCTGGTCACCGAGCCCACCCCCTTTGGCCTCCATGATCTGACCCTGGCCGTGGAAACGGTCAAAATTCTGGGCATCCCACACGGTCTTGTCATCAACCGGGCTGGCATGGGAAATGATGATGTGAAAAAATATGCCCAACAAGAGAAGATTCCCATTCTCATGGAAATCCCCTTTGACCGGCGAATTGCAACAGCTTATTCAAAGGGGGAATTGATCATCTCCTGCCTGCCGGAATACAAGAAAAAGTTTTTACAGATGTATGATCAAATCAAAGCTCTGGTAGCCCAAAGGAGGCAAGTCCGATGAAGGAACTGGTGGTATTAAGCGGTAAAGGGGGCACGGGAAAGACTAGCCTGACTGCGGCATTTGCCTGTCTGGCAGAGAATATGATGCTCTGCGATACCGATGTGGATGCAGCGGATCTTCACCTGCTCATGGGACCTAACATTCAAGAAAAAGCCGATTTTATCGGAGGTAATGAAGCTGTCATCAACCCTGAAAAATGCGTGGGATGCGGGCTTTGCAAGGAACTCTGCCGTTTTGACGCCGTGGTTGAAAGCCCCCCGGGGGTTACCACGCCAAAACTGGCCCCTTCGGAAGCGGGCGCAAGCTCGGCTATCATTTCAACGGCAATTTTCTCAATTGACCCCATTGACTGCGAAGGATGCGGGGTCTGCGTTGACCTCTGCCCGGAACAGGCCATTGATTTTCCCAAAAAGACTTGTGGCCAATGGTTTGTATCTGATACGCGATTCGGCCCCATGGTCCATGCGCGCCTGGGCATTGCAGAGGAGAACTCCGGTCGTCTGGTGGCCCTGATCCGGGAAGAGGCCAGAAAAAGGGTAAGAGAACAGCATCTTGACCTTATTCTCACCGACGGACCTCCTGGCATCGGATGCCCGGTCATTGCCTCCATGAGCCAGGCAAATTGTATTTTAATTGTTGCAGAACCCACGGTATCAGGGATCCACGACATGAAGCGGGTGGCAAAACTGGCGGCCCACTTTAAGATACCTGCCCTGGTCTGTGTCAATAAATTTGATCTTAATCCGGATCAGGGGCTTGCCATTGAAGAAATCGCCAGGGAGAACAAGCTCCCCATTGTCGGCAGGATTCCCTTTGACCCAGAGTTTACCCAGGCCATGATCCAGGGAAAAACAATCCTGGAAACCAATGAAAATTCCGACACAAGCATGGCAATAAAAGAGATCTGGCAGAAGGTAATGAAAACCCCTGCCATGGAACAAGAACGAATAATGTAATCATATAAACACCCATTATTATTAAAAGGAGTCACCAAAGATGAAAAACGGTAGAATTGCTATTCCCTCCAATGGAGAAGGCGGACTTAAGGGAACACGGGCAGGCCATTTTGGACATTGCGATGTATTTACATTTGTGGATGTGGAAAACGGAGAGATCAAAGAAGTTACCACCCTTGCCAACCAGGAGCATGTCCAGGGCGGGTGTATGGTACCGGTAAATCTTCTGTCGGAAAACAGAGTTAATGCCCTGGTCGTCGGCGGAATCGGTATGCGCCCCCTCATGGGCTTTCGCCAGGTCGGCATTGATGTTTTCCATGATGATCAGCGAACAGACATTGAACCCGTTGTTCTGGATCTGATCCAGGGCAAGCTCAAGGAAATCCAGAATGACCAGGTCTGCGGTGGCGGTGCCCAGTAGACCACACCTCTAGGAGACTATTTTTTAAGAAGGAACAGTTAAAATGAAAATTGCAGTGACATCGAAGGGGCAGGATTTAAATGCCGAGGTTGACCCGCGGTTTGGCCGGGCCGCCTATATCATCATCGTGGATACAGACACCCTGAAGTTTGAGGTGATTGACAATGCCTTAAACAAAGACTCTTTTAAGGGAGCAGGCATACAGGCAGCAGCCAGTATCTGTGATAAAGAGGTCAAGGTTCTTCTCACCGGATTTTGCGGACCCAATGCCTTTAAAACACTTGAGGCAGCTGACATTAAGGTGGGCAATGACGCAGCAGGAACAGTCCAGAACGCCATTGACCAATACACGGCTGGTAAATTTGAATTTGCAGCCGCCGCAAATGTAGATGGGCACTGGTAAATATAGGATCGGCTTTAAATACATATAACAATGGCGTTTTTAAGCTTTTGAGGCAGTAATCTCTATCGCTTTTGGAGCCCTGTGCTGATGGCACCTTGTCCCCTATCTCACCCCCTATCTACCTAAGGTGTCATCATCACAGGGCTTCATTTGTTTGCAAAATACCGATGAACTGTTTGACATCACAAAACCCTGTGTGTTAAAATTTGTAACCAATGGGTCCTATAATTCAAATTTTAATAACGCCTTTTAACAATACGGGAACAGCAAAATGGAACTGACAGATATCTGCCCTCTGGAAAAATGGGAAGCACTTGAAAACAACATATTTGCAAAATTTAATTTCCAGGGATCTGTATTTAATCCCAAGGGAATTCGCATCACCCAGGTTAAAAACTGGAGCAATGACCTCTGCCCTGCTATCAAAGCCACGGAGAACGGGCAGACCTATATCTGCTCCTCGGCCCATATGAACATGACCGCCATGGCAAAAAAAAGTCAGGCGGCTGTCATTGAAGAGTGTGATGCAGGATTTGTCAAACTGGTTGTACCCATCATTTATGATGATGAGTTCATAGGGGTTGCCGGCGGCTGCGGTTTGCTGGCAGAAGACGGGGATGCCGACACCTTTGCCGTCAACAAAATCGCGGGCATAGAGGAAACAACAGCAGAAGAACTGGCCCAGGAGCTTCCTGTGATCACCCACCAAGAGCTGGCTGCTGCCAGCACCTATCTCCAGGAGCAGGTTGCCGGGATTTTGGACCATTACCGACAAGAGAAGTTGCGCTAGGGATGGGGTCTACTGACAACCAGCCGCCATCTGCTCCATCTGCCTTTGAAAAAAGGGTCAAACGCAGAATATCCGCCAGGGTCCACGATTTCTTTGCCGTGTGCCCGCCCGGACTGAAAACAACCTGTATGAACGAATTAGCCAAACTTCATCCTGATATCAAAGAAATCCAGCCTTTGCCCGGCGGGGTTGCCTTCAAAGCCAAACTGCCCATGGGTTGCCTTGCCAACCTCAGTCTGGGAAGTCCCAGCAAAATTCTCATGCGCATTGCCGCCTTTAAGGCCGAAAATTTTTCAGCCCTTGAAAAAAATATTAAACAAATCGACTGGGAACTTTTTCTGCCGGGAAATGCCGCGTTGGATATCCAGGCCACGGCCCACAAATCCAGGCTCTACCACTCGGGTGCCATTGAAGAGCGCGCAAGAGCCATCATAGAACCCCGGCTGTTCACCCCTGGAAAGAAATCGGAACAAAACCTGCTCATCCGGGCAGACAACGATCAATTTGAACTTTCCCTGGACATGTCAGGAGACCTGCTGTTCAAGCGGGGTGTCAAGCAAAAGGTGATGACAGCCCCCTTGAGGGAAAACCTTGCCTTTGCCATTCTGAAAACAGCCGGATTCACAAGACAGGATGTACTCATTGACCCCATGTGCGGTTCCGGAACCTTTTCCATTGAAGCGGCCATGATCCAGGCCAATATACCGCCGGGATTTTTCAGATCCTTTGCCGTTGAAGACTGGCCCGGATTTAGGGAAAAAAATTTCAATCATTTAAAGAAACAGCTACGGGAAAATTTTACCCTGGGAACAGGTTCTAAAATATTTGCTTCGGACATTGACGCTTCTGTCCTGTCCCTTCTTACGGATGCCATTGACCAACATGATTTTTTAAACACCATCCAGGCCCGGGAGACTGATTTTTTCGATATCCAACCAGCTCAATTGACCCGGGAAAAAGGAGTGGTGGTTTTAAACCCCCCCTATGGCAAACGGCTGGGAAGCAACATGGATATGACCCACTTTTTTTCTGAGATTGGGAAAAAACTGGTCGCCGATTTCAAAGGCTGGCGGGTGGGAATCATTTATCCTGAAAAAGCCCTGGGCAAGGTCATGAATCTTCCCCTTCGGCCCATGCCATTTTTCCACGGCGGGTTGGATCTCTTTGCCGGTATCGGTAAAATCCGGGGATAATCCCACCAACAGTTGTACACAATTAAAGCCCATGGCGGATAAGAGGTTTCTTTCCCGCCATGGGCTTTATGCCGTTCCTGGTGAATTTTTCTTCCATAGTTTTTCCTGATACCTTTATGCAAACCCCATAGATTTTTTCATTTTGACTTAATTCTCCCCAACGCTATATTAATGCCCATGGAACCTGAAAAATCAAATACGCAAACAGCTCTGAAAATTGAACATATTCTAGAAAAAGGATCGGGCAGGGAAAACGAAGACCACCTTGTAATGGGACAAAATTTATTCGGGGTCTTTGACGGAGCCACCAGTCTGGACAATGCCCGTTTCGATGATGCCAATTCAGATACCCCCGGTACAGGAGGCGGTATTGCCGCTGCGACTGCAGGGCATATTTTTTCCCAAAACCATTATCCGCTGCCCCAATTGGGCAGATCCGCCAACAATGCAATTCTGGCTAAAATGAAAATTCATAATGTCCGCCTGGACCAGCCTGCCAGCCGATGGAGCACCAGTGCGGCAGTGGTGAGAATTCTGGAGAACCGACTGGAATGGCTTCAAACAGGAGATTCCTATATCCTCCTTATCTATGAAGACAACTCCCACAAAATTCTGGTAAACCAGGAAGACCATGATTATGAAACCCTGTGCATGCTCAAGAAGGAAACGGAAAAATCATTTTCCAACCCAGCCATAAAAAAACAGGTGGACAAAATCCGATCCAATATGAACAAAACCTACGGGGTACTCAATGGAGATCCAATGGCAGAAAAATTCATGCACACGGGATTTGTCAGCCTGGATGGTGTACAAACCATCCTTTTGTTCACCGACGGACTCACCATCCCCAGCGAAGCACCGAAAAGAGAAAAAAATTTCACCCTTCTTGTGGATGTTTTCCAGCGGCTTGGCCTCAAGGGACTTCACCACTATATCCGGCAATTGGAACAGGAAGATCCGAAATTGGCCAAATTTCCCAGATTCAAATGCCATGACGATATTGCAGCCATTGCAATTCACCCGACAATTTCATGGACAGGGGCTGAACAGCAGATTCCAAACCAAATTCCAAAGCAGCCCCTCCAACACCATAGTCAGGGCAGAGAAGAGGGGTTGCTGTTGACCGACTGATACACCGATTCAATCCGGGCAAACACCTTTTCCCAGGTGTAGGGACCGGTTCTTTCCTTGATCATCCGGGCATCCGGTTCATAATTTAGTAAAATTTCTTGTATCATCTTCCTTAAAATCCTTGCCAACTTTTCTTCCAAGATCCCCTCATCCCGTTCATGGGGGGTATCCATATTTTTCAGCCGGGGCAGATCAAGCAAATGGACCATTCGCCCATCCGCCGGTGCCAGGAGATCCTGAACCCCAGGCAGGTTTGTCGCCAAAAGGCGGCAGCCGGAGGCCAGGGCTTCCATGAGGACCAGGGGAACCCCTTCAAAAAACGAGGGCAGCACAAACAGATGGCACCTGCCCATGAGAGAGGCCAACTTTTGATGATTAAGGGGGCCGTGGCAGACAGCCTTTGAACCCAAGGCATCGGCCAGATCCAGGCATCTCTGTTTTTCCAAACCTGCCCCACCACCGGCCAAATGAAGCCGGATCGGCAGATCCCCTATTTTTTTAAGACTTCTGAGCAGCCAGGGCACGCCCTTGGCCCGGCACAATTTCCCGGCATAGAGAATTTCCACAGGGGGGAGCTTGGATTTTTTTCCCATTTTAAAAAGGGTATGGTCATAGCCGCCTGCCATGACAGGCACCCTGTCTATATTCCGCGCCAGGTTTGGATCCTGGGTCCAGGCCGCTCCATTAGGCTCCGGGTCAAAACAAAGCAGATCCCGGATTTCTATTTTCTGACTTTGACTAAGAGCCATGATACGATTAATTTTTTGAAGAGGCTTTTTAATGTTCTGGCTGATATCGGGACAAAAGATGTGCTGGCGAAGGCAGGTCCCGTGGCAGGTGGTCACCATGGGCAAATCCGGTGCCAACTGACGGGCCAAGGCAGACACAATCCAAAGGTGATGGGTGTGGATCAACTCGGGCTGGAACCTGTCCAGGGCCTGATTTATTTTTTCCTTAAATATCCTTTGGTAGGCAGCAAGATCTGTTGCTGACATTTTTGAGAATACCGTACTCTCATAGGGCATGGCATCGCTCATCCCGGGAATGGGAAACTCAAGATCCTTTCCCCCAAACCCGACTAAAACAGCCCGGTCCCTGGATATCAACTTCTCTGGAATATCACAGCCCGGCTGGACACCGGCCACAAGAAAATTTTCATGCCCCCCTTCCCCGGCCTGGAAAATAATCTGCTGGATAAACTTACCGCTTCCCGTAAAATCAGGGGCCTGGCTGATGATGTGAAGAATTCTCATTTGAATTAAATATCACAAGATTGATTTAAATTAAATGATTCCCATGTTACAAGATACTTATTTGCACAAAAGGCCATTTCAAAAGAAAATATTGGGACCCCCCGATAAGCGAACCAACACGTGAACCAAGCATAAAAGGAAATACCATGCAGCCCCTTGCCCGCCCATTTAACAGATCCGCCTTTTATTCTAAAATTCAATCGCTCCGGACCCGTCTGCCCCGATTCATGGTCCCGGTGTTTGCCATTACCCTGGTGATTGCCATGGTGATGGCCCCATCCACTGTCCAGGCCCAGGTGGACAACCAAATTTATGCAAGCCTGCTGGGTCAGCATGTAAAGGGGAATAGAGTGGATTATGATGGATTCAAAAAAGACGAATCCCGCCTGGATGACTATTTGGCAATTTTAAGTGCTGCTGATGCGAAGAGCATGTCACACAATGCAAGGTTTGCATTTTATATCAATGCCTATAATGCCTTTACCATTAAACTTGTTCTGACCCAATACCCGGGAATCAATTCCATCAAGGAAATAGGATCTTTTTTCTCAAACCCCTGGAGCAAAAAATTCATCTTTCTTGGCGAAAGAACCGTTTCATTGGATTATATTGAACACGAAATTTTGCGTCCCCAATTCAAGGATCCACGGGTTCATTTTGCCATCAATTGCGCATCCAAGGGCTGCCCCCCGCTGCTGAACCAACCCTACGAAGGGGATACCCTGGAGGTCCAGCTTAACGCCATGACCCGGACCTTTGTCAATGACAAACGCTTTAATTTTTTAAAGGAGGACACCCTTTTTGTCAGCAAAATCTTCAAATGGTTTGAAGAGGACTTTAATGACAAGCCCCTCTTGTTCATCCGGCAGTATGCAGATAAAGGGTTCCGGGCAAGATTAGATGAGCTGGGACCCACAATCAAATTTACCTTTCTTGATTATGACTGGACCTTAAACCGTCGTTAATGCGCACCGACAGAACGAAAGATGGGACAAAATAAAAAGCAGATTATGATCTCACCACTGCCGGGCCAGGGTTCCAAACCGTTTTAATAATCCGGCGGCGATCGGGGTGTCTTCCACCCGGTCCAGAACCTGTGACGGCTCCTGACCGGAATCCAAAATAGCCTGGGTCATATTCTCAACATAGGCCTTTTCTATGGCAGTATCATATTCAGGGTGGAACTGCACCCCCCAGGCAGACGAACCAATCCGGAATGCATGGTGGGGCTCAAACTTATTTTTTGCAATGAGAACTGCTGATTCAGGCAGACGGATAACCGTCTGGGAGTGGATAACATGGGCCTTGAACCGCGCCGGCAAATTTTTAAACAGCAAATCCGTGTCCCCCGCCGCCACAAGGTCAATATCAGTGGTGCCGATCTCAATCCCCCCGGGATGGTAGTCCACCACCCCGCCCATGGCCCTGGCAATAAGCTGGTGGCCGTAACATATACCCAACAGCGGGATATCTCTCTCAATTAATTTGGGAATCCAGGCTTCCAGTCCCAGGCTCCAATCAAGACTCTGGGTTACCATGGCATGGGATCCTGCAATCACCACCCCGTTAACCGTATCAAGGCTGGGCAGGGGCTTAGGCTGTTCTGCATCTACCACCTGTATATCATGAGCCTGGCCCAATCCCCGGGCAATCCAGTCTTCAAAATCTCCCAATGCAGATATCATATGGGGAAAAGTTTTTCCTGTTTTAATGATCACTATATTTTTGGTTTTCATTATTTTTGGGTTTTCATTATTTTTTGAGGTTCACTATTCTTTTTGGATTTCACTGGTTTTGGGTTTGACTGGTTTATTTTTCAGAGTTCAAATGGCTCTCTACTTCCTTTAGGATAATATCTTCAATTGAATCTATTACCCCCAGATGCCGGGTGATGGTAAAATCCACCCCGGGATGGGCGTTGCCGGCCTTTTCAACCGATTCCGGAATATCTTTTAAAAGATGGCTGCCAGCGGCAATAAAAAAGGGAAAAACTATTATTTTTCGGATTCCCCTTTGAACCAAATCCTCAATGACTTCTTCCAAAAGAGGGGACGAAAATTGTAAAAAGGCCGGTACCACCAGGTCAAAATTTTTAGGGCCAAATTTATTCTGACCGGATCTATTTTGGCCAGATCTATTTTGATCGGACAGAATCCCGACTTTTTTAGACAATTTCTGACAAAGGGCTGCCACCTGCTGCGCAGATTCTTTCCTCCGGCTGCCATGGGCTACAATAATCAAAGCATTCATATTTTTTCTCCCGAGCCCCAGGGGCAAATCGAATTAAAATTTTATCCTTACGACATTTTTAACAGGATAACAACCTGATTTGGCAAGATCATCCTTATTTTCTTTAGGGATATCCATTGCCAAGATCTTTCTGACTGCCACGACCCACCACCCGGACGGCTGCCTCCCCTGGAACCGGGCAGACATGTTCACAGATCCCGCACCCAATGCACCGGTCTGTCACCACCCGGGGCTGTTTAAGGAGAAGAATCTCGCCATTGGCCCCCCTGATCTTTACCTCATCAAATTGAATGGCCTTGTGATGGACAGGACAATGCTCCTCACAGACAATACAGGATATTTTTTCTGCATGGGGAAGGCAGCGGTTTTTATCAAACCAGGCGGTTCCCATGACAAAGGCATGCTTTTTTTCCTTGGAAAGCGGTTCAATGGCCTGGGTGGGACAAACCTGGGAACAAAGGGTGCAATTGAACTCACAATATCCCAGACGGGGGACAAGAATTGGGGTAAACAAAGGTTCTAGACCCTTTTCAATCCCAAGGGGCTGGAGACCGTTGGTAATACACACCTTCATACACTCTCCGCACCGGATACAGGTGGCCAGAAAATCGTCTTCCGCCATGGCGCCTGGGGGCCTCAACGCATTGTCCGGCATTCTGTACCGGGCATTGGTCCGGCTGAGCACGGGCAGAAAAACACCGGCAAGTCCGGCTGTCACCAACTGGCGTCGGCCAATGTCCACGGGCATTGGTTTTTCCGGCAGACCAAACCCAAACCCTGTAATTTTCCTGGGGCAATACCCGATGCAATCCATACAAAGGGTACATTCTTCACCCATGAACCGGTATTTGGCCTCACTAGTCCTGTTTCCATTGACCACTTTTTCACTGGATAATTTTTCATCGGCTAGCATTTCTTTAAATAATTTTTCCTTGGATAGCATTTCAATGGCGGTAGGTTCAAAGGCATTCATGGGACATTTTTTTTCACACAGATGACACCCCTCACAGGCATGGACGGGCCTTCGTCTAAATATGGATATCTTTGACAAAAGAGCGAAGAGCGCCCCCAAAGGACAAAAATTTTTACACCAAAACCGTTTGTCAAAGATTTCCAGGATCATTATCCCTGACAGCAGAAAAAAAGAGAGATAAGAAAGATAAAAAAAACTTTGTTTGTAGGGCAGAATAAAGGATTTCAAGATTAGATAGACAGGTTCTGTCAGATTTGACAACCAGGCCGGGCCTGACAGATAAATCCCATCAAAAACCCTTGTGACCACAAAATTAAATACCGGATCAAACCCAAAGGCCATGCCCCGGACCAGGAGGGCAAAAGGATCCACAAACCCTAATAGTTGAATGGAAAACAAAGAAGAAAACAGCACCAAAGCCAGAATAGCATATTTTAAAAACCGCAGGTTGACGGTGGAGACAGCGCCTGCTTTTCGATCCGTTTTAAATCCGTGACCCGCCATGTCGATGAGGGTTCCCAAAGGGCAGATCCAGCCGCAGAAAAATCGGCCGAAAAAGAGAGTGAGTGCTGCCATAACCAGGCAGGGCCAGAGCAGATGGATAAAGGTTCTTGTCGCCAGGGTCACGCAGGCCCCCACCAAGGGGTCTATCCGAAAAAAAATGTTCACAGCATAGGGGATGGTATCGGAACCCGTATAGTCGGTGAGGCGAAAAAGAACCAGAAAGACAATCAAACCCAGGATCTGGAAACCCCTGCGCAGTTGTTTCCAAAGATGTCTCTTATACTGAATCTAAATCACCCTAAGATTACAGCGGTCAAGATCTATTTGTCCAAGCCCCCGCTTAAACCCTTCCACCGTGGACCCAATATCTTCCGGTTTGAGCCCAAACAGGGTTGTGGTATAGGCATCCACTGCAATGGGGTCCACCCCCAGAACCATGGTATCCAATTTTTGGACATCTTCAAGACTGCCGCCGGAAGGACCGTTTCTTATGATTACCCGGGTTGCATCCACCAGGGTAAAAGAGGGGCGAATCACCAGATTCAAATCGGCTATCTTGGCGCTCAGGTTATAGTGGATCTTACCCCGCCATCCCCCGATCACCCCCATGGCATTTTTAAGCCCCATACTCAAACCAGAACTTGAGTGATGCTTGGCCACGGGGACATTGATATAGCAATCCGCTTCCAGGGCATCCTTGTAAAAGGACCATTCTTTCAATGATCTGCCCTGCTTTATGGTTATGGTAACAAATTTGCGGTCATCCACGTGGGTACAGTGCACCCTCCGATCCTTCATCTGATCAAGGGCAGGCTTGATTCCGCTGTTTTGGTAGCACCGCCGCTCTTCGTTACAGGTCCGGTCAAATACCATCACCTTAGCGGCACCGACCTCAAGGGCAAGGGTTACAAGGGTGGAAACTATCAAGGGATGGGTATTGGCTCCCTGGGCCACATTACGGTCCCAACCAATGTTGGGTTTGATGACCACCCGATCTCCCCTGGTGACAAACTTGTCCATACCGCCGGCCGATGCTACTATTTTTCGGGTCATACTCGGATAATCAGTACCCTTGATCACCCATATATCCGGGGTTGCCGTTGAAACGGCCAGGGCTTCAGGGGTGATATCAAACACCGGGGGTATCAGAAGGGCACCGGCAGACCACAGGGATATCTGTTTTAAAAATTTTCGCCTGTCCACTTGTCTGACTATTTTTATGTCATCTGGTCTGTCAAAGGGTATAACCATGGCCACCTCCTTGATTTGATAGGGAGTTTTTATAAAAATCACCCAATCCCCTCCCTTTGTCAAGAATAATTCAAAAGGCTTTGACTAAACCAATTGCATATATTATATTTATTACACCTTATTCTTCAAAAGTAGATTCGGCTTCAATCTGAATAGCTTCAATTAATTTTTTCTTGGTTTTCATCTTTCCTCTTGTGCGTATCCTCTGGATTTTGAACACGGCACACCTGCCGGGATACAAGTCCCCGCAAGAATGCCGACTTTATAATTCACAACAATTATAACCCTAGGAGGCCAAAATGGATGAGCACGCCATGTACTACGACACCATCATCAAACTCACCACTGCCATTTCCCAGTGCAAGGATCCGGAAGAGGTTGCACTGATCACGGCAGAAAGTGTCAAAACCGCATTTAATGCCAAGGGATGCTCTGTCTTCCTGGTGGACAGAGAGACAAGGGAACTGGGGCTTGTGGCCTCTTCAGGCCTAAGCAAAAACTATCTTCAAAAGGGACCTATTCATTTCATGCAGACCATCCGGGAAGCAAAAGATGCTGTTCCTGTTGCCATTTATGATGTCATGGACGATCCCAGGATAGAATATCCGGAAGAAGCCAAAAAAGAAGGGATTGCCTCCCTGCTCGGGGTTCCCATTATCAGCCACAACAAGATTATCGGCGCCCTTCGTATTTACGCTGCCAACCCCTGGGAATTTTCCCTTAACGACATAAACCTGCTCCAGGCTGTTGCCCTGATCTGCGGCATGGCCATGGACATGTGCCGAATGTACAAAGGCTATAAAACCAGTATAGAAATCCTTAAAAACATGAGGGGGGAAGATACATACAGCACCAACAAATGGACCCCCTATGAAGGGGTGCCCACCAGTGAGGACCGGCCCTCCTGAGAAACCAAAATCAGGCCATCTGCACCGGGAATAACCCCATGACACCCCCCAAAAAACAGGGGCTGGAATCCATCATGATTCCAGCCCCATAAGTTTTTCAGAGTCCAAAGATTTTATCACCCTGCCCCTGGCTATTTCAAACCGCCCAGGCCGGTTCACCCAAGAAGGGCCTTTTTGATAGTATCAAGGCCAAGCCTGTCCACCATTCTGCCCACGCGTTCCCGCTTTGAATTTTCCCGGTAATAATCCACCACTTTCCCGACCATTTCTTCAGCAGCTTCAAAGGAAAGGTCCTCCACCAGGATATCAGCAAGCCGGGGCCTTGCAGACCCATTTCCCCCGATCTGAACTGTCCATCCCTTCTGGGTGCCGTAGAGGGAGATATCCTTGATACAATTTTCAGCACATTGGACCTTGCAGCCGGAAACCCCCATTTTCATCTTGCTGGGCAGAACCATGCCGTGGTAGGTATGATCCAGCTTCATCCCCATTTTCAGACTGTCCTGCAGGCCCAACCGGCAATATTCAATTCCCGGACACACCTTAATACTCCGGACACAAAGCCCCGTGGCAAATCCCGGATCCATATCCAGATCCTTCCATACCCCATCCACATCATCCTCGGGAATCCCAATGATGGCGATCCTGGCGGCACTGGTAATCTTTAGTTCTGCCACCTCATATTTTTCCGCCACATCCGCCAGCTTCCGAAGCTGGATTGGCTTCACCACCCCGCAGGGCAGATGGGGTGCAATGGCATAGGTGATATTTTCCTTGCCCCGCTGACGAATCACTCCTTTTTCACCATCTTTGAGCATTTTCCACTCCTCCTATATCGATCCGTTTTTAATTCCGTTTTTAGTTCAATGATGCAGCAGTTTTAATACTGCCGCCTAGGGATGTCAATCCTGATTTTATAAATGCCCGACACCCCACCCTCACTGCCACAGGTTGATCGCATATAAATTTTGATTTGGATAAAATCCAGACAACATCAAATAATCTGGTTAACTTTTTTAAAAGGACACCAGATTAAAGCGGGGCTAACCGAGGATGTGAGGACGGGCTGCAATTATGGGTATGGCACGAAATTCATCGGTGATATATTGAACCAGGTGCTTTTGGGCCAAGTTTTCAGGGCTGTCCGATTGATACAAACTTACCATGGCCGAGGGTAGTCCTGGTAGCGTATTTTCAGATAAAATACGAAAATCGGAAAGCGGTGTACTTGCGCCTACCGGCGCAACGGCAAGTCCAGATTTAACCGCTGCCAAAACGCCTGAAATGCTTGGACTTGAGTATGCAATCCGGTAGGGGATATTATGTTTATTCAAAGCTTGCATTGCCCATTGCCGGTATATACAGCCATGATGAAAAACTGCCAAAGGAATCGGAGATTGTTTTTCGGGTTCGGCATCTTTGGGACCGATCCATATAAGGGGCTCTTTACGTAGGAATTTCCCGCCTGTCTCTATGCTTTGTGTATTTCGCAAGCAAAGGTCAAGTTTGCCATCTTGCATCATTTTTAGAAGATCATTTGAAAGATCACAATATAGCTCTACCTGAACAAAAGGATATTTTTTAGCAAATCGTTTAATTATTCCGGGCAAATGCAATGCTGCATAGTCTTCCGCAGCCCCCAATCGAATCAATCCATTCATATCGGGTGCAGTAAGTGAAGCAAGTGCCTCGTTGTGCAACTGCAAAAGACGATTGGCGTATTTTACAAGTGATTCTCCCTCGCCTGTTAACTCCACGCCACGGGTCACGCGCTTGAAAAGGATTTTGCCTAAATTTTCTTCTAATTTGCGAATTTGCATGCTCACTGCCGATTGGGTAAGGTTTACTTTTCTGGCAGCACAAGTAAAATTAAGGGTTTGAGCAGCGGCGGTAAATGTGCGTAGTATATCTGGTGTAAGATCCATAGTCATATCCATAAAAATAATTTATGCCTTCCATAATAACTATTCATTTGTCAAATGTCAAAAAACCGATCATCCTATTACTTAAAAAAATGCCTCCACTAGGAAGTACTGATCCACTAGTGGATTAAATGGCCCAATACAATAAGAGGGACAAAATGGAAATCAATACATTACGAGAACTTGTTACAGGGTTTTGTCAGAAACGAATAAAACAAAAACAGCTTCCCAGGTGGTGGCGGGACCCAATACTGGTAACTGCGAAAGCCGATGAACGATTCTCGATTTTACCTAAAATTGCAGCCAGCAACCATTATCTTCCCAAAGACCTTTTAGGGTCTTGCCGAACGGTTGTTGTTTTTTTCATTCCTTTTACTCCCGAATTGGCCAATGGCAATATTGAAGGCAAATTCCCCAGTAATGAATGGGGGCAATCTCTTTCATTCACAAATAATCTTATTCAAGATATCAGTGAATTCATACAAGACTATTTTGCAGGGTATGGGTATCGTTCTGAGCTTACACCTGCCACGTATAATTTTGATCCTGAATCGTTAACGGCAAGATGGTCACACAAGCACCTCGCACACATATCCGGTTTGGGCCGATTTGGAATGAATGCACAAATGATAACGCCCCTGGGAAGTGCCGGGAGGCTGGGCAGCTTGGTGACACAAGCAAAAATGGGAAATAACCCCCTGGTTACTGTAAATGAACTTTGTTTGAATAAAGCCGGTCACGACTGCTTGAAATGCATGCATAATTGTCCCGTGCAAGCAGTAACGCTGAAAGGTATAGACCGCCATCGATGCAACCGGCGGTTACAGGCAAACCGGAAAAAATTTGCTGCCAAGCCCAATATGTCGGATGATATAGAGGTTTGCGCCAAGTGTGTTTCCGGCATGCCCTGCAGTCTGAAATCGCCACTACAATGTGAAGCGTTGATAACACCATGAATGGAAAAGTAAAAGGGACTATCTGTGTTCTTACTTGTGTGGCATTGTGGGCTCTCATCCCAGTTGTTTCTAAAATGGGACAGACAACCTTAGACAATCATCAATTTTTGTTTTGGTCAAGCCTGGTTTCTGTAATCGTTTTAGGCTTAACCGCATTTTTTTCAGGAACCATCGGCGAAATCAAGCACTTTGGTTTTAAAGATTTGTGTTACCTGTTTTTCCTCGGGTTACTGGGTACATATATTTATTATTTATTTCTTTATCTGGGATATTCCCAGGCAATGGGCATGGAAGTCTTGGTTGTTCAGTATACCTGGCCAATACTCATTGTTATACTTTCAATTTTTATTTTAAAAGAACGCTTAACCCATAGAAAAATAATGGCAATCATGCTGGGATTCACGGGTGTTATTATAGTGTTAACAAAAGGTGATTTTCAAAGCATTCATGCGAGTAACATATCCGTAATTGTTCTTGTTGGCGCAGGATCCTTCTGTTTTGCATTGTTTTCAGTACTCAGCAAAGGCATCAACAAAGAACCGCTTGGGGTGACGATCATATATTTTATAGCAGCATGTATCGCTTCCTTTTTATCCATGCTGTATTATTCGAAATTTGCAATTCCTTCACTGGCTGAAATAGTACCTGTTTTATTAAATGGAATCCTTGTCAATGGGTTCTCTTATGTATTTTGGTTGGTTGCACTAAAATCAACCCAAGCATCTTATTTGGTCCCATTTACTTTCATTACGCCGGTATTATCAGCAATTTATCTAATTCTATTTTTTGATGAGCCCATCGTTCCTGTGTATGGAATAGGGTTGATTTGCGTCATTTTGGGAGGGTTGGTAAATACCGTCACTTTTCCAAAAAAATGAAACAAATCGATTTATTGATCTTGCTTTCCTATAAAACCGGGTTGTGTCATCTATAAAACATTTTTGAGAGTTTAGTTCATCATAACGCAAGCTTTGTACCTGTTTCAACATGGCTTTCGTCAGTCCTGCTTTTTCAAATAAACGACGGTAACCAAATATAGCGGGTGTTAAAAATACTTTCTCTTTGGTTTTTTCCTAATTAACAATTTGTGTTGGATCCCTTTCTATTGTATTCTACAATTTAATCAAATCAACCTTGAAAATAGACGTATCTTTATGATTTGTTGATTCAAATCGTACTTGAATTATATCAAAATAGTTGCTCCAAAAGTGAATTCGTTCTGCAATAAGGAAGATTCCATATGGCAAAAAAAACATATGAGGAGTTGAAACAACGAGTAAACGAGTTAGAGCAAATTATTTCCGACAACAAGAATGCAGAGGATGGACTGCAAGATAGTTATAAACGGCATAGTCTATTGTTCCATGATTTACCAGATCCTGTTTTTATTTTCAGAGAGTGTGAGCCAAACACACTTCTTGATTGTAACCAGGCTGCTATTGAAAAATATGGTTATTCCCGGGAAGAACTACTTAAAATGACGATTCAGGAACTTCACCCTTCTGACAAATTGGACGAAGTTAAAAAAAACATCCAAGATGACCAGACAGTTTCCAACGAGTATATTCATATTGGGAAAGATAAAAAAGCGTCATTTGTTAACACCCATTCACGTAGAATTAAATACAACGGAGAGGATGCTCAGATAACGGTAGTAAGAGACATTACCAGGCTTAAACAGATAGAGGAAGCGTTTCGCAACAGTGAAGATCGTCTCAGCAATATCATTGAATTTCTTCCTGATGCTACTTTTGTAATAGATCAAAACAAAAAAGTTATAGCCTGGAATAAGGCGCTTGAGGAAATAACCAACATTCGCAAAGAGGAGGTTCTTGGCAAAGACAAGACTGCATATGCACTGGCTTTCTATGAAGAACTGAGACCAACCTTAGCTGATCTTGTGGAAGAAAAAGATATTGATTTAAAACTATACGATTCTATTGCGCGGAATGAAAACAGCCTTATTGCAGAAACATTTGCAGAAAAATCATTCAACGGCAAAGGTGCCTTTGTTTGGGCCATAGCCGCTCCATTTTATGATAAAAATGGAAGTTTCCTGGGAGCCATTGAATCTATTCGGAATATTACTGAACTTAAAAATAAAGAATCAGAGTTGGCACAATACCGGAATCATTTAGAATCGCTTGTTGAGGAGCGTACAGCCGATCTCCAAACAGAAGTCATCGTACGAAAACAGGCGGAAAAAAAACTATCCGCATCGGAAAAAAGGCTTGATGCAATTATAAAGACGGTTCCGGATATTATTTATCGATTAGACGCAGATGGCAGGATCACGTTTATCAGTGATTCAGTGAAGCAATATGGGTATCAGCCTGAAAAATTATTAGAAACCTCTGTGATTGATTTGGTTTATCACGAGGACAAAGAAAAAGCCAAAGACAAGCTAAATGAACGACGAACAAGGGATAGAAAAACAGAATCATTTGAAGTGAGATTCTTAACAAAAGAGCAACAAAATGTTACGTTTGAAATTTTCAGTGTTTCGGCAGAAGGGATCTACTCTTCCATGACGCCCTCCCAGGATACGTTTCTGGGGACCCAAGGCATTGCAAGAGATATCACAGAACGGAAATTGGCAGAAAAAGAACGTGAACTACTGATCAAAAATCTTCAAAAAGCGCTTGAAAGTGTAAAAACCTTGAGTGGATTGGTACCGATTTGTTCATCCTGTAAAAAGATAAGGGATGACAATGGATACTGGAATCAGATCGAAGCCTATGTACAAAAACATTCAAATGCAGAATTCAGCCATGGTATATGCCCTGATTGTTCAGATAGACTTTATGGCGATAAAGATTGGTATATTAAAATGAAAAAGAAAAAAGGAATTCCGTGAGGAGGCTGTCTATTAAAATCAACGGTTTTGAGTTTGCAGCAATCGATAAAAAGGTCTTCTATGATTGGGGGGCAGCAAAATATAATTTCATGCAATGGTTATATTTGACGCGGTATCTGTATCCCGCTTCAGGCGGTATGATTTCTCCACCATTTGATTTCTTTGGTTTTCAACCATAGGGTTAGGCTCACCCTGCCACCTTGCCATGCCTGGCTGCCTAGTGTATAAAACGACAAATGGAAACAACTGAAACTCACAAAAGAAAAGTCCAGATGCAGGCAGAAATGCTGGCCAACAAGGTCAAAAAAAGATACCAGCATTTGCGCAAGCGCTATGCCAAACAAAACCTGGAGGTTTTCCGGCTCTATGACTGGGATATCCCTGATATCAGGGCAGTGGTAGATTGGTATGGCGGCCACCTTGTCATTGGCGAGTACAGCCGAAAACAATCCACAGCAGATTGGCTGCCCCTCATGGGAACCGCCGTGGCAAATGCCTTAAATGTCCCAACTGAAAAACTGCATCTCAAGATCCGAAAATCCGGAATTAAAGAGGGAACCCGGTATAAGCGTCTCAATAATACCAACTTGAAAATCCCCATGTGGGAAAGGGAACTGCAATTTTATATCAATCCCAGTGATTATGTGGATACCGGCCTGTTTTCCGACCATAGAAATACAAGGGCGCGTGTCGGCAAAATGGTCAAGGGCAAGGATTTTCTCAACCTTTATTGCTATACCGGGGCCTTTACCTGTTATGCAGCCAGGGGCGGTGCCCGCTCCACCCTGTCCGTGGATCGCTCTGAAACAGCCATCAACTGGGCAAAAGAGAATCTTGCCCTCAACAAACTGACCGATCCCCGGCACACACTGGTTCAGGAAGACACCCTTGATTTTTTGGCCAAGGCCAGATGGCGAAACCTATCCTTTGACCTGGCTGTGGTTGATCCGCCCTCCTACTCCACCACAAAGGTGACGGATAAACATTTTGACGTTGCCAGGGAATACCCTGCTCTGCTCAATGGGGTGTTTGAACTCATGCGGCCCGGAGGAACCCTCTTTTTTTCCACCAACCACCAGAACTTTGATATGGAGCCCCATCGCTTAAATGCAACAGATATTACCGAGATAACAGACACAAGTATTCCCGAAGATTATCTGAAAAAAAAAAAAAAAATACACCGGTGCTGGGAAATCCATTTATAATGGTCTTTTCTCCCTTTGAGAACAGGCTGTGCCGTGATGTCCGCAACCGGCTGTCAGCAAGTTTTCTTTCGGCCATCCATGCAAAGCACCGGGGCCCGGTGGATGAAATCGTCCTGACTCTGAAGCAAAAAAAGCTCGCACCCTGGCATATTGATTATATCGATAACCGGTTGGCCCGATATCAGAATATTTTGAGCCAGCTGAAGTCTGCCCCGGATATATTTACCACTGCCTGTCTGCTCTGGGATCAGTCCCTTTTTTTTGAATGCCATGAATGGCTGGAGCCCTTCTGGTTCCAGGCGAAAGGAAGCGAAAAAAAACTTTTCCAGGCCCTGATCAGGGCAGCCGCCACCTATGTGCTTTTGGAAGCAGGGCAAGAATCCGGGGCAAAAAAATCTGCTGTAAAAGCCCTTGCCTTTCTATCTGAAAACAGAGCCATCATCCCCCCCGTATTCAAATCAGATCTGCTAATATTAGCCCTTTCATCCCTGGATGCCCCCCCGCCAAAATTTATGCCACCGCGTTGACGCTTTATACGCCTGCCCAACACAGCCCAAAAACAAACCCAGCTATACCCGGTAAAATTAACCCGGTAAAAGGGAATTTTCTGCCTTTTGTCACCACCACCTGTTTTCTACTTTAATATCAGCGCTCCTAACCGGCTGATTTTTTTAGATCAACCTACAACCAGGGCAGTGGCATACATCCTGCTTATCTTATCCAAGCGTAAGCCAATAGTATGCTAAGATCAATAATGTAAGGAGAACACAATGATCCAAAAAATATTACCGGTTTCCGGAATTATAATCTTCATCATTTTGTCCGGAACCGTATCAGAACTGTCTTCAATATCCGCAAATATTCGAAGCAACCTGATCGTTCTTACGGGAACCCTTGTGTGCTGCATGATCTCCTATCCGACCCAATTGTTTTCCGATCTTTTGACCAGCATGGGCCAGGCTTTTTCAAAGGACAAAAAAGATCTGAATGAGCTGATAAATAAGATCGAAGCCCTTTCCGTTATCAGAAGAACCAAAAGCATCATTGAACTGGATGAAGAATCCAGGCAAATTGAAAACAAATTTTTAAAAATGGGTATTGAGATGGTGGTGGACGGCTATGACCGGCATACGATTTTCAAAACCCTTGAACGGCGATATGATAATTTCCTGGGTGCCAGGCGCTCCCAGGCAGATCTGATCAACACCATGATAAAACTCATGCCGGTTTTCGGATTTGTAGGAACCATCATCGGCCTGATCAATGTGCTCAACAACATGGGCTCTCCCGAACTCATCGGGAAAGGAGTGGCAACCGCCCTTTTAACAACCTTTTACGGGTTGTTGTATGCCAATTTACTATGCCTGCCCCTGGGCAAGAAACTGGCTGAAAAGACCAAGCAGGATGCCATTGAACTGGCTTTGATTATTGAAGGCGTTCTGGATATCTCCGACAGCATCAATTCCAAATTGATCGGATACAGGCTTCGGTATTGCATAGGGGAGGTTAGTCAGGAAGATCCTGCATTTACAGCAAAATTAGTTGATTTATCAAAAGGCCAACCCTCTTTAAAATTTTCAATGAAAAAGCAGTACATCAGGGGATAAAATGGGGAAGGACGTTCTTGTTGAACATCTAAAATCAGAACTGGAGATGTCTGAGCGAAAGCGGCTTGGTCTCCAGAGACAAAAAATTGAGGAAGGATTTGAAGCCGAAGATTTAAGTCTTTGGACCATGCTGGATCTGATGACCCTGATCCTTGTATTTTTTATCATCCTTTACGCAGATCTTATGCCCC